>NZ_JACVVY010000008.1:0-133222 GCF_020658175.1 Clostridioides sp. ES-W-0018-02 | reverse complement strand
TGTGGTTACAATAGCAGAGAGGATACACCTGTTCCCATTCCGAACACAGAAGTTAAGCTCTCTAGCGCTGATGGTACTTGGTGGGAAACTGCCTGGGAGAGTAGGACGTAGCCACGTAATTTTTTTTATTTTTGTCAAAAAAAACAAAAAAATTATGTATTTCTTTTTTCATTTTGGGAAAACTAAACACAGGAATTATGGATTATCATAAAAATTTAATTCTTAAGGAGTGATATGAATGAAGAAAGTTGCTTTAGTTTTAGCTATAATTGGTGCACTTAACTGGGGAGCAATTGGTATTCTAGGAACAGATTTAATAGGTAGCATTTTCGGTGGAACATATGAAATGATAAGTAGAATAATATACTTTGTTGTGGGTCTAGCTGGATTGTATTTAATACCAAGTTTAATGTCTGATGACAGAGAATAATTCAATTTTTACTTTTTTATATTAAATACCTCATTCTAAATATTTAGAATGAGGTATTTTATTTTATAAAAATATTAATTTGTATCTTTTTTAATGGTAAAATAGATAGGAATCGAAGTTTTCAAACAAGTGGTAACAGTAGGGAAAAAGGAGTAATATATGTTTATAATTAATGAATTGAGTGAAATTGTAAATAAAGAAGTAATATCTTTTCATATGCCTGGACATAAAAAGGGAAAAATATATGAAAAATTAGGATATATAAATGTATTAGAAAATTTGTATAAAATGGATACAACTGAGATAATAGGGACAGATAATTTACATTCCCCAGAAGGAATTATAAAAGTCTCTCAAGAAAATACTGCAATGGTATTTAAAAGTGATTATACATATTATTTAATAAATGGAAGCAGTTGTGGCATCCAATCTGCAATAATGTCAGTGTGTAATCCTAAAAGTAAAATAATTGTGAATAGAGACTGTCACCAATCTGTTATAAACGGATGTATTTTGGGTGATGTAGATATAGAATATATTCCTTGCGAAATATGCAAAAATACTAATATTTTAAAAGGTGTGAATGTAATAAATGTAATTGATATAATAGATAAAAACTTAGATGCAAAAGCAATATTGCTTACATATCCTACATACTATGGAATGACATATGATTTGGAATATATCTGTAATTACGCACATAGCAAAAATATGGTAGTAATAGTAGATGAAGCACATGGTGCACATTTAGGACTTAGTGAGAAACTTCCTAAAACAGCTCTTGAGCAAGGTGCAGACGTGGTTATACAAAGTACTCATAAAACACTTCCATCTTTTACTCAATCATCAATGATACATGTACAGGAAGATAGAGTTGACTTAGATAAAATTTCAAACATGTTAAGAATTACTGAATCTTCAAGTCCTTCTTACTTATTATTATCTTCACTAGAATTAGCTGTAGATATATATGAAAATAAAGGCAAGGAATTAATGGAAGAACTTTTAGATAATATCCAAAATTTCAAAAATAATGTTAATAAAAATCTTGAAATATATAGTACAAATGATAAAACAAAAGTATTCATATCTGCTAAAAATATAGGATTAACAGGATATGAATTAGAAAATATCTTAAGAAAAAAATATAATATACAGGTAGAGTTGTCTAATTATTATGGCGTTCTATTAATCTGTACAATAGGAAATAGTACTCAAGATTTCATTAGTTTAGAAACGGCATTAGATGATATTGTAATAAAAGAATTTAAATCTACAAAACTAGATAACATAAAATATCCTGTTGATATTCCACAGAAAATATTAACACCTAGAGAAGCATTTTATAAAACTAAAAAAAGTGTTAAAATATATGACAGCATAGGTAAAGTATGTGGAGAATCTATAGTACCATATCCACCAGGGATAAATATAATATCCCCTGGCGAAATAATAAGTAAAGAAATAATAGATTATTTAAAGTTTTGTAGTTCTAAAGGTATGGTTATAAGTGGACTTAAAGATATGACTTTAAATTTTATAGAAATAATAGATTTAGAACATATATAAAGTAGGATTACTATGAAGAATCTATAGAATATTTATATATAAATTTATTTGAATAATATACTAAAATAGGCAAAATGTTTAGATGGAGGATATTAAAATGAGAGGTAAGTTAATAATTATAGAGAGTGGTTCAGATGCGAGTGGAAAGGCAACTCAAACAAAAAAATTATATGAAAGACTAAAAAAAGAAGGCTATATGATTAAGAAGGTAGAATATCCAAACTATGAGTCTCAATCATCTGCTTTGGTAAAAATGTATTTGAGAGGGGATTTTGGTAAAAATGCCTCAGATGTAGACCCATATATAGCATCAACTTTTTTTACAGCGGATAGATATGCATCATTTAAAACCGATTGGGAGGAATTTTATAATAAAGGTGGAATAATTATCGCTGATAGATATACAACCTCTAATATGGTGCACCAAGCTTCTAAAATGGACATTGCTGATAGAGAGGAATATCTTAACTGGCTGGCTGATTATGAATTTAATTTATTTAAAATACCTCAACCTGATTGTGTTGTATTTTTAGATGTTCCTATTGAGTTTAGTGAAAAACTTATGGAGAATAGAAAAAACAAAATTACAGGAGAAAAAGAGAAAGATATTCATGAAAGTGATATAGAGTATTTAAAGAAATCTTATAATAATGCTCTATATATAGCAGATAAATATGATTGGAAAAAAATAAATTGTGTTTCAAATAATAAATTAAGAAGTATTGAAAGTATACATAATGAAGTTTATGAAATAGTTCTTGATTCAATAAAATCTATGGAGAGATAAATATGTATTTTGAAAATATTATAGGACAAGATTTTGCAAAAAAATATTTAATAAATTCTATAAATAAAAATAAACTTAATAATGCGTATATGTTTGAAGGAATAGATGGAATAGGAAAAAAGAAATTTGCTGATGAGCTATCAAAATTGTTACTTGACTATGTAAATCTAGAAAATAGTCCAGACTATGTACTTATAAATCCAGATGGAAATAGTATAAAAATAGCTCAGATTAGAAACTTACAATCAGATATAGTAGTACGACCTCATAAAGACTATAAAATATATATAATAAATAATGCTGAAAAGATGACGGTAGAAGCTCAAAATGCCCTTTTAAAGACATTAGAGGAGCCTCCAAGTTACGCTATAATAATTTTAGTCACAAATAATAAAGAATCATTATTAGAAACGATAAAATCTAGATGTGACATAATAAAGTTTTCGCCTATACCAATAGCAGATTTAAAAACTTATTTAATAAATAAGGGCATAGAAGAAGAAAGAGCCCAAATATTGGCCACTTTTTCAAGAGGTAGTATTGAAAATGCTTTAGACTTATCTCAGTCGGCTGAGTTTTCAGTAATGAGGGACGATATACAACAATATATCCAAATAATGCTAGATAAAAATATAGTAGAGATTCTAAATATACCAAATAACATGGAGAAATATAGAAATCAGATTATAAGTTTATTGGATATTATGATAAACTATTTTAGAGACATTATTTTATTAAAAGAAAATGTAAATAGAGATATGTTAATAAATATAGATAAGCTAGTTTTTATCCAAAACATGAGTGGAAAAATTAGTTATTCTCAATTATCTAAAATTATTGATATAATAGAAGGTACAAAGACTAAAATTAAAAGTAATTGTAATTTCAATATAAGCATACAAGTTATGTCTTTAAATATATACGAGGTGATTAAATGATAAAAATAGTAGGAATTAGGTTTAAAAGTGCGGGGAAAATATATTATTTTGACCCTGTTGATTTTAATATAGAGCAAGATATGGATGTAGTTGTAGAAACTGCAAGAGGTTTAGAGTATGGTAAAGTAGTGGTTGGGCCAAAAGAAATGGACGAGAGCGAATTAGTTTCTCCTTTAAAGCCAATTATAAGAATAGCTACAGAAGAAGATAAGAAAATATATTTAGAAAATAAGGAAAAAGCAAAAGAGACTTTTGAATTATGTCAACAAAAGATAAAAGAACATGAGTTAACAATGTTTTTAATAGATTGCGAATATACATTTGATAGAAATAAATTGATTTTTTACTTTACAGCAGAAGGTAGAATAGATTTTAGAGAATTAGTAAAAGATTTAGCTGCCATATTTAAGACTAGAATAGAACTTAGACAAATCGGTGTTAGAGATGAGGCAAAGTCTATAGGAGGTCTAGGACCTTGTGGTAGAAAGCTTTGCTGTTCTTCTTGGTTAGGTGATTTTCAACCAGTTTCAATAAAAATGGCAAAAGACCAAAGCTTATCTTTAAATCCAACAAAGATATCTGGTATATGTGGAAGATTATTCTGTTGCTTAAAATATGAACATGATGTATATAGTGAAGCAATAGAAAAAATGCCTGTTGTAGGTGCATTGGTGCAATCAGATGATGGAAAAGGAAAAGTTGTAGAGGTAAATCCTTTGCTAGAACAAATCAAAGTGGAATTCCAAGACAAAACAGTAAAAATATATACAAGAGAAGATATAAAAATACTTAAAGAGCCTAAAAAGTGTGAGGGCTGTGGTGGTAAATGCAAGGGCAATGATGGATTAGATGAAGCTACACTAAAGGAGTTAAAGAAATTAGAAGATTAAATTTAAGGTAGGGCTTCTCCTACCTTTTTTAAAGCAATTAATGCTTAGAGCTACTAATATTTGAGGAGAGTTATATATGGGCATACAATTAAAAGATTCAGAGAGAATCGACGATTTACAATTAAAAGGTCTTAAAATTATACAAGATACTAATGGGTTTTGTTTTGGTATAGACGCTGTTTTATTAGCTAATTTTGCAAAAGTAAAAAAAGATGCTAAAGTTGTTGATTTAGGCACTGGTACAGGAATTATACCAGTTCTAATTGCAGGTAAAAGTGAAGCTAAGAAAATTATTGGTGTAGAAATACAAGATGATGTATATGAAATGGCAACTCGTTCTATAAAACTAAACAATTTGGAAGAAAGAGTTGAAATTATAAATGGAGATATAAAATCAATAGACAAAGTTTTGGAAGTTAATGGATATCATGTAGTTACATCAAATCCTCCATATATGCATATTGATGGTATAAAAAATCCAAATGATAAAAAAGCAATATCAAGACATGAAGTAAAGTGTAATCTAGAGGATGTAATAAGGACCGCATCCAGATTAGTTATGCCTAGAGGTAAATTTTTCATGATACATAGACCAACAAGATTGGTTGATATAATAACTTTAGGGAGAAAATACAGATTAGAGCCAAAAGTTATTCAGTTTGTTCATCCAAGACCTAAAAAAGCACCTAATTTGGTTTTGGTTCAATTTGTAAAAGATGGCAGACCAGAGCTTAAGATATTAGACCCACTATATGTCTATGGAGAAGATGGTAATTATACAGAAGAATTAAAATCAATATATAATAATGAAGATATAGGAGAGTTATAGATGAGTGGAAAATTGTACATATGTCCAACACCAATTGGAAATTTAGAGGATATAACGTATAGGACTTTAAGAATCTTAAAAGAAGTAGATTTAATTGCGGCAGAAGATACAAGACACAGTATAAAGCTTTTAAATCATTTTGAAATCTCAAAACCTTTGACTAGCTATCATGAGCACAATAAAGATTCAAAAGGCGATTATTTAATCAATAAATTAATTGATGGAGAAAACATAGCTTTAATAAGTGACGCAGGTATGCCTGGTATATCTGACCCAGGAGAAGAGATAATAAGACAGTCCATACAAAATAATATAGAGATAGAAGTATTACCAGGAGCAACAGCATTTGTAACAGCGTTGGTTGGCTCTGGTATGGATACACATAAATTTGTTTTTGAAGGTTTTTTGGATAGAGATAAAAAAGTTAGAAGACAACAGCTAGAAGAAATAAAAGAGGAAAGCAGAACTATAATTTTTTATGAATCACCACATAGATTGAAGGATACACTAAAAGATATGCTTAAAATTCTTGGAAATAGAAAAATTTCTGTAAATAGAGAGCTCACAAAAAAATATCAAGAGATAATAAGAGAAGATATAGAAACTGTTATAAAAATATTTGAAGAAAACGAAGTAAGAGGAGAGTTTGTATTAATAGTAGAAGGTTTCTATGGTGAAAAATCAGAAAAAAGAGATTATGATGCTCTTACAGATAGAGAATATGTTTTAAAGTTAATTGAAAGTGGTATGAACAAAAAAGATGCAATAAAAGTAGTTTGTAAAGATAGAAAATTAAAAAAGGATATTGTTTATAAACAAGTTCTGGATTTATAAAACCTGAATCTGAGGTGATTTTATGGAAATAGGAAAAATTATAATAGAGAGTTTAAAAAGGAAAGATACACATAAAACGTTTATAGAGTTGGATAAAAAGAATGAACTAGAAAAAGCAATCCCTAAAGTAAAAGCAATGAAATCTGTAGGAGAATGTAAATATCATGTTGTTAACTGTTTTGAACATTCTATAAATGCATTAAAAGAATTAGAAGTAGTGCTAAATGACAAAGAATTTTTTCCAAATCATTTGAGAGAACATGTGTCAAATTATTTGAATTTATATATTGATGATGAAATAAATAAGTCACAAGCATTAAAGTTAGGAATCTTTTTACATGATATAGGAAAGCCAGATAGTGTAACTTTAGATGAAACAGGTAGAGTTCATTTTACAAATCATGAAAAAATAGGTGCACAAATAGTAAATAATATGGGTACAAATTTAGAGTTATCAATACAGACATATAAACTTATAAGTAAATATGTAAGATATCATATGACACTTTTATCTTTATATAAGAAAAATGATTTGAGTAAAAAAGAGTTAGCTAATGTATTTAATTTAGTAGATGAAGATACTATAGGTATAATATTACTTGGATATGCAGATATAGTATCTACTATAAAATTATTAGGCAAGGATGAAGAAGTAGGTGTATTAAAGACCTATATGGAATATATTCTAACAAATTACTTATATAAGAGTAATTATACAAATGTATAAAGTTAGTTAATATAATTTAAGACTTATACAATTGATTTAAATTTAAAATATACAAACTTTAAAAACCTAAAAGAAGTTGTCTTTAATAGAATTAAAAAAGACAACTTTTTTTACATCAAAACTTAAAATTTTATTAAAAATATTTAATGGTGTATTAGCGAATAAACCATTAATGTTCAATTTATCTTACAATATTGATTTTGCTTGTATCGGTGTTGATAATATAACAGATGTCTTGGTAGAACCTATTTTCTTTATAGTATCAATCACGTTTTCTAATTCATACATATCTTTTACAATAACTTTTAAAAGTAAGCAATCATCACCTGTTATGTGGTGACATTCTACAATTCTAGGGTCCTTTCCAGCAGACTCAATGAATTCTGTATATCCATTACTTGGAAGAGATATGTGAATAAACGCTTTTATAACTCTACCTAATGAATCTGGATTAACAATTGCTTTATATCCTTCTATAACACCAGATTCTTCTAATCTCTTGACTCTTTCTGAAACTGCAGGAGAAGTTAAACCAACTATTTTTCCTAAGTCCTTCATAGAAATTCTCCCATCATCCTGTAAAATTTCTATGATTCTGTAATCTGTAACATCCATAAATAAACAGTCCCCCTTAAATAAAAATAATTAATGCCTATAAAACTTTTTTAGAATCTATCATTTTTGTTTTTAAATACCAAAGATCTCTAGATAAATCAACCTTGTAAATGTGTGGATTCGAAAGTCTTTTGTATTGTTCCCAGATAGTACTTAATTCATATTGTACATGATTTCTTATTTCAAGAACAGGTTTTTTATTATATTTGCATATTCCTTTTATATACAATGGCTTAAGAAGCTCTTTAACTTTATAATTTGTAAACGTCTTCGTTTTCCATGTATATGTAGGATGGAAGATTTCTAAAGGTTTAGATTCATCTATAACTTCATCATGTAACATAATTAAATCTGCCTCTGCTTTATTGTCCTCGTTATATATTCTTATAACTTTCTTGTAACCAGGATTATTTATTTTTTCTGGATTTTCAGAAATCTTTATCTTAGGTTCAAGCGTTCCTTTTTCACAAGATGCAGCTAATTTGTAAACTCCTCCAAGAGAAGGTGAATCGAAAGATGTAATGAGTTTCGTACCTACTCCCCATGAATTTATAGTAGCTCCTTCTGCCTTAAGTGATGTTATAGTGTATTCATCAAGGTCATTAGATGCAGTTATACTAATATCTGAAAAACCAGCACTATCGAGTTGTTTCTTTGCTTCTTTAGATAGATAAGCTAAATCTCCAGAGTCTAGTCTTATACCCATAGGTTTGTATCCTTTTTCAGAAATATTTTTGAAGACTTTTATTGCGTTAGGTACACCACTATTTAATACATCATAAGTATCCACAAGTAGTAGGCATTTATCTGGATAAACATCAGCATATGCTTGGAATGCTTCAAGCTCAGTATCAAATTTTTGTACCCAACTATGAGCATGTGTACCAATTATAGGAACATCAAACATCTTTCCAGCTAATACGTTTGCAGTTCCAGAACAGCCACCAATTACAGCAGCTCTAGCTCCATATATACCTGCATCTGGACCTTGTGCACGACGTAATCCAAATTCAAGTACAGTATCTCCTTGAGCTGCAAAGCAAACTCTAGATGCTTTCGTAGCAATAAGAGATTGAAAATTGACTATTGTCAACAATGCTGTTTCAATAAGTTGAGCTTGATACAAGGGTGCTTTAACAGTAATCAATGGCTCATTAGGGAACATTATAGTCCCTTCTTCAACAGCATAAATATCTCCTGTAAACTTAAACTCTTTCAAAAATTTTAAAAACTTGTCAGAAAATAAATTTAAGCTTTTTAAGTACTCCAAATCTTCATCTGAAAAATGAAGGTTATCTATGTATTCAACAACCTGATCAATACCACAAACTATAGTATACCCTCCATCACAAGCGTTTTTTCTAAAAAACATATCGAATACAACAATGTCTTCGTGAATATTTTTTTCAAAATAGCCATTTAACATAGTAAGCTGATATAAATCAGTAAGAAGTGTTAGATTTCTCATTATTTCTCTCCTTAATTATTATTAAATATTAAAAATTATAAAAACTCCCACACTTATACTAAAACATAATATAGTACAACTTTCAAGTATAAAGTATTACCTAACTATCATAAAATTATTTAAAGAGGAGGTTGATTATAATAGGAAAAATATGGTTTTACATGGTATCAATAGGAATAATAGGAAGTTTGATTTCTAAAAATATGGGAGAATTAAATAAAGTTATATTGAGTGAAACATCAAAAGGTATAGAATTTGCAATAAGTCTAGCTGGTATTATGGCACTCTGGATGGGTATAATGAATATTGCAAAAGAGTCAGGCTTGATTGAAAAAATAGGTCAGAAATTAAATCCTATAATGAGAAGATTGTTTCCTTCTATTCCAAAAGGTCACAAAGCAATGTCTTATATAGTTATGAATATTGCCTTGAACATGTTGGGTGCTGGTAATGGTGCAACAGCATTTGGCTTAAAAGCAATGAGTGAGCTTCAGACTTTAAATAACAAAAAAGATACAGCTACCAATGATATGATTATGTTTATGGTAATAAACATATCATCTATACAGATAATTCCATTTACTATAATTAAATTAAGAATGGATATGGGAGCTCAAAACCCAAGTGAAATAATTTTTACAACTTTATTTGCAACCATAATATCTACAGCAATAGCAATAATAACATGTAAATTTTTTCAAAGAAGATATAGATAAAGGGGATGTAGATATATGGAAGTATTTTCAAACTTACTTATACCAGTAATAATTTTGTACATAGTAGTTTATGGTAAATATAAAAAAATAGATGTATATGATAGTTTTGTAAAAGGAGCAATTGATGGTTTAAAGGCTGCATGGGATATTTTACCTTATATAATAGGTATATTTTTAGCAATAGGAATATTTAAAACTGGTAAAGGCCTTGATATGTTAGAATGGTTATTTACACCAATAGCAAATATGATGAGTATACCAAAAGAATTAATAGGTTTAATAAGTGTAAAACCTTTATCTGGAAGTGGTGCCTTGGGAATGTATAGCGAACTTGCACATAGAGTTGGAATAGGCAGTTTAGTAGAAAAAATGGGTGCTACAATTGTAGGCTCTTCTGAGACTATTTTTTATACAATGGCAATCTATTATGGGAGTTTAAAGATAAAAAATACTAGACATACATTGTCATGCGCTATGATTAGTCATGTTGCAGGAGTTATAGCAGCAGTTTTTATTTGCTATGTAATATTTGTATAATTTGTTGACAATGTGGGAAAAATTTTATAATATAGTGATTATATAGAAATAAATTGTAATATGAATTATAAGCTATGAAAAGAAGAGTAGATAAGGATTTTTTCTATCAGAGAGCTAGGTTAGGTGAAAGCTAGTGTAAAAAGATTTATTGAAGATGGTCTTGGAGCTTTTTATCTGAGCATATATGCTAGGGTAAAACGGTTGGGCACGTTATAGTCTACTAAGGTATCTATAAAGTTAATTTCTACATTTCATGTGAAACATAATCGTTATAGATGAATTAGGGTGGTACCGTGAATAATCTCGCCCCTATGTTAAATCATAGGAGGCGATTTTTTATTATTTTAAATGAAATATATATAATTATGAACGATAAAAAATTAGGAGGTAAGTAATATGAGCAAACCGAGTTTTTATGTAACAACACCAATATACTATCCAAGTGGAGGATTACACATAGGTCATACTTACTCAACAGTAGCTGCAGATACAATAGCTAGATTTAAACGTTTCTGTGGATATGATGTAAAGTTTTTGACAGGAACAGATGAACATGGTGAAAAAATACAAAAGAAAGCAATAGAACAAGGAATGTCAGAAATAGAATACCTTGATGGAATGATAAAAGATATAAAAGCATTATGGAATACTATGGATATATCTTATGACGATTTTATAAGAACAACAGAAAAAAGACATACAGATATAATACAAAAAATATTTACTAAGTTATATGAACAAGGTGATATATACAAAGGAGAGTATGAAGGTAGATATTGTACTCCTTGTGAGAGTTTCTGGACAGAATCACAGCTATTAGAAGGAAACAAATGTCCTGATTGTGGAAGAGAAACATACTTAGTAAAAGAAGAATCTTATTTCTTTAGACTATCTAAATATGAAGATAGATTAAAAGAGTTATTTAAAGACGATAGTTTCTGTTTCCCAGCTGCTAGAAAAAATGAAATGGTGGCAAATTTCTTAGATAAAGGGCTAGAAGATTTAAGTGTAACAAGAACAACTTTTGACTGGGGAATAAAAGTTCCTTTTGATGAAAAGCATGTAATTTATGTATGGGTAGATGCTTTATGTAACTATATAACAGCATTAGGATATATGACAGATAATGATGAAGAATTTAAAAAATATTGGCCTGCAAATGTTCAAATAGTAGGTAAAGAGATAGTGAGATTCCATACAATAATATGGCCAGCACTTTTAATGGCTTTAGGTTTAGAAGTTCCAAAACAAGTATTTGGTCATGGATGGATATTGTTTGCTGATGATAAAATGAGTAAATCAAAGGGTAATGTTGTTTATCCAGAGCCAATAATAGAAAGATATGGAATAGATACTCTTAAATATTTCTTATTAAGAGAGTTTGCATTTGGTCAAGATGGAAGTTATACTCATAGAAATTTTGTAACAAGAATAAATTATGACCTAGCAAATGATTTAGGAAACTTAGTAAGTAGAACTGTAGCAATGGTTGAAAAATACAACGGTGGTATAATACCAACAGTAAAAACTTCAACTGATTTTGATGCTGATTTAAAAGAGCAAGCTGTATCAACTAGAGAAAATTTTGAGGCTGAAATGGATAAAATGCAATTCCATGAAGCATTAGAGAGTGTATGGAAACTAGTTAGAAGAACTAATAAATATATAGATGAGACTATGCCTTGGGTACTTGCTAAAGATGAAAGTAAAAAAGATGAATTAGATACAGTTTTATATAATTTATGTGAATCTATAAGAATAATTGCAACACTAATAAATCCTATAATGAATGAAACTGCTAATAAGATATATGCACATATAGGAATACAAGGTCAAGATGATATAACTACATGGGAAAGCACAAAGACATTTGGTCTTATTGGAGAAAACGTAAAAGTGTTTAAAGGCGAACCTTTATTCCCAAGACTAGATGTAGAAAAAGAAATAGAAGAATTAACTAAAATGTTTTCTGGGAAACCTCCAGTAGAAGAAAAACCTTTAGAGCATAAAGAAGAAATTACTATTGATGATTTGGATAAAATAGAGCTTAGAGTAGGAAAAATAATAAGTTGTGAAAAGCATCCAAAAGCAAATAAATTATTAGTATCACAAGTTAAGATTGGACCAGAAACAAGACAAATAGTGTCTGGAATAGCTGAATACTATAAACCAGAAGATTTAGTTGGTAAAGAGGTTACAGTGGTATGTAACTTAAAACCAGTTAAGTTAAGAGGTGTAGAATCTCAAGGGATGATATTAGCAGCAGGAGATGATGGTGACCCTTATGTTCTACCATTTACACAAGGTGCCAAGGATGGATGCGAGGTTCGCTAATAGGCAATTAAACAGTAAGGAGATAAAAAATGTTATTTGACTCACATGCACATTTAAATGATGAAAGTTTTGATGAAGATAGAGATGAACTTATTGGTTCATTAAAAGAAAAAGGTGTAGATTTGGTTGTAAATCCAGGAGCAGATATAGAAACTTCTATAACAGCAATTGAACTATCAAAAAAATATGACTTTATATATTCGGCAGTTGGGGTACATCCACATGATGTATCAAAACTAGATGATACAGCAATAGACACTCTAAGAAGACTTGCAACTGAAAATGAAAAGGTTGTGGCTATAGGAGAGATTGGGTTAGATTATTATTATGATTATTCTCCAAGAGAAGAGCAAAAAGAGTGGTTTAAGAAACAAATTGAACTAGCTAATGAGTTAAAGCTTCCAATAATAATACATGATAGAGATGCACATGCGGATACTTTTGAGATAATAAAAAACACTAAGAGTCCTGAAATAGGTTGTGTGCTTCATTGTTATAGTGGTAATGTGGAATTAGCTAGAGAATATGTTAAAATGGGATGCTATATATCAATTCCAGGAACAGTTACTTTTAAAAATAATAAAAAAACTAGAGAAGTTGTAAGAGAGATACCTCTAGAAAGACTGTTTATAGAAACTGATTCACCATATATGTCACCAGAACCACATAGAGGAAAGAGAAATAATCCTTCTCAAGTAGCTTTTGTTGCAGATAAAATAGCTCAAGAAAAAGGAATATCTTATGAGGAAGTGTGTAAAATTACTAAAGAAAATGCGAAGAAGTTCTTTAATATAAAATAAGTAAATTAAAAATAAAATTTACAATTATACAAAAATAATAGTTATAAATATAGAAAAAGCATACCATTCAGTTTGAATGGTATGCTTTTTCTATTTGTAATATTATAATTTTTTATTAGTTTTACAACATACTTCTTAACATTGTTAAAAAAGAATTTACAAGATATTCACTAGAATTAACTCAAACATAATATCCATTTAACTTAGATTGTATATTATATTCTTAGAAATAAGTAAATAAAGGAAAGATTAAGGAGGCAAAATTTTGCATACAGTTGATAGTACTAAGATATTGATAAATATGAACTATGAGAAATTAGAGCAAATATATTTAATGATAAAAAATACATCAAGCATTTCTATAATTAAAGCCCCTAGCTTAGCTACAGTGATGGTGAGAGCCAACGAAAGTGTAAAAAATACTACATTTAATTTAGGAGAAATACTAGTTACAGAGTGTAGTGTTAAGGTAGATGAAAGCTTAGGTTATGGTATAGTTGCAGAAAATAATGAAAAAAAAGTTATTTGCTTGGCAACTATAGATGCAGTTTTACATAGCAATAATAATAAATTTGATGAATTAAAGAACTACATAAATAAAAGTATCTGTGAAGAAAGTTTAAGATATGAGCAAGAACTTATTAATGAATTTAGTTTAATTAATAAAACAAAAGTCCAATTCAATACTATGGATTAAGTAGGAGGAGAATCATGGTAAGTTACACGCAAGAAATATATAGAAAGTTGCTAGATAGTGCTTCATTTCCTGGGAAATTAAATAACATCAATAATATAAATATAGAAAATAATACAAAATTATCAAATGGAGCAATTGGTATAGCAATTACTTTATTAGACCAAGAAGTTACCTTCTATATAGAAAACTGTACTAAAGAAGATATAAAAAATATAAGAGCGCTGACAATGTCAAACCAAGTAAATTACAATAAATCAGATTATCTGTTTTTAGATATTAATTCAGAATTAGATATACTACAAATTAAAATAGGTTCTTTTGAATATCCTGATGAAAGTACAACTATAATACACCAAGTAAATGAACTATCAACAGATTATAAAGATAAATTCATAAGACTTTATTTAAGTGGTCCTGGTATAAAATCTAAAAAGAATTTATATATAGATGGAGTTAAACAAGAATTCTTAGAAAGATTACTTATGATAAATAAAGACTATCCGACAGGGGCAGATTTGATTTTAATAGATAACAAAGGAGAACTTGCATTTATACCAAGGTCATCAAAATTAAGTTGGGAGGTATTATAATAATGGCTTATGTGGCAGTTAAAGGTGGAGAAGAAGCTATATTACAGGCTAAAAATATACTTGAATTTTATAGAATAAAAGGAGAAAGCCTACCAATAGATGTAAAACAAATTAAAGAGCAAATGTCTTATGCTGTGGACAAAGTGATTTCTGAAGGAAGTCTATACAATAAGGAATTATCTGCATTAGCTATAAAACAGGCTCAAGGTGATATATTAGAAGCATCTTTCTATATAAGAGCATTAAGGTCAACAATGCCTAGAGTAACCTATTCAGAACCTATAAATACAGAAGAAATGAGAATAGGTAGAAGAATATCAGCTACATTTAAAGATATACCAGGAGGGCAGTATCTTGGAGCAACTAGAGATTATGAAAATAGAATACTAAATGTAGAGTTGCTTAAAGAAGATGAAGAAAAAAATAGAGATTTTAAAGCTAACTATATAAATGACTTAGAAAAAGTGAATGAAATACCTAAATTCACAAAAGTATCTAATATATTTAGAAAAGAGAATTTGTTGGAAGAGGATACTTATGAAGATAAATTAGAAGAAGTAATAGATGATATTACAAGAAACAGCCTAAGATTTCCAGTTTCTAGGTCAGCTAAATTGCAGGCACTTACTAGAGGTGAAAGTGGAGCCGTATCAGGGTTTGCTTATTCTATTGTAAGAGGTTTTGGTGATGAACATCCATATATAAGTGAACTTAGGACAGGAGATGTATATATAAAAATAAAACATCCTATTTATGAAGATGAGCAAATAACAATCGGAGAAATGTTAGTTACTGAGTGTGAAATAGTATCAAAAGCATCACAAAGTAAGTCTGAAAATTCTAAAAATAAATCGGGAGATATAAATAAAATGTCTTTAGGATATGGTCTTTGTATGGGAAATAATGAAAATAAGGCTATATCTATGGCTATACTAGATAAATCTTTGGAACCAAATAGTGAAAAATTAGCCCAAGATGAAGAATTTGTATTACTTCATATAGATGGTATAGATTCATTAGGGTTTATATCTCACTTTAAGCTTCCTCACTATGTAGATTTTAAAGCAGATGTAGAAAGAATAAAATAGGATATGGAGGGAAATTAAGTGATATATAACTATGGTTTTTTAGATGAAAATACAAAAAAAGAAATCCGAAGAAAAATACTAAAAGCAGTTTCAATACCTGGTTATCAAGTACCTTTTGGTTCAAGAGAATTACCTATTGCTAAGGGATGGGGGACTGGAGGACTACAACTAACCCTATCATTGCTTGGTGAAAGTGATGTAGTAAAAGTGATTGACCAAGGAAGTGATGATTCTACAAATGCTTGTAATATAAGCAATTTTATTTCAAGTGTAAGTAATGTAGAAACTACAAAAGATACATTAAAATCTACATTGATTCAAACAAGACATAGAATACCAGAAGAAAAATTAATGTCTAATCAAATACTGATATTTCAAGTGCCAATACCAGAGACACTTAGAATAGTAGAGCCTAGTGAAGTAGAGACAAGAAGAATGCATTCAGAAGAAGATTATAGTAGGATGTGGGTATATCTGTATGAAGATATAGTTAAATTTGATGATATATCAATAGCAGCAGAGTATCCATGTAAAGTAAATGATAGATATTTAATGAATCCATCGCCAATACCAAGATTTGATATAAAGAAATTAAACATGTCAGATAACTTATTTTTATTTGGTGCAGGTAGAGAAAAGAGAATATACGCTATACCTCCATACACAAAGGTAGAACCTTTAGAATTTGATGACTATAAATTTGAAGAGGAAAAATTTGAAGGAAAACATTGTAGTTTATGTAAAAGTTCAAATACATTTCTAGATGAAGTATATGATGGTGATACTAATGAAAAGTACTATAGCTGTTCTGATACAAGTTATTGTGAAAAAGTTAGGTTAAGAAATGATGGCGTAGATGTGGCAATTGGAGGTGCTTGGAATGAGTAGTGCAAAACTAGGCGAAGACAAAAAAATAGAAAATATAGATAAACAAGTGTTAATAGGAAAAAATATTAATCTTATTTATGGAGATGGATGTGAAAATTGTTTTGAGAGTACAGGATATGAAAGTAATAATATATGTAAATATTGTGGTTCTATAGTTGCATGTAATAATGTAAATCTTGAACTTTATGAAGGAGAAGTTCTTGGTATTGTTGGAGAATCTGGTTCAGGAAAAAGTACATTGTTAAAGATTTTGTTTTTTCAAGAGAATGCAAATAGTGGAGAAGTGTACATGTCAAATTATGACAAGTGTACAAATATATTAGAACTCTCAGACCAAAAAAAGAGGTACATAAAGAATCATTTTATGGGTATTGTATATCAAAATCCCCACCTTGGTTTAAATTTGAATTTTAGTAGTGGTGGGAATATAGCAGAGAAATTATTAATGGCTAATATATATAATGTTGAGAAAATAAGAGATAGGGCTAAAGAGCTTCTAGTAAAGACTAATATACCTGTAGAAAGAATAGACCACAAACCGAAATATTTTAGTGGGGGAATGCAACAAAGAGTTCAAATAGCAAAAGCACTTTCTAATAATCCTCCAATACTTTTATTAGACGAAGTTACAACAGGACTGGATGTTTCTGTACAAGCTGAGGTATTAGATTTAATAAGGGAAATACAAAGAGAGCTTAAAATCTCTATGATAGTAGTATCTCATGACTTTGATGTTATAAAAATGCTTGCTGATAGGACAATTGTTATGAAAAATGGAAGTGTAATCGAATCTGGTTTAACAGACCAAATAATGGAAGACCCACAGCATCCATATACTCAGCAACTTATAAATTCACTACTATAAATAATATTTGTAAATAAGTAAAATGGGGGTTTTAAATAAAATGGAAGAAATTATACTTGAAGTAAATAATTTTAGCAAAGATTTTGAATTACATGCATTAAATAAAACTATAAAAGCGTGTAGTGAAATAAATTTTACAATTTCCAAAGGTGAATTTTTAGGAATAATAGGAAAATCTGGAGCGGGAAAGTCTACTATATTAAAAAGTATTTATAAAACATATATCCCAACGACTGGAGAAATAATATTTAACTCAGAAATATATGGAAAGATAGATTTATCTACAATTGGTGACAGAGAAATGATAAATCTTAGAAAAAAGGAAATAGGATATGTATCACAGTTTTTAAAAACACTTCCACGAATAACGGCTATTGAGCTAGTAGTACATTCTTTAATTGAGAGTGGATTTGAAAAAGATTGTGCATATGATATGGCAAAAGATATACTAACTCAGTTTGAAATAAAGGAAAACTTGTGGGATGCTTATCCGAATAATTTTTCTGGCGGAGAAAAATTAAGATTAAATCTAGCACAAGCTATGGTCAAAAAACCTAGGCTTTTGTTACTTGATGAACCAACTGCATCACTTGATAATCAATCTAAAATATACGTAAAAGAAAAAATGTTGGAACTTAAAAATCAAGGAACTACAATGATAGGGATATTTCATGATATAGAATTTATGGAGACCGTTATAGATAAAACATTTACTATGACAAAAGGCACTATAAGTGAAAGTGGGGTAGCTTAGATGGTAAAATTAATTCATAATGCAAATATTGTATTGGAAGATAAAATATTAGAAAATGGCCATTTAATTATAGCAGGAGATACAATAAAGAAAGTCTCAAATGATAAGATTGATTATTTACTAGATTTCAATGAGATAGATGAAATAATAGATGCAAAAAACTTATATGTTATACCTGGTATCATAGATATTCATAGTGATGCTATTGAAAAGGAAATAGAGCCAAGACCAAGTACATTATTACCATTTAATATGGCATTTTATGAACTAGATAAAAAACTACCTGCAAATGGAATAACAACAGTTTATCATTCTATATCTTTGGGTGATGGAGTAGGAGTTAGAAGTATTGATAATTCTTTGGAAATGATTGAAAATATCGATTCGTACAAAAATATAAATAGTAAGAATATAAATCATAAAGTTCACTTAAGGTATGAAGTGTTATACCATGAAGGTTTAGAGAAGGTGTCAGAGTTGTTAGAAGAAGATAAAATAGACTATTTATCTATAATGGACCATTCTCCAGGACAAGGTCAGTATACAAATCCAAAGTTCTATAGAGAGTATGCTACTAAGGTATGGGGAGTAACAGAAAATTATGTAGATACATGGTTAGATGACTTAGTAGATTTACATGATAATTTAGATTGGAATAAAATAGCCAGTGTCATAGGAGTGGCAAAAACTAAAAATATAAATGTTGCATCACATGATGATGATACGTTAGAAAAAATGGATTTTATAAAAAATATAGGAGTTAATGTATCTGAATTTCCTATAACTCTTGAAGTTGCAAAATATTCAAAGAAATTGGGTGTTTTAACTTGTCTAGGTGCCCCAAATATTGTAAGAGGGAAATCTCATAATAACAACTTAAAGGCAATGGATGCTATATTGGAAGACTGTTGTGATATTGTTTGTTCAGACTATCTTCCATCAGCAATGATAAAGTCCATGTGCATAGTTGCACAAGAAACTAACAATCTAAATAAAGCAGTTAACCTATTTACTTCAAATCCAGCTAAAGCAGTTGGTATATATGGTGAAAGAGGTAGCATAAAAGAAAATAAAAAAGCGGATTTAGTTTTATTGGATATTGATAGTGAGTATCCAAGAGTTGTAAATACTATTGTAAATGGAAAAACAGTTTATAAAAGGGAGGTATAAAGATTGTTAACAGATTTACATTGTCATACAAGCATATCAGATAATAACTTCACTACAGAAGAAATAATTAAGAGAGCATCAGAAAATAATATAAGTGTTTTAGCAATAACAAATCATGATACATTGTCTGGATTAGATGAAGCTATCATATTGGGAGAAAATTATGGAATAACTATAATACCAGGTATAGAAATATCAGCATACGATTATAAAAACAGAAAAAGAGTTCATATCTTGGGCTATAACATAGATTTAAATAGTCAAGAAATAAAAAATTTATGTAATCCAATGGTTTGTGATAGACATAAAGCATCTGTTAAGATGGTAAATAAAATTATAGATTTAGGATATAAAATATCTCTAGAAGATGTAAAGAAATATTCATCAAAGACTGGAATATTTAAACAACATATAATGAAAGCACTTATAGATAAAGGATACACAGATAAAATATATTCAAGTTTATATAAAGAGTTGTTTCATAGAGGAAATGGTAAGGCGTATGTATCTTTAAAATATGTAGATTATAAAGATGCAATAAGAGCTATAAAAAGTTCTGGTGGAATTTGCGTACTAGCTCATCCTGGGCAAATGGACAATTTTAATGCTATTGAAGATATGGTGAATGTTGGATTAGATGGGATAGAAGTGTATCATCCATCTCACAATAAAGACTTAGAAAAAGAGTCACTTTCTTATGCTAAGAAATACAACTTAGTTGTTACAGGAGGCTCAGATTATCATGGGCTTTACTCTCAGCATGAGTGTGATCTAGGAAGTAAAAGCTTAAATAGAGAAGATTTATTTAAGTTTAGGTTAGCCTTAGGAGGGGTTTTATAAATGTCTTTTTTACAAGTTAAAGATGTAAGTAAAAGTTATGGACAAGCTAAAGTGCTAAAAGACATATCTATTGATATTGAAAAAGGAGAGTTTATTTGTTTATTGGGACCAAGTGGATGTGGGAAAAGTACATTGCTTAGGATAATTGCAGGGCTTGAAGACAAACATGATGGAAAAATAATAATAAACGATAAGGATATGACAAACTCACCACCTGAAAGTAGAAATTTTGGTATAGTTTTTCAGTCATATGCACTATTTCCAAATATGACTGTTTACAAAAACATAGCTTTTGGCTTAGAAAATAAAAATATAAATAAATCTAATATTGATAAGAAAGTTAATGAAGTTTTAGAGGTAGTAGAATTAAGTGGATATGAGAAAAAGTATCCCTCTCAATTATCAGGAGGGCAACAACAGAGAGTCGCACTAGCTCGTGCAATTGCTCTAGAGCCAGATTTTTTACTTCTTGATGAACCATTATCTGCATTGGATGCAAAAGTAAGATTGAAACTTAGGGAACAGATTAGAAGCTTACATAGAAAACTGGGTATTACTACTATAATGGTAACTCACGACCAAGAAGAGGCACTTTGCTTGGCGGATAAAATGGTTGTTATGAATAGTGGAGAAATAATACAGGTTGGGACTCCAAAAGAAATATATAAAAATCCAGAGACCCCTTTTGTAGCTGATTTTATAGGGACAATAAACTTTATAGATGATGGTATTAATAAGATAGCTATCAGACCAGAAGATATAAAAGTAGAATTTAATAGAGGTTCTAAAGACAATGATATCAAAGTTGGAGAGATTTTAGATATTGAATTTAGAGGATTTAACTATAGAATTACAGTTGAGTATTGTTCTAAGAAAATAAAATTAGATATAGTTTCAAAAGTTGCAGAACAAATGAAACTATGTATAGGGTCTAAAATAAATTTTAAAATTCCCAAAGAAGGAATTGTAGAATATAAATCAGAGGGATGTGCTTAATAGCTAGGGGTGAATAAATGATAACAACAAAAAACAAAAGAAGGATAAGTGATAGTACAATACAAAAATGTTTTTTAATTTTTTCGCTAATTATACTAATAGTATTTATATTGTTTCCTTTAGTATCATTATTAAAAAATGCATTTTTAGATACAAGTGGAAACTTCATAGGTATTTCAAATTTTAGTAAATATGCTGAAAATCCAAGTCTTATAGCATCATTTAAAAATTCAATTTTTGTATCTACAGTTTCATCTTTAATATCACTATGTTTAGCATTTATCTATTCATATGCAATAACAAGAACAAATATAAAATTTAAGAATTTTTTTAAAACTATGGGAATGTTTCCCCTTTTTGCACCAACTATGTTATATGGTATTTCACTTATATACCTGTTTGGAAATAAAGGAATATTTACAACAATGGGATTTGAGATACCATTATATGGACCATTAGGAATAATTGTCTCTCAAATACTGTTTACATTTCCACAAGCTTTTTTAATACTATCCGTTGCTCTTTCAATGGCAGATTATAGACTTTATGAAGCAGCAGATAGCTTAGGGGCTAGTGATTTTAAAAAGTTTTTTAAAATTACAATTCCAGGCATAAAGTACTCACTAGTAAGCTCCTTCTTTGTATCCTTTATACTTGCATTTACAGACTTTGGAGCAGCAAAAGTAGTCGGAGGAAACTATAATGTGTTAGCTACAGATATATATAAGCAAGTAGTAGGGCAGTTTAACATACCAATGGGAGCAACTGTTTCTATGGTAATGTTGATTCCTGTACTAATAGCTTTTACATTAGACAAGGTGGCAAGTAAAAAACAAGGAATGACTATAACAGCAAAATCTATGCCTTATAAAATTAAAGAAAACAAATTTAGAGATAGAGTATTTTTAATAGCATGTAGTTTTATAACTTTATTAATCTTCATTTTGATATTTGTTTCAGTTATAGGTTCAGTCATAAAATTATGGCCATATAACCTAAGTTTTACAATGGAACATTATACATTTAAAGGTATTTTAGGAAGCGGATTAAAAACCTATTTAAGCAGTTTAAAAATATCAACATTAACAGCTATATTTGGAACTATATTTGTGTTTTTTAGTGCATACATGATAGAAAAAGTAGATAAGTTTCCACGATTAAGACAAACAGCTTACTTTTTATCTATGATACCAATGGCATTACCAGGTCTAGTGCTAGGAATATCATATATAACTTTTTTTAACTCAGCAAGTAATCCACTAAATTTCCTATATGGTGGTACAGCTATACTTGTCATAGTAAATATAGTACATTTTTACTCTGTTTGCTTTATAACTTCAAATTCGTCACTAAAAATGCTGGATAGAGAGTATGAGTTAGTTGCAAAATCTATAAATATTCCCTTTTATAAAGTGTTTTTCAACATCACAGTACCAATGTCTATAACATCAATACTTGAGATAGTAGTATATTATTTTGTAAATTCAATGGTTACTGTTTCAGCATTAATATTTTTATATACTCCTCAGACTCAGACTGCATCAATATCCATATTGAAGTTAGATGAGATAGGATATATAGGACCATCAGCAGCTATGGCAGTATTAGTGCTTTTAACAAATATAATAGTAAGACTTTGCTATGAATTCGTAACAAAAAAATTAAAAAATAATACACAAAAATGGCAACAAAAAGATGTTGCATAGGGGAGGTAAAGATGAAATTTAAGAAGCTAGTTTCTTTAGGAGTATTATCAACACTTTTATTGAGTGTAATAACAGGATGTAGCACTGCCTCATCAGGTGGAGACTCAAAGTCTGATAGTAAAACAAAAGGTGATTTAACAGTTTACACAGCAATCGAAGAAGACAGTATAGACCCATATTTAGCTACATTTAAAGAAAAATACCCAGATATTAAATTAAATGTTGTTAGAGCATCAACAGGAGATATAACAGCAAGACTATTAGCAGAAAAAGATAATCCTCAAGCAGATATTGTATGGGGGATTGCTGCCACAAGCTTGCTAGTTGCAGATGACCAAGGAATGTTAGAACCATACGCTCCAGAAGGGTCTGATAAGATAGACCCTGCATTTAAAGATGATAAAGAAGTACCTTCATGGGTTGGAATAGATGCTTGGATGACAGGTATAACAGTAAATACTAAAGAATTAAAAGATAAAAATATACCAGTTCCTAGTTCTTATGAAGATTTGATAAAGCCAGAATATAAAGGTCTTATATCTATGCCTAATCCATCTTCTTCTGGTACAGGATATTTAACGGTATCAGCGCTTATACAAATTATGGGAGAAGAAAAAGCATGGCAATATATGGATAAGTTACATGAAAATATTGGTGTATATACTCAATCAGGTTCAGCTCCAGCTACATCAGCAGCTTCAGGAGAGTATCCTATAGGGATATCTTTTGGATACAGAGGCATAAAATTAAAAGAAGAAGGTTATCCAGTAGAAGTAGTGTTTCCAAAAGAAGGTTCTGGATGGGATATAGAAGCAAATGCTCTTGTAAAAAAAGATAATATAAAAGAAGCTTCTAAGGTATTTTTAGATTGGGCAATAAGTAAAGATGCAATGAATGAGTATTCTAAGAACTATGCAGTTACTACAGTTGATACAGGAAATCCAATCCCAGAAGGATTCCCTAAAAAGCCATTAGAACAAATGATAGATAATGATTTAAAATCAGCAGCAAAAAATAGAGAAACTATATTAAATAAATGGATATCAAAATATGATGGAAAGACAGAAAAGGAAAGTTAAATTCATTAATAAAATCCAATAAAAAAGAGCCTAGAATATAAAATTTATATCTAGGCTCTTTTAATGTATATTTGTCCTGAGTTCTACATCTTTTTCTATAAATCATTAATATTAAAAAAGAAAATTGTATGGATGATATAATATTAATACAGGTAATGCTACATGGGACTTATTGTTGCTTATAGGTGATTCAATAGAATATAATAGTGAATATATTTATCTAGTAGGAATAAATTTTTCTTAAACTATAGATTTCTAAATAAAAATAAATAGGTTAGTGCCTTGATTAAATTAAATAAAAACCTTAAAATAAAGAGATGTAAACAAAAACTAAAAACAAATAAAAGGTGAATTTATATGATAAAAGAGATAATAGTAGTAGAGGGAAGAGATGATGTTACAGCTGTTAAGAGAGCAATAGATGCAGAACTTATAACCACAGGTGGATTTGGATTTCCAAAAGGAGTAATGGAGCGTATAAAATCAGCTAATGAAAGACGAGGAGTTATAATATTTACCGACCCAGATTTTGCAGGTGAAAAAATAAGAAAAAAAATAGCATCAGAAGTTCCAGGATGTAAACATGCGTTTTTACCAAGAGAAGAAGCTAAAAAGGATGGAGATATAGGTATAGAAAATGCTACTCCTAAAAGTATAATAGCAGCTTTAAATAAAGTTAGAACTGAAAGTACAGAGAAAAGAGATGAATTTAAACAAGTTGATTTGATTAGAAATGGTCTTATAGGAAATGAAGATGCATCATCTAGGAGAGATGCACTTGGTAAAATACTTGGGATTGGTTATGGAAATGCAAAGCAATTTTTAAATAGATTAAATAATTATGGTGTTGAAAGAGAAGAATTTATAAGTGCATTAAAACAAATTTAAATGTAAGCATGTATGATATGAAAAAAATATATAAAAAATAAATATAAAATTATGGAGTAATTTAAAATAAATTATCTTTAATAAATATTTTGCTTTAAACACATGTAAATAAGTATAATTAATAGGATAAAATCTTAAAATAAGTTAAAAAGGAGTAAACGATGGATAGACTATCTTCACACAGTGCAACGAAAGAAGTAGTACAAAAACATAATTTTAAATTTTCAAAGTCTTTAGGTCAGAATTTTTTAATAGATAGTAATATAATAGATAAAATATTGGATGGAGCTAGAGTTACAGAAGGAGATAACATAATAGAAGTAGGTCCTGGGATAGGTACACTTACTCGTGAAATGGGTAAGGTAGCAGAGAAAGTGGTAGCTATAGAAATTGATAGAAACTTAATTCCTATATTGAAAGATACCTTATCAGATTTAGAGAATATAGAAGTTATAAACCAAGATATATTAAAAGTAGATATACAAGAACTAGTAAAAGATAAATTAAATGGTGGACCAGTTAAGCTTGTAGCAAATCTTCCATATTATATAACTACACCAATAGTTATGAAATTTTTAGAAGAGGATATACCTGTAACGGATATAGTAGTTATGGTTCAAAAAGAAGTTGCAGATAGAATGAATGCTGTTCCAAGTACAAAGGATTATGGAGCATTGTCTATAGCTGTTCAGTACTATTGTGAAACAGAAATTGTAGCAAAGGCTCCAAGACATATGTTTATACCACAACCCAATGTAGATTCAACGGTTATAGGTTTACATGTCAGAGCTGAAAAGAAATATGATGTTCATAATGAAGAACTATTTTTCAAGACAGTAAAAGCATCTTTTGGACAAAGAAGGAAGACTTTACTTAATTCATTGGGAGGCCTTGGTTTTCTTAATAAGGACGAAATAAGAGAAATATTAAAAGAAGCTAATATAGATGAAAAAAGACGTGGTGAAACTCTTAGTATAGAAGAGTTTGCAGTTCTTTCAAATATAGTAAATACAAAAGTATCTTCTAAATAGGAGGTACTTTTTTTTATTTTATTAACATATATTGTTTAGAGAAACTGTGTTAAGGGGGGATTGCAGTGGGTTCTAAAAGAAAGTTTAAAAGAGACTATATAATACTAGAAGCTAAAGACATAAACTTTAGATACAAAGAACGAGTACTGCCAAAAGCTTTTGCAAAAGTCGAAGTAAATGATGAAAAATCAATCATTGCATTATATGTAGAAAATCTAAAATATGTTAAAGATGGGTATAAAGCAGTAGCAATAAAAGGTGACCATGGATTAATAGACTTAGGAAATATAATTTTAAATGAACAAGGAAGAGGTGAATTTGTTTTAGATTTAGAGGATTATGATGAAGAAATAAAAGGAATTGCCTTATTGTATGAAAGAAATATTCCTCTAGTTGGGTTTAAGGGAAATAAGATTGAAAATTATGAGGACATATTATTCCAAGATGTAGAAGATGAAGAATTAGCTGAAAGTGAAGAAGAGTATTTAGAAGAAGATATAGAGGTTGAAAGAGAAGAAGAGTACTTAGAAGAAGATGCTGATAATGAAGAAAACAGTGATAGTGACGAAGAATATATTATAGAAGAATATGATGAAGATGAATATGAAGATTATTGGGAAGATGATGAAACTGAAGAGGGAGAATTAAAGATAAGAGCAGATGTAGAAGATTCTAGTGATGATGAAATTGAAGAATTTAATAACTATAAGGAAATAGAAAATTATAACAAGGCTAAAGAAAATGAATTCTATGACGATATAGAATATGAAGATGAATATGATGAGGATGAAGAAGATTTTGAAATAAGACATGAAGAAAAGGTAGTTGCTTCTCAAAAAACTACTAAGTCAAAGAAAACTCAAAAAGAACAAAATAATGTTGAAAAAGTAAAAAGAGCCAATGGAATAAATCAAATAGATAGTGGGAATAAGCAAGCTGGAACATTACTTATGCCTAGACAAATAAAGAAAGGGTTAAAGCTATTTAGAGAAGTTAAGCCTTTTACAGCAGATTATATAGACAATACAAGATGGTGGAAAATAGAGGTAAACCCTACAACATTGTGTGGATATTCAATGCCTTATTTAGGATATTTAAATGTATTGAATTATACAATGTATAGTGATGCAGTTTTACATTCATATAAATATAGACATTACTTATTCGGAGTACAATATGATGAATATAATAAGAGAAAGCATTATATTTATGCTATTCCAGGTAATAGAAATGAACAACCAGATAATGGAAGTACAGGATTTTTGAGATATCAAGCTTGTGACCACAGAACCAATAGTTTAGGCTACTGGTTATGCTTTATAGATTCTAGACAGAGAAGTATAGTTAGATAAAACAATAAGAATGAAAGAATTTAACTTTAACTTTCATTTTAGTAAAGAAACTTAACTAAAATGATATAAAAGTTTAAAAACTATTGATAATATTTAAATATTACACTACAATATATGTTGAAATACCTATTATATTATGGAGGAAGATTATGATAAACGAGCAAAGAATTTTAAATGAGTTCCTTGAATTAATACAGATAGACAGTTTATCTTTAAAAGAGGGGAACGTAGCCAAAGTATTAGTTGAAAAGTTAGAAGAAATAGGTTGTTCAGTTGTAGTAGATAATGCTGGTGAAAAAGCAAATGGAGAAACAGGCAATATAATAGCTACTTTAAAAGGAAATAAAGAAGGAAAGAAAATATTATTTAGTTCACATATGGATACAGTAACTCCAGGAATAGGGGTAAAACCTATAGTGGATGAAGTAAATGGAATAATAAAAAGTGATGGGACTACAATATTAGGATCTGATGATAAAGCAGGCATAGCAGCTATATTAGAGGGATTAAGACAAGTAAAAGAAAATAATATAGAACATACTGATATTCAAGTTGTATTCTCTATATGTGAAGAATGTGGATTAGTTGGAGCTAAAAATTTAGACTATGCAAAAATAGATTCTAAATATGCCTTTGTATTAGATAGTGGTGGTTCTCCAGGAGAGATAATAGTAAAAGCTCCTGCACAAGATGTAATAAATGTTAAGATATTAGGAAAGACAGCCCATGCAGGTCTTGAGCCTGAAGCTGGTATAAGTGCTATAATGGTAGCTGCTAGAGCAATAGATAATATGAATTTACTTAGAATAGATGAAGAAACAACTGCTAACATAGGAATTATAAATGGTGGAACAGCTACAAATATAGTAACAGGAGAAGTTAACATAGTTGCAGAAGCTAGAAGTCTAAAAGAAGATAAATTAGATGTTCAAACTAAACATATGGTAGAAACTTTTGAAAAAGCTGCTAAGGATTTTGGAGCTAAAATTGAAATAGATGTAAATAGAGCATATACTCCAATAGATGTGAATGAAGATTCAGAAATAATACAACTTGCAAAAAAAGCATTTTCAAATTTAGGAATAGAAGGTCATACTGAATCTACAGGAGGAGGTAGCGATACTAATATATTAAGTAAAAATGGTATTGAAGCTATAACTCTAGGAATAGGTATGAAAAATGCGCATACATTAGATGAACATATAGCTATAAAGGATTTATATGATTCTGCCAAAATGGTAATAGAGATAATAAAAGAAGCATAAATTTAAATAATAGTGTATAATATATATATCGCCTAGCTCAAGCTAGGTGATTTTTCATTTTATAGAAGATTGATAATCTCTATTGAAAGTAAAAGATATACATTTGAATATAATAATAAATTTAATTTATGTTTAAGTATATGTTTTTAATAATATTTAGATTTGGTTTGTTAGGAGGAATAACAATGGAAACAAGGTATGAGGAAGCAAATAAAATAACAATACAATCAATAATTTGGAATATAGTCTTAACAATAATTAAGGTGATAGCTGGTATTATTGGTAATTCGAGTGCTATGATTGCAGATGGATTACATTCAGCCTCAGATATTATAAGTTCTATAGGTGTACTGATAGGTAATTATGTATCTTCTAGACCAGGAGATAAGGAACATAATTATGGTCACGAAAAGGCAGAGACATTGGTATCATTCGTATTATCAATATTACTTATATTTGTTTCTATAACAATAGGTATAGGGGCTATTAAATCATTATTTAACTTAGATGCATTGAGTGTTCCATCAATACTTCCGTTAATAGTGTCAGTCATCTCAATTTTGATAAAAGAGTATCAATATAGAATAACAATCAAAGTTGCTAAAAAGATAAATTCACCAGCTTTAAAAGCAGATGCTTGGCATCATAGGTCAGATGCTCTATCTTCAGTGGCTGCATTTATAGGTATAGGAGGTTCTATTTTAGGATTTAAACCATTAGACCCAATTGCGTCAGTTGTAGTGGCAGTATTTGTGGCTAAGGTAGGAATCGATATACTTAGAAGTTCTGTAAATGAATTGATGGATGTTTCAGTTGATGAAGAAGAAAGAAGAGAATTAAAGTTTATTGTAGCAGATACAGAAGGTGTTAAAAATCTAGGAGATATAAAGACTAGAAAGCATGGAGCTATGGCATATGTGGACTTGACTATATGTGTTGATGAAAATCTCACAGTAAAACAGGGGCACGATATTGCTACTAAGTTGGAAAAACATATAATAAAACATATGGAATTTGTAAAAGGGATAACAGTTCATGTTGAACCATGCACTAATTGCCAAGGAAATAAGTGTATAAAATAATTATAGCTTAAAAAAAAGTGTAAAAAGTTATATAATTGTTTTATGACTATAAACTCTAGGGGTGGTTAAATGAGTAAGAAAAGAAAACTAAAGAAAAAAGCTGCAATATTAATAGGAGTAGTTGTTTTCTTTATAATATACTTTATATCCTTTAAAATAGGTCTAAACATGGAGAAGGATAAGAGTGAAGTTCCAAAGAAAGTAGAAACAGAGACAGAAGATAATAGGTCTTTAATGACTCAAATAAAAGAGAAAAAGAAAATTTATGTATCAGATAAAAATGTAGAAAACATAAAAATCGAAGAAGATATGTGGAACGAGATAAAGTTCTTTTTCTCAGAATTTAAGAAGGTAAGAAATACTACTTCTTATGAAGCAATTTATGAAGGGTATTCTGATGATGGAATTAAATTTTCTACAGACCTTAATTTTTTTAGAGTCTATACTGTAAATAAAGAGGAATATTATAAAGTTCCAATTGATTCCAAAAATTCTTTTAAGAAACTTTTAGATGAGAGTATATATACTTCATTTGACCTTTTGAGTCACTATAAAGACTGGAAAGAGGTCACTATAACTTATGGAAAAGAAACTAAGAAGGTTCATAAATGGAAGTTTGATGATTTAGCACATAAGATGATTTCAAAAAGAGTTGTAGGAAAGGTTCAGCCAGAAAAAAGCAAGGAAAGAAGTGATTATAATTTCAGTATAAATATAAAAGGTGAAAATTTTGCTGTGAAAGTAGATACAATGGGCAAGGATTATGTAAAAGTTACTTCTAAAAAAACTGTCTCTTACTACGAGGTTCATACAAGTTTATTTGATTATCTTAAAAATGAAATATTTGAGATTGGAAAGAAATAAAATATTAAGAAGGCTATCAAGCGATTATATCATTTGATAGCCTACATTAATTTTTATATGTTATTTTTAGTTACATACTATTTTTCAACTAGTAAGTCTGCAACCTTATATATTGGACCAGCACCAGCAGTTATTACTAAATCATTATCATTAACATTTTCACGTAAATATTTTACTATATCTTCAAATTCTTTTATGTAGATAGCATCTACGTTGTTTTGATATAATTTTTCAACTAAATCTTTAGAGTGTATATCTCCTGGATCATCTTCTCTTGCAGCATATATGTCTGTTATGATAACTTTATCAGCAGCATAGAAAGCTTCTGAAAATTCTCCTAAAAGAGATTTTGTTCTAGTGTAAGTATGTGGCTGGAAGATGCACCATAAAGTTGATTTTTTTAACTTTTTAGCAGCAGCTAAAGTAGCCTTTAATTCAGTTGGATGATGTGCATAATCATCTATTACTAAGGCATTTTTGTAGTATCCTTTAGATTCAAATCGTCTTCCTACACCTTTATATATTTTTAAATTTTTTCTTATAGTCTCTAAATCAATACCAGAAACAAGAGCTGCCATTATAGCAGAAGAAGCATTGTATATATTATGAAGACCATATACAGAAAGCTCGAATTCTCCCAAATCTTTTCCTTGATACTCTATTTTAAATATCCCATGACCACTATTATCAAAATGTATGTCTTTTATTACAGCATCATTGTCAGAATCTCTACCATATTTTATAATAGTAGCTTTGACATCATATAATATGTCATCTACATTTTCATCATCACCATTTATTATGAAATATCCATCTGGAGGTAAAAGTTTACCAAATTTATTAAAAGAAGCTTTGATTTCGTCTATACCTGAGAAATAATCAAGATGGTCTTCCTCAACATTTAAAACTATAGATATCTTAGGATTAAAATTAAGGAAACTATCTACATATTCACATGCTTCAGTTATAAAATGGTTAGAATTACCTATCTTAACATTACCACCTATCATGCTTAAGTTACCACCAACTAGTATAGTTGGGTCTAAGTCTGCATATTCAAAAATTGTAGACAACATAGATGTTGTAGAAGTCTTTCCATGTGTACCAGAAACTGCTATAGAGTTTTTATATTCTCTCATAATCTGGCCTAAAAAAGTAGCTCTGTTCATTATTAATTTATTCTTTTCTCGAGCAGCTATAAGTTCTTCATTATCTGGGTGAACTGCTGCAGTATAAACAACCATATTTACATCATCTGATATATTTTCTTTTTTTTGACCGATATAGATGTTTGCCCCTTGATCCCTAAGTTTGTCTAATAGATATGATTCGTTTGAATCCGAACCTGAAACCTGATAACCCTTATTGATACATATTTCGGCTAATGCACTCATGCTGATACCGCCAATTCCTATAAAGTGTATATTCATAATAAAACCACCTTTCTTTTTAATTAAGTCCTACAATATGAACTATTTTTGTGGTATAATAATATAATGTTCAATATTTTATAATTAATATGCATATAATATTATATGTATTTTATTTTTGAATATAATAAAACATAAGTAATATTATACCACAATACGAATTGTTATGCATTATTTAGTTTAACGTTATATAAAGGTATTTGTAGGAGGAAATAGTAATGAAATTTAAAAGAACAGAGAGAATTGGAGCAATAGTTAAAATACTATCTGATAATCCAAATAAAATATATACATTAAGTTATTTTACAAATCAATTTAATGCAGCAAAATCCACAATAAGTGAAGATTTATTAGTTGTAAAAAATGTATTTGAAAAACTACATTTAGGGAAAGTTATAACTATCTCAGGTGCAGCAGGAGGAGTAAAATATATACCTAAAACTTCTATAGCAGAAAATGCAGAGTTTTTAATGGAATTATGTGAGAAAATATGTGACACATCTAGAATACTATCTGGTGGTTTTTTATACTTAATTGATTTAATTTATGACCCTACAATAGCTGCTAAGATAGGAAAAATATTTGCTTCAAACATTGAATATGTAGATGCAGATTATGTTGTAACAATGGAAACAAAAGGTATACCTATGGCACTTATGACTGCAAAGGCTATGAATTTGCCTTTAGTTATAATAAGGAAAGACATAAAAGTATCAGAAGGTCCTACCCTTAGTATGACATATGTAAGTGGAAATAATTCGAAGGTTGAGAGTATGAGTTTACCAAGAAGGGCTCTTAAACCAGATAGTAAAGTTATAATTATAGATGATTTCATGAGGGGTGGAGGTACTATAAAAGGAATGGTAGACCTTATGAATGAATTTGGAGCAGAGGTTATAGGTACTGGAGTATTTATATCTACAACAAATCCTTCAGAAAAAATGGTAAAAGATTATATATCACTAATTCAGTTAGATGTTACTGGAGATAAAATAGTAGTTGAACCAAATTTAAAAACTTTTAAAGATGAATATAGAAATGAAGAATTAGATGAAGAAAATGATTCAGAATTTGAATTTGAAATAGATGAAGATTAATAAAAAAAATATTTAGAAAAATATGTAAAAATAAAAAGAGGATATCCCTAGTTGTCCATAGAATTACTTAAAAAACAGTTTATATTAATTTATTCCAACAATAATAATTTTAATATAAATTAATTTCTGTCAAAATCAAAGGGGGATATATTGGTATGAAGATAACTGACGTAAGAGTAAGAAAATTAACAGAAGAAGGCAAGATGAAATGTATAGTTTCAATAACTTTTGATAATTTGTTTGTAGTGCATGATATAAAAGTTATAGAAGGCCACAATGGGTTATTTATAGCAATGCCTAGCAGAAAAGTAGGCGAAGGAAATTTCAGAGACATAGCTCATCCAATAAATGCAGAAATGAGACAAGTTTTAGAAGATGCAGTTTTACAAGCGTATCATGAAGCATTAGTTCAATGGGAAGTAGCTGCTGAATAACAATAAATATAAAATGGAGAGAGCCCGAACATTTAGGCTCTTTTTAAATGTAGAATTTGCATTAAAATATGTACTTTTTAGTAAAAAAGTGCTATATTATTAGTGATAATGTATATGTTGTATACAAATTGTTAAATAAATGTATTATAATGTATATTGATTGAGATAATAATACGAATAAAATTAAATTAGATTGAATGGAGTGTATCAATGAACTTTAAAGCTATAATCCTTGCCGCTGGCAAAGGAACAAGAATGAAGTCTAAATACCCAAAAGTTATACATAAAGTATGCGGAAAAGAAATGGTCAACCATATTATAGATGTTTCAAAAAAATCAGGTGTAAAGGATACTGTTGTAATTTTGGGGCATGAAGCGGATGTAGTAAAAGAAAAACTTGCAGAAGAAACTATGATAGCTATGCAAACAGAACAGCTTGGAACAGGACATGCTGTAAAAATGGCTAAAGAATATATAAATGATGACGATATAATAGTTGTACTTTGTGGAGATACTCCACTTATAAAGGAAGAAACATTAAAGAAATTATTTGATTTCCATATAGAAAATAAATATCATGCCACAGTTCTTACAACAAAAGTTGGAAATCCAACAGGTTATGGTAGAATAATAAGAGATAAGAAGGGTGACCTTCTTAAAATAGTGGAACAAAAAGATGCAAATTCAGAAGAAAAAATGATAAGTGAGATAAATTCTGGGATATACTGTTTTAATGGAAAGAGTCTTAGAGAAGCATTAGATTTGTTAAATAATAACAATGCACAAGGTGAATATTATTTAACTGATACTGCTAAAATAATGAGAGACAAGGGCTTAAAAGTTGGTGCATTTGCAGGTTCAACTATTGAAGAACTTATGGGTGTTAACTCAAGAGTGGAATTATCAAAGGCAGAAGAAATTATGAGAAGAAGAATAAATGAATCTCATATGGTAAATGGAGTGACTATAATAAACACTAACTCTACCTACATAGAATCTGATGTTGAGATAGGTAATGATACTATAATATATCCAGGGGTTATGTTACAAGGAAAAACAAAGATAGGTTCAGATTGTATAATTGGAATGAACTCATCTATAACAAACTCAGAAATAGGAAATGGTACAGAAATAAAAAATTCAACGATACTTGATAGTAAAGTTGGAGATAATACTACTGTTGGACCATATGCATATTTAAGACCGAAAACTAACTTAGGAAACAATGTAAAAATAGGTGATTTTGTAGAGGTAAAAAATGCTGTTATAGAAGATGGTTCAAAAGCATCTCATCTTTCTTATATAGGAGATGCGCATGTTGGAAAAAATGTAAATATTGGATGTGGAGTAGTATTTGTAAACTATGATGGTAAAAATAAATTTAAGTCAATAGTTAAAGATGATGCGTTTATAGGTTCAAATTCTAATTTAGTTGCACCAGTAGTTGTAGAAGAAAAAGGATATATAGCAACAGGTTCAACAATAACACATGATGTCCCAGATGGAGCTTTAGCAATAGCAAGACAAAGACAAGTTGTTAAAGAAGGATGGGTAGAAAAGAAGAATCAAAAAGATAATCAAGGTAAGTAGTTATTTAGTTTATTATTTTGGCTAATAAAATTAGCTCGAAATTATTATAAATTATATTCATTAGGATTTTAAAATTTTCAGGAGGGTTACATAAATGAATACTAGCGGAAGCGAGATTAAAATTATTGCAGGTAATTCATCGAAAGAGTTAGCACAAAAAATAGCTGACTATATAGGTGTATCAGTGCTAGACTGTGAAGTAGGTACATTTAGTGATGGTGAAATATGTGTAAACATGAATGAGACAGTAAGAGGTTGTGATGTGTTTGTAGTACAATCTACTAATAGTCCAGTAAATGATAACTTAATGGAGTTATTAATCTTAATTGATGCATTAAAGAGAGCATCAGCAGGAAGAATAACAGCAGTTATTCCTTACTATGGATATGCAAGACAAGATAGAAAAGCTAAGGCAAGAGATCCAATCACTGCTAAATTAGTTGCAAACTTAATAACTGCTGCTGGGGCAGACAGAGTATTAACAATGGATTTACATGCAGCTCAAATACAAGGATACTTTGATATACCACTAGACCACTTATTAGGTGGAACAATATTAGCAGATTACTTCAATGAAAAGAAAATAGAAGATTTAGTAGTAGTATCTCCAGATTTAGGAAGTGTTACTAGATCAAGAAAGTTTGCTAATACTTTAAATGGAGAAGTTCCAATAGCGATAATAGATAAGAGAAGACCAAAAGCTAATGTATGTGAAGTTATGAACTTAATAGGTGATGTTAAAGGTAAAAATGTTATACTATTAGATGATATGATAGATACAGCTGGAACAATCGTTAATGCTGCAAATGCGCTTAAAGAGTTTGGAGCAAAAGATGTTTATGCTTGTTGTACTCATGGTGTATTATCAGGACCAGCTATTGAAAGAATTTCTAATTCAGAAATAAGTGAGTTAATAGTTCTTGATACTATACAACTTCCTGAAGAAAAAAGAATAGATAAGATAAAAATAAAAACAGTAGCTCCTTTATTTGGAGATGCTATAAGAATGATATTCTCTAATGAATCAGTAAGTAAATTATTTTAATTAATTAGATTTATAAGAGTTGCTTAAAGTAAGTTTTTAAGCAACTCTTTTTTAATATCTAATTTATGTATTAGTATAATTTATTGGAGTTGTATGTGTGTATATAAAAGTAAATGTTTCTTGTAAAACATGTGGATAAGTAATTAAAAACTAAATTTAATAAAAAATATAAAATTATGAATATTACGAATATAAAAAATATTTGGAAAAATCATTGAAAAAGTTTGAATTATGTAGTATTATGTAAATATAAATTAAAGAAAGAGGTGTTTCCAATGGGAAGGATTGAAGATGAACCCCTAATAATTAATTGATTCAGCCACAATCTAAAGTAAATATAAAAATCTATTGAAAGTTTATTTATAAGAATTGAAAATAGTATCTATTCTATATCTTTAGTGTTTGTGAGAGGGTTCTGGATTATATAAAGTTACTGTAAAGAAAGTAATTTTGTACGATAAGCATATATATAGATGAAGAGTTTCATTTATATAGTGATTGTGGCTGAATCATAACTGCAAGAATATAGAATGTTTATATATAGATGTTTTTAATAAAATACTATATTGTAATAGCTTTTAGCTTTCAAATAAATATTAGCAAAGGATGGAAATGACAATGATAAAACTAAATGATAATTTATAAATATCTCCTTACGATATATGATAATTGTAGGGAGATGTTTCTTTTTTTGTATAGTATAATTACTTTCGGAAATTATGTTTGAATATGTTAAAGTTTGGTATATATAAATAATATAAACTGTATTGCTAAAATGTGGTAACTATTATATAATATAAGTGGATATGTATCTCTATTATGAGTTATATATCATTCTAAATTTAATAAAATAGAAACGTTGATGTATGTTCTGTAATGTGGGCACCTTGGAACATATTGAGTTAGTGGTGCAACCGGCTATGAAATTGTATTTATGATACTTTTATTTTCATAGTTTTTTTTGTTCAAAAAAATGGTTATATGCTAGAAATAAATCTGGTTAGTACGTGTAAATAATTTTACTTAGATTTTTAACCAGATATATTATAATTAAGTATTAATTAAAAAAATTGAGGGGGAATAAAAATGAAGTTAAGAAAGAATAAAAAAGGTTTCACTTTAGTGGAATTATTGGTAGTAATTGCAATTATAGGTATATTAGCAGTAGTGGCAGTTCCAGCTTTATTTAGTAATATAAACAAAGCTAAGGTAGCAAGTGTTGAGTCTGATTATAGTTCAGTTAAAAGTGCAGCATTGTCTTATTATGCAGATACTAACACATTACCTACAGATATAAAAACGCACTTAAAATCATACTTGGAATCTGATATAGAAAATTCTGATATTGGTGGAACTTATGATTTAGTTAAAGTTAGTAATAATAAAAAATTAGCATTATTGATAGATGGCGCAACAATAACAAAAGAACAAGCGAACAAACTAGTATCTGATATAGGGGAAGATAAGGTTTATACAGATGAAAATCTTTCTAGTAAGTTAACTAGTGCTTTAGATAAAGGTGATATATACATCATTCTTATAGATAATTTAGAGGATAATGGTAGTAGTGGTAATTAATAGTAAATAATATATTTATTATTTGATTATATTTAAGTTTAATTATAAATTTAATGAAAAAGGCAGGAAGAAAATCTTCCTGTCTTTTATACTATTTTCTTTAATGTCCAATCACAAATGATGATATAATTGAGATAGTAAAGGAGTGAAATCTGTGGCTAAAAAAGTTAGAATAGGAGACAAACTGGTTGAAAAAGGATACATAACAGAAGACCAGCTTAAATGGGCATTATCAGAACAAAAAAACAGTGGAAAAAGACTAGGAGAATTTCTAGTACAAGAAGGTCTTATAGATAGTAACTTATTAATAAGTGTATTAAAAGAACTTTTGGATATAGAAAGTGTATTTTTAGAAGGAACAGAAATAGACACATTAGCTACAAAAATGGTTCCAGAAAATATATGTAAAAGATATGCGATATTTCCATTCAAAATCGATGGAGACAAGATATGTCTAGCCATGTCAGACCCACAAGACAGAGAAGCAGTTCAAGATGTAAGACGTATGTCAGGTAAAGATGTCGAAATATTTATATCAAGTGCAGAAGATATAAACAAAGCAATAGGTCATGCTTATGCACATTCAGAAATAAATAAAGCAATGACTGAATACAACAAAAACAAGACTGGTGGAATTAGAGAAACAGTAATCCTTGAAGAGGATGTAAATGCTGCTCCAATAGTAAGACTAGTAAATAATATACTAGAAAATGCTGTTAGAATGGAGGCCAGTGATATACATATAGAACAAAGCGAAAATTACATGCGTGTTAGATTTAGAATAGATGGAATGTTAAGAGAATATATGAGAATGAACTCTGCTCCATACAAAGCGGTAATAAGTCGTATAAAAATAATGTCAGATATAAATATATCTGAAAAGCGGATTCCACAAGATGGTAGAATATATTTAAAAGTAGATAATAAACCTATAGATTTTAGGGTTTCTACAATGCCTACTAATAGGGATGAAAAAATAGCAATGAGAGTACTTGATAAGAGTAATTTTATGGTAAGTAAAGAAGTACTAGGAATAGATGAACATGGCTCTAAGATATATGATGAGTTAATAAATACTCCTTATGGGCTTATATTGGTAGTTGGACCTACTGGAAGTGGAAAAACTACTACATTATATTCAATGCTAAATCAATTGAATACGGAAAATAGAAATTTATTAACGATAGAAGACCCTATAGAGTATGAACTACCTGGTGTAAATCAATCTCAAATAAATGAGAAGGCAGGACTTACTTTTGCCAGTGGGCTTAGAGCCTTTATGCGTCAAGACCCAGATATAATAATGGTTGGAGAGATAAGAGATACAGAAACTGCTGAAATAGCAATTAGAGCTTCTCTTACAGGACATTTAGTTTTAAGTACATTACATGCAAATACAGCAGTCGGAGCGATTTCACGTCTTTTAGATATGGATGTGGAAAGTTTTTTGATAACTTCATCTCTTTTAGGGGTAATATCTCAAAGGCTGACACGAAAAATATGTGAACATTGTAGAATTTCATATGAGGCAGACACTGGAGAAAAAAAGGCTCTTGGCATTGATGTAAACGAATCAGTGACTATCTATAAAGGACAGGGATGTGAAAGATGTAATAATACTGGATATAAGGGTCGTCTAGGTATATTTGAAATGCTTGAAATTACACCAGAAATAAAAGAGCTAATAGATTCATCTGCAAATCAAAGAGAAATTTTAAAGTTAGCTAAAAAACAAGGTATGATTAGTCTAAAAGAGGATATAGTTAAAAAGGTTTTAGGTGGAAAGACAACAGTAGAAGAAATGATTAGAATAATTTTGATGACTGATTAAGGGATGATATTATGAAAAGTTTTAAGTACACAATAATAAAAGAGGATGGGAAAAAGCAAACTGATGTGATTGAAGCTAATGATTTTAATGAAGCTAAAAGTCTTCTTAGAAAAAGAAATCTTAGAGTTCTTGAAATCAAAGAAAGTAAAAGTAAAAATATAAATATATCTTCTAGAAAGAGAAAAAAAGACTTAGGGGCTGACCAAATAAGCCATTTTTGCAGACAGTTTGCTATTATAGTATCTTCTGGTATAAATAGTATTTCTGGATTAGAAACATTAGCAGGAAGGTCAACTAATGTTACATTAAGAGAAGAAATAAATCGTATAGTAGCAGAGATAAAAATAGGTTCTACTATTGCTGACTCAATGCTTGCACCAAAGTCTAAGTTTCCAAAGTTACTTGGTGCTATGGTGGCTACAGGTGAGGCTACAGGTAAACTAGATGAAGTATTAAAAAGTATGGCTTCATTTTATTCCAGTGAGCATAGAGTTAAGCAAAAGCTTAGAAATGCAGCTACATACCCATTAATAGTTTTGATTTCTTCATTTATAATGATTTTTATATTTACAGCATTTATGGTACCTAAGATGATTAATTCAATCACAACAGTAGGTGCCACTCTTCCACTTGTAACAAGGATTGTTATGGGATTTGGTACATTTATGAAGACATTTTGGCCAATAGTACTTTTAGTTATTATACTGTCTATTTACCAATTTAAGAAGTATCTAAAAACACCAGTGGGTAGAGCTCAAAAGGATAGAGTTATAAATAAAATTCCTGTATTGGGAAAAGGTATAAACTGTATGGTGGCTACACGATTTTCAAGAGCATTGTATCTATTTGTATCAACTGGGTATCCATTAGTTCAAGGGCTCGATTATATTATAGATAGTGTAAATAATACTATGGCAGAAAAGATTTTAACATCAGCAAAAGATGGAATAACAAGAGGTGAAAGTCTAGCAGAAAACTTAGAAAGATATACGTATTTTGATTCAGTTTTAGTGCAGATGATAGCTATAGGGGAACAGACAGGGGAATTAGAGAACATAAGTAGACAGATGGCTGAATTCTATGAATATGAATCCGAAATTTATCTAAATAGAATGGCATCAATGATAGAACCTGTTTTAATAATTGCAGTTGGTATTATAGTTGCGGTACTGGTTGTATCAATATTCATGCCAATGCTTAGTATATATGATGCTATGTAGGAGGGAAAACAACAAATGAATAAGGTTTATGTATCATATTATGGTGATTCTATATCCATAGTTGAAGGCAGATACAAACATGATAAAGATAAATTTTATATAAAAAACTTTAATGTATTTTCAATAGAGGATATTGCTCAAGATTTTTCTAAAGAAAAGTATGCTCTATTGAGATATGCATTAGAAAATGTAAAGTTAAAATCAAAACATATAGTGTTTTGTTTGAATACGAGAGATGTAATTCTAAAACCTCAAAAGTTGCCTAAGATGGATAAAAAAGATTTAGATGGATTTATGAAGCTAGAAATGGATGAAATGATGGCCCTGGAATCAGATGAGTATGTATTTTCATATGAAGTATCTAGTGAGATATCTGATAGGTCAGAAGGTGAAGAGGCTAGTTTAAATCTGATTATTGGGGCTATAAAGAAAGAAGAAATAAATGCAATTGTAGATATAATACATGAATTTGATTTGGTATTGGATAGAATAGATACATTATCAACAGCTTATTTAAGAATTCTCAAGAATTTAGATTACAATGATATAATGGTGACAAATATAAGCGATAATAGCACAATTATAAACATATATAAAAAAGATACTTTATTTATTAGTGATAATATACCAATAAGAATAACTGCTAAAGATATGGAAATGCAATTATTAAATGTGGTCGAAGAGTCAAAAGGACTTATGAATTACTATTCGTCAAGAAACTTTGGTAAGGTAACAGACACTATATTGATATTGGGGAAAAGGTACTCTAATAAATTAATTTATGAGGCTTTTAGTTCTGCATTTTCAAACTATGTTTCTCAAGGTCTTACAGAGATAATGGATATAGCTGATATGGTATCTGGTGATATAGATGAAGATGATATAAATTCAATTGTAGAACTTTTAGGTTGTATGATAGAGCCTAAAGACAAAAAAGATTTTGAAAATATAAATTTTCTACCAATAGATATACTTAGAAAACAAATGAAAGCTAAACAAATAAAAAGTGTAATGAAAATGGCACCTGTGGTTATTTTAGTGATTTCTATTCCATATTTATGTTTAATTTTTTCAAACAGTTTAGCTAATAAAGAACTTGAAAATGTAAATGATGAAATAAGAAATATTGAGTCTGCTTACTATCAAATTGGAAATATAGAAAAAATGATACAAAGTAAAACAGAAGAAATAAAGGTATATGATATGTTAATTGGGAAAAAGGTAAAATGGGAAAATCTATTGGATGATATAGATAAAAATACTCCAAGTAGAGTTGAACTAATGAGTTTATCAACGACTTATCAAAATCTTGGAACTACTAATAAAACTGAGAACTCAAATAACAATAAAACTACCACAAATAAATCAAGTAGTAATGAAACAAAATCAAATACAAAAAGTAGTAGTGATGGAGATAAAGCCAGCAGTGATTTAAATGAAGATAAGACTACAAATGTGTCAGAAGCATTAACTGGAGATAGTGGAACTGATAGTGCTGATACAGATAAAGATGATAAAACACCATTATATGATAAGATACCAAATGTTATAAACATAGAAGGAAATGCTAAAGATTCTTCTTATGTAGGTCAGTTTTTATATAAATTAAAGGGCTTGTATTATTTTGAAGATGTTAAACTGCATAGCATAAAAAGCAATGAAGAGAATTCCAACTATACATTTAATATGACATTATACCTGAAAGAAGGTGTATTAACTAATGAATAAGGACATATTTAAAAAAGATATAAAAGATATATTTAAAATGGAAGTTAGTCTAAAGGGAATACTTATAAAAGTTGTAATTTTACTTGCTATTTTATCCTATGGATATTTTGGACTTTATCCACAATATGAGAAATATGTTTCTACAAAAAATTCTGTAAAACAAGCTACACAAAAACTAAATACATATAAAGAGAAAACAGCTCTTATGCCAAAATATGAAAAACAACTTAAAAATATTGAAACTGAATTAAATGAAAAAAGTAAAAACCTATTATATGATATGCAAGATGGTCTGTTTCTAATTGGTTTAGACAAGAAAATGAAAACATATAATATTGACTTAACTAGCTATGATGTTGGAAATATTAGAGAATATGAACATTTTTATGGAATATCAACAACAATAAGTGTTAGAGGGGACTATAGAAATGTTAAAAAATTGATGGCTTATTTAGAAGAGCAAAAAAATGTTACTCAGATATTAGACTATACTATGACTTCATATATAGAGCCAGAAAAAGAAGAACAAGAGACAACAAGTAATAAAGACTTAATTAAAAATGTGAACATAAATAAAGATACAAAAATATATTGGGTAGAAGGCGAAGATAAATGGCATTTATATAATGACTGTCCATTGATAAAAGAAGGAGAAATTCTTAAGAATGACAAACTTTTAGATAGGTCAACAAGTTATCTATGTAACACTTGTGTACTTAGAGCTGCAACAGAAAAAGAAACAAAAAAAGAAGTAGCGACTCCAGAGGCAGAAGGTGTAGTAGAGGCTACATTTAAATTTATAATGTATACTAAAGAAAATACTACAATGGTACTTGATACAGATAATCCATCTTCATGGAGACCAGGAAAATATAATCCATTTAAATCTAGTGCAAAATAAAACCAAATAGGTTTTAAAGATAGGTGATGAGCTTGTACAAAAACAATGAAAGAGGTCTTACTTTATTAGAAATAATAGTAGCTGTATTTATATTGACTATAGTTTTAAGCATTTCTTATAAAGTATTTAATGGTATAACATCAGCAGTAAAAAAACAACAAATCATTACAGATGCTCAAGTAAATATTAATTTAATTAATAAATATTTAAATAGAGACTTAGAAAACTGTAAGGATGTAACAAAGAACAGTTCAGGTAGTGGCTATGAATACAATATAGAAACTCCAGAGAATACAGTAAAGTATGAAGTATCTATAGATACCAAAAACAATACAGGAGTATACTCTGTAACAAGAATTCAAGAAAATACCACTAATACTGAAGATGCACTTAGAGAAGAAATAATTTCTAATCAACCATTAGTTCAAAACAATAAAGAAATGAAGGAAACGCCATTTAAAATAGAAAAACAAGCTGATAAATCTATTTATACAGTAAGTGTATATTATAATGAATCAGCTCAAGAAGGCCAGAAAAGCAGTGATTTAAATAATAAGACTTATACATTTGATGTTATGTCAAGAATTGGGTAAATGGGAATTTATTTAAAAAATAAGTAGGTTGATAAAATATGAGTAAAAAGAGTAATGAAAAAGGATTTTCTTTAATTGAAGTATTAGTAGCTATGGCGATTATGGGAATTATATTATTTGCATTTTTTAATATTATCAATACTAATGAAAAGGCCAACACTAAAAATGAAGCAGATATAAGTTCCTTAAATTATGTTCAAAGTGAAATAGAGAACTTAAGAGAGAAAATAAAAAGTGGAACATTTGATTTTGACAGTCTGGATAAGCGAGAAGATGGAACAGTGGAATATGAAAAATTAATAGATAAATCAAACAAAGTCGTATATGATAAAGTACTTAACAAGGATGATGTGAGTTTATATGATACTCCATATAAAGAGATTACAACAGTAGAAGATAAAGACGGAAATATAATTGACAAGGAAAGTATTACAAACAAAGTAAAGGTTATTGTAGATGATAAAAGTGGTCAAATATACAAAATAACTGCAACGGGAAAAAGCATGAATGACTATTCAAGTAAAAAAGAAGTTAAAATTGTAACTGAAATATTTAAAGATAAATAATTTTACTTGGGGGTGAGATTTTGAGGAAGTATAATAAGATAAAAAACGAAAGAGGGGCGGCATTAGTTTTAGTTTTGGTTGTAGTAGCATTGCTTTCTATTGTTGGATTGACATTTTCAAATCAGATAGCTAATAGAATAAAATCTACAAAGACTACTAATGAGGGTATACAGGCCAAGTATCTAGCAGATACATGTGTGGAAAATAGTGTTGATAAAGCATATGAAAAATTGTATGATGAGCTTGAAAAAATAGATAATGAACTTAAAAGTGAAAATCAAGAAAAATCAATATCAAGGTCAGCATTAAGAAATATATCAAGTTTGGAACTTAATAATCAAGATGAGGAAAATCTTCCAGTGGAGAGACTTGGGTATATGAATAATATAAAGTTCTATTTAAATAAAGCTGCTCCAGATTTAGAAAAAGCTAGTATAGAGTTAAAAAAATTACAGGGTTTAAATATATTTGAGGATAGGGATATTGAAGATATAGCTGAAACTATTCTTTCACATAGAGATTCTACATTAAGAATTTGTAAGACTTATACTTCTGGAGATATCAGTAAAATAAATGAAAGTATTTTGGTTGGAGATATAGATTCAACTACATTACTTCAGGCAAAGTTAGTAAATAATGATATTCTTTTAAAAATGTTTTTAGAAGGAAATAAAGTTGAAAATGAACATTTAAATGGGACATTTTCATACACTTATAAAGCTTTAGATAGTATTTCTTTGGCAATGCAAAATATGATTGAATACAGACATACATTTCATATTGATGAACCAAAAGTAGAAATATCTGATGGAATTCCAGATTCTCAACAATATTATGACTTAATACAAAATCCTATAATAAATGGGAAGAGATATGGTTGGAATAGTAACTGGGATACATTAGAAAACTTGTTAAAACTCTTACCAAATCAAACTGAAGGATTTAATGCTTTGAGGGTTCACTTGAGAAATAATGTAAGGAAATTTGAAAAATTAAGTGAGAATATATATAGTGGAAATAAAAATACAGCAGAAGATTTTTTGGAATATAAAGAGTTACTATATGAGATATCAGACCAATGTAATCAGTTAAAAAGTATGTCTTATGAGAAAATACCTGTTAAATATGATAATATGACTTTGATAACAACTTTTGATTATATACAAAATGAGCTTTTAGCGGAGATAAAATGTAGACTGAAGGAATTAAAACCTCAAGAAGTTGATAAAACAGAAGATGCTACTATAAAAATACCTTTTTATAAAGCTGACTACGACATGACGAAAGAAAGCTGGCCAGAATTAAAAGAAAATGGCTCAGGGGCAGAGTTAAGTTTAGTAGTAACTGGTGATAAAGATGGAATAAAAGAGGTAGAAGTTAAAGATGGACAAAAAAATATTCTTGGATTAGGTGTTGAAGAAAACTCAAATTCAAAATATGAAGTTGAAGCTAAAGTTAAATTTAATATAAATGTAGATTCAAATATATTAGATAATTATGACATAAAAGATAAAATTTCAATTAGTCATGACATAAGTTCGTACAAAAAAGTAAACTAAACACAAAACTATAACTTAGTATAAACTAATAAGTAATAAAATGACTTTGTATGTTTATTACTAAAAAAGTAAGTAAATTAATAAAAGATATGGAGAATAAATATTATGTATATTTATGATTTATTAGAGCAAGCAATAAGTTTAAATGCATCAGATATACACATAACAGTTGGTACAAATCCTGTAGCTAGAGTAAAAGGTGGATTTGTAAAGCTAAGTGAACAAATCTTGACACCAGAGATAACGATGCAAATGGCAAAAGACATAGCAGGGGAATCTATGTTTAAAGTAATAGAAGAACATGGAGAAGCTGATTTTTCAGCTTCTCTAAAAACTGGAGAAAGATTTAGGGTAAACTCCTATAGACAAAAAGGAAATTATGCAATAGCAATAAGAACTATAACAGCAGAAATACCAACTTTTGAGAAACTAGGACTTCCAGAAAACATAAAATCTTTTACTGAAAGACATAAAGGATTGGTTTTAGTTGCAGGACCTACAGGAAGTGGTAAAAGTACAACACTTGCAAGTATGATAAATATAATAAATGAAACGCAACAAAAACATATAATTACACTAGAAGACCCAATAGAGTATGTCCATCACCATAAACAAAGTTTAGTAAACCAAAGAGAAGTAGGAACTGATACAGAAAGTTTTCACTCAGCTCTTAGAGCTATTTTACGTCAAGACCCAGATGTAATACTAATAGGGGAAATGAGAGACCCTGAGACTGTGTCAATAGCGTTAACAGCCGCAGAAACAGGACATCTAGTATTTTCAACACTACATACAGTTGGTGCTGCTAAGACAATAGACAGAATAGTGGACATGTTCCAGCCAGCCCAACAACAACAAATAAAAACTCAATTGTCTACAGTGTGTGAAGGGGTAGTATCACAACAATTACTTCCTACATCAGATGGGAAGGGTAGGATAGCTGCAATTGAATTGATGTTTGCAACACCAGCAATAAAAAACCTAATAAGAGAAGGAAAAACATATCAAATTCCAAATATGATACAAACTGGAGTTAAAGCAGGTATGAAAACTATGGATCAAGATTTAATGGAACTTTATAAAAATGGAAAGATTACAAAAGATATGGCACTTAGTAGATGTACTGACCAAGAATTTATGACTAGAATGATAGGTGGAGTAAGTTATAATGGAAATTATAGTCGTTAATTTATATGTATTTGTAGTTGGGCTAGTATTTGGAAGTTTCTTTAATGTTTGTATTTTTAGGATTCCAGAAGGTATATCTATCTCTAGTCCCCCATCTCATTGTATGAGTTGCAATACTAGATTAAAGACTATGGACTTAATACCAGTTTTTAGCTATTTAATGAGTGGGAGAAAATGCAGATATTGTGGTGAGAAAATTTCTAGTAGATATGCTATAGTAGAGTTAATTACAGGAATTTTATTTTTAACAGTATTTATGGTTTATGGAATATCCATATCAACTATTTATTATTTGGTTCTTGTATCTTTATTAATTGTAATAACATTTATAGATATTGACCACTTTATAATACCAGATAGGATAATAGTTTTTGGGGCTATATTTGCTATAATTTTTAATCTTCTACTAAAAGAAGTTTCAATTAAAGATTCTATTATAGGTGCTTTTGTATGTGGAGGAAGCGTTTGGCTTATAGTAGTTCTAATTGAATTCATAATAAAAAAAGAATGCATGGGTGGAGGAGATATTAAACTATTCGCAATGTTAGGCTTATATATGGGTGCTAAAAATGGTCTTTTAACAGCTTTACTGAGTGTTTATGTAGGAGCAGTATATGGAATTTGTGTGATAGTTTTGAGCAAGATAAAGGGAAAGAAATACAATTCTGTTATACCTTATGGGCCATTTATATCAATTGGAGCATTAATAACAATTTTATTTGGAAGACAATTACTTGAATTTTACTTTTCTATACTTATGTAGAGGATAGTTAAGTTTAATGTAATTTTAATTTTTATAAAAGTGAATTAAAGTAATCAATAAGGACAATATTATTATTAACCCTACTACAGAGTACTGTAGACTATGGAGTATATAATAATAATTTCCTTATTTTTTGCATATTTGATAAATAAATCCTTATATATTTTTTGTGATGGATTAAAGAAAAGTTCGTATAATATGCTTTTTATTTACATAGTAACTGTAGTTTTATCTGTATTAATATATCTAAAATTTGGGATTAGTACAGAATGTGTACAATATATAGTATTGATTCCATTTTTAATAATTATATCTATTATAGACTACTACACAATATATGTATATGATATAACAATAGTTAGTGGTATAATAGTTCAAGGTGTAATTTTTTTAATCTTTTGCAATATAGTGCAAATTGACTATATAAGTCATATATTTGGACTGGCAATAGGTTTTATTATACCTTATATTATTGCTAAATTTACAAAAGGATTAGGCTATGGAGATGTAGGTCTCTATAGCTTATGTTGCTTTGCATTGGGAAATAACTATGGATTTTATGTGATAATTTTATCATTTGTTTTAGCATTTTTATTTTTTGTTATTTTATATGTAATTAAAATTTTTAAAAATATAAATATCAAAAAACAAATTCCTTTTACACCATTTATTTCTCTAGCGACAATTATAATAATATTTACAGAGTATAATATATTTGATTTTTATTATAGTTTGTTATATAAATTTCTATAACAGGAGGTAAAAAATGTACGTAGTAGTAGGGTTAGGAAATCCAGGAAAAAAATACGAAAAGACTAGACATAACGTTGGATTTGATGTCATAGATATTCTTGCAAAAGAATACAACATTAGTGTTACTAAAATAAAACACAAAGCTTTAATTGGCGAAGGTAGAGTAGGTACTGAAAAAGTATTACTAGTAAAACCACAAACTTATATGAATTTAAGTGGAGAAACATTAATAGATATATATAAATATTATAAGGTAGATTTAAATAATATAGTAGTAGTGTATGATGATATAGATTTAGATGTTGGAAAGATACGCATAAGAAAAAAAGGAAGTGGTGGTACTCATAATGGAATGAAATCTATAACGAAGTGTTTAGGTTCAAATGATTTCCCAAGAGTAAGAGTAGGTGTATCTAAGCCAGAAGTTGGCCAAGACTTAGCAGATTTTGTACTTTCTAGATTTAGAAAAGAAGAATCTGATAATATAAATGAAGCACTAGAAAAAGCGGCGTGTGCTGTTGACTCAATAATAAGAGAAAATATAGACATGTCTATGAACAAATACAATGGATAGTGAGAGGGAGATTTAAATGAATGATGTTTTTTTATATCCTTTGCAGAACTCAAAAGAGTATAAAGATATAATAAACTGCATAAAAAATACAAAAGGCTCATTATTGGTTAATGGACTTTTACCAGTACAAAAACCTCATATATCATATTCTATGTTTAATGATTTGTCACGACAAATGATTTTTATCACAAGTAGTGATTTAGAAGCAAAAAAAGTATATGAAGATTTAAATTTTTATGTTGGGGATAAGGTCGAATATTTAGGGTTTCAAGATATTTACTTTTATCATTTAGATGCAAAGGACAGAAACGAAGAAGCAAAAAAATTAAAGGTGTTGTTAAAACTAGCAAAGAAAGAAAAAATAATTTTAGTGACTTCTATTGAAGCCGTTTTAAGAAAATATATACCAAAACAAGTTTTACTTGATAGTGTGTCTCATTACAAAGTGGGGGATAGTTTAGATTTAGAAAAATTAACTGAGAAGTTAGTTTCCTTAGGATATGAAAGAGTTTCAAAAATAGAAGGGTTTGGTCAATTTAGTATAAGAGGTGGAATTATTGATGTGTTCTCGCTTGAGTATACAAATCCGATTCGTATGGAATTATTTGATGATGAGATAGATTCCATACGAACTTTTGACGTATTTTCTCAAAAATCAATTGATAAATTACAACAATTCTCTATAACCCCTTCAAGAGAATTTATTTATCCAGAAAAAACTACAGATGCATTAGTTAGATTAAAAAAAGAAACAACTAAAAATACTGATGAAGGAACCTTTCAAAATATAGAATATATATCAAGTAAGACCTATTTTGAAGGTGTAGAAAACTATATAGATTATATCTATCCAGAAGAAAACAAAAGTATATTTACTTATCTAGCAGATGATGCAATAGTATTTATCAATGATATAACAAGACTTAAGGAAAGATGTGAAAATTACTTAAATGAGTTTAGAGAAAATTACAAATTAAACCTTGAAAGAGGTTTAGCTATTAAAAATCAAGGAAAACTATTATACCACTATACAGATTTAGAGTACCTAGTAAAAGACAAGTCTGTAGTCTTAAATTCACTATTACCAAAGTCTATAAATAACTTTTCTGTAAAATCCATAATAAATTTTGAAAGTAGAGAAGTACCTACATTTAATGGAAAAGTAGACTTACTTGTAGAAGAATTAAATCGGCTGAAATACAATGGCTATAAAATAATTTTGGCTACAAATACATTGGAAAGAGCAAATAAATTAGGAAAAGATTTATTGGATAAAGGCTTAGAAACAACTGTTTCTAAAGATAGAGATATTGAAATTAAATCTTCTCAAATTGTAATTGTACCTGCACATATAAATAGTGGTTTTCAGTATAAATCCATAAAATTTGTTGTTATAACAGATAATGAAATGATAGGGGTCTATAAGAGAGCCTCTAAGACTAGTAATAAAAAAGCCAAAAAAGGAAAGAAGATAGAGTCATTTTTAGATTTAAGCGTTGGAGATTATGTAGTACATGAAAATAGTGGTGTAGGTAGATACACAGGAATTGAACAGATTACAGTTAACGCCATCAAAAAAGATTACATGAAAATAGTTTACCAAGGTGGAGATAATTTATATGTACCAATAGATCAGATGGATAAAGTACAAAAATATATTGGTGCAGAGGTAGAAAAAGTTAAGTTAAATAAGCTTGGAACAAATGAGTGGACAAAGGCAAAGGCAAAAGTCAAAAAAGAAATTGAAGATATGACAAAAGACTTAATTGAACTCTATGCAAAACGTGAAAAGATACAAGGGTATAAGTTTTCAAAAGATACACCTTGGCAGGCAGAGTTTGAATCCTTGTTTCCATATCAAGAAACAGAAGACCAATTAAAAGCAATAGAGGAAACTAAACATGATATGGAATCAAGTAAAGTAATGGATAGACTTGTTTGTGGAGATGTTGGCTATGGAAAAACAGAAGTAGCAATTAGAAGTATTTTTAAGGCATGTATGGACCAAAAGCAGGTTGCAGTATTAGTACCAACAACGATACTGGCTCAACAGCATTACAATACATTTAAAGAAAGGTTTGAAAATTATCCTTTGAGAGTGGAAGTTTTGAGTAGATTCAAGACTCCAAAGCAACAAAAGCAGATTATTGAAGATGCTAAAAAAGGGTTAGTAGATATTTTAATTGGTACTCATAGAATAATATCTAAAGATATAAATTTACCAAACTTGGGTCTTGTAGTTATTGATGAGGAACAAAGATTTGGTGTAAAACACAAAGAAGCTTTAAAGAAAATTAAATCTACAGTAGATGTTCTTACACTTTCAGCAACTCCTATACCAAGAACTCTACATATGTCTTTAAGTGGGATAAGAGATATGAGTGTTATAGAAGAACCCCCGCAAGAAAGACATCCTGTAATAACGTATGTTACTGAGAGTAAGGAAAGCGTAATTCAAGATGAAATAGAAAGAGAATTAAGCAGAGGTGGACAGGTATTCTTCGTATACAATCGAGTTGAACATATTGAAGAAATGGCAAGTATGATTCAAAAGCTTGTGCCAGATGCTAGAGTAGCTGTTGCACATGGAAGAATGACTTCTAAATCACTAGAAAATATAATCTTAGGATTTTTAAATAAAGACTATGATGTGCTAGTGTGTACTACAATAATAGAAACAGGCATGGATATATCCAATGCAAATACCATGATTATATACGATGCAGATAAAATGGGATTAGCTCAGTTATATCAGTTAAGAGGTAGGGTTGGAAGAAGTTCCAGACAAGGATATGCATATCTCATGTATGAAAAAGATAAGACTTTAAGTGAAATAGCAGAAAAAAGATTAAAGGCTATTAGGGAATTTACAGAATTTGGATCAGGCTTTAAAATAGCTATGAGAGACCTTGAAATCAGAGGGGCTGGAAATATTTTAGGTTCTCAACAACATGGTCATATGGCAGTCATAGGTTATGATTTATATGTCAAAATGCTTAATGATGCAATTAAAAAGGTTAAAGGTGAGCCTATTGTTGAGGAAATTGATGTTGAAATAGATTTAAGTGTAAATGCATATATTCCAGACAATTATATTAAGGATGAATTGATTAAGATTGAAATGTATAAGAAGATTGCTTCTATTGAAAATAGGGAAGATATGTTGGATATACAAGAAGAACTTGAAGATAGATTCTCTGATATACCTAAACCAGTACAAACACTACTTACAATAGCTTATATAAAATCATTGTGTAAGATATTAAAAATAGAAAAAATTAGACAAGTGAAAGATGAAATATTATTAGTTCCAATAACAAAGTATAGAACTAAACAAAAAATAGGTTATAATATAGTTACAGAATTAGAAGAACTGTTAGAAAAAATGTGCAAGGTAAAATAACTTGTAAATTTAAGAAGGGATGTTTTAAATTTGAAAAAAGTAATAACGTTAGTAATAGCTATGATAGTTGTAGTATCAATAACAGCTTGTAGCGCAAGCACAGATGGAACTGTAGCAACAGTAAATGGTACAAAAATATCATCAGATGAATTTAAAAAAACTATAGCTCTTTATAAAGATTCTATGGAACAAACTTATGGAAAAGACATTTGGGACAAAGAAGTTGAAAAAGGAGTAAAGTATAAGGACAAGTTTAAAGACTTAATTCTTGAACAACTTATAACTACAGAAGTCATATATTCACAAGCTAAAAAAGATAACTTACTTCCTAAAAAAGAAGATGTTGAAAAAAGTTTTAAAGATTTAAAAGACGCTATGAGTAAAGATGAAAATTATAAAAAACAACTTGAAAAATTAGGTATAGATGATACATTTTTAAAAGACCAACAAGAAAAAGATTTAGCTATGCAAAACTATCAAGCTAATTTTACTAAAGAAACCAAAATATCAGATGAAGAAATGAAAAAATACTATGATACACATAAAGATGAATTCAAAAAAGATGAAGTAGAAGCTTCTCATATTTTATTAAAAACAGTAGATGATAACAATAAGCCACTTTCAGAAGCGAAGAAGGCAGAAGCCAAGAAAAAAGCTGAAGAAGCCCTTAAAGAAGTTAAATCAGGTGAAGATTTTGCAAAGGTTGCAAAGAAATATTCACAAGATGCTTCAGCAAGTGATGGTGGTAAATTAGGATTCTTCTCAAGAGGTCAAATGGTAGCTGAATTTGAAGAAGCAGCGTTTTCTATGAAAAAGGGTGAAATATCTAACTTAGTTGAAACTCAATATGGATACCATATAATTAAAGTAACAGACAAAGTAAATGAACAAACACCATTTGAAGATTCTAAAGAAACTATAAAAGAACAATTATTAAAAAATAAATATCAAGAGAAAATAGAAAAATTAACTAAAGAAGCTAAAGTAGAAAAAGATGAAAAAGTAATAAATACAATCACAATATAAAAACTAAAAAAATAGTAATATGCTTAAAAAAGCTATATCTGGAGAAGATATAGCTTTTTTTGTATATTTTTCTTAACAATGGTAAAAATAAACTTAAAGTAATTTATGGAGGGATTAAAAAATATGAAAGCAACAGGTATAGTTAGAAGAATAGATGATCTTGGAAGGGTAGTTATCCCAAAGGAGATAAGAAAGACATTAAGAATTAGAGAAGGAGATCCTTTAGAGATATTCACAGCAAAAGATGGAGAAGTCATACTTAAAAAATACTCTCCAATAGGAGAATTAAATGAATTCTCTCAGGAATATGCTGAAACATTAGCAGAAGTACTAGGATATGGTGTATTAATAACAGATTTAGATTCTATAATAGCTGTATCTAAACTTCCTAAAAAAGATTATAAAGAAAAAAGTATAAGTGATGAGTTAGAAGCAATAATAAGTGAAAGAACAGTAAAATACTCAAAAGATAAAAATATTTTACCTTTATTTAAAGAAGACCAAAAGGAATATATTAGTCAAGTTATTATGCCTATAATTAGTGCATCTGGTGACTGTATAGGTTCGATTGTAGTTGTTTCAAAAGATAAAGATACAATTGCAGAAAGTGAAGAAAAATCTTTAAAAATAGCTGCTAACTTTTTAGGAAAACAAGTTCAATAATTTTATCATAAAGACCTTTTACGTGAAGGTCTTTTGAAGTTTTTGTTTAAAATATTGAATATAGCATTAAAAATATGGTATATTAAAGTTTGTTATATAAACAGTATGGAGGTTATGTTATGAACAATAACAAAAACAAAGACTCCTTTTTAAAAGGAGCCCTTATACTTGGGCTAGCAGGTGTAATTGTAAAAATAATGGGTGGATTTTTTAGAATTCCCCTTGGAAACATGATTGGTTCAGAAGGAATGGGATACTATCAGGCTGCTTATCCTGTGTACACTCTATTTTTAACATTAGCTACTGCTGGATTCCCAACAGCTGTGGCAAAGTTGGTTTCGGAAAAAGTTGCCATTGGAAATTATAAAGGTGCAAATAAGATATTTAAAGTATCACATACAGTTTTATTTATAACTGGTATAATATCATTTTGTATATTGTTTTTTGGAGCTGACTACATAGTAACAAACATAATGAAAAATCCTGGTGCATTGTACTCTATGAAAGCTATTGCTCCAGCTTTATTATTTGTTCCAGCAATGTCAGCATATAGAGGATATTTCCAAGGTAGACAAGACATGACTAAGATTGCTGTGTCTCAAGTTGCAGAGCAATTTTTTAGAGTTGTATTAGGTCTTACTTTGGCTTACCTACTTATGAAAAGCTTTGGGCAAACTTTAGGAGCAGCGGGTGCTATATCAGGAGCTACAATAGGTTCAGTAGCATCTATGGTTTATCTGATGTTTGCTTATATGTTAGGAAGAAGAGAACGTAGAGCTGAGATAGATGCGAGTCAAAGGTTTAAGGATGAACAAGTTTCTTATATCTTTAAAAAGCTTTTAACAGTTGCTATTCCGATAACAATAGGTGCATCAGTAATGCCACTTGTAAATATGATAGATAATGTTATTGTAATAAGAAGACTTATGGAAGCAGGCTTTACATATAAAGTAGCAAATTCAATGTTTGGTCAATTGACAGGTATGGCAATGGCAACAATAAATTTACCAGCCGTTATAACAACTGCAATGAGTATGAGCTTAGTTCCAGCTATTTCTAAAGCATATGCATTAGGTAATAAATCAAAGGCTAGAAAAGATACTAAAAGTGCTGTTAAGGTGACTTTACTTATAGTATTACCTTGTGCGTTTGGTATGGCATCATTAGCGATACCAATAATGGGTCTTTTATTTCCACATGAGCCATCATCTGTAGGAACTATCTTGTTTACTCTTACTCCATGTGTACTGTTCTTAGGATTAATACAAACATTGACTGGTATAATTCAAGGAATGGGAAAACCAATAGTTCCTGTAATTGCTTTATGTGTGGGTATGTTATGTAAGATTGTTATAAGTTATACATTGACAGGTATTCCAGATATTAATGTATTAGGTTCAGCTTTTGGAACAGTTACAGCATACTTTGTGGCAGCTATGATTAACTTATTATATGTTAAGAAATATATGAATGTAAAATTTCCTAAGAAGGAATTTATAATAAAACCATTTATAACAGTTATGACAATGTTTATAATGGTTAAATTGAGTTATGGTGCTTTAGTTGGATTATTGGGTAATAGTATATCTACAATAATCGCAATAGGTGTTGGTGGTATTGTATATGTAGTAGTTATACTTGGAATAGGCGGAATTAAAAAAGAAGAGATACTAACTATGCCAAAAGGTGATAAATTATATAAATTGTTAAAAAAAGTTAAACTTATAAGATAATATAGGAATATATATGCAAATAAAGGAAATACTATACAAATAGTAAAGCTCCTTATTTGTATAACAATACAAAAATAAAGTGAAATTTGCTAATGGGAGTGATGTTATGGGTAAGATAAGTATTGTAGGGCTTGGACCAGGAGACTATTCTCTTATAAGTCAAGGTGTACTGGAATCTTTAAAAAATAGCCCTAGAGTCTTTTTTAGAACAGAGAAACATCCGATAATTGATAAGCTTAAAGAAACTATACAATACACTTCTTTAGATTACTTTTATGAAAATGAGGAAAACTTTGAGAGTGTTTACTTAAAAATATCTGAATTTATTATAGAAGAATCTACAAAAGGTGACTTAGTATATGCGGTTCCTGGTCATCCAAGGGTCGCAGAAAAGACTGTAAGTATAATAGAGAGACTTGCCAATGAAAAGCACATAAAAGTGGAGATAGTACCTTCTATGAGCTTTGTAGACGCTATGTTCAACTATTTAGCTATAGACCCATCTGATGGATTTAAATTGATAGATGCTTTTGAGATAGAAAAATCATATATAGATTTAGATACAAGTATGATAATAACTCAAGTGTATGATAAATTTATAGCATCAAATGTAAAGTTAAAACTTATGGAATATTATGATTATAATCAAGAAATATGTATAGTAAATGGAGCAGGTGTCAAAGATTTAGAAAGTAAAAAGTTTATAAAATTATGTGAATTAGACAGAAATGAAAACTTTTTTGACTATTTAACTAGCTTATATATACCCAAAAGTTCTAAAAAGATGTATAATACAGTACATGACTTAGAAATAATAGTTAATACATTAAGAAGCCCATCTGGATGTGAATGGGATAAAAAACAAACACATCAATCATTAAAAAATTCTGTTATAGAGGAAGCATATGAACTTTGTAATGCAATTGATAATAATGATATAGATGAAATGGTAGAAGAGCTAGGAGACGTTCTTTTACAAGTTATATTCCATTGTCAGATAGGTAATGAGGAGGGCTACTTCGATTTAAAAGAAGTGGTAAATGGTATATGCAAAAAATTAATTCATAGACATCCTCATATATTTAATGGTGTAAAATTAGATATGTCTAAGTTTGAAAAAACTTGGGAAGAGTTAAAGAAAGAAGAAAAAGGCGAAAGCACTGTAACAGATGGCCTTAGAAGAATACCAAAACATTTACCAGCTCTTATGAAGGCTAGTAAAGTTCAACATAAAGCAGCTCTTGTTGGCTTTGATTGGGACAATGTAGAAGATGTATTTAAAAAAATTGAAGAAGAATATCAGGAATTACTTGACGAACACAGGGTCGGGAATATAAAATACATAAAGGAAGAACTAGGCGATTTATTATTTTCGATAGTAAATCTAGCTAGATTTTTAGACATAGACTCAGGAGAAGCCTTGAACTGTACTACAGATAAATTCATAAATAGATTTGAGTTTGTAGAAAAAAGTGCAATGAATTTAAATAGGAAATTAGAAGACATGACACTTGAAGAGATGGATGAATTTTGGAATCAGGCTAAAAAACAATAAAATTGTGGAAGGAAATTTGTCAAAAATCTAGAACTTTTATCAGAAAGATAGGAGTCTATATTATAAACATTTTTAGGAGGTAAATATCGTGAATAAAGCTGAATTAGTATCAAAGATGGCAGAAAAAAGTGGATTAACAAAGAAGGAAGCAGAGGCTGCGTTAAACGCATTTATGAGTTCTGTTCAAGATGCACTAGTAAATAATGAAAAAGTTCAATTAGTTGGATTTGGAACATTTGAGACAAGAGAAAGAGCTGCTAGACAAGGAAGAAATCCAAGAGATCCAGAGCAAATTATAGATATACCAGCTTCTAAAGCACCAGTTTTCAAAGCTGGAAAAGGATTAAAGGATACAATAAATGGATAATTAGAAATCTTGTGAAAAAGTGTGGATAAATTTACCACACTTTTTCTATAGAGCTAAGGAAGGTGATAATTATGAGATTAGATAAGTTTTTAAAAGTATCTAGGATTATAAAGAGAAGAACTGTTGCTAAAGATGCATGTGATAAAGGAATTGTCACTATAAATGGAAAAGTCGCTAAATCTTCTTCAGAAGTGAATATTGGAGATACATTAGAAATACAATTTGGAGAGAAGAAGATGAAGTTTAAGATAAATGAAGTAAGAGAGCATGTATTAAAAAATGATGCGAAAGAAATGTACGAAATTTTAGAATAAAATTAATAGTCCTCTAGTATATTAATAGTAGTATTAGTGAAATATTTACTGGGGGGATATTATGGAACAGAACATAACTTTGAAAGATAGATCAAAGCTGGTTATTTCAGGAGTTGAGCACATATATTCTTTTAATGATAAAAGAGTAGAGCTTAAAACTTCTGTTGGTGAGATGGTAATTGAAGGCGAAAACCTAGATATGAGCAAGCTAAGTATAGACGAAAATATAATTAGCATAGATGGAACTATAAATTCTATGGTATATGCAAAGCCTAAAAAGCCACAAGAAAGTTTTTTGAAAAAGGTATTTAGATAGATGATACCTTTTACTCAAGATGTAAGTATTTTCTACGCTACTATTTATGGTGGAATACTCATAGGAGTGTTGTTTGATTTTTATAGAAGCCTGAGAGGGAGTTTTAAATTCATCAATTATTTTGCAATAATTTTTGATGTATTATTTTGGTTTCTAGCAACCATTATAATATTTATAACAATAAACCTTACAGAGTTTTTTAATTTAAGATATTACCATTTTGTGGCTTTGTTTATTGGTTTTATTTTATACTATAACACCATAAGTAAAATTGTTTTATCAATTATCAATAAAATAATTCGTTTTGTGAGGAATTCTTTTAAAAAAGTTACATACTACATAGTCAGTTTTTTAAACAATTTGTATTACGTTATAATCTATTCACTACACCTACTATTTGATATTATATTTTATATACCAAATATATTTATAGCAACAAAAAAAAGTATAAAGAGAAAATCAAATAAAAAATCAAAAAACAAGAAAAAATCAAAATCTAAGAAAAAAACTAAAACTAAAAAAAGGGTGTAGGAAAAATGAACTTAAGAAAAAAATTTTCAGGACAAATTATTGTTATCAGTTTATTTTTAGGAATATCAATTTTTAGTATAATGACAGGATTTGTATTTGAGTACGAAAAAGCTAAAGAATATAAAACAGAAATAGCAAGTCTAAATAAACAATTAAAAAAGACTGAAATACAAATAAACAGCTTAAAGAAAGATGAAAAATCATATGAAGGAGACTTAGAAGAAATAGCTAGAAAAAGGTTAAACATGGTAAAGCCTAATGAAACCGTTTATGTAGATATAAATCGTTGATTAAAAGTTGCCAATAAGTCTACGAGTATTGATTTTAAAATTTAAGATTGAATAAAAAAGTCATTCAGTTTAAGGATGACTTTTTTATTTTGATTTAAGGAGGAATTTTATAATGAAAATAGGAGCTATTGATATTGGAACAAACTCAATGAGATTGTTGATAGTAGATTATGTGGATGGAAAACTTATAAATAGAAAAAAATTTGTTAACACAACTAGAATTGGGCAAGGTGTAGATAGCAAGGGATATATAAAGGAAGATGCGATTCAAAGAAATATAGAAGCATTAAAAGAATTCTCTGACAAGTGTAATGATGAAAAATGTGAAAATATTTATTGTATGGGGACATCTGCTCTTAGAGATAGTAAAAATGGAGATTATTTTGTTAAACTAGCAAAAGAAGAGGCTGGTATTGATGTTGACATAGTTACAGGTATAGAAGAATCAAATTTGGGCTTTAAAGGTGTTTTAGAAGGCATACAAGAAGAGAATGATATTATTGTTATAGATATTGGAGGAGGCTCAACAGAATTTATTATAGGTGATTCAGATGGAATTAAATTTAATAAAAGTGAAAATGTAGGAGCTCTTAGAATGACAGAAAAATTTTTAAAACACGATATCATTGAAAATGAAGAGTTTGAAGCTATGAGTTCATTTATATATAACGAAATCAGTGAGACTTTAAATTACATAAAAGAAAAGGGATTAAAAACTCTTATAGGTATAGGAGGTACAATCACATCATTGTCAGCAATGAATCAAGAATTAGAAATTTACTCTATGGAAAAAATACATAATAGTAAGATATGCAAAAAAGAAATAGAAGAAATTCTACAAAAATTAATAAAGATGACATTAAGTGATAAAAAGAACTTAAAAGGGCTACAAGAAAAACGTGCGGATATTATAACTGCTGGTGTAAAAATATTGAATATAATAATGGAAAAATTAGAAATAGAAGAAATAACCGTAAGTGAATACGATAATTTGGAAGGCTTAATATGTCAAAAGTCAAAAAAAATGTATTAATATTTTTTGATATTTGGAACCGATTATGACAAAAAAAATTACTCCTCTTTGTTACAATTCTTAATATAAACAAAAGAGGAGGTTTTTTTATGCAAAGAAGTGTAGCAGTTGTAAAGAACAAAACTGTAAAACCAAATGTCATAAAATTAATAAGCGGATATATTGATTTTACTACAGTGTCATTCGCTGTAATGGGATTTTTACTTAGTAGGTCTATCATAGTAGACTCTGTAGCTCCTTTAGGGATTGCCTTTTTTATATGTGCATCAAAGATTGATAAGTACAAGATACCTGTATTTATATCAGCATTAATAGGGATATTGTTATCATTCAATGATTTTGGAAATGTAGCAAAATATGCTGTGTGCCTTACAATATTTATGGCATTAAATAAGAAACTAAAACTATTAGATTCAATTGCCAAAGTGGCGCTTATAGGTTCAATGGTATTACTTCCAATTTCCATGGGACAAGCGTTCTTTTCTGATAGGTGTGTGTATAATCTGCTTGTTGCAGGTGTAGAAGCAATAATAATGTTTATATCTATATATGTATTTTCTTATGGTATAGGTTTAATGGCCAATGTAAACAATAGGATGTCTGTACGGACAGAAGAAGCCATATCAATAAGTTTACTGCTAACCTTTAGTATAATGGGGATAGGAGATATATCTTTATTTGGAATATCGATAAGGACCATTTTGTCAACGGTATTGATATTACTGACCTCAATAGTAGGTGGAGCTACCATGGGAGCATCTAGTGGTGTAATTATTGGAGTGGCATCTATTTTAAATAATATGACATCAGCTATTTATATGGGTATATATTCTTTTTCAGGATTAATAAGTGGTGCATTTAATAAAATAAATAAATATTTCTGTATATTAGGATATATTCTAAGTTGGACAATAATATACCTATATACTTCTGGTATTACTTCAAATATGATGCAACTAAGAGATATATTGTTAGGATGCTTGATAGTGATTGTGTTGCCTGAAAGGTTATTCAATAAGATTGAAAAATTAATAAAAAGTAATGTAGCTTCAAATGAAATTGTATACGATTATATTATGAGAAGCAAAAACTTAACGAATAGCCGATTAAACAGTATCTATAAAACCTATGATGACCTTGCAGATACATTTGACAAGATAAGAGAAAAGGATAAGGTGCTAGACCAAAGAGACATAGCTAATGTAATAGATATGATTCATAATGATGAATGTAAAAGTTGTAGTATGAGAAGAATGTGTTGGGAATCAAGATTTAATCATACATACACTATGATATATAATATTCTTGAAAAAATTGAAGAGAAAGGAGAATTAAGTGTAAACGATATACCTAAAAACTTTAGAAAGGAATGTATGAAGCCAGAGTCAATAGTGAAAATATCAAATCACTATTATAAAATGTTTGTATTAGATTATGATTGGAGTGTGAAGTTTTCAGAAAGTAGAAAATTAATAGCAAATCAGATAAGGAGTATTTCAAAATCAATTAAATCGCTGTCTCAGGATTTAGAGGGCGATATAATGTTAGATATAGAAAAAGAAAAAAATATATATGAACAATTAGAGAGATATGATATAACTGTTGATAAAGTAAGTTACTTAACAAAGAGTAACAGCGAGTTTGAAATATCAATAGAAAAGAAAACTTGCAATGATGGTTGCATGTGTGAAAATAAAATTGTAGATATAATTTCAGACCTAGTAGGAGAGAATATGTCTGTTAGAAAAATAGGATGTCACTGTTTAGGAGGTAAATGTAAAGCAACATTTGTTAAGTCTCAAAAATATAAGGCTGTTACAGAAGTTTCAGCAATGTCAAGGGATGGACATATCCTTTGTGGAGATAACTACACATATATGGAGATAAATGATGGCAAATATATGATGGCTATAAGCGATGGTATGGGAAAAGGTAAAAAAGCTTATGAAGAGTCTTCTGCTACTATTGATATACTAGAAAAAATGATAGATGCAAAGATTAAAGATGAAATAGTTATAGATACTATAAATAATATGTTGTTATTAAAGTCTTCAGAAGAAATGTTTTCAACTCTCGACTTAGGTATTTTAGATTTAAAACGAGGGAGTTTAGAAACTATAAAGATGGGAGCATGTTCTACCTATATAAAAAGAGAGGATGGAGAAGTTGATTTAATATCATCATCATCTTTACCTGTGGGTATATTGTCAGATGTAAAGATTGATAGAAAAAATGTAAAAGTTAAGGAAGGGGACTATGTTATAATGGTTTCTGATGGAATTGTAGATGCAGGAAGAAATAACAATTTAGGTGATAATTGGTTAATATATTTCTTAAAAAACATAGAAACTACTAATCCAAAAGAAATTTCAAATTTAATATTAGATAGAGCATTGGAGTTACAAGCGTTACAAATCGAAGATGACATGACTGTTCTAGTTACAAAAATATGTACAAAATAAACTTTATAAATTTCTGTGTATAATATGTGGATAACTTGTGTATAATGTGTTAATAGACTTTTGAAAAAAGTAAAGTTATTAACAAAAAAAACGTATAAATCAACAAAATTTGTTGATAAGTATGGCATAAATGTTAATAAAATGTAAAAAAAGAAAAAACAAAAGCTATTATCAAAAGAGATTCATGTTGAAATAACTAAATTTCTAAGCAAGTAAAGCCTGTGAATATGTTGATTATTATGTGGATAACTATTAATTCGATATTTATTTATATAGTATGAATAATTGAATAATATATCTAAAAAAAGCCATCCTATTATTAAGTAAACTTATTGAAAGGATGGCTTTTTATGAATAGGAAATTGTGCAAAGCAATAATACCTTTATTTATCTCTATTTTTTGCATGTTAATAATAAGTATAAAAGCTGACCAAGGATATCAAAAAAATAATGATAGAGCAATTACTGTCATGAATAATGATACTGAAGATGATGCTGAAAAAAAACAAGAAATAGATTATGAAAAAACATGTTGGAATTTACAGTCTCTATTTAAAAGTGATGACCAATGGAAAAAAGAACTTAAGAGTTTTAATAAAGATACAAAAGAACTTAAAAATTACATAGGTAAAGTTACAAAGTCACCAACGCATTTGTCTTTTGCGTTAGATATCAAAGAGAAACTTGATATAAGATTAAATAAACTTTCTGCTTATGTAAAATTAAAACAAGATACTAATAAAAATTCATATAAATATTTAGATATGAGTGATAGTATGGGTAAATCTTATGGAGACTATATGGGGATTTGCTCAGATTTAGAGTTAGAGATATTAAAATTATCAAATAGAGATTATAAGAAGATTATTTCAAATAAAAATATAAATAGAAAATATGGTGTGTATTTAAGAGATATAAGAAGAAATAAAGTACATTATTTGGACGATAAATCAGAAGATATTCTAAGTAAAGTGTCTTCAATAAGTAGTCTTCCAAGTCAAGTGTATGAGTTATTTAGAAATATGGATAGAAAAACTAATTTGACACCAGCTCAATATGCAAGTGAACTGGAATCGCCAGATAGAGAAAATAGAAAAAAAGCTTATCAAGATGAACTCATTACTTATAATGATAATATAAATACAATTGCGGGCTTGATTACTGGCCAAGTTAAAAAGAATATATTTTATTCTCAAGAAAGAGGTTATGAGTCGTCTTTAGAAATGTATTTAGAATCTGATAATGTAGATGAAAAAGTATACAATAATTTAATAAGAACTGTAAACAGTAATATGGATAGTTTACACAAATATATAGATTTAAGAAAAAAAGTCTTAAAGTTGGATAAGGTTCATTCATATGATATGTCTGTACCTATAGTTAAGGCTGTTGATAGTAATATTAACTATGAAAAAGCTCAGAGTATAGTATATTCAGCATTATCACCTTTGGGAAAAGAATACAATGATGTAGTATACAAAGCGTTTAATGAAAAATGGATAGATGTTTATTCACATGAAAATAAAGTGAGTGGTGGATATTGCCTATCTGTCTATGAAAATCATCCATATATACTTTTAAATTATAATAATTCGCTAGGCTCAGTTTCAACTTTATCACATGAGTTAGGTCATGCTGTATATGAATATCTAAGTTCTAAGAACCAAAATTATTTTAATTCAAGTCCATCTATATTTACTCATGAAGTTGCGTCTACTACTAATGAGGCATTACTTTATGAGATGCTTATAAGAGAATCTAAAAGTAATGGTGAGAAAGCTTATTATATAACACAATATCTAGATTTAATAAAGGATACTCTTTATACACAAACTATGTATGCTGAATTTGAAAAAACTATACATGAATTAGTAGAAAAAGGAAAAAGTGTAAATGCATTAGTGTTAAATGATGTTTGGGGACAACTTCTCAAGAAGTATTATGGGCAAAACTATGAATTAGACCAATTATCTAAGGTCGGATGGGCAAGAATCCCACATTTTTATAATAGTTTTTATGTCTATAAATATGCTACAGGCTGTAGTGCAGGAGTCAGTTTCGCCCAAGATATACTAAAAAATGGCTCAGATAATTATATAAATTTTCTTAAAAAAGGAAGCTCAGATTATCCAATAGACTTATTAAAAGGAAGTGGGATAAATTTAACTAATACAAAACCTATAGAAAATACAATCAAAAAATTTGACAGCTTAGTAGCAGAACTTGAAAAGCTATTATAAAAGATTTATTATAATCCACATGGAAAATATATCGAATTAATGTTAAAATATACTAAAAGTTTAAAGTCCTATTTATAAATAGGGCTTTTTATCTATTAATTAGTGGGAGATGATTCTATGCAAGTTAAAGTTAAGAAAGCTGTAATACCAGCAGCAGGTTTAGGCACTAGATTTTTGCCAGCTACAAAGGTACAGCCAAAAGAAATGTTACCAATAGTTGATAAGCCAACACTACAATACATAATAGAAGAGGCTGTAGCTTCAGGAATAGAGGAAATATTAATAATAACAGGTAGAAATAAAAAATCTATTGAAGACCATTTTGATAAATCTGTAGAATTAGAACTTGACTTAGAAAAAAAAGGTAAAAAAGAGTTATTAGAAATAGTACAAAACATATCTAATATGATTAATATACATTATATAAGACAGAAAGAACCAAAAGGACTGGGAGATGCGATTTATTGTGCTAGACATTTTATAGGTGATGAGCCTTTTGCTGTAATGTTAGGAGATGACATTGTAGACAATGATGTACCTTGTTTAAAACAATTAACAGACGCATATGAAGAGTATAGAACTACAATATTAGGTGTGCAAAAAGTGAATCCAGAAGATACTAATAAATATGGTATAATAGAAGCTAAAAATATAGAGGGTAGGGTTTATAAAGTAAAAGATATGGTGGAAAAACCAGAATCAGGGAAGGCACCTTCAAATATAGCTATTTTAGGTAGGTATATAATAACTCCTGAGATATTTGACATCCTCAAGGATTTACCACCAGGCAAAGGTGGAGAAGTACAACTTACAGATGCTTTAAAAGTATTATCTAAAAAGGAAGCCATGTATGCATATAACTTTGAGGGTAAGAGATATGATGTAGGTGATAAATTAGGATTTTTAGAAGCGACTGTCGATTTTGCTCTAAAGAAAGAAGACCTTAAGGAAGATTTTATTAAATATCTAAGACATGTCTGTAATGAATTTGATAAAGATGACAATGTGTTATACAATAGTACAAATGAAGGAATAGATTCAGATAAGATTTGCGAGATTAAAGAACTCGAAGTTCAAAAATAATTAGGAAAGGTGATGTAGTGTGGCAAAATCAAGTCAAAAAAAGATTAATAGAATAATAGCTGTTGGGATTGTAGGTGTTCTTGTATTAACAAGTATAACAGCTGTTTTAAGCATGATTGCAACTATGTTGTAGAAATAAATAACTACTGTAGTATACATAAATATAAAAACCATATATAACTTGATGTAGTTAAAAATTTACAGAATTCTAGTTATGTATGGTTTTTAGAATTTATAAAGATAAAAAATAATTTTTATAATAGTTGCATATTTTAAGGGAAAATATTATTATAAGATATAAATATAGTGATAAATTTATAAAAACGTGCTAAGATTGGACTTGAGATATAATAAATAAATGGATAATATGGATAATAATGTTTTAAATTTTATTTATTGACCATAATGTATAAATAGTGATATTATTAGACTTAACTGTTTGAATAAAACTTTTCTTTTTCATGCCTTCAATTTCCAAAAAAAAAGTATGTATATAAATGAATATATAGATGAGGAGGATTTTTTTGATTTTAGATGATAAAGTATTAGAAGGATTGGGTAGTAAAACATTAGTTGAACTACGAGAAATAGCAAAAGAATTAAAAATAAAATCAATTACTACATATAAGAAAAATGAGCTAATTGAGATTATAAATTCTAAGAGCAAGAACGAAGTAAAAACAAGTGATATTAAAGTGAGTGAAGAAATTAAAGATAAAAATGAAAATATAAAAGAAGACATAAAAAATAGAAAAGAAAATATAGAGAGCGAAAGCATAGAAAAAGAAGTTGAATATAAGAGCCCTGCCAAATCATATAACAAAAAAGATATGGATAATCAAAATATTTCCCAAAGCCAAGATAACAGAAACCAAAAAAATGATTATAATAAGACATCAAATACAAATGATTACAATAAGGCGTCAAATACATGTAATAGAATGGTCAGAAATAATAATAAAAACTATTATATGCCTAAACAAGTTGATGAATCTAAGATAGTAGATGAATTTAACACATCAAAGGAAGATGAAGTGGTCGGTGTACTTGAGATTTTACCAGATGGATTTGGTTTTTTAAGAGGCTCAAATTATTTATCTACTGAAGGCGATGTATATGTTTCGCCATCTCAAATAAGAAGATTTAATATGAAAACAGGAGATAAGATTAAGGGTATAACTAGACATCCAAAAAGTGGAGAAAAGTTTAGAGCACTTTTATATGTTCAAAAGATAAATGATGAAAATCCTGATACAGCTATACAAAGAAATGCATTTGAGACATTGACACCAATATTTCCAGAAGAACGACTTACACTGGAAACAAATAGAAATGAGATAGCCACAAGAATTATAGATTTAATTTCTCCTATAGGTAAAGGACAAAGAGGATTGATAGTAGCACCTCCAAAAGCTGGGAAAACAGTTCTTTTAAAAAGTGTCGCAAACAGTATAGCTAAAAACCATCCAAATGTTGAACTTATAGTACTTCTTATAGATGAAAGACCAGAGGAAGTTACTGATATGAAGGAATCTATTGAAGGAGATGTTATATATTCTACTTTTGACCAAGTATCAAGTCATCATGTTAAGGTTGCAGAAATGGTATTAAATAGAGCTCAAAGACTAGTTGAACACGGTAAAGATGTAGTAATATTACTAGACAGTATAACTAGACTTGCAAGAGCATATAACCTTACAATATCTCCTACAGGTAGAACTTTATCTGGAGGTATTGACCCTGGGGCACTTCATGGACCTAAAAAATTCTTTGGAGCTGCTAGAAATATAAGACAAGGTGGTTCCCTGACAATACTAGGAACAGCATTAGTTGAAACTGGTTCTAGAATGGATGATGTAATTTTCGAGGAATTTAAAGGTACAGGAAATATGGAATTACATTTAGATAGAAAATTAGCTGAAAAAAGGATATTCCCTGCAATTGATATTTATAAGTCTGGGACAAGAAGAGATGACCTATTGCTTGATGATGAAGAAAAAACAGCTCTTTGGAGATTAAGAAGAGAAATGAGTAATAATTCAGTGATGGAAATCACAGATAAAGTCATTGAACTTATAAAAAGAACCAAAGACAATAAAGAATTTGTAAAATCGATAAAGAGTTTGTAAAATCAAGGAATAATTGTAAAAATAGATTATATAAAGTAATAGAAAAATCACTTGAATGGCATAATAAGTTATGCTATAATAATGTAGTTGATAATGTAAAAAGAAAGTTAATATAATTAATTTTTTTAAATAAAGAGAAGAGGTGACTATAATGCAAAAGGAAATACAACCAAAATATAATCCAGTTGAAGTGCGTTGTGCTTGTGGGAACACATTTGTTGCTGGTTCAACTAAGGACGAAATAAAAGTTGAAATATGTTCAGAGTGCCATCCATTCTATACAGGAAAACAAAAGAACATAGAAAAAGGTGGAAGAATCGACAAATTCAAAAAAAGATTCAAAATGGACTAATTTTTATAAAAGTGGAGTTGGAGGAAGCCAACTCCTATTTTATTACAAAAAAAGGTTCATATTCTACTTTAAATTGTCTTTTTGTATTATAATAATAAATATGTTAAATTAAGTATTTAAAATGCAATTGAATGAGGTGAGTGGATGGGAAAGCAATCTGTAGGTGGTCAAGCTGTTATTGAAGGCGTAATGATGCAATCAAAAGATAAAAGAGCTGTAGCTGTTAGAAAAAGTGACGGAGAAATAGCCTTAAAAGAAGATAGAATAAAAAGTTGGGTAAGAGATAAGAATATAGACAAGATACCTTTTATTAGAGGTTCTTTTGTTATGATAGATACAATGATTCAAGGAATAAAGAGCTTGAACTTTTCTTCAGAGTTTTTTATGGAAGAAGCTGAAGAGGACAAATTTGACTTATTTATGAAGAAGATTTTTAAAGATAAGGCAAATGATATACTTATAGTATTTTCCTTGGTTATAGCCATGATACTTTCAGCTGGTTTATTTATTTTTATACCTACACTAGTAGGAGGGGCTTTTTCTAAGGTAATACCTAGTGATTTTATGCTCAATTTAATAGAAGGTATTATAAGGATAGTTATATTATTTGCATATATAGTATTGATTTCTAGAAGTAAGGATATAGAAAGAGTATTTCAATATCATGGCGCAGAGCATAAATCCATATATTGTTATGAAAATAATTTGGAACTTACAGTAGAAAACGCTAGAAAATTTAAAAGACTTCACCCTAGATGTGGTACAAATTTTTTGTTTATAGTTATGGCTGTATCAATAATACTATTTGCATTTTTTGGTTGGCCAAATCCAATACTTAGGATATTTATGAGAATCATATGCGTTCCTATAGTAGCAGGATTATCTTATGAAGTAATTAGAATTCTTGGAAAATACGACAATGGATTTACTAAGATTATTGCATATCCAGGTATGATGTTGCAATACTTTACGACTAAAGAGCCTGATGATGAGCAGTTAGAAGTAGCTTTAGAAGCATTAAAGGCAGTAGTAGATTAAAGAAAAGGGTATTTATTATGACGATAAAAGATATAATTATTAAATATTCAGAGGAATTTAAAGGTATAAGTGATACTCCAAGACTAGATACAGAATTATTGTTACAAAAAGCATTAGGTGACGTTGATAGATTGTATATTCACTTAAATCTAAGTAAAGAATTAACTGAAGAACAGAAAACAGAATTTATAGGTTTTGCAGAAGAAAGAATAAATGGAAGACCAATAGCATATATAGTTGAAAATAGGGAGTTTATGGGACTAGATTTCTTTGTTAAGGAAGGAGTATTAATCCCAAGACCAGATACAGAAACTTTGGTAGAAGAAATAATTGAAATATGTAAAGGTAGAAAGAATGTAAGCATACTAGATATAGGTACTGGTTCAGGTGCGATTACAGTTAGCTTAGCAAAATATATTGAAAATTCTAAATTGATGTCTTTTGATATATCAGAAACAGCCTTAGAAATAGGAAAGAAAAATGCTATTATAAATGAAGTTGATGAAAAAATAGAGTACATTAAATCAGATTTATTTACAGTATTGAATAATAGTGATATAAAATTTGATATTATAGTTTCAAATCCACCATATATAAAAAAACAAGACATAGAAACACTACACACACAAGTTAAAGATTATGAGCCATATAATGCACTTGAGGGTGGAGAAGATGGATTGGATTTTTATAGAAAAATAACAGAGCAAGGTAAGAAATATTTAAATCAATGTGGAATATTAGCATATGAAGTTGGTCACAATCAAGCTGAAGATGTAATTAATATTATGAAAAGTAATGGATATAAAAAAATATATACAAAGAAGGATATACAAGGCATTGATAGAGTTGTTATAGGATACAATATATGATATAATCAACAATTGATATGTTACATTTAATCGAGGTGAAAGTATGTTAAAAAAATTAGAGGTATTGGAAGATACATATAAAGACTTAAGTGAAAAAATAGGTGATCCTGATGTAATAAATGATCAAAAAGTTTGGCAAAAGTATATAAAAGAACATGCTGACTTAGAGCCTATTGTTATGAAATACAGAGAGTACAAAAGCGTTTTAGATAGCATAAAGGAATCAAAAGAAATTTTACAAGAAGAGTCAGATGAAGAGTTAAGAGAATTAGCTAAAATGGAACTATCTGAAATGGAAGAAAAAGTAGCTCCAATAGAAGAAGAAATAAAAATACTACTATTACCTAAAGACCCTAATGATGACAAGAACGTTATAGTTGAAATTAGAGGTGGAGCTGGAGGAGATGAAGCAGCTCTATTTGCAGGTGATTTATTTAGAATGTATTCGAGATATGCTGAGAGAAGAAGATGGAAAATAGAATTATTAAGTGCTAGTGATACTGGAGTGGGTGGATATAAAGAAGTATCTTTTATGATAAAAGGTAAAGGAGCTTACTCAAGATTAAAGTATGAATCTGGAGTTCATAGAGTTCAAAGGATACCATCAACTGAATCTGGTGGAAGAATACACACATCAACTTCTACTGTTGCAGTATTACCAGAGGTTGAAGATGTAGAAGTTGACATAAATCCAAATGATTTAAGAATAGACGTTTTCCGTTCTTCAGGTAATGGAGGGCAAAGTGTCAATACTACTGACTCTGCTGTTAGGGTAACACACATACCTACAGGTGAAGTAGTATCTTGTCAAGATGGAAAATCACAATTAAAAAATAAAGAGCAAGCTTTAAAAATATTAAAAGCGAGACTTTACGATAAAGCATTGGCAGAACAACACAAAGATATAGCAGCAGAAAGAAAAAGCCAAGTCGGAACTGGTGACAGATCAGAAAGAATAAGAACATATAATTTCCCTCAAGGTAGAATAAGTGACCATAGAATAAATTTAACTTTATATAAGCTAGATGCATTCTTAGATGGGGATATAGATGAAATGATAGACGCTTTAATTACTGTTGACCAAACAGAAAAAATGACTGCAATATAAGGAATGTTTTAAAAGAGCTGTTTCTTTCTAGAAATTATTTTCTATTTTGAAACAGCTATTTTGCATTTTAGGTCATGTTATCATATTCTACTGTATATAATTGTTATATACAAGTACAGGAGGGTTATATGATACTAAAAGTAACAATAATTGGACTTTTGGCAGGTGTTATAGGGACAGGATTAGGAGGAGTTATATCAGCTATCTTTAAAAGAGAAGTTGATAAATACCTAAATTTCTTTATGGGATTGTCTGGCGGAATAATGTTGGCTGTAGTAGTATTTGATTTGATGAAAGAATCCATGGATAAAATGGGAGTAATCAATACAGTTATATTTACATTTGTTGGAGCTCTCATAACTATGTACATAAAAACAAGATTGGATGTATCTGGAAGTATGGCATCTGGATATCTTATATTCATAAGTATATTACTACATAATTTACCAGAAGGATTGGCTATTGGTTCTTCTTTTATGTCAACAGAAAGCTTAGGTATCACTCTTGCTATAGTAATAGGTCTACATAACATACCAGAAGGATTAGCTATGGCATTGGGTCTGATATGTAATAAAATGAGGATGAGTAAAGTTATTTTATTTACAATAATAGCTGGATTGCCTATGGGTCTAGGAAGTTTTTTAGGTGTTTATTTTGGAGGAGTGTTTACTTCTCTTATAGGTGTATTTCTTGCTACAGCAGGAGGTACAATGATGTATGTTGTATTGGAAGAAATTTTTCCGCATTCAAAAAGTGTGTATTGTATAGTTGGTTTTTTGTTAGGTACAATAATTGTAAACTATATCTAAAATTAAAATGAAAGCAGGCATACGAAAGATGAAGACTATTATAAGTAATATTGATATAAATAATATTGATTATGAGGAAATAAAAATACAAGCAAAACTTCTTAGAGAAGGTAAGACGGTTATTTTTCCAACTGAGACAGTATATGGATTAGGTGCAAATGCATTAGATGAAAATGCAGTAAAGAAGATTTATGAAGCTAAAGGTAGACCTAGTGATAATCCACTTATAGTCCATATTTATGAAAAAGAAGAAGTTTATGATTTAGCTAAAGATATAAGTGATAAAGCTAAACTTGTTATGGAAAAACTTTGGCCAGGGCCTATAACCATAATACTAAATAAAAAAGATATAATTCCATATAGAACTAGTGGAGGACTTGATACAGTTGCAATAAGAATGCCTTCTCATATTATTGCCAGGGCAATAATAAAAGAAGCAGGCATACCTATTGCAGCTCCTTCTGCAAATATATCAGGGAGACCATCCCCAACAAAAGCGAAACATGTATATGAAGAAATGAATGGAAGAGTTGATGGAATAGTTTTAGGAGGAGATAGTAACTTTGGACTAGAATCAACTGTATTAGACCTTACAGAAGAGATTCCTATGATATTAAGACCTGGAAGTATAACTAAAGAAGTCTTAGAAGAAATTCTTGGTGAAGTAAGGCTTGATCCATCATTAAGTAAAAAAGAAGATAATCAAAAAGCCAAGGCTCCAGGAATGAAATATAAACATTATTCACCAAATGCAGACGTATATATTATATCTGGCAAAAGGGAGAATGTAGCAACAAAGATTAATGATATGATAAAATCTAATAAAGAAAAAGGTCTAAAAACAGGTGTAATGTGCATTAGTAGAAATAAAGAGTTTTATAATGGAGAAGTAATAGATTTGGGGAGTACTCTTGAGGAAGTAGCAAGTAATTTGTTTGATGCTCTCATAGAAATGGATAAAAAAGGTATGGATGTTATATATTCTGAGGAATTTCCTAAGAGCGGTGTCGGACAAGCAATTATGAATAGATTACTTAAGTCAGCAGGATATAAAGTAATAAAAGCTTAAAAAGGAGTTGTGAAATATGAATATACTTATTGTATGTACAGGAAATACTTGTAGAAGTCCTATGGCTGAAGTTATATTAAAGAAAGCTATTGAGGAGTCTGGAAAAAATATTGAAGAATATTGCATATCCTCAGCGGGTATATCTACAGCAAATGGTATGGATGCTTCTAATAATTCTATAGAAGCTTTAAAAGAGCTTGGAATAGATTTATCAAATCATAAAAGTAGAGTAATTACTAAGGATTTATTAGATAAATCAGATATCATACTAACAATGACTAAATCTCATAAAGAAATTTTAGTCCAAGCAGTTCCAAAATGCAAAGAAAAAGTGTATACTTTTAAAGGGTTCGCAAATCAGGATGAGTCAGATATATCTGACCCATTTGGTGGAAGCTTGGATACTTATAGAGATACTATGAAAGAAATAATATATTCTGTCAACCAAATAGTAAAAAATATATAAAACGGAGGATAAAGAAATGAAAATAGGATTAGGCTGTGACCATGGAGGATATAATTTAAAAAAAGAAATAATAAACTATTTAGAAGGAAAAGGGATTGAATGTGTAGATTATGGAACTAAGAATGCTACAGATTCTGTTGATTATCCTGCGTATGGAGAAATAGTTGCAAATGCAGTTATAGATAAAGATGTAGATTATGGAATATTATGCTGTGGTACAGGGATAGGAATATCTTTAGCTGCCAATAAAGTTCCTGGAATAAGATGTGCAGTTGTATCAGATGTATTTTCTGCAAAAATGTCAAAAGCACACAATGATGCAAATATGTTGTCATTAGGTGAAAGAGTTTTAGGTAAAGGTTTAGCACTTGAAATAGTTGAGGCTTGGATTAGTACAGATTTTGAAGGTGATAGACATGCTAGAAGAGTAAATATGATTAAATCAATAGAAGAAAAACACAATAAATAATAAAAATTACAGTTTTATCAGGAGGAATTATCAAAATGAGCAAAGTGGTAGAGACAAACCATCCATTAATACAACATAAACTAACTTTAATGAGAGATAAAAATACTGGTTCTAAAGATTTCAGAGAACTTTTAACTGAAATTGCAATGCTAATGGGATACGAAATAACAAAAGATATACCATTAAAAGATGTAGAAATAGAGACTCCTATTCAAAAAACATCATCTAAAGTTGTTGCAGGTAAAAAACTAGCTATAATTCCAATTTTAAGAGCAGGGCTTGGAATGGTAGATGGTTTAGTAAGTTTAATGCCTGCAGCAAAAGTTGGTCATGTAGGATTATATAGAGACCCAGAAACATTAAAACCAGTTGAATATTATTGTAAACTTCCTCAAGACATAGGAGAAAGAGATATAATAGTAGTTGACCCTATGCTTGCTACAGGAGGTTCTGCTGTTGCAGCAATAGATTTACTTAAATCTAAAGGAGCTAAAAGTATAAAATTAGCTAATTTAGTAGCTGCACCTGAAGGAATACAAGAAGTACAAAAATATCATGATGATGTTGATATATATGTTGCATCAATTGATGAGAAATTAAATGAACATGGATATATAATTCCTGGTCTTGGTGATGCAGGAGACAGATTATTTGGAACTAAATAAAAATTAATAACTATAAATATTTATTGGGAACTTTCTTATATAGTAAAAATTATTTAATATAAGGAGGTTCCTTTTTATATGTATTTTCTCATAATAAGAATTCTTGAATTGATAAATTTCTCGAATTGAGAATAAAAAGCTTTTACCAATTAATAAAGAATGGCTATTTTACTTGAGTTTACAAATTATGAGCAATTTTAAATATGGCATGTTAGTTGCTTACGATTAAATTGATATATATTAATTGAGTTTAAATTAAAATATTAATGATATTATTGGGAGTGATAATACATGAAAAAATGTATAGTAGTAAGAGGAGCTGGAGATTTAGCAACAGCAGTTATACATAAGTTACACAATAGTGGTTTTAAAGTGGTTGCATTAGAAATAGAAGAGCCTTTAGCAATAAGAAGACAGGTCTCTTTTTGTGAGGCTGTATATGAAAAGGAAGTTACTATTGAAGGTATAAAGTGTAAACTTTGTAAAAACAAAGACGAAATCGAAAAAACGTTATCTCAAGATAAAGTAGCACTTATTGTAGACCCAAAAGGAGAAAAACTATCTGAGATAAATCCAGTTGTTTTGATTGATGGAATATTAGCCAAAAAAAATTTGGGTACAACTAAGGATATGGCTCCACTTACAATAGCTTTAGGACCTGGATTTTGTGCAGGAGAAGATGTTGATGTGGTCATAGAGACAATGAGAGGTCATAATCTAGGAAGAATAATAACCAGTGGTAGAGCTGAAAAAAATACAGGAATACCAGGTGCAATAAAAGGGATTTCTAAAGAAAGAGTAATACACTCAGAACATAGCGGAATAATGGAAAATGTATGTAAGATAGGCGATATAGTTGAAAAGGGTGATTTACTTTGTTATATTAATGATTATGGACAAAAATATGAAGTTAGAGCAACAATATCTGGAGTTCTTAGAGGATTACTAAAAGAGGGAGCAAAAGTAAATAAAAATTTAAAAATATTAGACATAGACCCTAGAAAAGAGGAAGTTAAGAATGCTTTTACCATATCAGATAAAGCTAGATGTATAGCTGGAGGGGTTTTAGAAGCCATATTAAAAAATGGAATCTATCCAATAAATTAATTTATGATAAATAAGACTATTAATATTTCATTAAGGTGATATAATAAATTTAATAGATTAAGGAGAGCATATAAAGGGTATTTAAAATTTAAATGGTAAAAATGCTCTTTTTTTATTGGACATTCAATTGACATGTGTATATAATATAAAAATAAGTATTTATTTAGGAAGAAATCTAATAAATATATATGAGACCAGTACATAAACAAAGAGGAGAAAAGTAAATTATGAGACCATCATGGGATGAATACTTTATGGAAATTGCAGAAGTGGTAAAAAAGCGTTCAACTTGTATTAGGAGACAGGTAGGAGCTGTTATTGTAAGAGATAAACAAATTCTAACAACTGGATATAATGGTTCCCCAAGAAATCTTGAACATTGTGAAAATATTGGGTGCAAAAGACAGGAACTAAATATTCCTTCAGGAGAAAGACATGAACTGTGTAGGGCATTGCATGCTGAGCAAAATGCTATAATACAGGCTGCCCATAATGGTATTAGTGTAGCTGGAGCAACTTTATATGTTACTACAAGACCTTGTGTTTTGTGTGCAAAAATGTGCATAAATGCAGGGATATTGAAAATTGTTTATGAAGGCGATTATCCAGATGATATGTCTACAGAATTGTTAGAAGAAGCAGGAATAGAACTTATAAAATTCTAGTAGATAAATTTTTAGTGAATAATTTTAGAATGACAATAAACGATAAAATTTGACACTGAAATACATGCTCATGAAATGATTAAAAGAAAGTGTTTGAAAAATAATCAGATTAGTAGTAAGATATATTTTATAATTAAATAAATTTATGATATAGATTAATTACATGTTATTTATTTTGTAATAATGAGGGATACTATTTATGAGTAAAAAAAATACACATATGGAAATTGCAAAGCTGTTTAGTTTAATAAGTCAGATAGGATTGATGATTGTAATATCAATATTAGGATGTACTTTCTTAGGAAAATTTTTAGATAGTAAATTAAATACAAGTCCAGTTCTAACAATAATATTTTTACTGTTAGGGGTTGGAGGTGCTTTTAGTGGTGTTTATAAAACTCTGATAGTATATACACGAAGGAAGTGATATATTGGATATAAAATTACTTAACCAAGTAAGGTCAGTAACAAAGGGTATAGTAATATTTGATGTAATTTTAATTGTGCTAATGTTGATAACATCAACATTAAGTAAGCCAGTATTTTTAGGACTTATATTTGGCTCTATAATAGCTATGTTAAATTTTAGATTATTAGCAATCTCACTAGAAAAAACAGTGTCATTGCCAGCTGGAAAAGCACAAGCTTATGCATCAGCACAATATACCATTAGGCTATTTATAATGGCAGTTGTTCTATTTGCTTCAGCTAAGGTTCCACATTTAAATATAATCGGAACAGCACTAGGATTATTGAGTACAAAGTTTGTCATATTATCAAAAAACTTTATAAATAAATTAAAGAGGAAGGAGGCGTAAGTATGAGTCAAGCGCATTATTATCTCATAGGAAACTTTAAAATTAGTGAAACAATACTAGTGAGTTGGGGAATAATGGCCTTTTTAGCGATAGCATCTTATTTTTTAACTAGAAATTTGAAAAAAGTTCCAACCAGTAAAGTTCAAATATTTTTGGAATTTGCAATAGGTGGTCTTGCTAAAATGGTTACAAATGTTATGGGTAAAAACACAGTAAAAAGAATGCCATATATGATACCATACATAGGAAGTTTGTTTTTATTTTTCGCATGCTCAAATTTAAGCCCATTACTTGGATTAAGATCACCAACAACCGACCTAGATACAACTGCTGCATGGGCAATGATTACATTTTTTATGATTTATTTTGCAGGAGTTAAATTTAAAGGAGTATCATACTTTAAAGAATTGGCTCAACCACTTGCCATAATGTTACCAATTAACATTATAGGTGAGTTAGCTAGACCAATATCATTAAGTTTCCGTCCATTTGGAAATATCTTAGGTGGAACAATTATAATGGGTCTATTTTATCAACTTTTAGGTTTTATATCTAGTCTAATACCAGGATTATCAATACCAATTGGACAGATACTAATACCAGTACCATTACACTTGTACTTCGATTTATTTGCAGGATTGTTACAAGCATATATATTTATAATGTTAACAATGGTGTTTATATCAAGTGCAGGGGAATTAGATTAAGAAATCAACTTATATTAAGATAAAAAACAATTTAAATTTTTAAATTTTAAGGAGGAAATAATTATGGAAACAGCAATAGTAGCGGCAGCATCAGCAATAGGAGCAGGAATAGCAGTTGCAACAGGTATAGGTGCAGGAATTGGTCAAGGTGTAGCAGCAGGTAAGGCAGCAGAAGCAGTAGGAAATCAACCAGAAGCTAAAGGTGATATAACTTCAACTTTATTACTAGGTGTTGCTATAGCAGAGTCTTCAGCAATATATGGCTTGGTTGTATCAATAATACTTCTATTCGTAAATCCATTCTTCAAATACTTAGGAATGTAGATTTAGTCCTTAAATATTTTGAGATAGGTTTTATAGATAAATCATCTCAAACTTATAATCACGAGATGAATTTTATCATCTCGTGATTATAAGTAGTTATGATTTATGGAAAGGAGGATAATTATGGAGAAAGCACTAGTAGGTATAACATGGGAATTTGTATTCCAAATTGTTAATACTTTTATAATATTTTTACTTCTAAGAAAGCTTTTATTTAAGCCAGTTTTAAATATAATCCAATCAAGAGAAAATGATATTAAAAATGACTTAGCAGAAGGCGAAAAAGCAAAAAACGAAGGATTGGCACTAAAAAAAGAATATGAGTCAAAAATCAATTTTGCTAAAGACGAAGGTCAAGAAATCATAAAACAAGCAACTATAAGAGCAGAGAAAAAATCAGATGACATAATAAGTACTGCAAAACAAGATGCTCTTAATATAAAAGATAAAGCAAGCAAAGATATAGAACAAGAAAAACAAAAGGTTATGAATGAAATTAAGAGTGATATATCAAATATAGCACTACTTGCAGCATCTAAAGTTATTGAAAAAGATTTAGATAAATCTAAACATGAAGAATTGATAGAAAACTTTATAAAAGAGGTAGGGGAGGCTAAATGATAAATGTAGTAGCAAATAGATATGCCGAAGCCCTGTTTCAATTAGGAGAAGAAGAAAATTCAACTGATATATTATTTAAAGAATTAGAAAAAGTAGTAGATATGATGACTAAAGTTAGCAAAGATTTCTACAAAGTTTTAAAATCACCATTAGTTTCAAAATCAGAAAAGAAAAACTTGGTAGAAATCATTTTTGATAAGGAAGTAAGTTCTAACATAAAAAATTTCTTAAAAGTTTTGGTAGATAAAGATAGAATAGCGTTTTTGGAAGACATAGAGTTAGCTTATAAAGACTTATTAAATAAGAAAAATAATATAATTGATGGTGTCGCAATAAGTGCGATTCCAATGAGTGAAACAGATATTAAAGAACTTGAAGTTAAACTTTCAAACAAATACAACAAAAATGTTACTATAGAAAATGTAGTTGACAAGACTATACTAGGGGGAGTTCTAGTTAGACTTGGAAATGAGCAGATAGATGGCACTGTAAAAACTCGTCTAGATAAGATGAAAGAAAAGCTATCTGAAGTAATATCTTAAGAATGGCGGTGAACCCATGAACTTAAAACCTGAAGAAATAAGTTCTATAATTAAACAGCAAATAAAGAATTATGAGAATAAAGTTGAATTGACAGATACAGGTAGTGTTTTAACCGTTGGGGATGGTATAGCTAGTGTATATGGATTAGAAAAAGCTATGTCTGGTGAGTTACTAGAGTTCCCAGGTGAAGTATATGGTATGGCACTTAACTTAGAAGAAGAAGTAGTTGGAGCTGTTATACTTGGAGATGACAGTGGAATAAAAGAAGGCGATATAGTTAAGAGAACTGGAAGAATAGTTGAAGTTCCAGTTGGAGAAGCCTTAATAGGTAGAGTTGTAAATTCTCTAGGTCAGCCAATAGATGGAAAAGGACCTATAGCTTGTACAAAAACTAGACCAGTTGAATCTGAAGCACCTGGTATAATAGATAGAAGATCTGTTTATGAGCCATTACAAACAGGTATAAAATCAATAGATTCAATGATACCAATTGGTAGAGGTCAGAGAGAGTTAATAATAGGTGACAGACAAACTGGTAAAACATCTATAGTTGTAGACACTATATTAAATCAAAAAGGAAAAGATGTTATCTGTATATATGTAGCAATTGGGCAAAAACGTTCTACTATAGCTCAATTAGTTAGCTCATTAGAAAAAGGTGGAGCTTTAGACTATACAATAGTAGTTTCAGCAACAGCATCTGAATCAGCACCACTTCAATATATAGCACCATACGCTGGAGCAGCTATGGGTGAAGAATTTATGTACAATGGAAAACATGTGCTTATAGTATATGATGATTTAAGTAAACAAGCCGTTGCATATAGAGAAATGTCATTATTACTTAGAAGACCACCAGGACGTGAGGCATATCCTGGAGATGTATTCTACTTACATTCAAGATTACTTGAAAGAGCAGCTAAGTTATCTGATGAATTAGGAGGAGGCTCAATGACTGCCTTACCTATAATAGAAACTCAAGCTGGAGACGTTTCTGCGTATATACCAACAAATGTTATATCTATAACAGACGGTCAAATATACTTACAACCAGAATTATTCTATTCAGGTGTAAGACCAGCAGTTGACCCTGGTATATCAGTATCGAGGGTTGGTGGTTCTGCGCAAATTAAGGCAATGAAAAAAGTTGCAGGTACATTGAAACTTGCATATTCACAATATAGAGAGCTTGCAGCATTCTCACAATTTGGTTCTGACTTAGATGAAGATACTAAAAAGAGACTTGCTCAAGGTGAAAGAATCGTTGAGATATTAAAACAAGGTGAGCATCAACCAATAAAAGTTGAAAATCAAGTTATAATAATATACGCTGTTATAAATAATCACTTGGAAGATATTCCAATAGATAATATAGCTAGATTTGAATCAGAATTGTATGCATTTGTAGATAATAATTATCCAGAAATATCAAGAAAAATATTAGATGGAGAAGACTTCACTCATGATTTAACAGATGCAATAAATGAATTTAAAGAAAAGTTTGTTGTTGAAGTATAATCCTTTTTAAAAAAGGAGGTAAATTAATTGGCAGGAGCTGGAATTAAAGCGATTAAAACACGTATGGGGAGTGTTGAAAGTACAAAACAAATAACTAAAGCAATGGAACTTGTTGCATCTTCTAAGCTTAGAAAAGCAAAAGAAAAAGCTGAAGATTCAAGAGAATACTTTAATACTTTGTACGATACAGTAAAAGATATTGCCCAAACAACACGTGGAGTTAGAAATGAATTTTTAAAAGTAAGAGAAGTAAAAAATAAATGCTATATAGTGGTAGCTGGAGATAGAGGTCTTGCAGGTGGATACAATTCCAATGTATTAAAGGAATCTGTATCTCACATGGAAGGAAAAAAAGAAACAGTTATCACAGTAGGAAAGAAGGCACACGAGTTTTTTTCTAAGAGAAATTACAATATAGCAAAAGATATAAATAGTGTTGAAGCTTGTGGATATGAAGAAGCGATAGAAATTTCACAAACTGTTATTGACCTGTATAAAAAAGGTGAAGTAGATGAAGTTTATATAGCTTATACAAAGTTTAAATCAGCGTTATTACAAGAAGTTGAAGTTTTAAAATTGCTTCCATTGGTGTTTGAAAAAGATACAGATGACCATGGAATTGTAATAAAAGAAGAAAAACAAAATAAATCGAAAGTACAATATATACCATCAGCAGAAGCAGTCTTAAGTTATATTGTGCCTCAGTTTGTATCAGGTACAATATATGGTGGGATTTTAGAATCTTTTGCATCAGAGCAAGGAGCTAGAAGAACTGCGATGGAATCAGCCACAGATAATGCGAATGAAATGCTATCTAATTTAGAGTTAAGTTATAACAGAGCAAGACAGTCAGCTGTAACTCAAGAAATAACAGAGATAGTTGGTGGAGTTGAAGCTCTAAAATAGGGAGGTTAGGAAATGGCAAATGTAGGTGAAATAGTACAGATTGTAGGAGCTGTACTAGATGTTAAGTTTGATAATGAACAAAGCCTACCTAACTTATTAAATGCGTTAGTAATAAAGTTAGGAGATAAAGAAATAGTTGCAGAAGTTGCTCAACATATAGGTGATGATACAGTAAGATGTATCTCTATGAGTGCAACAGATGGACTTGTAAGAGGTATGGAAGTTGTAGATACAGGAGGACCAATAAGTGTTCCTGTTGGAGATGAAACTTTAGGTAGAATATTCAATGTTCTTGGAAAACCAGTTGATGGAAAACCAGCTCCAAAGTCTGCGCCTAAGTTACCTATACATAGACCAGCACCAGCATATGACGAACTAGAAACTACAGCTGAAATACTAGAAACAGGTATTAAGGTAGTTGATTTGCTAGCACCATATCTGAAAGGTGGAAAAATAGGTCTATTTGGAGGAGCAGGAGTAGGAAAAACAGTTTTAATACAAGAACTTATAAACAACATTGCTAAGCAACATGGTGGTATTTCTGTATTCTCAGGAGTAGGAGAAAGAACAAGAGAAGGTAATGACCTTTATGGAGAAATGAGTGAGTCTGGAGTTATAAATAAGACAGCTCTAGTATTTGGTCAGATGAATGAGCCACCTGGAGCAAGAATGAGAGTCGCTTTAACTGGACTTACAATGGCAGAACATTTTAGAGATGAGCAAGGACAAGACGTCTTACTTTTCGTTGATAATATATTCCGTTTCACACAAGCTGGTTCAGAAGTTTCAGCACTTCTAGGACGTATGCCATCAGCTGTTGGTTACCAACCAACATTAGCTACTGAAATGGGTGCACTTCAAGAGAGGATAACGTCAACTAAGAAAGGTTCAATAACATCTGTTCAAGCAGTATATGTACCAGCAGATGACTTAACTGACCCAGCACCAGCTACAACATTCTCTCACTTAGATGCAAAAACAGTTTTATCTAGACAAATATCATCACTTGGTATATATCCAGCGGTTGACCCTCTTGAATCTACATCAAGAATTCTTGACCCTAGTATAGTAGGAAAAGAACATTATGAAGTAGCCAGAGGAGTTCAATCAATACTTCAAAGATATAAAGAACTACAAGATATAATTGCCATACTTGGTATGGATGAATTGTCTGATGAAGATAAGTTAATAGTTGCACGTGCTAGAAAAATACAAAGATTCTTATCTCAATCGTTTACAGTTGCAGAGCAATTTACAGGAAATCCAGGTCAATATGTTCCTGTTAAAGAAACTGTAAGAGGATTCAAAGAGATACTTGAAGGTAAACATGATGACTTACCAGAGTCAGCATTCCTGTTTGTAGGTACAATAGAAGATGCTGTTAAAAAAGCGAAGGGAAGTATGTAGTCATGGCTAGTGAATTTTCATTGAAAGTTGTAACTCCAAATGATACATTTTATGATGGAGAAGTTGAAATGATAGTAGTTAGAACTACAAAGGGAGACAAAGGGGTATTGAAAGGTCATATACCATTTGTTTCAGGCATACCTGTAGGGACTTTGAAGATAAAAAAAGATGGAAATTTTAAAGAAGCAAAAATATCAGAAGGATTTGTTAATGTAGAGCAAAATAAAACCGTTATATTGACAGAATCTGCTGAATGGATTTAATAACTTAATATAAAACATGAAAAGTCATTTTTACTAAAATTATTTTTGGTCAAAGTGACTTTTTTATGTTCTGGCGTTAATAAAATAACAACAAATAGAGTTTAAAGTATGGAGAAATTGTACTGATAATAAATTCACAAAATGTTTGAATTTACTGCAAAATTATGTTGTAATTAATAAGATAAAGAAAGTTTAGATAGATTATATAGAAGTGAAAAAATATTCATATAAGGAATCTATATAAAATTTTTATAAAATTTAAAAAATTTGCTTACTTGTGTAGTATAATAAATAATATAATAGATTTACATAGGTTATTTATTATAAATAATTTTAAAAGTTACAATTTTATTATAATGATTATTAAATTGGTATAAGTAACATAAACTAAACAATAATAGGTATTATCAATAGTAAATTTATAAATTCATTATTAAATGAAAAGAGCTATTATAAATTTTCTGGAGGAAAAATGGATATATTTGATATTGGAGTGGACATAGTTGAAATTGACAGAATAAAAAAAGCTGTAGAAAAAAATAATCGGTTTTTAGAGAAAATGTTTACAGATAAAGAAATTGAATATTTTAATTCTAAAAATTTTAAGGCAGAAAGTATAGCTGGTAATTTTGCGGCTAAGGAAGCTATAAGTAAATCTATGGGTACAGGAATCAGAATGTTTAACTTTAAAGATATAGAGGTTCTCAGAAATGAAATGGGAAAACCAATAGTAAAAACTTATAATAATCTGGCAAAAATGTGCATAGATTATAATGTTTTAGAAATAAAAGTTTCAATATCACATTCAAAAGATTATGCTATAGCAAATGCGATAACTATAATTAAGGACTAAGGAGTGATTACACTATGATGGATAAAACAGCAAAAGAAATAATGACAACAGATGTAATAGTAGCAAAACAAGATGATAGTATAGCAGATGTAGCTAATATGCTAATTGCAGAGAAAATAGGAGGATTGCCAGTTGTAGATTCAGAAAATAAAGTTGTTGGAATAATTTCTGAAACAGACATTCTTAAAAAAGAAAAATATATAGAAGCACCTCTCTATATAAATTTATTACAAGGGCTGATTTTTTTAGATGATTTAAAAAAGGTAGAAAAAGACATAAAGCAAGTAGCAGCGTATAAAGTCGGAGAACTGATGTCTAAAGACATAATAAAAGTTCATGAAGATGATAAGTTCGATGATGTGGCTAATATAATGATTAAAAAATCAATAAACAGAGTTCCTGTAGTAGATGATGACAATAAAATTAAAGGTATAATTTGTAGATATGATATAATAAAAGCTTTATATAATGAATAAACTGAAGTAGGAGGTGTGATGTGAGAAAAAAGTGGACTATAGTATGTATTATGTTCTTGGCACTGGTTATAATTGTAATAGGATGCCAAAAACGACAGTCCACAAAAGAAGAAGTATACAAAGACTTTCAAAAGCAGATTTCTGATATGAATTCTTACAGTTGTAAAGCTGAAGTAGAAGTAGTTGGAAATAAGAGCCCACACAATTATGTTTTAATTCATACTTATAAAAAAACTGATAACTATAAATTAGAAGTAATTTCCCCAAAACACTTAAAGGGAAAAAGTATAGAGTATCAAGGTGATAAAATATTAGTTAAAAATCCAAATATCAGTGATATAGTGGAATTGCCTAATACAGGAAAAAATAATCAATATCTTTTTATAGGAGACTTTATAAAAAATTATCTTCAAAACGAAGAGATGAAAATAAAGTTATCCAAAGGAAATTTGGTTTTAGAGACTTTTATTCCTGGGGATAATAAATATTTTAATAAGCAAGTATTATATGTAAATACTGACACAAAGAACCCTGAAAAGATGGAAGTGTTGGATAATGAAGGAGTGCCAAGATTTACAGTAAAATACAGAGATTTTGAATACAGAAACTAAGGGGGACTAAAGAAATGCAAAAAATAACAGTGCCTACATGGGCAGAGATAAATCTAGATAACTTAAGATTTAACTTAAAAAATATTAAAAATTTATTAGAAGAAGATATTAAGGTTTGTGGAGTAATAAAAGCTGATGCATATGGACATGGTGCAGTAGAAGTTGCAAAATTATTACAAAAGGAAAAAGTAGATTATTTAGCAGTAGCAAGAACTGCTGAAGGAATTGAACTTAGACAAAATGGTATAACACTTCCTATTTTGAACTTAGGATATACTCCAGATGAAGCTTTTGAAGATTCTATAAAAAATAAAATAACTATGACAGTTTATTCTTTAGAAACAGCACAAAAGATAAACGAAATTGCAAAATCTTTAGGAGAAAAAGCCTGTGTTCACATTAAAATAGACTCAGGAATGACTAGAATAGGTTTCCAACCTAATGAAGAGTCAGTTCAGGATATAGTAAAATTAAATAAATTAGAATATATAAATTTAGAAGGTATGTTTACTCATTTTGCTACAGCTGATGAAGTAAGTAAAGAGTACACTTATAAACAAGCTAATAATTATAAATTTATGTCTGATAAGTTAGATGAAGCTGGTGTAGAAATAGCTATAAAGCATGTATCAAATAGTGCAGCTATTATGGATTGCCCTGATTTAAGATTAAATATGGTAAGAGCAGGAATAATATTATATGGTCATTATCCATCTGATGATGTATTTAAAGAAAGGCTAGAACTAAAGCCAGCCATGAAATTAAAATCAAAAATCGGACATATAAAACAAGTTGAACCAGGTATAGGAATAAGTTATGGACTAAAATATACAACTACTAGTATGGAAACAATAGCTACAATTCCAATAGGATATGCAGATGGATTTACTAGAATTCAAAAGAATCCAAAAGTTATTATTAAAGGAGAAGTATTTGATGTAGTTGGTAGAATTTGTATGGATCAAATAATGGTTAGAATTGACAAAGATGTAGACATAAAAGTTGGAGATGAGGTTATACTATTTGGAGAAGGTGAAGTTACAGCTGAACGTATAGCCAAAGACTTAGGAACTATAAACTATGAAGTGTTATGCATGATATCAAGAAGAGTTGACCGTGTTTATATGGAAAATAATGAGCTTGTACAAATAAACAGTTATTTGCTAAAATAAAACCATGATATTATAATCTGGGAGGCGATTTTGTGTACGATAAGAGTAAAGAAAAAATAGAAGTTACTTTACCAGACTCTCTGATTTCTGAAGTTGATAGTATTGTTCAGATGGAGAACAGTAACAGAGAAGATTTTGCAAAAGCTGCTTTTCAGTTCTATATAACTCAGAAAAAGAGAATTCATATTAAAGAATCTATGAAAACGGGTTATAGAGAAATGGGTCAAATTAATCTGTCATTAGCTGAACTAGGTATGACAGTTGACGAAGTATCTTCTGATGATAAAAATGAAGGGAAGATTGCCCAAGGTGAGTACTAATTGTGAAATAAAGCGTGGTGATTTATATTACGCTGATTTAAGTCCAGTTGTTGGTTCAGAACAGGGAGGAGTTAGGCCTGTTCTGATAATACAAAATGATGTAGGTAATAAATATAGTCCTACAGTTATAGTATCAGCTATAACATCTCAGATTAATAAAGCCAAATTACCTACTCATGTAGAGATAAGTTCCAATGAATATGGGCTTAATAAAGACTCAGTGATTCTTTTAGAACAAATCAGAACTATTGATAAAAAGAGGCTGAGGGAAAAAATTGGTTGTCTAGATGAAAATATGATGATAAAAGTAGATGATGGACTTCAAATAAGTTTAGGATTGTTTACTTTTTAAAGAGGGATTTGTCTTTTGTTAGACAATCCCTTTTTTCTTTAAAAATATTTCATAGAGTTTAATTTTAGTGCCTAAGCTAATAAAATCAAAAATAACGAAAAAAAATAGCATAAAAGTGATATAATAATATGGAATTGATATAAAAATTACAAACTCAAGGGAGGTAATTACATGAGAGACCATAAAGGATTAAATGAGATTGCGCGTATCATAAGAAGAGATATAGTTTCTATGATACATAGAGCCAAATCTGGACATCCAGGAGGGTCATTATCAGTAGTTGAAATACTTACTGCGTTATACTTTGATGAAATGAATGTGGATTCTTCAAATCCTAAAATGGAGGATAGAGATAGATTTGTATTATCAAAAGGACATGCTGCACCAGCATTATATGCAACATTGGCTGAAAAAGGTTATTTTGATAAGGAAGAATTAAATGGGCTGAGGAAAATAGGAAGAATGTTACAAGGGCATCCAGATATGAAAGGAACACCTGGTGTGGAGATATCTACAGGTTCCTTAGGTCAAGGTTTCTCGGCTGCATGTGGGATGGCTATGGCATCAAAATTAGATAATGCACCATGGAATGTGTACACTTTACTTGGTGATGGAGAAGTTCAAGAAGGTATTGTTTGGGAAGCTGCTATGAGTGCAGCACATTATAAACTTGATAATTTAATTGCTTTTTTAGACAATAATGGACTTCAGATAGATGGAAACATAGAAAGTGTAATGAACTTAGGTTCAATAGTTGATAAATTTAAGGCTTTTGGATGGAATGTAATTGAAATAGATGGTCATGATTTTGACCAAATATTTGCTGCTCTTGATATAGCTAAATCAACAGTTAAAAAGCCTACAATGATAGTTGCAAAGACTATAAAAGGTAAAGGAATATCTTTTATGGAAAATCAAGCAGGATGGCATGGAACAGCTCCAAATGATGCAGAACTAGAGCAAGCCTTACTTGAATTAGGAGGTGCTGACAATGAATAAAATGGCAACAAGAGAAGCATATGGTAAAGCCTTGGTAAAATTAGGACAAATAAATGACAATGTTGTAGTATTAGATGCAGATTTATCAAAGTCTACAAAGACACATGATTTTTATGAAGCATTTCCAGATAGATTTTTTAATATGGGTATAGCTGAACAAAATCTAATAGGTGCTGCTTGTGGGTTATCAACTGCTGGAAAAATACCTTTTGCTAGTACTTTTGCTATGTTTGCTACAGGAAGAGCATTTGAGATTATAAGAAATTCAGTTTGTTATCCAAAATTAAATGTAAAAATTTGTGCTACTCATGCAGGACTTACTGTTGGAGAAGATGGAGCATCTCATGAAAGTGTAGAGGATATTGCAATAATGAGAGCTATACCAAATATGACAGTTCTTGTTCCAGCTGATGGAGTAGAGACAGAGAAGATGATTTTTGAAATAGCTAAATACAATGGACCTGTTTATGTTAGACTAGGAAGAAGTTCAGTTCCAGTTTTATTTGAAGAGGATTATCACTTTGAAATAGGAAAAGGTGTAGTACTAAGAGATGGCAATGATGTCACGATTATAGCTTGTGGGATTATGGTGAATGATGCTATATTAGCACAAGAAAAATTGCAAGAAGAAGGTATTAGTGCTAGAGTCATAAATATGTCAACAATAAAACCTATAGATAAGGATTTAATATTAAAATCAGCAAAAGAAACTAATGCCATTGTAACTGTAGAAGAACATAGTATAATTGGAGGATTAGGTTCTGCTGTAAGTGAGACAGTTGGAGAATCTTATCCAACTATTGTAAAAAAAGTTGGGATTAAGGATTCTTTTGGAGAATCTGGTGCTCCAAACGAATTGTTAAAAAAATATGAATTAACTTGTGATGACATAGTAAAAGCTGTAAAAGAAGCTATTCTTGCAAAAAGAATGTAAGAAATATAAATTATGCATGTTTGTTAACAATATAATATGTGTAAAAGAGAGATATAAAGCATTATATGAATTTGTATCTCTCTTTTTTATACACTATATCAATTTATCAAAAACCTAACCGAATATTCAAATTTTTACAAAAATAGAGAAAATATTCAAATATATATTGACTATTCAGAAAAATATGACTAATATATAGTTTATAGGGAAATTAGTTTTATACATATAATAACTACTTAGATAAAAAGAATTTAAAGAATTGTATGAAGGGAGGTATACTGTATAAAAAATATGCTATAAGTTTTAAGTTATTATACAAAATACAAAAAGTTTTAAAACAGTTATCATGGATTTTATGTTAAAGGAAATTGTAAGTAGTTTATCGAAGTAATTAAGCAGATGAAAAAATTTCACGTGGGGAGGTAACTGAGATATGTCAGAAAAAGTAAATGTTAAAACAGTCATCAGTTTCGCAGGAGCTTATGTAGCAACAGTAATCGGTTCTGGGTTTGCAACAGGACAAGAAATAATGCAATTTTTCACTTTTTATGGGTTTGCAGGTATTATTGGTGGGATAATTTCAATGGTATTATTCTCATGGATGGGTGCTTCAGTAATGTCAAAAGGTAAAGAACTTCAACTTAAGGAACCTATCAAAATTTATCGTGTTTATTGTGGTAAGTATTTAGGAATATTCTTTGAGTGGTTTGGACCTTTATTCTTATTTGGTGTTTTCGTAGTAATGATTTCAGGAGCAGGAGCAACTTTAACTGAATACTATGGATTAAATCCATTTGTAGGTAGAATAGGTATGGCAGTAGTAGCATTATTAACTGTTTCATTAGGTCTTGATAAATTATCAAAGATACTAGGTGGAATAGGACCTATAATAATAATATTTACACTTTTAGTTGGAGCTATAAGTTTAAGCAGTAATATAGGTAATTTATCTCAAGCAGGAGAGATTCTTAAAACTGTAGAGGTAACTAGACCAGTTCCAAACGCATACCTATCTGGTGTAATATACACTACTTATAATACAATCGTTGTCATGGCGTTCTTAACAGGATTAGGAGCAAGTGCTGCTAATAAAAAAGAAGCTGTTTGTGGTGGTATACTAGGTGGGGTAGCACTTATGGCAGCAGCTATAATGATGAACTTAGCAATGCTTTCTGATATAGGAAACTTATATTCAAAAGCAATACCTTCATTATTCTTAGCTGATAAGATTTCACCACTAGTTGGAGTTTTATTCTCAATAGTTCTTATATTAGGAATATATACAACAGCTGTACCTTTATTATGGTCAGTAACTAATAGATTTGTAGATGATAATCATCCTAAATTCAAATTAATAACAGTAATAACAGCTATATTAGGTCTTATAGGAGGATTCTTACCATTTGATAAGCTGGTTGGCATCTTATATCCATATACCGGATATATGGGCGTCATAATACTGGTTTGTGTTCTTTATAGACAGATTACAAAAACATCTGGCTATCAAGAAGGAGTTAATGGTAAATAAATAATTTAGAATTGTAAAATAAAGAGTTATATAAAAATAATTTAATTGTTTTTATATAACTCTTTTTTATTTTATAATTTATTTGTCACAAAATCCTTTTTTTAATTGTTTTATACTTGAAGACAATTGTTAATAAACATTTTATTATTGGTGATTTAAAGTCTAAGACAAAATTATAAATCATATATTTAAATAGATGGGAGGAGTGATAAAATTGAATGTAAAGTTTAATATTAAAGGTATAATTTATGGAGTTATAGCTCTTATATTTGTAATAGGAGGATTTATATTCATACCAAGTATGTTTATAGAAAAAACTAAATCAATAGATTATACAGTATTGCAAAGGAATTCAATACCAGAAAAGATACTTGACGTTATGGACAAATACACAAATGAAGAAAGGGCATTAGCAGCTAAGATTGATAATAAAATATACATCATAGTAACTAGGGGAAATAATAAATATGGTATTGAGATGGATAACATAGAAAGTGTAAGTGAAGAAGGAAAAGAAGTTTTGAGAGTTAAGATAAAGTATAAGGATAAGGAGGATTCTCTTCCATACATAGTGGTTGAAACAAATATGAGTGAACTTCCAGATAGAATAGAGTTAAATTCTACTAAATAAAAGCATATTTTGTGATTAAATAACTATTTATTTGTATAGTAAAATAAAGTCATGGTTTTTATTAATGTAAATAAATCATGTCGAGGCTTTATTGATGTAAAAGCCATGACTTAAAATATTCATTGAATAAGATAAAAATTAAATATTAAACAGAGTGTTATATTAATAGTATTGAGAGTGTTAATTATTTGGTGTAAGAATTCTAGTTTCAGTAACTATATAGTTTAATTGAGCATCATGAGTTTCTTTTGGAATAGAATCGAATACCTGAAAGTCAAATGCTATTCCTATAGTTATTGCGTCTTTTCTTAAGTTCTCTAAAAATCTATCATAAAATCCTCCGCCATATCCCAATCTATAGCAATGTATGTCATATGCAACAGCTGGAACAATTACAACATCTAAAGCTTTAATATCAATTTTAGGCGATTTTTCGTTAGGTTCTCTTATTCCATATGCACCAATTTTTAGTCCGTTATCTAAATCTGTTATTTGAGTAGGAATTAATGTATGATTTTCTTTTATTGTAATAGGACTTGAGACTATTTTCTTTAGAGATAAAAGTTTTTTGATTAAATTATCTGTGTTAACTTCGTTATTAAAATCTAGATAAAGCATTATGTTAGTTGCGTTTCTTATATCCTCCATTTGAAGTAATTTTTCTGTTATCAAATTTGAATTATTTAGTATAAAATCAGCACCTTTATTTTTTCTATGCTCAATAACTTTTTTCCTAAATTCTTTTTTCATAAAATATTCCTCCCTTAATATGTTATAATGTGAACAGAATTTATATTCTAATATAAATTTTAGTATAGTTTATTGTAATAAGGCAATATATTTGGGTAAATGTAATAAAAATAACAGCTAGTCATATAATATATAATAGTTTATGTAAAAGGAGATGTATCTTGTGATTTCAAAAAAGAAAGCTATTTTTTTAGGGGTGATTTTAGTAATTATAACAGCTATGGCCACATCGGCATTTCAGCTTACATTAGGGAACAAAGTTGTAATATCAAAAGAACTCTATGAAGGCTATAAAAAATATGATAAGTTGTTAGGATTAGAATCTATTATAAAACAAGATTTTTATAAAAAAGTCTCTGATAAAGATTTAGTGGATGGAGCATCAAAGGGGTTATTCCTAGGAACAAATGATAAATATTCTGGTTATTACACTGAAGATGAAATGAAAAAGCTAATAGAAGATAGTGAGGGCTCTTATGTTGGTGTAGGGATGTATATAGGAGCATCAAAAGATGGAGGTCTTGTAGTAGTTCCTATGAAAGATTCTCCAGCAGAAAAAGCAGGAGTAAAAGCAGGAGATAAATTAATAAAAGTCAATGGAAAATCTGTATCATATAAAAATTCAGATGAAGCTGTAAGTATGATGAAAGGTAAAAAAGGCAAAAAAGTAAAGCTAGTAGTATTGAGAGAAGATAAACAACTAAGCTTTGAGCTGAAAACAGAACAGATAGTTGAGAAAAGTATAGAAAGTAAAGTAATTGATAATGATTTAGGATATATAGAAATTACCCAGTTTATATCAAGTACATATACTGATTTTGACAAAGCTTTAAAAGGGTTGAAAGAAAAGAATATTAAGGGATTAGTAATAGACCTTAGAAACAATCCTGGAGGAATGTTGGATATATGTAAAGAAGTTGCTGATGAATTAATTGGTGAAGGAACTATAGTGTATACTAAAGACAATAAAGGTAATACAGAATACTTAAAATCTGATAAAGAAAAATTGGGACTTCCAATAGTAGTTTTAACTAATGGAGAAAGCGCCTCTGCTGCTGAGATATTAACAGCTGCAATTGTTGATAATAAAGAAGGTATTTCTGTAGGTACTACGACTTATGGTAAAGGGCTGGTACAATCAGTTGTAAGATTAAAAGATGGAACAGGATACAAGCTAACTACTGCTCAATACTTTACACCTAATGGAGATTATATCAATGAAAAAGGAATAAAACCTACCATTGAAGAAAAAGATGAAAATAAACAGTTGGATGTGGCAACTAAGTGGCTTAGAGAACAGATTGATAAATAGGATTTAATTCTTATAAACTTATAGTATAAAATGAAGAGTATTATAAAAGGGGTTGTCTCAAAATTGATTTTTTTCCAATCAAATTTTAAGTTCAACTCCCTTTTTAGATTTTTATGTGCTATTTTTTATTATTTCTTTTTTAATTAATACTTTAAATTTTAATATCGAAGAAATTTGAGCACAATAAATAAAGCATATATATTTAAAAAAAATTTAATTATATAGCTATTTCAAATAAGTGTTTTCCAAATCTGCATTTTTGTATTCGATTATGTAATTTATCAATATTAAAGGCTAATGCCAATAGATAATATTCAGTTCTTATATTTTTATGACCTCTCATAAGAAATATCTTAAATCCTGTTTTTCAACAAAGTCTTTTAAAGTCTCGATGTTTTTTTGAAGCACTGTTTTTCTTTTTCCTTTTCCATATACAAACTCAATTTTCATTTTTTTAGATTTCTCAAGAATCAAATCTATCATTTCTTGCATTATATCAACTGAAATAAAATCTTGAGTTAGTCTATATCCAAGAGTGTTGCTTATAAATTCCTTTATCTTAGTTTGTAAATTTAATTCATTCTTATATGTAGATTTCTTCCATACAAATGTGTATTTATTAGCATTCGCTTCAATTTTTGTTCCATCTATGAATACATTTTTAAACGGAATTTCATCATAACTAATTAAAATTTCAACTAATTGTGTAAATAAATTTTCTATAACTGGAGCTAATCGCTCTGATCTAAAACGTGAAATTGTATTATGGTCAGGTACTTTCTCTCCATCTAGTAAAAATTTAAAGTTAATGTCTCGCCTACAGGCTTTCTCTATTTTTCTAGAAGAATAAATGCATTGTGTGTAACTATAAACTAAAATTTTAAATAGAATCTTCGAATCAACTACTGGATTTCTCCCTTTGGGAGAGTATGCTTCATATAACTTACTATAGTTCAACTCCTCTAAAATTAGGCTAAGTAGTCTTACTGAATCATCTTCGGGAATAATTGTTTCAATATCTAATGGCAATACCACTTGTTTACAACACCCGTATCTGCTATAATCAAAATGTGGTTTTTGGTTTTTCACAGAACAATTATCACATAGATTAGGGGTTCTTAGGAACCCCCTTTGTTTTTTATGTAGAATCTATTTATCAGTCTTATACTTACATATACCATTTACATAAGTTTCATGTATATTAAAGTTATCATCTATCACTATAAAATCTGCACTCATACCTTGGCACATAGAGCCACAGACATTATCAATATTGCAACTTAAAGCAGGTATATATGTAGCCATTTTTATTGCATCTTCTAAAGTTGATATATTCCAATCAACTATATTTCTTACAGCATTATCCATTGTCAATACACTCCCAGCTAAACTTCCACTGCTTAATCTTGCAACACCATTTTTTACATTGACACTAAACCTACCAAGAGTATATTCTCCATCATCCATAGCACCAGCTCTCATACAGTCTGTAATCAAAGCAATATTATTTCTAGACTTAATATCCATTATTATTTTAGCAGCTACAGGATTTACATGATGACCATCACAGATTAATTCAGCATAAGTACCTTTTAATGCCATGACAGCTCCAACCATTCCAGGTTCTCTATGATTTAAAGGGCTCATTCCATTATATGTATGTACAAACACTTTAGCACCTGAATTAACAACTTGTTCAACTTGCTCAAATGTAGCTGAGCTGTGGCCAAGTGCTACGGATATATTATTTTTAGTAGCGTATTTTGTGAATTCTATTGAACCATTACGTTCTGGGGCAATTGCTATTTTTCTTATTAAATTTTTTGATTTTTTTTGCCATAACTTTAAAGTGTCAATGCTGGGGTCTCTAAAATATTTTTCGTTTTGAGCACCTTTGTATTTTTCTGTAAAAAAGGGACCTTCTAAATAAATACCTTGTATTTTTGCACCTTCAACTTTATCATAATTATTACTTATATTTTCAATACAGTCATTTAGGTTATCTATAGAATCAGTTAAAGTAGTGGGTAGGAAAGACGTTACTCCATACTTTAATAGACCTTTTGAAATTGTGTTTATTGCTTCAAATGTATTATCCATAATGTCTACACCCAAAAGTCCATGGATATGAGTATCAACTAAACCAGGAGCAATATATTTACCTGAAAAATCTATAACACTATCAGCAATATCTGGTTTTTCTTGTTGAAATTCACCAAATTTACCATCAATTATTCTAAGGTAACCTTTTTCTTTGATGCCATACTTCATAAAAAATTTATCTGCATAAATAAAATTTTTCAAAACTACCTCCTTATAATTTGTACTATCATTTGTAGTTTTGACGTTTATAAAACATTAAGTTTTCTGGAAATCTATTTAAAATTTATTATCTTACATGCCTTATCTTATATACAAATTTATCACTTCTAGCAACACTCAAGGTAAATTCAATAACTATATTGTCATCATTATATGTGGTACGAAGTAATTTTAGACAAGGTGAATCACCTGGGACTTCTAGCAACTTTGATTCCTTATCAGATATTATTCCTGCAGAAAATTCCTCATCAGCCACTTTAATAATCTCTCCATAATCTTCTCTAAATATCTCATATAGAGGTTTTTGTTCTATTTTTTCTTGTGTCAGTCCTGTAAATTCTTTCATAGGAAGATATGTTCTTTCAAGCATCATAGGGAGATTATCAGCAAGTCTTAGACGCATTATTTTTATTATTTTTTCACCAGGAGCTATACCTAATTTCTCAGAAAAATATTTTGTACTTTCCACTACCTCAAATGATAATACTTTTGTACTTGGTTTTTTTCCTTGTGTTCTCATGTAATCTGTAAAGCTATAACTATCCATTAAGTTTTGGGAATTTTGATTAAGTGCAGCAACAAAAGTTCCTTTTCCATGTCTTTTGTATATATATCCCATATGTTCTAATTCAGCCATAGCTAGTCTAACTGTAGTTCTACTTACTCCATATTCATCACAAATTTTTCTTTCGGAAAGCATTCTATCATTTGGTTCCATCTCGTTTTCAATTTTAGTCCTTAGTATCTCAACAAGTTGGTCATATATTGGTCTTTTATCATTTCTTTTTATCATAAAAATTTATAGTCCTTTCTAAGTGGTTATAACCACAATTTGATTATAAAATATACAATTATTTCTGTCAATGAGTAAAGCTTAATCAAAATTAAATAAGTAAGACTATTAATTTGTTTCAAAATTATGATGCATTGACAAAACGAATAAAATAATTTATATTCAAATTGGTAATAACCACTTGGAATGTATTATAGACGAGGATTTTATATTTTTACATATTAATTTATTATTTAGAAAAGTAAAAGGTTAATAATGAGGAGAATCTAGTATGATTACAATAATAACTTTCAACCCATCTATAGATAAAATGTATAGAGTAAATAGTATAAATATAGGTGAGGTGCAAAGGGTAGTAAGTACAAATGCAACTGCTGGAGGTAAAGGATTAAATGTAGCTAAAGTATGTAAAGTTTTAAAAGAAAAACCTTTGGCTATGGGATTTTTGGGGGGATTCAATGGAAAATTCATACAAAATGAACTTAAAAAATTAGATATAGAAAATAAATTTACAAATATAAAGCAGGAAACTAGAAATTGTCTAAATATAATTGAAGACAATAAAATAAGTACAGAATTTTTAGAAAAGGGACCAAGGGTGGAAAAAAGTGATTTAGAGAGGTTTGAAAATGACATAGATGAAGTAATAAAAAGTACTAAAATACTAGTGGCATCTGGTAGTTATTGTGAAAATATGCCAATAGACTATTATGAAAAGTTAGGTAATTTATGTAGAGAAAATAATATAAAATTTATATTAGATACATCAGGAGATGCTTTAAAAGTAGCTTTAAAGTCGCAACCATATTTAATAAAGCCAAATATAGATGAAATAAGAAATTTATTAGGAATTAATATAGAGTCAAGAGAGGAAGTTATCTTATCAGGAAAAAAACTTCTTGAAATGGGGGCAGAAAATGTATGTATATCTCTAGGAAAAGATGGAATGGTTTATTTAAGTAGAGATAGTGTATATGATGTTAAAGTACCATCTGTAAAATGTGTAAATACTGTAGGTAGTGGAGATAGCACGATAGCTGGATTTAGTGTAGGTATTTTAAGAGGGTACGAAATAGAAGATTTACTTAAGTTTGCAAATGCTTGTGGTATAAGTAATGCTCTAAATATGGAAACTGGATTTGTATGTTTAGAAGAAGTTGAGAAGTATCAAAATTTAGTTGAAGTAACAAAGTTAAGTTAAATATAGCTAATGTGAATATAATGGGTTTAGTATGCATGTAATAGAATTTTATGTATAAAAACATAGTCTTATATAAAAATAAGTTAGAGACCTTTGTCTCTAACTATTTTTATAATAAATATCTATTTTACTGAACCTATAATTTTCTCTAGTAATCTTTGAGCTTTAATGCACTCTTCTCCACTAATTGCTGGCTTTATATTATTTTCTAAGCAATCAATGAAATGATTTGTTATATCCTCAAAACCCTTTTGTTTTAATATATTTACCCATGCACCACTCTGTTTTGACGTTAGATTTCCATTTTCCTCTATTTCCAGTACATTAAGATTCTTAACTCTTTGAATCTTACCTTTTGAAAGAATTTCAACTTGCTCTAATTTTGTTCCAGAATCTCTATGCATAGAGGTATTTATAGAAAAATATTTACCTTTAAGTTTATGACTTACAAATATTAGATTTTTATTGTCTGTCAAAAATAAATCCTCTCCAGTAATTTCGACATCGCCATTTGCTAACCATAAAGCAGTGTCAATAACATGTATATAGTCATCTATAAGTGTACTGTCAAATCTAACATTTCTTAAGGAATTTAATCCATGTTTACATATGTTGATAGATACAATTTCTGTGGCATTATTTTTAATTTCTTTGTACATGGGACAGAATCTGCGATTGAATCCAACCATTAAATTTAAGTTTCTTTTCAGACTTAACTCAATAAGTTCTTCTCCTTGCTCGACTGTTGAGGCAAGGGGCTTGTCTACATATATATGAGTATCTAAATTTAATAATTTCTTTATAATATCGTAATGTGTCTCTGTAGAGCTATGTAGAAAAATACAATCACATTTTTTAGCTAAAGATTCAATAGAATCAAATAGTGTGAGTCTATAATCACTACAGATTTTTTCTCTCTTGGCTTTATTTGGAGTAAAAGCTCCTACAAACTCAAATCGCTCGGATTTTGCTAATACAGGTAAATATGCCTTTTGAGCTATAGAGCCAAGACCTATCATACCTACTTTTATATTTTTCATAATAGTTTCTCCTAGTGTTTTTTATATTTATAGAACTGATTATAATTCAGACACATAAATTTGTAAACTTTGTGTCAAAAAAATAAATCTGAAGTTTATGCAGGCAAATCAATGGTCAAATAAAGATAATTGATAAAATAATTTTAAAAAATGTATATAAAATTGACTGACATAAATATTTTATGTGTTGACAAAAAATTCAAATTAATTTATATTTGGATTAGTGGTAATAACCACTTTGTTTAAATAAATTTTTATCATAAAATAAAAATACCAAAACGTCTATAATATAATTCTAATAAATTTTTTAATATAAACTAAAAATAAATTATGAAAATAATCAAAATGTATAGAGTGTATTTAAAAATTAGTTTTAGTAGTAATAAAAAGTCCAAGTAAAAAATATAAAAAGATATATTTTTTTTATATTTAAAAGTGGTTATAACCTCATTACCAAAAATAAATGTTATAAGTATGAAAGGGGAATAAAAATGTTTAAACTAGAAGAACAAAAACTAAAAGATTTAGGTGCAATAATAACGACTAATGAAATAAAACAACAACCTGAACTATGGTTAGAAACTTATGAAATATATAAATCCAATAAAGAAAGATTAAGTAGATTTATAGACACAATAAGTAATAATCATGGGCAGTTTAGAGTTATATTTACAGGTGCTGGAACTTCAGCTTATGTAGGCAACTCAATACTTCCGTATCTTAAAAATAAAAATGACATAAGAAAATACATATTTGAAACAATACCTACTACAGATATAGTTTCTAATCCATATGATTACTTAAAAAAAGATGTGCCAACGTTATTAGTTTCATTTGCAAGAAGTGGAAATAGCCCTGAAAGTTTGGCTGCTCTAAATTTGGGAAATAAGATTGTAGATAATTTTTATCATTTAGCTATAACTTGCAATCCAGAAGGAGAACTGGCTAAAATGACTAAAAATGATGAAAATAATTACTTATTATTAATGCCATCAAAATCAAATGATAAAGGTTTTGCTATGACAGGAAGTTTTTCATGTATGATGTTATCTGCTATGTTGATATTCGATAGTTTAGAAGAGAATATAGAAAAGTCATATATAAATACAATAATTGAGATGGGAAAAAATGTTATAGATAGAGAAGATGAAATACATGAGTTAATAAATAAAGATTTTGATAGAGTTGTATACTTAGGCTCAGGGGGATTAGGTGGTTTGACACAAGAAGCACAACTAAAACTTTTAGAACTTACAGCAGGGAAAATAGCTACAGTATATGATTCTCCTATGGGATTTAGACATGGCCCAAAATCATTTATTGATGAAAAGACACTTGTCTTTGAATTTGTATCTAATTGTTCATATACACGAAAATATGACTTAGATGTTTTAGAGGAAATAAAAAGAGATAAACTTGCTAAACTTGCTTGCTCAGTATCAGTAGAAGATGAAAATAATTTCTCAGGAACAAAGTTTGAATTTGAAGGAAAGTACAATAAATTACCAGATGTGTATCTTGCAATGCCATACATATTATTTGCACAAACTATAGCATTATTTGTATCTATAAAAGTTGAAAATAAGCCAGACACACCGTCAGCTACGGGAACAGTAAATAGAGTAGTAAAAGGTGTAACAATATATGAATACTAAAAGCATTTATTAAAATATTATAATTAAATAATTTGGGGGGTATCAATGTGGCATTAGTAACAACAACATCTATGCTTAAAAAGGCACAAGATGAAGAGTATGCAGTAGGAGCATTTAATGTGGAAAATATGGAAATGGTAATTGCTGTTATAGAAGCTGCTGAGGAGTTAAATTCTCCAGTTATATTACAAACTACTCCGTCAACTGTAAAGTATGCAGGGCTTGATTATTATCTAGCAAACGCAAAGGTTGCTGCAGAAAGAGTAAATATACCTGTGGCAATGCATCTAGACCATGGCTCAAGTTTCGACCTTGCAATGAAAGCTTTAAGGGATGGATATACATCAATAATGATAGATGGTTCTCATGAAAGTTTTGAAAATAATATATCTCTATCTAAATCAGTAGTAGAAGCATGTAACCCGTCTCTTATACCAGTTGAAGCAGAACTTGGAAAAGTTGGAGGGAAAGAAGATGATTTAGATGGTGGAGACAATAATGATTATACAAATCCAAAAGAGGCAAAAGAATTTGTCGATAGAACAGGAGTATCTTCATTAGCCATAGCTATAGGTACAGCGCATGGGCTGTATAAAGGTGAACCTAAAATAGATTTAGACAGACTATCAGAAATTAAAAAAGTAGTTTCAATACCTTTAGTATTACATGGAGGTTCAGGAATACGTGATGATATTATAAAAGAGGCTATAAAAAGAGGGATTACAAAAGTTAACTATGCAACTGAATTAAGAATTGCATATAGTAATGGAGTTAAAAAAGTTTTAAGTGAAGATTCTGAAGTTATAGACCCTAAAAAATATGGATTAGCAGGACTTCAATCAGTAAAGGACTTTGTAAAAGAAAAGATTAAAGTATGTGGGTCTGTAAATAAAGCATAAAAAATAAAATATCCTAAATTTATTTTAGATAAGTTTAGGATATTTGTTATATGAAAAATTTATTTCATTTATAGCGATAATGGTGTATTTTTTTCATTTAATTGATGAAAAATATCAGCTTTTATTGGTAAAGTATTACATATATAATTAAAATATAATAAAAATTGAACTATATATTTTATTATTATGAAATATATATCTTAAATTTTAGTACTAAAATATACTAGGACATAAACTTCGATAAATACAAATAAAGAGTTTAATTTTTATAAGAAAATATTTTTGTTTATAATACTACTTTGAAAAATATAATAATACTGGGGGAGGTGGTGATATGAGAGAACGCATTATTCTTGAGACATTGAAAAATAGTAGTGGTTATCTAAATATAGATTATTTTGCAGATAAGTTGGGGGTATCTACTCGAACTATCAGAAATGAAATAAAAAAGATAGAAACTATAAAAGAATGTAATGGTTTCAAATTAGAATATAAGTCTAAATTAGGATATATTCTAAATATTAAAGACCAAGATAAATTCGAGCATTACCTAAAAAACTTACCCTCAGACTTAGTTGAAAATCCAGAACAACGGTTGGAGTCTATAATAGTAGAACTTTTAATAAATGAAGGTTATAAAACTATAGAGCAGTTAAGTAAAAAATTTTTAGTCAGTTCATCTCAAATAAAAAATGATTTGAAAAAGGTAGATGAAAAGATAAAAGATACAGAATTAAAATTAGAAAGAAAGGCTCATTATGGAATCAAAATAGAAGGCTCTGTAAAAGAAATTCAAAGTATATTAGTAGATAGTTATTTTAAAGGTAATAGAAATATAACAGAGTATAGAAATAAGTTTATAGATAATTTTAAATTAGATAATATCAGAAGTACAATAAAAAATATCCTTAATGAACATAACTTAGAAGTTAACTTAACAGAGCTTGAGGAAATATTAGCACAAATTATTATATTGTATATAAGAGTTAGTATGAGAGTGGTGAGAGATATTAATGATTTAGACTTATATACAGAAGATTTAATTATAGATGACTTATTAGATAAAATTTTTAAAGATAAAAAATATAATCTTACTCATGACGAAAAGTATTACTTAAAACAACTTATAAAATTAAGGACTAAAGATAAGAAAGCCACTATAAAGAATATAGATAAAAATAAACTTCAAGATATAATGTATGAATTTTTTAGAGATATAGATAAAAAGTATGACTCTAATTTTTTGGAGGATAAAGAGTTTCTTAACTTATTTTATTTACATATTGCATGTTTAATAGAACGTATAAAGAAGAATCACAAGATAATAAATCCTTTTTCAGTTAAGATAAGTCAACAGTATCCAACTGTTTTTAATTTATCAATTCAATTTTCAAAAATTATAGAAGATGAGTATCATATAAAAATAAGTCAAGATGAAATAGGTTTTATAGCAACTCACATTGCTGTTCCTTTTGAAAAAAGAGAAGAGGCTAATTTTAATAAAAAATATAAGATAGCAATAATATGTTCTTCTGGCGGAGGTAGCGCATTTTTGATAAATTTAAGACTTAAAGAAATCTTTCCAAATGCTGATATAAAAAACTTTTCATTGCTAGAAGAAAAGGCTGTAGTAGAATTTGCACCAGATTTGATTTTTTCAATAACAAATCTTTTATTTGAAATAAATACTCCAGTTATTCTTATAAATGAAATTTTAGACGAACTAGATTATTTGGATATTAAAGAAAGTATTAGATTTGCAGAACATATAGGAAATATATCAAGTCCAAAACAATACATATTAGGTCTGTTTGATAAGAATCATTTTAGATGTATAAAAGATAAATTCAAATATAAGGATATTCTTGATGGCATGTCACAATGCATAGTTGATGAAGGAGCTTGTTCTCCGACCTATCCTAAAGATGTGTGGGAAAGAGAGAGTTATTTGAGCACTATTTATACAAATGGTGTAGCGATACCTCATCCAATTGAAATGACAGGTAATAAAAATATTATATCAGTGGCCTTGATACAAACTGATATTAGTTATGAAAATAGAGTGCCAAGGATTATTTTCATGATTTCATTAATAAAGGGAAATCTAGAACTTCATAAACAGATATCTAAGTATCTAAGTAAGATTATGACAGATAAGGATATGGTAGATATGCTAAATAAGTCGCAATCATATGAAGAGTTTATGTATAAGTTAAAAATCTATCTGGGAGGTTAGACATGAATATAGAGTTTTTTAAGAGATTATCAGAAGCAGATGGTATAGCATCTAATGAAGAGGAGGTTAGGCAAGTTTTATTAAAAGAATTAAGAGATTATAGTGATAGAGTTATATGTGATGGGCTAGGGAGTATAATTTTTTCTAAAATAAAAGATGAAAATGCACCAAATGTAATGATTTGTGCTCATATGGATGAAGTTGGATTTATGGTGAGAAGTATAGATAAACTTGGTATGATTCACCTAATAACAATAGGAGGGGTAAAACCCCTTGCACAGTTTGTCCAAAAAATTAGAATTACAACAAGAGAAGGAAAAAAAATACCTGCTATCATAAATGCCACATATAATAATGGCAAAGCTGAAAATATATATGCAGATATTGGAGCATATACAGAAGAAGAGGTATACAATTTAGGGATTCATGTTGGGGATATGGTGACCTATACAACAAACTTTGAGGAATTTACTCTGTCAGACCGATTAGTGGGAAAAGCTTTTGATGATAGAATAGGATGCTTTGTTATGGGTGAGGTTTTAAAAGAGTTAGAGAAGAAAAATATAAGATGTAATATTCACTTTGCAGCTACAAGTAGTGAAGAGGTTGGAATAAGGGGTGCAAAGACAGCAACACAGTTGATAAATCCTGATATAGTATTTGTGATAGATGTAGCATGTGCTAAGAACGAGTTTGTAAGAGACTATACAAATCAGAAACAAATTGATAAAGGCATAATGTTAATGCATAGAGATAGGACTCTAGTCCCTAGTAGAAAAATGATAGATTATGTAATGGAAATTGCTGATGAAAATAACATACTACTTCAACACGATATGTTTGAATCAGGTGGAACTGATGGGGGGGAAGCACATCTTGTAAATGAAGGTAAACCTTGTGTAGTAACTTGTGTACCAGTCAGATATGGTCATTGTGCATTTTCGATAGTAAGTAATAAAGATTTAGATGCCATTATAAGATTATATACACAATTAATTTTAAATTTTGATGAAGAAAAATATAAACATATAAGAAATTTTATTTAAAGGAGAATAAGAAAATGTCAACAGAAGTGCAAATAATGGAACTTATATCAACTGCAGGAGAAAGTAAATCAAAAGCTTTCGAAGCTTTAAAAAAAGTTAAGGCAAAAGATTTTAAAGGAGCAAAATTGTTAATAGAGGAGGCTCGTAAAATAGATATTGAAGCTCACAGAATACAGACAGAATTAATAACTCAAGATTTAAATGAAGATGTTGAAAGTCCAGCAATGAGTCTTCTAATGGTACATGCCCAAGATCACTACATGACTTCTCAACTAGCGAAAGATTTGATAGAGGCTTTGATAGATTGTTTTGATAAGTAGTTGAAGTGTATAAATAAATTATTTACATAAATTTTCTTTTAGAAAGTTTTAAATACTTTCAAGAGATAATAAAAAATACAAATTTTAGGAGGAATTATTATGAAAATATTATTATGTTGTGCAGGTGGATTTTCTACTAATATGCTAATGCAAAATATGAAGAAGGTAGTAAAAGAAAGTACTAAACTTAATGAAAAAGATTTTGAATTTACAGCTATACCAGCAGATTCAATAGAAAGTGAGGTTGATGATTGGGATATAGTACTTATAGGTCCTCAAATAGCTCACAAAATAGATTTTTTAAAGGGAATATTAGAGCCTAAAAATAAACCTTTTGCAGTAATAGATAAAGATGTTTATGGAAAAATGGATGGAGCTACAGTTATGAAGTTAGCATTAATAACTTATAAGAAACATCAATTAGCTCAAGGATAATAAGAATATTGAGGGAAAAGGGGGATTAAATATGTTTTCAAAATTTGAAGCGTTTATGAATAGAGTATTTATGCCTTTAGCTCACAAGGTTGACAATCAGCGTCATCTTGGTTCTATAAAGGCTGGTATGGTAGCTATGACACCATTCACAATATTAGGAAGTATATTTGCAATACTTCCAGCACTTCCAAACATGCTTGGAGAAAATAACTCAATAAGCAAATTCATATTGAATAATGCAGCAATACTGGACTTGCCAGTAAGTCTTTCCATAGGTTTGATAGGATTATATGCTTGTATGTGTATTGCTTTTAATCTAGGTAATTATTATAAGTTATATATACCAGGTTGTGTTGCATTATCAACTTTTTCTTTTCTATTCCTAGTAGCATCATTCACACCAGATGGTGCATTAGAAATAGGAAACTTAGGAGCTAAAGGGCTATTTACGGGGATGATAGCAGGGCTTGGTTCTGTAGAGTTATATAATTTCTGTAGTAGGAAGAATATTACAATAAAAATGCCAGAAAATGTACCTGATTTTGTTTCTAGGTCTTTTGAGTTAATACCAACTACTATAATAGTTTGTGGTACTTTTATAGTTGCTCGTTTTATTTCATTAAAAGTGTTTGGAGAATTACCTCCACAGATACTTACTCAATTTTTATCTCCATTAGTAGGAAGTATGGATAATCCATGGTCAGTTCTTGCTCTTAATTTTGCGATATGCACCATATTCTTTTTTGGAATACATTCATCAGTATTTAGCCCTATAACTAGACCTATAATGATTACATTTATAGCTGAAAATATAGCAGCTATGCAAGCTGGTGAAACAATACCTCATTTCTTTACAGCAGGAGCTTCAAGTGCATTCTTTGGATTTACAGGTTGTGGAATTAGTATAGGTTGTGTAATCGCATGTATGTTATCAAAAAATTCATCTTATAAAAAAATTGGACGTGTATCATTATTCCCTGCATTATTTGGAATAAATGAACCAATATTATTTGGTGCACCTATAATATTAAATCCAATAATGTTTATACCACATGTATTTGGTGGAGCTATAATAGGTACATTACCAATGTTTTTTATGCACTGGGGATGGTTAGCAAAACCAGTATTTGACCCTCCATATGTAGGAGTATTCTTAGAAGGTTTTTTAACTAATGGAGATTGGCATTCTATATTAGCAAATGCATTACAATTAGTATTAGCAATCTTGTTATATTGGCCATTCTTTAAAATAATGGAACGTCAACAAAATAATAAAAAACAAAAAGAAGAAACAAAGAACATATTCTCTAAAGAAGAAGAAGACCTATTAGATGATTTAGGGCTGGATTTCTAATATTTTGTTATGAATAACACAATAGAGAGACTAACAGATTTAATCCATAAAAGAGGTGTTGACGCTCTTTTGATTAAGTCCCAAAATACTAAAAGATACATAGGAGCATTATCAGGTAGCGGTGTGTATGTACTTATTACTAAAGATAAAAACTATCAAATTCTAGATGGTAGATATACTGATGAAGCAGATAAAAAAACGAGTGGTTTCATAAAAAGAGTTGTATCTCAAGGTTCTTATATACCAAATATAATCGAATTATTAAGAGAATTAAATATAGGAAAGCTAGCAATAGAAAATCAGGCTATGAGTATACAAGAGTATATTTTGCTAAAAAATGCAGGTTTTGAAATCAGTTTAATAACCAATGAATTATGGAAATTAAGGGCTATAAAATCTAAAGTAGAAATTGAACTTATTAAAAAGGCATGTGAGATTACAGATGAAGTATTTAGTGAAGTTATTTCTGAGATTAAAAAAGATATGACCGAACTAGAAGTATCAGCTCTAATTCAGTATCATGCATTGAAAAAAGGTGCAAGTGGAATGTCTTTTGAAACAATAGTGGTATCAGGAGAAAGAGGAGCAATGCCACATGGAAGACCTACAAACAAAAAACTGAGAACGAATGAGGCTATAACAATAGATTTTGGTGTTGTTTATCAAGGGTATCAATCAGATATGACCCGTACAATATCTATAGGTAAACCTCCTGAAATTATTCAAGATATATATGATGTGGTATTAGAAGCACAATTATCTGCAATAGAGTCAATAAAAGAAGGCGTTAAAGCCAGTGATGTTGACAAAGTAGCTAGAGAAATTATAAATAAACATGGATTTGGTGAGTATTTTAATCATGGGCTGGGTCATGGTATAGGTCTTGGAGATGGCGAGGTTCCTACCCTAAATCAAAATAGTGATGATATATTAACAGAGGGAATGGTAATGTCTTGTGAGCCAGGAATCTATATTCCAAATATAGGGGGAGTTAGGATAGAAGATGACATTGCTATAATAGATGGAAAAGGTATCCCACTCAATAAGACATCTAAAGATTTTATGATATTAGGAGAATAAAATTATGAAATATAATTTTGACAAAGTATTAAATCGTAAAGAGGGGAATTGTAGGAAATGGAGCAACCATGTAATTAAAGAAAAGTTTGACTTAAATGAAGATGCAATTCCTATGGATTTAGCTGATATTGATTTTGAATGTGCTCCTACCATAAAAGAAGCTATCTTAAAAAGAGCCTCGGTAGGAGATTATAGTTATACTTTTATAGGAGATGACTTCTATGATGCTGTTATAAATTGGAACAAAAGACGATTTGATATATATGTAGAGAAAGAATGGATAAAGTTAACTTTTGGTACTGTTTCAACTCTTCATTATATAGTCCAAGCATACACTAAAGAAGGAGATGGTGTATTGATAAATACACCTGCCTATGACCCTTTTGCAGAAGCTGTAGTAAATAATAATAGAAAGTTATGCTGTAGTTCATTAAAATTAGATAATAATAGATATTATTTAGATTTAGAAGATATAGAAAAGCGAATGAAATACGAAAATATAAAATTATTTATATTCTGTAGTCCACAAAATCCATCAGGTCGTATATGGACAAAGGAAGAACTGTATAAAGTGTCAGAGTTATGCTTAAAGTATAATGTACTTTTGGTAAGTGATGAAATTCATAGGGATGTAGTATTTAAAAGTCATAGATTTGTGTCTTTATGGAATTCTCATCCAGAAATTTATAAAAATAGCATAATCTGTGTATCTCCTAATAAAGGATTCAACTTAGGAGGATTAAAAACATCTTATGTACTAATAAGAGATTTAAAAGTTAGAGAAATTTTGTTAGAAAGACTAAAAAGTAACTCAATAACCTCTCCAAATGTATTTGCAATACCAGCAATTGTTGCGGCATATAATGAAAGTGAAAAATGGTTAGATGAGATGACCAATTATGTAGAAGATAATTTTCAAATAGTCTATGAGTTCTTTGAGACATATATACCAAAAGCTAAGGTTATGAAATCAGACTCTTCTTTTCTAGCTTGGATAGATGTGAGAGAAGTATTTAGAAATGAAGAAGAATCGAAAGAGTTTTTTAGACATGCAAATTTAACTATGGTAGTTGGAAGTTACTTTGTAAAAGATGGAGAGGGGTTTATCCGTCTTAATATAGGGTGTCCTAAAGAAACATTAAATGAAGCTCTAAATAGAATTAAAAAAACGTATATAAGTATGTATTGTTAAGCCATAAAAAATAAGATATTTATAGGCTTATGTAAAAATATATTATTTAGTTATCAAATATTACTGGAATTTTGTATTCCAGTAATATTTTTTGATTAAGGAATATTAAATAATACCACTTCATATTATTATAATAACTTATATTAATATATTTTATAACTTTGTTAACACATGTAACTAACTCTTATTTAATGTATATTTATACTGTAAGAAGCAGTAAAAACTTTTCCTTTACTAAGTTTATTAATGAATTTTTTGTCTTTATAAATTTTATTAGAATGTATACTATCAGCGAGACCATACCATGGTTCTATACATAAAAATGGAGCAGTAGAATTAGTTTCGCTATAATAAGGAGTCCAAATACCAACTAGAGGGAAATCTAACATAGATAGAGTTATATATTTGCTACCATCATTATTACATATAGATACTTCATCTATATTGGTGTATATCAAGGCATCATTCTTGAACAATTCTGGATTTAACTGTAAGTTTTTTAAATCACCAATAAATGTTATATCATCAGTAAAAGAACCATTTAAATTGATTTTTTCTACATCATTTCTTCTTTTAAATTCAAGGTGATATTTAGAAAAACCATTTTGTTCAAAAAAAGGAATATTAAATGCAGGATGTCCACCTATAGAAAAGAATATATCTTTAGAGTCAGTATTTTTTACAATCCATTCTATATTTATGCTATTGTCATTTAATGTATAATTTATAAGCAGTTCAAAAGAGTAGGGATATTTTTTTAGAGTAGATTCGTTGGATTTTAAACTATAAGATATGAATGTATCACTTTTATTTGTAATTTCAAAATCCATATCTCTAGCAAATCCATGTTGAGTCATATTGTATAAATTTTCTTCTATTATGGTTTCATTATCAAGCAGTTTACCAACTATAGGGAATAATATAGGTGATTGTCTCCCCCAATGCTTTTTATTACCATCCCAAAGAATATTTCTGTTATGTTTTTTAGAAAATATCCTAGTAAGCTCAGCACCAGAGCTACTTGATTCAATAATTAAGTTTTCATTTTGTAATATATTCATTTAAAATCTCCTTTATTATACTTTGTTAGTATATTATACTATAAAGTATAATGAGTTTTAAATTGTATTTGATATTATATTTGAAAGGTAGATTTTAGTATATTTTGAAAATTTTGTTTTGAAAATTTGGGATTATTTAAGAAATTTTGTATTATAAATAGAAGGAAATAGATAAATTGTATAGAATTAAATATATTAAGATAAGTTAATAATGTTAAATGGGAAGTGAGTTTATGGAAAAACCAAATACAAAAGTTGTTAACTTTCAAGAGTATAAAGACAGAAAAAAACAAAGAGAAGTAAACCGAGACGAACTTTTAAAGCTTATTAAAAAAATTGTGACTTCAAAATAGGGAGTTGTTAAACTCCCTATTTTAATGGGTTCCCAAAGAATTAAGACATTCTAAGTCCATCTATATAATCTTTAAATTGTGAAAAATCTGATTCACTACTTAACTCTACAGTTTCTGTACCTTCCGTATAAAAATTCTTAAGATAGATAGTATAATTATTATCAACACAATTATGATAAATACATCTATATCCATCTTCATATAAATTTTTTAATTTAGAAAAATCATCCACAATATCAACTCCTTAAAGTTCTTTTAATTATATTTTTACAAAAAGTATGTGATTGTATGCAAATTAGAAATGTAAAATAAAGGAAATTAAGATAAAATGTAGAATAATCTCTATATGTATGTAAAAATAAAAAGAAAAAGTTGAAATTTTTAGAAAATAAGAGTATCTTTTATCTAAAAAGATAATTAAAAAATAATATTGGGAGGATAGAAAATGAGTTTATTAGAAAGTATATCAAGGAATATATATTCTCTAGATAAGTCTTCTATTGAAAAAGCAAAACAGAGGTTGGACAGGCTTATACATCCAACTGGAAGTTTAGGAAAGATAGAAGATATTTGCATGCAATTAGCAGGGATATTTGGTAATGAAAATTTTGATACAACTAAAAAAGTTATAATTGCTTTTGCTGGAGACCATGGAGTATATGAAGAAGGAGTTGCACCTGACCCTCAAGACATAACAAAGTTACAATTTCCAAATTTCTCAAAAGGGCTATGTGGAGTTGGGGTAATAAGTAAATTTGTAGGAGCAGATGTTGTAGCTGTAGATGTAGGAATAAATTGTGATGAAAAATTAGATGGAGTATTAGATTATAAGATAAGAAAAGGTACTTCAAATATGGCAAAGGGACCAGCCATGAGTAAACAAGAGGCTATAAGATGCTTAGAAATAGGAATTGAAATAGCAGAGCAATGTATAGAAAGAGATTATAAAGTAATTGGTATTGGAGAGATGGGAATAGCAAATACTACTCCAAGTACTGCAATAATATCTGTAATCTCAGGATGTGACCCATCAGAAGTGACAGGAATAGGTGCAGGTCTTAAAAAAGAAAGATTAAAACATAAAGCTGATGTAATTAGAAAAGCTATTGAAATTAACAATCCAAATCCAACTGATGGTGTAGATATTTTATCTAAAGTAGGTGGATTTGAAATAGGTTCAATGGCAGGTGTTATATTAGGATGTAGTGCTAATAGAATCCCAGTTGTTATAGATGGGTTTATTTCTTATGCTGCTGCTTTAATTGCTTATAAAATAAATCCAAAAACTAGAGAATATATGATAGCATCACATTTATCAGCAGAATCAGGAACTAAAAGAGCATTGGATATATTGAAATTAGACCCTATACTAAATATGGATATGAGATTAGGTGAAGGAAGTGGAGCTGCTTTGGCATTCAATATAGTGGAAGCTTCAAATTATACTTACAAAAATATGGCGACTTTTGATGAGATAGATATGGGTCGATAAAAAATTTAATATATTTAGGAGTGTTTTGATGAGTCAAATTATTCTGGTAACAGGAGGAGCTAGGTCAGGAAAGAGTAATTTTGCAGAAAAATTGTGTTTAGATAGGAATAATAATACAGCCTACATAGCGACATCTATTCCATTTGATGATGAGATGAAAGATAGAGTAAGAAAGCATCAAGAGAGTAGACCTAAAAGTTGGAAGACATATGAAATATATGAAGATATATATTCTATAATTAAAAATATATGTGGAGAACATGAGACTGTTATACTAGACTGTGTCACACTATTAGTAAATAATTTAATGTTTTCACATAATTTAAACATAGAAGAATCTACTCAAGAAGAAATAAATAAATTGGAAGAGTACATAAAAGAGCAAATTAGTAAACTGATTAAAGAAATAGAAAAAACAAATCTATATTTTGTATTTGTGACAAATGAATTAGGTATGGGAATTGTTCCTGGAAATAAACTTAGTAGAATATATACTGATATTGTAGGTCGTATAAATCAATATATAGCATCAAAAAGCAATGAAGTTTATTTTGTAGTTAGTGGAATACCTATGAAAATAAAGGAGTAGTATGTGACTATGAAAAGATTTATTTTGATACTACAGTTTTTGACAAGGATACCTATAAAATTAGATGTAGGATTTGATGATGAATTTTACAAATCCATAGTATATTTCCCACTTGTAGGTATTGTTATTGGTATATTAACTTATTTAATAGGATGGGTTTCTATACTTTTGTTTCAGCCATTTATATGTGCGATTATAATAACACTTGCTGGTGTTTTGATTACTGGGGGGCTTCATATAGATGGATTAGGGGATACATTTGATGCAATATACAGTTATAGAGACAAAGAGAAAATGCTTGAAATAATGAAAGACTCTCGATTAGGTACAAATTCGCTTTTAGCAATTATGTTTGTACTTTTATTAAAGATTGGATTTGTATATAGTATTATAAGTAATAATTCACTATGGGTTATAATATTCATGCCAATGATTGCAAGGTTAGGAGTAATGTTATTGACATATAAAACGGTAACACCAAGAGCAAAAGGAATGGGGAATTTATTTATAGGAAAATTGACTACAAGTATGTTAATAACAGCTATAATATATACATTATTGATAGTTAGTATTATTGCTAAATTAATATTTTTAGTGCCTAATATAGTATTGATTAAAGTATTATGCTCAGCTATAGCAGTTTTTATATTTATAACATTGTTTAAAAATCATATTTATAAAAAGATTGATGGAGTAACAGGAGATATATTAGGTTGTGGAATAGAACTTTCAGAACTTGTATATTTGATTTATATATATTTGTTAATTTTTATGTTTATTTAAAACTAAAAAGTGGTGATAATGTGATAAGATTAATATTAATAAGACATGCATTGACAATTGATAATGAAAAAGGAAGATTATCAGGTCATATAAATAGTTATATAAGTGAAGAAGGTAAATTGCAAATAAATAAAATTACAAAATATATGAGTAGTGAAAGTATAGATAAGATTTATACAACTCCATCTTCACGTACTAAAGATACAGTAGAGAAAATATCAAAGCTGAAATCAATAGAAATAGAAGAAAGAGAAAATCTAAGAGAAATTAGCTTTGGAGACTTTGAAGGAATAACTTTTGAAGAAATAAAAGTTAAGCATCCAAAAGAATTTGAAAAAATGATAGAAGAAGGTAGCAATTATAGATACCCAAATGGAGAAAGTTTGATAGATTCATATGAAAGAGTAGCAAAAGAGATTGACAATATAATTTTAGAAAATGATGACTATTTAAATAGAAAAGCAATACTTATATGTTCTCATGCAGGTACAATAAGAAACATAATAACACATTTGATTTCTGGTAGTTATAAATATCATTGGAACTTTAAAATTGATAATGCATCTATTACAATTTTGGAAGTTGATAATGGATTTACTGTAATAAATAAAATGAATTTTACTGATTTTATATAAATTAAACATTAAACGATATGTGCTTATAAACTTACTAACAAAAATAGAATATTAGATTAAAATTAGGTTCTCAATTAGATGTAAAAAGGGAAAAAGGTTAGATGCCTTTGCAGCCCCCGCTACTGTGAAACCAACGAAACTATAAATACCACTGTCAATTTGATGGGAAGGTTATAGGAGTAGGATGAAGTTAAGCCAGGATACCTGCCTAATTTAATTTAAAACATGAGGTCTTCGGGGTGAAAGATTTTTAATTGATATATATATATAAAAGTCCTAGCTTTAGAAGCATTAGGACTTTTTTTATTTTATTTGTAGGTAAAATTTAACTTTAAGGAGGGGGAGAAAGTGGGTAAAAAAGTAATGTTACAGGGAACTGCATCAAATGTAGGTAAGAGCATTTTATCAGCAGGATTGTGTAGAATATTTAAACAAGATGGTCATACTGTTGCTCCTTTTAAGTCACAAAATATGGCTTTAAATTCTTTTATAACTAAAGAAGGATTGGAAATGGGGAGAGCACAAGTATTTCAAGCAGAAGCGTCAAAAATAGAGCCAATAGCAGATATGAATCCAGTCTTATTAAAACCTTCTGGAAATCATAAAAGTCAAGTGATTGTAAGGGGAAAAGTTGTAGGAGAAATGCCTTCATCTGAATATCATGATTATAAGCTAGAATTGGTAGATGTATTAAAGGAAACCTTTAATAATTTAAGTTCAATGTATGACATTGTGGTTATGGAAGGTGCAGGGAGTACTGCAGAGATAAATTTAAAAGATAGAGATATATCCAATATGGGTATGGCAAAAATAGCAGATGCACCAGTAATAATAGTTGGGGATATTGATAGAGGAGGAGTATTTGCATCATTAGCAGGTACAATGCTTTTATTAGATGATGATGAGAGAAAAAGAGTCAAAGGAGTAATAATCAATAAATTTAGAGGGAAAAAGGAACTCCTACAAGATGGTTTAAAGATGCTTGAAGATATTATAAAAGTACCAGTTTTAGGTGTGGTTCCTTATATGGATATAAAAATAGAAGATGAAGATAGTGTAACAACTAGATTTAAGAAAAAAATGGATAAAAATGATATACATATAGAAATAATTAGAACTCCACATATGTCAAATTTTACAGATTTTAATATATTTGAAACACAAGAAGATGTAAGCCTTAGATATGTAGACTATGGAGAAGCTATAGGAAATCCAGATATATTGATAATACCTGGAACTAAAAGTACTATAGATGATTTAAAGTACATAAGAGAAAGTGGTCTTGAGTCACAAATTAAAAATTTACATAGTCAGGGTAAATTGATATTTGGAATATGTGGTGGGTATCAAATGCTAGGTAAAAAATTAAAAGACCCTTATCATGTTGAAAGTGAAATTGAAGAAGTAGATGGCATTGGTCTTTTAGATACAGAAACAATATTTGAAGAGGAAAAGACTACAACTCAAGTAGAAGCCACTATTATTGAATGTACTGGCGAATATATGAACAACCTTAAAGGTAAGAAAGTAAAAGGCTATGAAATACATATGGGAATTACAAATCGCAGTAATAAAGTAAGTAGCTTAGACTTAATAACAAAAAAACTAGATAAAGAAGTCAACTATACTGAAGGAAGTGTAAATAAAGAAGGTAATGTAATTGGTACTTATCTTCATGGAATATTTGATGAAATAGATTTTACAAGAGCAATTTTAAATAATATAAGAAAGAAAAAGGGATTAAAAGAATTAGAAAGTACTGTAAGTTCTTTTGATGAGTTTAAAGATAAAGAGTATGATAAATTGGCAGATTTCTTGAGAGAACATTTAGATATAGAGCAGATATATGAAATTATGAAATAAGAATGACTTTATATTTATACTTTAGGTAGGAGGTGTATTATGAAAAAGATTCTGATTGCAGGTACTAGCAGTGGAGTTGGGAAGACTACAATATCATTAGGCATAATGCAGGCTTTAGTTAAGAGAAATATGAAAGTACAGCCGTATAAAGTAGGGCCAGACTATATAGACCCTTCATATCACACATTTATAACTGGAAGACATTCTAGGAATTTGGATTCTTATATGTTAGATGATGAAAAGATAAAGCATATAGTAAATAAATCTTCAAAGGATGCAGATATTTCAGTAGTAGAAGGAGTTATGGGATTATATGATGGTTTTGGGATAGATTTAGATAATTGCACAAGTTCACATACTTCTAAGGTATTAAAAGCCCCAGTTATACTAGTTATAAATGGAAAATCTATGGCTGCATCTAGTGCTGCTATGGTACTAGGATATAAGGAACTAGATAAAGTTGTGGATATAAAAGGTGTTATAGTAAATAATGTAAAAACTAAGAGCCATTATCAAATAATTAAGAGTTCTATAGAGAAATATTGTAATATCGAAGTGTTGGGATACTTTCCTCCAAATAATAAATTTTCATTAGAATCCAGACATCTAGGTCTAGTTCCTAGTGTTGAGATGAAATCTTTAAGAGAAAAGTTTTATACTTTAGCTGATGAGATTGAAAACTACATAAATATTGATAGAATAATCGAAATCTCAGAAAGTGATGAATTTGAGAGTAGTTTTGATTTTCAAAATCTAATAGAAAATAATAAGATAAAAGAGCATGTTAAGGATAAATCAATAGCCATAGCATATGATAAAGCCTTCAATTTTTATTATAGGGAAAACATAGAACTTTTAGAAGAGCTTGGATTAGAAGTAAACTATTTTAGTCCTCTTGAAGATACATCAGTACCAAATTCAGACTATATTTATATTGGAGGCGGTTTTCCAGAGATATTTGGGAAAGAACTAGAAGCAAATGAATCAATGAGAGCCTCTATACTAGAAGCACATAATAATAATATCCCTATTTATGCAGAATGTGGTGGATTAATGTACTTAGGTGAGAAGTTACTTAATCAAGAGGAACAAGAATTTAATATGGTTGGCATATTTAATGGAACTAGTAAGATGACACCTTCTCTAAAGAGGTTTGGATATTGCCTTGGTATAGCTAAAGAAAATACAATTTTATCTAAAACAGGTGAAATTATTAAAGGGCATGAGTTTCATCATTCAATATTTGAAAGTGATGAGAAATGTGCATATTCAATGAAAAAAGAAAGAGAAGGAAATTTAATAGAAGAATGGGATGGAGGTTATAGCAAAGGAAATACACTGGCAACATACCTTCATACACATTTTTATAATAACTTAAATTGCATAGAAAATTTTTTGGAAAAGGGAAATGAGTAAATGAATATTTTATCTATTTATATAGGGTATATAACAGATTTAATTGTAGGAGACCCATATTCTTTCCCTCATCCAGTAAGGTCTATTGGAAAACTTATAAATCTTATCCAAGGGATAATAAGGAAGGCCTCTAAAAATGAAAAACAGTTAAAAATTGGTGGCTTTATATTATGGTTTGTAACTGTTGGAATAACTTACTTAGCAACTTATGTTATAGTGAAGCTATGTAGTTTTAATGTATTATTAAGCACTGTAGTAAATGGGTTTATAATTTATACGACATTAGCAACAAAGTGTTTAAAAGATGAAGCTGTAAAAATTTATGATGTATTAAAGACTGGAGACATAGAGAAATCTAGAATTCAATTATCTTATATAGTGGGTAGAGATACAACTAATTTAAGTGAACCTGAAATAATAAGAGCAACTGTGGAAACTGTGGCAGAAAATACTGTAGATGGTATAATTTCACCTATGCTTTATGCATTTATTGGGGGAGCACCACTTGCTATGGCATATAAAGCCATAAACACTCTTGATTCAACTGTCGGATATAAGAATGAAAAATACAAAGATATTGGTTTTGCTTCTGCTAAAATTGATGATATAGCTAATTATATACCAGCAAGAATATCTGTTATTCTTATGACAGTAGGGAGCTTTTTTCTTGGTTATAACTATAAGAATTGTTTTAAAATTTCTATTAGAGATAGAAAAAATCATAAAAGTCCAAATTGTGCTTTTTCAGAAGGTGCAGTATCAGGAGCCTTAGGAATTCAACTAGGAGGAACCAATGTTTATTTTGGGAAAAAAGTAGATAAGCCAACGATAGGAGATAAAATTAGAGAGATAGATATAGAAGATATAATTAAAACAAATAAAATTATGTATGCTTCTTCATTGACCTCTATATTAGTATTTACGCTGGTATCTGTGGTATGTAGGATGATTTTAATTATATAAATTAATTGTGTATTGATTTAAGGGGGATGTAGATGAAGGATTTGGGGCATGGTGCTAATGTAGACGAAATGGCAAAATTGTATGGGAAAGACCCAAAAGAAATAATAGACTTTAGTTCAAATATAAATCCAAAAGTTTTACCAAATTTAGAAAAATATATTTTAAGAGGGTTAGATGAATGTAGGAATTATCCAGATATAAATTATACAAACTTGAGAAAAAATATATCAAAATATATAAATATAAATTCAAACTTTATAATACCTGGAAATGGAGCAACAGAGATAATTTATTTGCTTATGAAGAGTATTAAAAAAAGATTGGCTATAATAAACCCCACTTTTTCAGAGTATAGAAGAAGTGCCAAACTAAATAATATAGATATTATAGATTTAGAATTAGATTCAAATAATAATTTTAAACTTGATATAGATACAGTAAAAAATAACATTGAAAAATTTGATTGTTTATTTATATGTAATCCAAATAATCCTAGTGGGAATGTTCAAGATTTAAAGGAACTTGTTTGTTTATTAAATGAAAACAATAAGATGCTAATAATCGATGAAACTTTTATGGAATTTGTTGAAAATGAAAATGAATATAGTTTAGTTAAATATATAGAGTCAAATAAAAATATATTTATAATTAAAGCTGTGACTAAATTTTTTGGAATGCCTGGTTTAAGATTAGGGTATGGCCTTACAAGTAATAACAACATTATGGATAAAATTTATGAGCATAAAGAACCATGGACTATAAATTCTTTTGCTGATATGCTATCCAATTTTGTTTTTGAAGATAAAGATTATATTAGAAATAGTAAAGAGTACTACATAAAAGAAAGAAAATACATGTTACAAGAGTTAAAAAACATAAGAAATATAAAAGCTTATGATACAGATGCTAATTTTATCCTAATAAAAGTTTATAAAAAGACAGCTGATGAGTTAAAAAAAGATTTGTTTAAGCACGGAAATATATTGGTTAGAGATGCGTCTAACTTTATAGGATTGGACGACAGTTTTATAAGGATAGCTATAAAATCTCATGAAGATAATAAAATTCTTATAGAAAATATAAAAAATTTATTAGGTGATTAAAATGAAATCTTATGGAATATGCCCAGCATCATGTGGAGAGTTTGTTCAAGGGATAATAGATGATGAAGAATATCTATGTTCATATGCTATAAATATGTACTCTAAGGTATGTATTGAAGAGAAATTAAAAGATATAAATTTAGGTAGACATAAATCAAGAATAGCTATAGAAAAGGTATTTGAAAAATTTAATTTGCCTAAAAAAGATACAAAAAACATTTCTTTAAATATAAACAGCAAAATACCTGTTGGAAAAGGAATGGCAAGTTCGACAGCTGATATAGGGGCTACTATAAAAGCAACATTATCGTTAATAGATAAAGATTTAAATAGTGAAGAAATATCGAAATTGGCAGCAGAAATAGAACCAACAGACTCTATATTTATAAATAAAAATAGTATATTTAATCCCTTAAATGGTACTGTTATAAAATACTTGGGAAATATAACTAATGCAAAAGTTATAATTCTTGAACCTAATAAAGTATTAGATACGATGAAAATTAGAATGAGGAAAGATTATAGTAAGCTAAAAATCGAAAATAAGGAAATTATAAAAAAGTCATTTACTCTTTTAGAAGAAGGTCTGAAGAAAGATGATTTATCCTTAGTTGGAGAGGCTTGTACATTAAGTAGTTTAGCAAACGAAAATATAGAAAAAAAAGAATACTTAAATGAAATAATAAAAATATCTAAGCTATATGGAGCCTATGGAGTAAATATTGCCCATAGTGGTACAGTAATAGGGATTTTAATTGATAAGCTTATGAATGATAAGAAATTAATAGATGTATTATGTGAGTCTAATATAAATTCTGTTTATAATAAAATCTATACCTTGGATATAATAGATGGTGGAATTAAGGGGGAAGTAGAATGGAATACATAAAGAATCCTATGAAAATAGAAGAAAGAAGTTTTGAATTAATACAAGGAATAATAGATGAAATCAGACCAGATTATAAATTTAAAAATGAGATTGAAGAAAAAATAATAAAAAGAGCTATACATACTACTGCTGATTTTGATTACTTGGATATATTAAAAATATCAGAAAAGGCAGTTGATAGTATAATAGATGCCCTAAAAAATAATGCAAGTATTTATACAGATACAAATATGGCTCTTAGTGGAATAAATAAGAAGAAGTTGGAAGCATTGGGATGCAAATATAAATGTTTAGTAGCAGATGATGAAACTGCAAAAGTAGCTAAAGAAAAAGGTATTACCCGCTCTATGGCAGCTGTAGAAATTGCATCAAAAGAAGAAGGAAGAAAGATATTTGTACTTGGGAATGCACCAACAGCTTTATATAAAGTTATGGAAATGAAATCAGAAGGGAAATTGGATGTAGATGCAGTTATAGGAGTTCCTGTAGGTTTTGTAGGAGCACAGGAGTCAAAAGATGAAGTTGAAAAGACAGATATACCATATATAATTTCTAAGGGTAGAAAAGGTGGTAGTAATTTAGCAGCAGCAATAGTGAATGCTATCTTATATGCCATGTAGGTATCTATATGGAAGAATATGTATATATAGATGGGAAAAAGTATCGAAGAGGATATACTACAGGTTCTTGTGCTACAGGTGCATCTAAGGCTGCTGTGTATATGATGATTACAAAAAATAAAATTGATACAATAAACATAGATACTCCTAAGGGAATACCACTATCATTAAATATTGATAATGTAAACATTTCTGATGATTTTGTGGAATGTTCTGTAAAAAAAGATGGTGGAGATGATATAGATGCAACACATACTATGGATATCTATGCAAGAGCTGAAATTATATCTAAAACTGATGATAGCAATAGTTATCTTACCTTAGAAAATATTGATAACATAAATATTAGTGAAGAATGTCAAAGTGAACTCTATAAATTTATTAGGGTCTATGGTGGAACTGGTATTGGAGTAGTAACTAAAAAAGGATTAAGTGTAGGTGTTGGTAAACCTGCCATAAATCCAACTCCATTAAGAATGATAAATCAAGAAATAATAAAGCTTATAGAAAGTGATTTTGAATCTATGCTTGGGCATGATAAAGTTTTAAAAATAACAATCTTTGCTCCACAAGGAGAAAAAATCGCAAAAAAAACATTTAATCCAAGGTTAGGAATAGTTGGAGGAATATCTATAATAGGTACAACTGGGATAGTTGAGCCGATGAGCGATGAGGGCTGGAAAAAATCTTTATCTATAGAACTCCAAATGAAAAAAGAACAAGGTTTAGACAAGATAATATTAGTTCCAGGAAATCATGGAGAACAATTTATAAGAGAGAAACTAAACTTGGATATTAAGTATGTAGTTAGAACGAGTAACTTTGTAGGATATATGATTAAAGAAGCTCAAAGAATAGGATATAAAAAAATATTGATGGCTGGGCATATAGGTAAATTTATAAAAGTATCAGCTGGGATTTTTAATACTCATAGTAAAGTAGCAGATGCTAGAAGTGAGATATTAGTGGCAAATCTAGCTTTAATGGGAGCTACACATGAATTTTTACATAAAATAAATCAGTGTTTAACTGCTGAAGAAGCTGTAGAGTTAATAAATAATAGCGAATATAAACAGGTTTATAATATATTGAGTAATAAATGTAGAGATAGAGTAAAGCAATATTTAAATGAAGATGTAGATGATATTGATGTAGAAGTAGTAATTTTTTCAATGGATAAGTCTTTGCTAGGAAAATCAGATAATACAGATGATTTATTGGAGGTTTTTATATGATAAATATAATAGGTTTAGGGCCTGGTAACTTAGACTATATAACAAAAAAAGGTGAAAATTTAATTTCTACTTCAGATGTATTAATTGGTGGCAGAAGGAATTTAGAATCTGTAAAAAACTTTGAAGGAGAAAAAATAATATTAGATTCTAATTTAAGAGAAATTGTAGAGTATATAAATAACAATAGTGAAAAGCAAATATCAATAATAGCTTCAGGTGACCCACTGATATATGGTATAGGTAAGTATTTATCTAAAAATATTGATAATAAGATGTTAAATATGGTTTCTGGAATTAGTTCTTTACAATATATATTTTCAAGGATATATGTTGATATGAATGATTTATATATTACCAGTAGCCATGGTAAAATACCAGATTTCGATTATATACTATCACATAAAAAAGTATGTATGGTTACAGATTCTAAGATAGGACCAAAGCAAATAAGTAAAGAAATAATAGATAGGAATTTAAATAAAATTATTGTTGTAGGTGAGAATTTATCATATGACAATGAAAAAATAACAATAGCAAAGCCAGATGAAATAATAAGAATGGACAATTTCGGAATGAATGTTGTGGTGATTTTAGATGAGGAATAGTGAATTTATAACAGGTAAGGTTCCAATTACTAAAGAAGAAGTTAGAGCAATATCAATAAGCAAACTAGATTTAGTAAATGCTGAGAGTTTTATAGATATAGGTGCTGGTACAGGAAGTGTAAGCATTGAAGCTGCATATAGCTATCCCAACCTAGAGGTTATATCTATAGAGAAAAATGATGCTGCTGTAGAACTTATAGAAAAAAATATTAAAAAGTTTAATTTGAAAAATGTAGAAGTAATAAAAGGCTATGCACCGATAAAGATAAGCTTAAATACTAAAGTTGATTCTATTTTTCTTGGGGGTACTGGAAATAACTTAGAAGAAATAATAGCATGGTCTAAAAAAACTTTAATTACAGGAGGAAGACTTGTAGCTAATTTTATAATCATAGAAACATTTAACCAAACTCTAAAGTTACTTAGAAAATATGGGTTTAAAGAAATAGATGTATGTGTTTTAAATGTTTCTAAACTAGAGAAACTGGGAAAAGGTGAATATTTTAAACCACTAAATCCTATATATATAATATCTTGTGAAAAAGGGGAAGATGATGATGAATAAAGTACATTTTGTAGGAGCAGGACCTGGAGACAAAGAGCTAATAACTTTGAAAGGGTATAAACTATTAAGTAATGCAGACGTAGTAATATATGCTGGGTCACTTGTCAATCCTGAACTTTTAGAATATTGTAAAGAAGATTGTCAAATACATAATAGTGCACATATGGATTTACAAGAAATAATAGATGTTATGAGAGACGGTATAGAAAATAACAAGTCTGTTGTGAGATTACAAACAGGAGATTTTTCTATATATGGTTCAATTAGAGAACAAGTGGAAGATTTAAATAAATTGAATATAGACTATGATTGTACACCAGGAGTGAGTTCTTTTTTAGGGGCAGCTTCATCTCTAGGAGTGGAATATACAGTTCCTGAAATTTCTCAAAGTGTTATTATAACGAGAATGGAAGGAAGGACTCCAGTTCCTGAAAAGGAATCAATACAATCTTATGCTAAGCATCAGACATCTATGGTAATATTTTTATCAGTTCAAGAGATTGAGAAGGTTGTATCTAAATTATTAGAAGGCGGTTATCCAAAGGACACTCCTATAGCGGTTATATATAAAGCTACATGGGCAGATGAAAAAATAGTTAAAGGAACTTTAAATGATATAGCTGTAAAAGTTAAAGAAAATAACATAAATAAAACTGCTTTAATAATGGTAGGTAGATTTTTAGGAGAAGAATATAATAACTCAAAGTTATATGATAAGGATTTTAAACATGAGTATAGAGGGTAATATCGCTATAATTTGTATTACTGAAAACGGAAAAAACTTAGCTAGAAAGATAGAATCTTTAGTGGACAATTGTGTTGTATATCAAATAAAAAATAAAAAAGGTACTTTAGATATTAGTCAGGAAGATTCTGTACAAATAATACAAAAAAAACTAAGTGATTTTGTAGGAGAGGTATTTAATAAATTTGAGTACATAATATTTATAATGGCGACAGGGATAGTTGTACGAAGTATAGCACCATATATAACAAGCAAGTTTAGTGACCCTGCAATTCTAGTGATAGATGAGAAAGGACAAAATGTAATAAGTTTATTGAGTGGACATATTGGAGGAGCAAATAGTTTAACGCATTATATAAGTAGTCTTATCAATGCGAATCCAGTAATAACAACAGCTACTGATGTAAACCAAAAAGCTTCTTTAGATATGATAGCAAAAAAATTAAATGCTTATATTGATAACTTTAGAGAAAATGTAAAAGAAGTAAATTCTATGTTAGTAAATGGTAAATGTGTTGGTTTGTATGTTGAGGAAGGCTATCAAGTTGACACTAGAGGATTTAAGCTTATAAAAAGTAGTAAAGGATTAAAAGATAGTTTTTTAAATAAAGATATAGAAAAGATAGTTATAGTAAGCAACAAGATAAATTTTACTAAAGATATAGAAAGTTTAGATGTGGATAATAACTTTACACATAATTATTACAGAGAAAAAATAATAAAAGTGATTCCAAAAGATATAGTTATAGGGATTGGGTGTAGAAGATACACAGATAGTAAGTTGATGTTTAATTCTTTACTAGAATTTTTTGAGGTAAAAAATATAGATATTAAAGCTGTAAAAATCATTGGAAGTATAGACCTAAAAAAAGATGAAAAGGCAATCATTGATTTAGCAAAAAAGCTAAAAGCACCATTTAAGACATTTTCAATAGATGAAATATCCAAAGTTGATGATATGTTTGATAAATCCGATTTTGTGAAAAAAAATGTAGGTGTATATTCAGTAGCAGAACCTGTAGCATATCTTTTAAGTAAAGGAAACTTAATGGTTGAAAAACACAAATATAAAGGAATAACTTTTTCGGTAGGGAGAATAAAAATATGATATATGTTGTAGGAATTGGACCAGGAAATAAAGATACTATGACTTTAGAGGCAATAAAAGCTATAGAGGACTCTGAGGCTATTGTTGGGTATAAGACTTATATAAATTTAATAGAAGAATTTATAAGTGATAAAGAAATAATTCAAAATGGTATGAGACAAGAAGTTGACAGATGTAAACAAGCAGTAGAAGAAGCGAAAAAAGGGAAAAAAGTAGCAGTTATAAGTAGTGGAGATGCCGGTATATACGGAATGGCAGGACTTATTTTAGAATTAATATCTAAGGAAAGTGAAGACATAAGAGTTAAAGTAATTCCAGGTGTTACTGCTAGTATTGGTGCAGCAGCTATACTTGGAGCACCTATTATGCATGATTTCTGTCATATAAGTTTAAGTGATTTAATGACTCCATGGGAAGTAATTGAAAAAAGATTAAAGTTAGCTGCAGAAGCTGATTTTGTAATATGCCTGTATAATCCAAGAAGTAAGGGAAGAAGTGAACATCTAAGTAAAGCATTTAAAATAATGGGAGAGTTTAAAGATGGAAATACACCTGTTGGAGTGGTCAAAGATGTAGGTAGAGAAAAAGAAACTAAGTTTATATGTACTTTTGAGAATATGGATTTTGAAAAAGTTGATATGACTACTATGGTTATAATCGGAAATAAATCTACTTATATTGATGGTGAACTGATGATAACTCCAAGAGGTTATACAGTATGATTTTGATTCTAGGAGGAACTTCAGATAGTTTAGCTATATGTGATATGATAAATGAATTGGAAAATCAGTCCTATGTACTTTCAGTAACTACAGTATATGGAAAAGAACTTGCACAAAAACATACAAATAATATAGTTTTAGGTAAGCTTGGAAAAGAAGAAATGCTAAGGTTTATAAAGGATAATCATATAGCTAGAATAATAGATGCTACTCATCCTTATGCAGTTGAAGTATCTAAAAATGCTATTACTTGTGCAAAGTTATCAAACATAGAGTATATAAGATTTGAAAGAAAATCGTTAATAGAAGAAATAAATTATGACAATAAGTTTATAGTAGATACAATTGAAGAAGCCTGTAAAATTGCAAATAAAATAGGAAAAAATATATTTATAGGAACAGGAAGTAAAAACTTAAACAGATTTGTAGAAGGAATAAGTAATAAAAATTTAGTGGTTAGAGTTCTTCCGACAAGTGAAGTTATCTTAAGTTGTGAAAAATTAGGTTTAAATGCAGACAATATAGTAGCAATGAAAGGTCCGTTTAGCCAGTGTATAAACGAGGAAACATATAAACATTATGATGTAGATTTAGTTATAACAAAAGAAAGTGGGGTAGCAGGAGGTTTTTTAGAAAAAGTAAATGCATGTAAAAATCTCAATATACCAGTAGTAATTATTAAACGAGAATCGATTAACTACGAAAATGTAATTAATGACATAAATAAAATTAAAGACATAATTGTGTGATTTTTAGGAGGAGAAGATATGAAGAAAGCCTTATTAGTAGTAAGTTTTGGGACAAGCTACCATGAAACAAGAGAAAAGACAATAGATGTGTGTGAAAATAAAATAAAGAATTCGTTAAAAAACTATAATTTTTTTAGAGCGTATACATCAAATATGATAATAAATAAAATAAAAAAAAGAGATGGCATAGAAATAGACAACCCTACACAAGCTTTAGATAAAATATATGAGCAAGGGTATGACGAAGTAATAATTCAAACGCTTCATATTATATGTGGAGAAGAATTTAATAAGCTAAAAGAACAAGTAGAAAGCTATTCTTCTAAATTTAAAAAACTTATATTAGGTAGACCTTTACTTACTCACATAGAGGATTATCAAGAATCAGTAGAGGCAATTAAACATCAAATTCCTCATATGGAAAGTGATGAAGCAGTAGTATTTATGGGTCATGGAACAGTTCATGAGTCTCATTCAGCATATCCAGCCTTAGAATATATGCTTAGAGATAATGGAGTAAATGCTTATGTTGGTACGGTTGAAGGTTATCCAGAAATAGAACATGTAATGAGAAGATTAAAAGAAGGAAATATAAAAACTATAAATTTAATGCCATTTATGTTAGTTGCAGGTGACCATGCCATAAATGATATGGCAGGAGATGAAGAGGATTCTTGGAAGACAATACTTGAAGATAATGGATTTAATGTGAAAATTCATTTAAAAGGGCTAGGAGAAAATCCTTATATACAAGATAAATTTGTTCGTCATACTCTTAAATGTGCAGAAACTGCTAAGTTTTATGGTATAGGAACAGGACCAGGAGATAGTTCTTTACTTACAATAAAAGCAGTTAATACTCTAAAAAAACTAGATGTTTTATACACTCCAGAGTCAAAAAGGGGTGGAGAAAGCTTGGCATTATCAATAGTTAATGAATATTTACCAGAATCACTAGAGATAAAATCTAGACATTTCCCAATGAGTTTTGATGGAAACGAAAAAGAACTAGCTTGGGACAATGTAGCAGAGGAAATTATATCAGATGTTAATAATGGTAAAAATGTAGGATTTGTAACATTGGGTGACCCTATGCTTTATAGTACATATGTGTATATAATGAACAGAATAGTAGATGAGATAGAAGTAGAAACTATACCAGGAATTTCTTCGTTTTCTAATATAGCATCTAATCAAAATTTTCCATTAGTTATGGATAGAGAAGCATTAGTAGTAGTTCCTTGTACTATGGAAGATGATAAGATAGAGAATGCTCTACAAAATTATAATTCTATAGTGTTAATGAAAGTGTATAAGAATTTTAAAGAAATAATAAAAAAATTAGAAAAATATAATCTGATAGAACATGCTATTTTAGTTAGTAATTCGTCTCAAGATAGTGAAACTGTATTTAAGGATTTAAGAGAAGCACATCTTGAAGATAAGATATCTTATTTTTCTACGATACTAGTAAATAAAGAGAACAAAATAAAATAGACGAATGTAATATTTAAAGGAGATTTAATATGAATATCGTGGTTGGAACTAGGGGTAGTAATCTAGCACTTATACAAACTGAATGGGTAATAAATGAGCTAAAAAAGAAATATCCTTATATTAATTTTGAAATCAAAATTATAAAAACAAAAGGAGATATAATTCAAAATGTTTCATTAGATAAAATAGGTGATAAAGGATTATTTGTAAAAGAAATAGAGCAACAATTATTGGATGGACAGATAGATATAGCAGTACATAGTATGAAAGATATGCCTTCTTATTTGGCAGATGGACTAAAATTTGCTCATACACCTAAAAGAGAAGACCCAAGAGATGTGTTAATACTTAGAGATGAATATAAAAGCCTAGATGATTTACCTCATGGAGCAGTAATAGGAACAGGGAGTAAAAGGAGAAAATTTCAATTATTAAAGCAAAGACCTGATTTAAACATAGTTCAAGTTAGGGGAAATGTAGAGACTAGAATACGAAAAATCAAAGATGAAAATCTACATGGAATTGTATTAGCTGCATCAGGAATAATAAGGGCTAATTTACAAGATAAAATAAGTTCTTATTTACCTGTTGATGTTGTCATTCCAGCACCTGCTCAAGGGGCTTTAGCTATAGAGATAAGAAGTAATGATAGTGATGTTGAGGAGATAGTGAACTCACTAAAAGATAATGATACAGAAATCCAAATATTAGCTGAAAGAGGATTTTTAGATGGTGTGAATGGAAGTTGTCATATTCCAATGGCAGCTTATTGTGAAATAAATCAAGATAAAATACATCTTACTGGTTTATATGGAGATTCAGAAGGAAATAAAATAGTAATTAAGTCCATAGAAGGAGATATCTCTTCTCCTAGAGAGTTAGGTTTAAAGTTAGCTAAACTTGTATTGAAGGAGTATGAAAGTTATGAAGGGTAAGGTTTACTTAGTAGGTGCAGGACCAGGAGATTATAAACTCATGACTCTGAAAGGCTTAGAGTGTATAAGAAAATCGGATGTAATAGTATATGATAGATTAGCAAATAGTAGTTACTTAAGAGAAGCTAAAACAGATTGTGAATTTATATATGTAGGAAAGGCATCAAGCAATCATATTTTGCCACAAGAAGATATAAATAGAGTTATAGCAGAAAAAGCTAAAGAAGGAAAACTTGTGACTCGTTTAAAAGGTGGAGACCCTTATGTATTTGGTAGAGGTGGAGAGGAAGCAGAGACTCTAGTGGATGAAGGTATAGAGTTTGAAGTAGTTCCAGGGATAACTTCTGCAATAGGAGGTTTATGCTATGCGGGTATTCCTATAACACACAGAGACCACGCTTCATCATTTCATGTAATAACAGGTCATCTGAAAGGTGATGATAGTGGGGAATTAAATTGGAATGCTCTTGCAAACAATAAAGGCACTCTTGTGTTTTTGATGGGGATTTCTAACTTGAAGAAAATAAGTGAAAACTTGATGAAAGAGGGAAAGAGCAAAGATACACCAGTTGCTCTTATAAGTTGGGCAACTAGATATAATCAAAGGGTTGTTACATCTACACTTGAAAATGTCTATGAAGTTGCTATCAAAGAAGAAGTAAAACCACCAACTCTTATAGTAGTTGGAAGTGTTGTAGGACTTAGAGAAAAACTGAATTTCTTTGAGGGGAAACCTTTGTTTGGAAAAAGTATAGCTGTGACTAGGTCTAGAAATCAAAATAGTGTATTAGTAGAAAAGATAATGGATTTAGGTGGGAATCCAATAGAGATACCTACTATTAAGATAGAAAAAATACAGAATAATACTAAATTGGAAAATGAAATAAAAAATATAAATGAATATAACTATCTAATACTAACCAGTAAAAATGCAGTAGAAATATTTTTTGAGAAGATTTATGAAGTGAATTTTGATTCAAGAATATTATCTAACCTAAAGATATGTGCAATAGGCTCAGCAACGTCAAGTGAATTGAAGAAAAGAGGAATTACAGCAGATATAGTACCAAAAAAATTTGTAGCAGAATCATTATATGAAGAGCTATCACCAATTTTAACTGAAAATGATAAGATACTTATACCTAGAGCAGAAAATGCTAGAGACTATTTAGTTGATAAGCTTAAGGAAATTTGTGAAGTAACAGAAATACATACATATAGAACCGTGATAGATGAAGATAAAAGAAATGAAATATTAGATATTTTAAATTCGAATGAGATAGATTATATAACATTCACAAGTTCATCAACAGTAAATAATCTTATTGAGATTATAGGAAAAGAAAATATTAAAATTTTAGATAAAATAAAAGTATTGTCTATAGGGCCTATAACTACAGAGGCAATAAATAATTTAGGAATAAATTTATATAAAGAGGCTACAACATCTACAATAAATGGATTAGTAGATTTAATTATAGAAAATTAATTTTGGAGGATTGAGATGTTAAGAAGACCAAGAAGACTAAGAGCAAGTAAAGCAATAAGAAATTTGGTAAGAGAAACTAAAGTAAATGTAGAAGATTTAATATATCCTTTATTTGTAGTAGAAGGGGAGAATGTAAAAGAAGAAATTAAATCTTTACCAGATGTTTATCACTTATCAATAGACATGTTAGAAGAAGAAATAAAAGAAATAAGAGATTTAGGAATTGAACATATAATGTTATTTGGTGTACCAGATGAAAAAGACGAATGTGCATCACAAGCATTTAATGAGAATGGAATAGTACAAAAAGCGATTAGAAAGATAAAGGAAATAGATTCAAATATAAATGTAATAACAGATGTCTGTATGTGTCAGTACACAAGTCATGGACATTGTGGAATTTTAACAGATACTGGTTATGTTGATAATGATAAATCATTAGAATATTTAGCTAAGATATCTGTAAGTCATGCTAAAGCAGGAGCAGATATGGTTGCTCCATCTGACATGATGGATGGAAGAATACAAGCAATAAGAGAAGCTTTAGATGAAAATGGTTTGGAAAATATCGGTATAATGGCTTACAGTGTCAAATACGCTTCAAATTTTTATGGACCTTTTAGAGAAGCAGCTCATTCAGCACCATCATTTGGAGATAGAAAGACATACCAGATGGACCCTGCAAATAGCAATGAAGCTATGATAGAAACAGAACTTGATGTATTAGAAGGTGCAGATATACTTATGGTTAAACCTGCATTATCATATTTAGATGTTATAAGAAGAGTTAAAGATAATTTTGATTTGCCTTTAGCTGCTTATAATGTAAGTGGAGAATACTCTATGCTTAAGTTAGCTGTTAAAGAAGGATTATTAAATGAAGATGTAATTCTTGAAGCAATCACATCTATAAAGAGAGCAGGAGCAGATATAATAATAACTTACTTTGCTAAAGATATTGCTAAATTATTAAGAAAATAAGCTATTAAAATATAAAGTATTATGAAAAGTATAGAAATTGTAATTTGTTATTTTAAAATATTTTCATCTACAAGTTTAGTAATCTATAATCTTAGTAAATGAAAATATAAGTGACTTTACAATTTCTATATTTGTTTATGTATTTAATAAAAATTTTGGAGGGTAAAAAATGCTATATCCTATTAACTTAAAATTAGATGACTTAGATGTAGTCATAATAGGAGGAGGAGAGGTTGCATATAGGAAATGTAAAAACTTTTTAGATTTTAATAAGAGTGTTACTGTAGTTTCTAAACATATTTTAAATAAGTTTCATGATTTAGAAGGTAACATAAATATAATAAAAGACGATTATAAAGAAGAATATATAGAAAGTAGCTCTGTGATAATTGCTGCTACAGATAATAGGGAGCTGAATTTAGAAATAGGATTATATTGTAGAAAAAATAAAAAACTAGTAAATGTTGTTGATAATGTAGAAATATCAAATTTTACTGTTCCATCATATGTAAAAAGAGGTGATTTGCTTATAAGTGTATCCACAGGGGGTAAAAGTCCATCTTTGTCTTCAAAAATAAAAAAGGAGCTAGAAGAAAAATATACTGAGGATTATGAGGAATATTTGAACGTGTTAGGCGAGATTAGAAAAGAAGTTATAAAAAAATATCAAGATAAAAATAAAAGAAAAAGTATACTTAATATCTTGATAGTACTTGATTTAGATGAATTAAAAAAGTTTAATGTATAAAGTTTTTTAAAAAAAATATAAAAAAGCTGTTGACGAATTATTTTTAAGGTGATATAGTATTACTTGTCCTTAAGAAAAGGGCAAACATGAAAAATGAACTTTGAAAATTAAACAGTAGGTTAATTTATAAAACAAGAAACAAACCATAAAGCCAGATATTTAGATAACAATAGTATCTGAGCCTGATAAACTTTTATTTGAGAGTTTGATCCTGGCT
>NZ_JACVVY010000007.1:0-147758 GCF_020658175.1 Clostridioides sp. ES-W-0018-02 | reverse complement strand
GCTCAACTTGCATGTGTTAGGCACGCCGCCAGCGTTCATCCTGAGCCAGGATCAAACTCTCAAATAAAAGTTTATCAGGCTCAGATACTATTGTTATCTAAATATCTGGCTTTATGGTTTGTTTCTTAATATAAATTAACCTACTGTTTAATTTTCAATGTTCGTATTTTTTCTTGTTCCTTTTTTTCAAGGACAAGTAATACTATACCATCATTCAAACAGTAGGTCAATACTTTTTTTATTATTTTTTAGAAATTTTTTTCATATTCTTTTTTTAGCTTTTCTACGACCTTTTTTTCTAAGCGAGAAACAGTCATTTGAGATATATCTAATTCTTTAGCTATACTAGACTGGGTTTTATCGAAGAAAAATCTATCTTTAAATATTTTTACTTCTAACTCATTTAAAGTTTCAATAAACTTATTAATAAAATCTTCGTATTCTATACTTCCGAAATTACCTTCTTCTTTTCCTATTTTATCAATAAGAGTTATGTCTTTGTCTTCTGAATCATCATTACTTGATGAATCTAAAGACATAGGTTGATAACCATAAGATGCTTCCATAGCCTCTAGTACATCTTCTTCACTAACTCCTATATAGTCAGCGATATCTTTTACCTTTGGATGTTTTTTATTTTCTTGCTCTAGTTTAATTTTCGCATCACTTATCTTTTTGCTTAATTCTTGTATTCTTCTTGGTACTCTAAGTGTCCATACTTTATCTCTAAAATATTTTTTAATTTCTCCTACTATAGTTGGTGTTGCAAAACTGGAGAATTCAAATCCCTTTTCAACATCATATCTATCAATAGCATAAATTAATGCTAATGAAGCAACTTGATATATGTCTTCAAAATCAACACCCTTGTTTATATACTTTTTAGCTAACAACCTTGCTAAATATAGATGTCTTTCAATAAGAATATTCCTGATATCTACGTTTTTATTTGTATTATATAAATTAAATAGCTCTTTTGTATCCATATTTAGGTAATGTGTAGCATTAGCTACATTTTTCATTAAATATCAACTCCTAAATACTTAGTCATTTTTATTTTTGTTCCTTGATTACATTCTGATTCAATATCTACATCATCCATTAAAGTTTTAATTATAAATAATCCAAGACCACTTTCTTTTGGATTCTCTAAATCTGGTGTACTTATTGAGCTAACATCATATCCTTTTCCATTATCTTGAATCTCTATATTAATTGCATCGTCTAAAATATTAAATACTATATTGAATACATCATCATTACTGTGTTTTATTGCATTGGTACATGCCTCTGATACTGCTACCTTTATATCTTCTATCTCATCTATTGGAAACCCCATTTTATTTGCAATCCCAGACGCTGTTAATCTTATTATGCCTACATAATCTGGATTTGTAGTAATTTCCATCTTTATAGTTTCACAAGCCAAAATTTATCCCTCCACTTTAAATATTTTATCTAGACCTGTTATAGTAAAAATTTTCCTAACATTACTCTTAGGATTTACTATGTATATCTCTTTTTCATTTATTTTTAGTTTTTTTAAAACACCTATCATAGCTCCTAAACCTGTAGAATCTATATAATCTAAATCTTTAAGATTAATCTTTACATCCAACATGTTTCTTTCTATTAAACCATGTAAATGTTCTTTTAATTTATCTGCTGTAGAGACATCAAGTTCTCCATCAATACAAACATTCCAAAACTTATTTTGAGAATCTAAATTTGAATCTATATTCATAGACATGTAAAAACCTCCTATTTTCTCTTAATAATTTTAAATATATTACCTATACTCAATATCTTATTAATTACATAAACTATATCATCTATTCCCTTTGATATTGATGATGCATTTTCAACAATATCTTGTATATGTCTTTCATTGTAATCTACAATCTTATAAGCTTTTTCAACAACTTTATTTAAACTATTTAGAGTTTTAGCTAAATAAATTGCTACTATAAGAGCCGAACTACCTACTAACACTGCTCCTATTTGCCACCCCCATGCATTCATTAGTTAACATCTCCCTCGTCGTCAAAACTTTTACTTATTACTATATCTTCTTCTGAAATTTTTATATCTTCTTCATTATTATCATCATCTACTAAAGTTATTATTCTCTCTTTAACATCATTAAATGTTTCATGTAGAACTTCTTTTGGGTTTTCTTTCACTTTATCAAACTTATCTTTTGTCTCTTTTCTTAACTCAGAACCTTTTTTTGGTGCAAGAAACATACCAAATATAAAACCTAAAATGGCTCCTATTAATAAAAATCCACCTTTTTTACAACCTCTTTTATTACACATAACAACTACTCCTTTCAATTTTAAATTTTTATCTAAGTACATTATACAAAAAGAATAGGATATTTATCCTATTCTTCTTCAATATTTATTTTAGCAATCGAAACTACATTCACTTCTTCATTAGTCTTCATTAATTTAACACCACTTGTAACCCTTCCAAATAGTGAAATTTCATTAACTCTTATTCTAATAAGAACTCCATCAGAATTTATAATCATTATCTCATCATCTTCATTGACCATCTCTGCACCAACAATTGTACCAGTTTTTTCAGATATGTTATAAGTTTTAATTCCTTTTCCAGCTCTTATTTGGCTTCTATATTCTTCTATATTTGTTCTTTTACCAAAACCATTTCTACTGACAACTAATACATCTGTACCTTTACTACAAAGATTCATAGATACAACAAAGTCTTTTTTACTTAAAGTTATACCTTTTACACCCATTGCTGTTCTACCCATATATCTTATATCATTTTCATCAAACCTTATAGACATACCTTCATTAGTTACTAAAAGTACTTCCTGTTTTCCATCTGTTAGCTCTACTCCAATAAGTTCATCATCATCTCTTAAACCTATAGCAATAAGACCAGATTTGTTTATATTTTTAAACTCTTCTCGTTTAGTCTTTTTAACGATACCTTTTTTAGTTGTAAGTAATAAATATTCATTTTCATCATTACCATCTATAGGTATTAAAGTTGCAATCTTTTCGTCTGCTGACAATTGAAGTAAGTTTACTATAGCAGTACCTTTTGCTTGTCTCTTACCTTCAGGTATTTCATATGCATTTAATTTAAATACTCTACCCTTATTTGTAAAGAACAGTAATCTACTATGAGTAGTTGTAGTTATCAAATGTCTTACAAAGTCCTCTTCTCTAGTTGTAAGTGCTGAGATACCTCTTCCACCTCTTTTTTGGCTCTTATAAGTATCAGATGGAAGTCTTTTTATATATCCAAAGTGAGTAAGAGTTATGGCTATTTCCTCATCACTTATAAGATCTCTCATATCTATCTCGCCTTCAGCATGTCTTATTTCTGTTCTTCTTTCATCAGAATAATTTTCTTTTATTATTGTCATTTCATCTTTTATTACATTTAAAAGTAATCTTTCATCAGCCAAAATTTCTTTTAATCTATTTATTTTCTTTATTAAGTCTTCATACTCAGCTTCTATCTTATCTCTTTCTAGACCTGTAAGTCTTTGAAGTCTCATATCTAGTATAGCTTGAGCTTGAATCTCAGTTAGATTGAATTTTTCTACTAAACCTATCTTAGCTTCTTGGCCTGTTTTTGAAGCTCTTATCAAGCTTATAACAGCATCTATATTATCTAAAGCAATTTTTAATCCTTCTAAAATATGTGCTCTTGCTTCAGCTTTGTTTAATTCAAATTTAGTTCTTCTTGTAACAACATCTTCTTGATGTTTAATATAATGATATAGTATTTGCTTAAGATTTAAAACTCTTGGTTGACCATCTACAAGAGCAAGCATTATTATACTAAATGTATCTTCCATTTGAGAATGTTTATACAGATTATTTAATACTATATTAGCATTAGCATCTCTCTTTAATTCTATAACAATTCTCATACCATTTCTATTACTTTCGTCTCTTAAATCTGATATACCTTCTATTCTTTTTTCTTTAACTAACTCAGCTATTCTCTCAACTAATTTAGCTTTATTTACTTGATAAGGTATTTCTGTAACTATTATCTGTTGTTTTCCTTTTGGAAGTTCTTCTATAAAAGCTCTAGATCTAACCTTAACTTTACCTCTTCCAGTTCTATATGCCTCTGCTATATTCTCTTTTCCCATTATAATTGCAGCTGTAGGAAAATCTGGACCTTGTATAAATTTTATTAAGTCCTCAACACTACAATCTGGATTGTCAATCAAATGTACAGTTGCATCAATTACTTCAGCTAAGTTATGTGGAGGTATTGAAGTTGCCATCCCAACAGCTATACCATTAGACCCATTCACTAATAGATTGGGATACCTTGCTGGTAGTACTGAAGGTTCTTTTAATGATTCATCAAAGTTTGGTTTAAAATCTACAGTTTCTTTTTCTATATCTCTTAATAATTCTAATGATAATTTACTCATCTTAGCTTCTGTATAACGCATTGCCGCTGGTGAGTCTCCATCAACAGAACCAAAGTTACCATGACCATCTACTAAAAGTGCTCTAGTTGAAAAGTCTTGAGCCATTCTAACCATTGCAAAATAAACAGCAGTATCTCCATGTGGATGGTACTTACCTAAAACGTCCCCAACAATACGGGCTGACTTTCTATATGGTTTATCTGGTGTTAAGTTTAATTCACTCATTGAGTATAGTATTCTTCTGTGAACTGGCTTTAGACCATCTCTAACATCAGGAAGAGCACGTCCAGCTATAACACTCATCGAATAATCGATATAAGATTTTTTCATTTCTTCCGCTATTTCAATAGGGAGTATTTTGTTATTTTCTTCCATGTATACTAATCCCCTCTCTCTATATATCTAAGTTTCTAACGAATCTTGCATTTTCTTCTATAAATTCTTTTCTTGGAGCAACCTTATCACCCATAAGCATTGAAAATACTTCATCTGCAATTGCAGCATCTTCTACAGTTACTTGCAATAAAGTTCTTGTATCAGGATTCATAGTGGTATCCCATAATTGTTCTGCATTCATCTCTCCAAGACCTTTATATCTTTGAAGTTCTGCACCATTTCTTCCAATTTCATCTAATAAAACATTTAATTCTTTATCTGAATAAACATAATGTTCCTTTTTTTGCTTTGTTACTTTATATAAAGGAGGTTGTGCTGCATAAACATACCCCTCATCTATAAGAGGTCTCATGTATCTAAAGAAGAATGTTAATAGCAAAGTTCTTATATGAGCTCCATCTACATCGGCATCGGTCATAATTATAATTTTATGATATCTAGCCTTATCTATATCAAAATCTTCTCCTATACCACAACCATAAGCTGTTATCATATTTTTTATTTCGTCTGAAGATAATATTCTATCTAGTCTTGATTTTTCGACATTAAGTATCTTACCTCTTAATGGAAGTATCGCTTGGCTATTTCTATCTCTACCTTGTTTTGCGGAACCTCCCGCTGAATCTCCTTCGACTAAGAATATTTCACTTTTAGCAGGATCTTTTTCTGCACAATCTGCTAATTTTCCAGGTAAAGATGTGCTTTCTAAAACACTCTTTCTTCTTGTTAATTCTCTTGCTTTCTTTGCAGCTTCTCTAGCTCTTTGTGCTCTCAAAGCTTTATCAACTATTATTCTAGCTGTTGCTGGATTTTCCTCTAAGAAAGAGCCAAGTTCATCAACTGTTACACTATCAACTACACCTCTCATAAAACTATTACCTAGTTTTGTTTTAGTTTGTCCTTCAAATTGAGGTTCTGGTAATTTAACTGATACTACAGCTGTAAGTCCTTCTCTTATATCTTCACCTAATAAGTTAACATCATTTTCTTTTAAGAATTTATTTCTTTTAGCATAATCATTTACAGTTTTAGTAAGAGCTGCTTTGAATCCACTTAAATGAGCTCCTCCTTCATGCGTATTTATATTATTTGCAAAAGAATATATGTTCTCTGTATAACCATCCGTATATTGCATAGCTAATTCGACAATACAATCATCAACTTTTTTATCTATATAAACTATGTCATCATGTATTCCAGTTCTAGATTTATTTAAATACTTAATATATTCTACTAGACCACCTGTATAGTGAAATTCTTTTCTTTTTTCTTGATTTTCTCTTTTATCTTCAAATACTATTTTTATTCCTTTATTTAAAAAAGAAAGTTCTCTAAGTCTATATTCTAATGTTTCATATTTAAACTCTATTTCATCAAATATAGTAGCGTCAGGCATAAATTGAATTATTGTTCCTGTACTTTGAGATTCTCCAACTATCTCAATCTTAGATGTTGGTAGACCTTTTTCATATGTCTGCTTATATATTTTTCCATTTAAATAAACTTCTGCTATCATCCATTTTGATAATGCATTAACTACAGAAACACCAACTCCATGAAGACCTCCAGATACTTTATATCCTCCGCCTCCAAATTTTCCTCCTGCATGAAGATTAGTTAATACTGTTTCTAAAGTCGATTTTCCAGTCTTAGGATGTGTTTCGACTGGGATACCTCTTCCGTCATCTTTTACTAAAATACTGCCATCTTCATTAATAGATACATATATATTTGAACAATAGCCTTGTAAAGCCTCATCGATACTATTATCTACAACTTCATAAACTAAGTGGTGTAAACCTCTTGGGCTTGTACTACCAATATACATACCTGGTCTTTTTCTAACGGCCTCTAATCCCTCTAATACCTGTATCTGACTTGCACCGTATTCTTGTTTCATTTAATTTCCTCCATTCTCTATGCTAATAACATTGCCGTTTTCAATATTAAATATTGTAACATCCTTTTCATCAAATATTTTTTTATGTGAAATTTCAGCACTTGTTATAAACATTTGAACATTGCTTAAATTATTTACTAAAAGTTTTTGTCTTGCTTCATCTAACTCACTAAAAACATCATCTAAAATTAATACTGGATATTCTTCAACCTCATTTTTTATTAATTCTATCTCTGATAGCTTTAATGATATTGAAGCAGTTCTTTGTTGACCTTGTGAACCAAAAAGTCTTGCATCTAAATCATTTATGAATATATTTAAGTCATCTTTGTGTATACCATATCTAGTAGTTCTAGATTCTATATCATTAGGTCTATTTGATGACAACTTGGCTAAAAATTTATTATATACTGTTTCTATAGTATCTTCGTCAGTTATATTTATTTGAGTTTTATATTTGATTGATAATTTTTCAACTCCATTAGTCAAATTCATATGCATATGTTCAGATATATTAGCTATCTTTTTTATAAAGTCTCTGCGTAAAATATAAATATAACTTCCGTATTTTGCTAGTGTATCATCATATACATCTAATAAAGCTTCATCAACATGCATGCTTTTTAGAACTCTACTTCTTTGAGAAAGTATTTTATTGTAATTAGTAAGATAATTATAATATTTAGGAATAATTTGGCTAATCTCTTTATCTATGAAAGTCCTTCTCTCTTTAGGACCTTCTTTAACCAGTCTTAAATCTTCAGGTGAAAATATGACAACATTTAAGTTGCCAAGTAATTCCTGCATTTTTTGCAAAGGAACTTTATTTATTCGTATCCCCTTTTTATCTTTTCCAATAATTAGCTCTATTAGACTATATTTATTATATTTTGAAAAACTTCCTCCAACATATAAATTTTCACTATTAAATCTAACCATTTCTCTATCTTTGTTGGTTCTAAATGACTTGCCAAAAGAAAGCATATAAATAGATTCTACTATATTTGTCTTTCCTTGACCATTTTTTCCAACAAGAAGATTCACTTTACCATTAAATTCCAGATGCAACTTTTCATAATTTCTAAAATTAACAAGCTGCAAACTTTTAAGTTTCACAAAAAGTTCTCCTTTTTTACAATACTTTTATTTTAGTTCCTTCTATCTCAACTATATCTCCTGATTTTATCTTTTTCCCTCTTCTTAATTCTATTTCATCATTTACAGTCACTAAACCTTCTTGAATTAAAAATTTTGCATGACCTCCAGTTGATGCAATCTCTGCTAGTTTTAGGAATTGATCTAACTTTATATAGTCTGATTCTATAGTTATTTCAGTCATAAGAGTTCCTCCTTGCCATTATTTTAGGTAAATAGGTATTAATATACTAAAAGTATATTATACCATAAAAATACTTGCAAAAGGAGTTGCCTAAGATTAGAAAAATTTTTCTACAAAAGACAACTCCTTAATATCTACTATATATTAGATGATATTCTTACTGGAAGTAATAAGTAAATATAATTAATATCATCTGTTGGTTTAATTATACAAGGATTTACATTTGTAGTAAATTCTATAAATATTTCCTCATTATCTATATTTTTCAATCCTTCAATAAAGTATCGAGAGTTAAAAGCTATATCTAAATAATCTCCATCTAAATCTATTTCAACTTCTTCATAGACATTTCCTTTTTCTGTATTAGAAGTAATTGCCATTACTTTATCCCTTATAGATAATTTTATAAGGTTATTTTTTTCTGATTGAGACAATAAAGATGCTCTTTCTATACTATTTAAAAGTTCTTTAGTATTTAACTTTACTCTACTATTATGCTCTCTTGGCAATAATTTTTTATAATCAATAAAATCTCCTTCAAGTAATCTTGTAATAATTTTTGTATCATTAATTATAAAAATAGCATTTTTTTCGTTAAATCCAACTTTAACATTATCTTCTCCAGAAAGCAAGCTATTTACATCTATAAGTGTCTTTCCTGGAATTATTACTTTTATATTTTCAGTTAAACTATCAACTGAACAGCTTTTTACAGCTAATCTATAGCCATCAATTGCTACTAGATTTAAATTTTTATCTACAATTTCTAGAAGTTCTCCCATTAAAACAGGTTTTGTTTGGTCTTGTGAAATAGCAAATACAGTTTGTTTAATCATATTTTTTAGGAGTTCTTGAGGTATGCTGTATAAATCTTCTTCATTTAATTCTGGTAGTTTAGGAAATTCTTTAGCTGCATATCCTTTAATTTTAAATCTTGAATTTACACAATTTATGTAAATATTATTTTCTGAATCTGTTTCTATCTCAACAAAAGAATCTGGTAATTTTCTAATTATATCTCCAAATAATCTTGCATCTACAACAACATCACCTTTTTCTATAATCTCTGCTTGTACATAAGTTTCTATTCCTATCTCCGCATCATATCCAGTAAGTTTTAACTGGCCTTCTTCTGTAGATATAAGTATACCCTTTAATAGTTCTATAGTTGTTTTTCCATTAATAGCTTTTTGAGCAATCCCGATTCTATTTGCTAGGATTTTTTGATTACAAATTATTTTCAATGTGGATAACCTCCTCTGGCTTTTTATATAAAAAAATAAGTTAAAATCATAGTAGTAATAGTAGTAGGTGTTGTTGATAATGTTAATAAGTACATGTAACATTATAAATGCAAAGATATCAACATGTGTATAAGATGTTGATATCTTTGTTATTTTATACTTAATTATTTGTTAATAAATTTTAATATAAAAAAGTTATTCAATAGATATAAACAGACAATTGTGTATAAATTATCCCTTTAAATCTGATATAATTTTGTCTATTTTAGTCTTAATTTCTTCGCTTTCTTCTATGTCTCTAGATACTTTATCATGAGCATGAATTACTGTTGTATGATCTCTTCCTCCAAATTCTTCACCTATTTTAGGGAGAGACAAATCAGTAAGTTCGCGCGTTAAATACATAGCTATTTGTCTTGGAAAAGCTATTGAACGAGTTCTTTTTTTAGAATTAAAATCTTCCATTTTTAAATTGAATACAGAAGAAACTTTTTCTTTTATTCTAAGCACATTGATTTCTTCATTTTTAGAAGTTGTTATAATATCTTTTAAAGCTTCTGTAGCAAGATCAAAAGATATCACTCTATTACTAAGAGAAGAGTAAGCAACTACTCTAGTTAAGGCACCTTCTAGTTCTCTTATATTTGACTTAATATTTTTTGCTATATATGACATAACTTCGTTTGGCACTTCTATACGTTCTAGTTGAGCCTTTTTTCTAAGGATAGCAATCCTTGTTTCAAAGTCTGGTGCCTGAATATCAGTTATAAGTCCCATTTCAAATCTCGATCTTAATCTATCTTCTAGTGTAGGTATATCTTTTGGTGGTCTATCACTAGAGATAATTATTTGTTTATTTGCCTCATGAAGAGTATTAAATGTATGGAAAAACTCTTCTTGAGTTCTTTCCTTCCCAGCTATAAATTGAATATCATCAATTAATAAGACATCTACATTTCTATATTTATTTCTAAATTCTTCATTTTTATCATCTTTTATAGAGTTTATAAGTTCATTAGTAAATTTTTCTGAAGAAACATAAACAACTTTTGAATCTTTTTTTTGGCTGACAATATGATGTCCAATAGCGTGCATTAAATGAGTTTTACCTAAGCCAACCCCTCCATACAAAAAAAGTGGATTGTAAGCTTTAGCAGGAGATTCAGCAACTGCAACACATGCAGCATGAGCAAATCTATTGCTATTACCAATAACGAACGTATCAAATGTGTATTTTGGATTCAGGTTAGGGTAAAGTACTCTATAATTTAAATCTGCACTATCAGAATTTAGGTCAGCAACTTCTTTTTCGCTCAATACAAATTTAATATTATACTTTTTTAATGACAGTTGATTTATAGCATCTTCAATTAAATGCAAATATCTATTTTCTAGAATATCTTTATTAAAATCACTAGGAGCTAGTAGTATCAAGTCATTAAGATGTATTTTTAATGGTACGATGTTTTTAAAAAAGGTATTAAAACTTACTGAAGTTAAGTCACCTTTTATTAATTGCAGGGTTTTGTCCCATAAAGAAACTATATCCATAATATAAACCTCCGAACAGAATAATTAATATTTTCCACAAAGTTATTAACAGAAAAGCAAAAATATATATAAATTTTACAGAATAACTAAATTTATGGATAATGGTGTTGATAAATTAATAATAGTATAAATTATTAAAAAAATATGAAAAGATATAAACAATATGTAGATAAAGTTATAAATAACATAAACATACAATAAATGGTGATTATAACTAGAGTATTGTCAGTAATCTTAAAAGTTATACACAAAAGTATCCACAAGCTGTGAATAATTTTTAATAAGTTGATAACATTTATACACATTATCAACAAGTATATTTATAATATCAAAATATATGTCAAACTTCAATGATTTGTAACTAATTTATCCACAATATTAACTAATTGTTGATAAAAATATAAACATGTTAAATTTGCTTTATTTGTGTATATAATTGAAAAAAATAATTTAGAATAAAATTAAATAGATTTTTACTAGTATTTTCAATAAAAAAAATACATAATATATATATGGTAGATTTTGTGATGCAAGCATACCAAAAACTCGTTGACAACGATAGTAAAAGTATTTATAATTATATGTGTTATGTTTACTTTGAGGGTAAAGTTATTATTTTTATAAACGGAAAATGAAATCTGAAAGGCGGTGCAAAATAATGAGTAAAAGAACTTATCAACCAAAAAAGAGACAAAGAAGTAAAGAACATGGTTTCAGAAAAAGAATGAAGACGTCTAACGGAAGAAACGTGTTAAAAAGAAGAAGAGCTAAAGGAAGAAATAGATTAACTCATTAATTACAAAAGGGCCGCTGCAAAGGTGGCCTTTTTGTGTAAATAATTACAATGCATAGCTGTGTTTATGGAGGTTAACTATGGACTTTAATAGGACAAAGGGGTTAAAAAAAGACTCTGATTTTAGAAAAGTATATAAACACGGCAAATCTTTTGCAAACAGATATTTAGTAATATATATACTTAAAAATAAATCAGATTATAGTAGAATAGGTATTTCTGTTTCAAAGAAAGTAGGAAAAGCTATCACTAGAAATAGAGTAAGAAGATTAATAAAAGAAGTCTACAGATTAAATATTGATGAAAAAATTAAGCCTGGATATGATATAGTATTTATAGCAAGAGTATCTAGTAAAGATGCTAGTTTTAAAGAGATAGACAAGTCTATAAAAAATTTAGTTAAAAGAACGGATATTTCTCTTTAAATTGTATGCTATAAATATGGAGGTTAATAATTTTGAATAAAATAATTTATATATTAAAGGAAATAAGTAGGTATTTATCGAATTTATGTATTTATTTAGTAAAATTTTATCAAAAGTATATATCTCCCTTAAAGGGACCTACTTGTAGATTCTATCCAACTTGCTCACAATATTCAATAGAGGCATTTAAAAAATATGGATTTGTAAAAGGTATGTACTTAACAATAAGAAGACTTCTAAAATGTCATCCTTTTCATCCAGGAGGTTACGACCCTCTAAAATAAAAGAGAGTAACTATTAGGAGGTATAAAAAAATTGAATATAATAGGAAATTTCTTAGGATTAATTCTTAAGGTAATATTTGAATTTGTTAACCACTATGGTATTTCTATAATAATTTTTACTATACTTGTAAAGATTATTTTACTACCATTAACAGTTAAACAGACTAAGTCAACAAAGGCAATGCAAGATATACAACCTCGTATAAAAGAGATACAAGAAAAATATAAAAATAAGCCAGAAAAACAAAATGAAGAAATTGTTAAGTTATATGGAGAAGCTAAAATTAATCCACTATCTGGTTGTTTACCTTTATTAATACAGTTTCCTATATTAATAGGATTATTTAGCGTTTTAAGAGAGCCAGTTGCTCATGGCGTTTTTGCAAATCAAGCTGCATTTATGGCAGCTGACAATGGGTTTTTATGGATAAAAAGTTTAACAGCACCAGATTATGTATTAGCAGTATTTTCAGGAGCAAGTGCATATGTAATGCAAAAGGTAATGACTCCAAAGGACCAACTACAAGGCTCTATGAAAGTAATGACATATGTAATGGCAGGGATGTCTTTCTATTGGGGATTTATATTCCCAGCAGGACTTACATTGTACTGGACAGTAAGTAACTTATTCTCAATAGCTCAGTATTACTTAATAATGAATCCTTTAAAAGCTAAGCTGGCTGCTAACTCTAAGGAGGAAAAAGTTAATGAGAAAAAGCCTAAAATTAATAAAAAGTAAAAGTAAAGAAGAAGCTATAAATAAGGCGATAGCAGATTTAAATTTAAAAGTAGAGGATATAGAGGTAGAAATACTAGAAAATCCAAGCAAGGGGTTTTTAGGTTTTATAGGTGCTAAAGATGGTACCTATGAAATTTTTGTTATTGAAAGGGAACTAGATGTAGCTAAAAATTTTATAGAGGTAATGTTGAAAAATGCAAATGTTGATGCCAAAGTCAATGTATCTCAAAAAGATAATTTAATCATGGTTGATATTGAAGGCAAAGAAGCTGCAAGTTTAATTGGTAGAAGAGGGGAAACTTTAGATTCTATTCAATTTTTAACTGGATTAGCTCTTAATAAAATAAATAAAGACTCTCATACAAGAGTACTTGTAGATATAGAAAACTATAGGTCAAAAAGAGAAGAATCTTTAATAAGATATGCTAATAAGGTTGCTAGAGAAGTAGCGAAAACAAGAAAAACTAAAAAATTAGATTATATGAATCCATATGAGAGAAGAATAATACATTCAGCCCTTCAAAATGACAAATATGTAATTACATATAGTGAAGGAACCGATCCATATAGAAGATTAGTAATTGAGTGTAAAAGATAAAATCAACCTCCTAAACATTAGGGGGTTTTATTTTTTAATCTTATTAAATCATTGTAATTGGTCAAAAATAAATCTATATGTAAAAATTATAAATTAAGAGGTGATAAATTTGTTTATAGATGATACAATAGCGGCTATAGCTACAGCACCTGGAGAAGGTGGTATAGGTATACTGAGAATAAGTGGAGAAAAAGCTTTAAAAGTTGCAGAAGAAATCTTTAAATCCATGTCAGGAAAGAGTATAAAAGATTATAATAAAAGAACATTAATATATGGAAATATTGTAGATAATGAAAATGCAATAGATGAAGTATTATTGGCATATATGAAGGGGCCCAATTCATACACAGGAGAAGATGTTATAGAAATAAATTGCCATGGTGGATTTATTTCAGTAAAGAAAATTTTAGAACTAATATTATCTAAAGATGTTAGATTGGCAGAAGCTGGGGAGTTTACTAAAAGAGCATTTTTAAACGGAAGAATAGATTTATCTCAAGCAGAAGCAGTAATAGATGTTATAAAGGCAAAAACTGATATAGCTCATGAAGTTGCTCAAAACCAGTTAGAGGGTTCTCTATCAAAGAAGATAAGAGACTTAAGAGATAAAGTTACTGAGATACTGGCACATGTAGAAGTTGCTATAGATTATCCTGAAGAAGATATTGAACATATAACATATCAAACGCTTAAGGATAAAACTGGTGAACTTAAAAAAGAAATTAAAAAATTATATGATACAGCTGAAAGTGGGAAAATACTTAGAGAAGGCTTGAAAACAGTAATTGTTGGGAAACCAAATGTAGGAAAATCTTCACTGCTTAACTCTATTTTGGGAGAAAATAGAGCTATAGTTACAGACATACCAGGAACTACTAGAGATGTTATAGAGGAATTTGTTAATATAAAAGGTATACCTCTTAAGATAGTTGATACAGCAGGTATAAGAGATACTGATGATATAGTTGAAAAAATAGGAGTTGAGAAATCTAAAGAATCATTTACAAGTGCTGATTTAATTATAATGGTTTTAGATGCATCAAGAAAGTTGTCAGAAGAAGATATAGAAATATTAAAGAAGCTTAAAGATAAACAAACAATAGTACTATTAAATAAAAATGACTTAAAACAAGAGATTGAAGAAGAAAAAATACTTAAATATGTAGAAAATAATAGTATAATAAGAATATCAGCTTTACAGCAAGAAGGCATAGAAGCATTACAAGATAAGATAGAGTCTATGGTATATAAAGGAAGTATCAAAAACAATTCTAGTTTAATAGTAACTAATTCTAGACATAAGGATGCACTTGGTAAGGCATATAAGTCTGCAACAGATGCTTTAATTGCTCTAGAACAAAGTATGCCATTTGACTTTGTAGAAGTAGATTTAAAAAATATATGGGACTACCTTGGATATATTAATGGAGATACAGTAACAGAAGATTTACTAGATAATATATTCCATAACTTCTGTATAGGAAAATAGGATGTAAAATACAAAAGGAAAGAAAATATAGAAGTAATAAATTTCATTTTTTATTGTAGAAATTATAGATATTTTATAGTGTTTCTCATGAAACATTAATATTAAAAAGAAAGGAATTATAAATGATAAAGTTTGAAGCAGGAAAATATGATGTTATAGTAGTTGGGGCAGGTCACGCGGGATGTGAAGCTGCTTTAGCTACGGCAAGAATGGGATATAAAACTTTGATAATAACAATGTCTTTAGATTCTATTGCATTAATGCCTTGCAATCCATCAATTGGTGGAACGGGTAAAGGTCAATTAGTAAAAGAGATAGATGCTTTAGGTGGTCAAATGGGACTAAATATAGACAAGACATATATACAAAGTAGAATGTTAAATACTGCTAAAGGACCAGCAGTTCATTCTTTGAGAGCCCAAGCAGATAAATTTAAATACCATGAAGAAATGAAAAAAACATTAGAAAATGAGCCAAACCTCGATATAGCTATGGATGAAGTTGTAGAAATATTACATGAAGGAAATGTTGTAATAGGTGTTGGAACTAAGCTAGGATGTTCATTTAAATCTAAAGCTGTAATATTAGCTACTGGAGTTTATTTAAATTCAAAAATATATATGGGTGAGGTGGCATTTTACGAAGGTCCTAATGCACTAGGATATGCAAAATACCTTACAGATAGTTTAGTTGAATTAGGTCTTAGAATGAGAAGATTTAAAACAGGAACACCAGCAAGAGTCCATAGAGATAGTATAGATTTCTCTGTAATGTCTCTACAAGAAGGTGACGAAAAAGTAACTCCTTTCTCATTTATGAATGAAAACATAGAGAAAGAGCAAGAACCTTGTTATTTAACAAGAACCACTGAAGATACTCAAAGAGTTATACTAGATAATTTAAAAAGGTCTGCCATGTATAGTGGAGTTATAGAAAGTACTGGGCCAAGATATTGTCCTTCTATAGAAGATAAAGTAGTAAGATTTAGTGATAAAACTTCACATCAATTGTTTATAGAGCCAGAGGGTTTGAATACTAAAGAAATGTATATTCAAGGGATATCAACTAGTTTACCTTTTGAAGTTCAACTAGATATGTATAAAACTATAAAGGGGCTTGAAAACTGTAAGATAATGAGACCTGCATATGCTATAGAATATGATTGTGTTGACCCAACACAATTAAAAATAAGTTTAGAAATAAAAGGTGTTGAAAACTTATTTAGTGCAGGGCAATTTAATGGAACTTCTGGATATGAAGAAGCAGCAGCTCAAGGGCTTATGGCGGGTATAAATGCTGTTAGAAAGATAGAAGGAAAAGAACCTTTTGTATTAGATCGTTCAGAAGCATATATAGGTGTATTATTAGATGACCTTGTTACTAAAGGAACTAATGAACCTTATAGAATGATGACATCAAGAGCAGAATATAGATTGTATTTAAGACAAGATAATGCGGATATGAGATTGACTCAAAAGGGTTATGAATTAGGCTTAGTTAAAAAAGATAGATATGAAAGATTCATAAATAAAAAGGATGCTGTTGAAAAAGAATTTGAAAGATTAAAGAGCGAAAGAGTTACACCAAAGGAAGTAAATAATTTACTAGAAGAAAAAGGTGCAACGCCAATAAAAGTTGGAATATCACTGTATGAGTTTTTAAAAAGACCAGAAGTATCCTATGAATTGCTTGAAGAAATAGGAAAAGATGCTGGTGAAGATGTTTCAAGAGAAGTTAAAGAACAATGCGTAATAATGACTAAGTATGAAGGTTATATAGACAAGCAATTAAAACAGATAGACCAATTTAAAAAGCTTGAGAATAAAAAATTAGATGAAAAAATAAATTATTCATCAATAGAAGGACTTAGATTAGAAGCAAGACAAAAACTAGATGACATAAAACCTATTTCAATAGGTCAAGCATCTCGTATATCAGGTGTTTCTCCAGCTGATATATCAGTGTTACTTATACACCTAGAACAAGTTAGAAGAACTAGAGGTGGAAAAAGTGAATAATATAGAACTTCTAGAAAATGGAATTAAAAATTTTAATATAGATACAAATGATGATATGTTACAAAAATTTAAAACTTATAGAGATATACTAGTTGATTGGAATCAAAAAATGAACCTTACAGGAATAGAGGATGAAAAAGAAGTATATATAAAACACTTTTTAGACTCTATTTCAGCTGTAAAAAATGGATATATAAAAAATGGTATGTCCATAATAGATGTTGGTACAGGTGCTGGTTTTCCAGGTATACCACTAAAAATATGTTTAGAGGAGTTAGAGTTAACCTTATTGGACTCTTTAAATAAAAGAATAAGCTTTCTAGAAGAAGTTGCTAGAGCATTAGAACTAGAGGGTATTAAATTTATACATGGAAGAGCTGAAGATTTTGGAAAAGATGAAAAGTACAGGGAAAAGTATGATATTGCTACAGCAAGAGCTGTAGCTGGATTACCAATTCTTATGGAATTTTGTGTACCATTTGTAAAAGTAGGAGGATATTTTATTTGTTTAAAAGGTCCAAATGCTAATCTAGAATTAGAGGAATCAAAAAAGGCTATAGATATTTTAGGATTAGAGTTTGTTGAAAAAATAGATGTAGAATTACCAGAAATAGATTTAAATCATAATATATTAGTTTTTAAAAAGATACATGAAACACCAGTTAAATACCCTAGAAAAGCTGGTAAGCCAGCTAAAAATCCTATTAAATAATCAAGATATTAATTAGTAGGCAACCTTAATCATTTCTCAGGAAATAATTAAGGTTGCCTCAAAACAAACAAAAATAAAGGAATTATTAAAGTAGATGCAGAAATAAAATTGTATGTACATATAGAGAACAAAAATATTTATATCTAAAATAAGAGAGGTATGTTATGGAAGATAAAAGAGTTATGGAGATACCTATAGAAGATATAGTTCCAAATCCATACCAACCAAGAAAAATATTTTCACAAGTTTCATTGGAGGAATTGAGCAATTCTATAAAGGTATATGGTATAATTCAACCTATAACAGTTAGAGCAAAAGATGGTAAATATGAACTAATTGCTGGAGAAAGAAGATTAAGAGCAGCTAAGTTAGCAGAGCTTAAAACTGTACCAGCAATTATAAATAATATGAACGATGAATCTTCTGCTGTTCTAGCGTTATTAGAAAATTTGCAACGAGAAGACTTAAATTTTATTGAAGAAGCAATTGGCTATGAAAACTTAATAAAAGAGCATGCTTTTACTCAACAGCAATTAGCAGAAAAATTAGGTAAAAATCAATCTACTGTAGCAAACAAGCTTAGAATATTAAAGCTTCCAAACGATATAAAAATGAAGCTAATAGAGAATAATTTAACAGAAAGACATGCTAGGGCATTCCTTAAATTACCAAGTGAAGATTTAATGAAAAGTGTACTAGAAAAGGTCATAAAGAATGAATTGACTGTTAAAAAAACAGAAAAACTGATACAAGATATACTAGAAGAAATTGAAATTCAAGAAGAGCCTGATAAAAAACAGAATATAAAGGGTGCTATGAGTATAAGAATTTACATAAATACTATAAAGCAAGCCTTTGATGCTATATCAAATACAGGAATTGATGCTAAGTATAATGAAATAGATAAGGGAGATTATATGGAAGTTGTTGTAAAAATCCCTAAAAAATAGAGATTACTGCTTACCAGTAATCTTTTTTTTTAAAACAAGCCTTGTAATATAAATTGATTTATAGACATTATTTATAATTATAAAAGCAACTAGTCAATATTTAAAATTAATTTGATTCTTAAAGGGGGGAACATCATGGGCAAAGTTATAGCTATATTTAATCAAAAGGGCGGAGTCGGAAAAACTACAACAAATGTAAATTTAAGTGCCAGTTTAGGAACCTTAGGAAAAAAGATATTAGTATTAGATTTGGACCCTCAAGGAAATACAACTAGTGGATATGGTATTGATAAAAATGAAGTAGAAAATACAATCTATGAGATTATGTTAGATGGTTTGCATATTAAAGAAGCAATAATAAAAACAGAGTTTGAAAATGTAGATGTAGTTCCATCAGCTACGGAACTAGCAGGTGCAGAGATAGAGCTTGCATCTATAAATAATAGAGAGTATATTTTAAAAAATTCCATAAAAGTAGTAAAGGATGAATACGACTATATATTTTTGGATTGCCCACCTTCACTTGGAATGCTTACAATAAATTGTCTAACGGCTGTAGATAGTGTTTTAATTCCTATACAATGTGAATATTATGCCTTAGAAGGTGTAAGTCAATTAATGGAGACTATAAAATTAGTAAAATCAAGATTAAATACAGATATAGAAATTCAAGGTGTTGTTTTGAGTATGTTTGATGGAAGAGCCAATCTATCAATACAAGTTGTTGAAGAAGTTAAAAAGTACTTTAAAGGTAGTGTATACACTACTCTAATTCCAAGAAATGTAAGACTTGCAGAAGCTCCTAGTCATGGTAAACCAGCAATTTATTATGATAAAAGATGTAGGGGGTCTGTAGCTTATTTGGAACTAGCAGAAGAATTTATAGATTTAGAAGAGGAGGAGTGGTAGTATGGAGAATAAGTCTAAAAGAAGTAATAGATTGGGTCGAGGTCTTAGTGCATTGATACCAGAAATTAAAGGAGAAACTTCAGATAAAGAAATAGTTAATATAGATATAGACAAAATATATCCAAACGAAGTTCAGCCAAGAAAGCAATTTGATGAAGAAAAAATAAAAGTATTATCTGAGTCTATAAAAAATTATGGTGTACTACAACCAATAGTAGTTAAAAGAGATGAAAACAATAAGTACATGATAATAGCTGGTGAAAGAAGATTTAGAGCATCAAAACTTGCAAATAAAAGTCAAATACCTGCTATAATTAAAGATATAGAGATGAAAGACATAATGGAGATAGCTTTAATTGAAAACTTACAGAGAGAAGATTTAAATTCAATAGAAGAAGCACTAGCATATAAAAGTTTAATTGAGCATTATAATGTAACTCAAGAAGAAATATCAGAAGCTGTCGGTAAAAGTAGACCTCATATAACTAACACTTTGAGACTTTTAAATCTAGGACAAGATGTTATAGACATGATAGATAGTGGTAAAATCACAGCAGGTCATGGAAAGGCTCTATTAAGAATTGTAGATAAAAAATTACAACTACAAATTGCAAAAAAGATAGAAGAGGAAGAACTTTCTGTAAGAGAAGTTGAAAACATTGCAAAAAAAATATCTGAAAATAAAGAAGAAGATATGCCAAAGAAGTCTAAGCCTAAAGATGTATTTATTTTAGATGTAGAAGATAAACTTAGAAATATTTTTGGAACTAAAGTAAATATTTCCAAAGGTAAGAAAAAAGGTAAAATAGAGATAGAATACTATAATGATGATGATTTAAACAGTATTGTATCAATGCTTCTTGAATAACACACAAATATAAAATAGAGAGGACGATGAATATGATTTATCTAGACAATGCTGCAACTACATATCCAAAACCAGAAAGAGTTTATGATGCTGTTTTAGATTGTATGAAAAACTATTGTGCAAATCCAGGAAGAGCAGGGCATAAGCTTGCTATGCGAGCTGCTAGAGAAATTTATGATACAAGAGAAAATATAGCTAAGTTATTTAATGTAAGTAATCCTATGAATATAGTATTTACGTCTAATGCAACAGACTCTTTGAATTTAGCAATAAAAGGTGTATTACAAAAAGGAGATCATGTAATAACAACATCTATGGAACATAATTCAGTAATAAGACCTATAAAAGCTCTTGAGAAAAAAGGGGTTGAAAATACTGTAGTAAAATGTGATGATGAAGGTTTTTTAGATTATGAAGAGTTAGAAAAATCAATAAAGGATAACACTAAGCTGATTGTAACTACACATGCATCTAATGTATGTGGAACATTAATAGATATAAAAAAAGTTGGAGAAATAGCTAAGAAACATAATATAATATTCTTGGTAGATGCATCACAAACAGCAGGTGTTTATGATATAGATGTGAAGAAATGTAATATAGATATGTTGGCTATGCCAGGTCATAAATGCTTATTTGGACCTCAAGGAACAGGTATCTTATATGTAAGAGAAGGCCTAAATTTGAATATATTAAAAGAGGGTGGAACAGGTAGTAAATCAGAAGAAATGGTTCAACCAGAACTGTTCCCAGATAAATACGAGTCAGGAACTCATAATACTCCAGGTATAGCAGGGCTTAACCAAGGTGTATTATTTATATTTGAAAGAGGAATCAACAATATAAGACAACATGAAGAAGAATTATGTCAATATATGCTAAATAAGTTAGAAGAAGTATCAGATATAAAGATATATGGACCAAAAGACAGTAAAAAAAGAGCCTCAGTAATAGCTATAAATATAGGAAACATGGATTCTGGAGAGGTTACTTTCTTATTAGATAGTGAATATAATATAGCAACTAGATCAGGAATACATTGTTCTCCATTAGCTCATACTACTTTAGGTACGTTAAAACAAGGTGCGGTAAGATTCAGTATAGGATATTTTAATACGAAAGATGAGATAGATAAAGCAATAGATGCCTTGAAGAAAATTTCAAAAAATAAATAGTATAAATTACAACATAAAAATAGTGTCAACTTTATAGATAGTTGACACTATTTTTGTAGCTTAATATAATTTAAAAACTTACTTTAAATAATCTCCATCTTCAAGAACTATATGACCACTTTCATAGTTAGCGCCATCAACAGTAAGCTTTATTTGTTCAACATTCATGTTTTTTATGTAAGTACGTGCAACTGAATCAAGCATTAAAGTTTCTGCATCACTACCTAAGTTTGATTTTGTAAAATCAGAGTTAACATCTAATATACCAGTTTTTACACCATCAATATCTTTTGTAGTAAATGAATTTAGTTTTGCAGATTCTGGAATTACTTTAAGCTTTTGTAGTTCAGCAAATAAAGTGTTTTCATCAATTTTTTCTAAATCAACCTTATTCTCAATTAAATCTGTTTTGTCTACATCAAAAGAATAAATAACAGCAGACTCCGTCTTTTTTTCTTCCTTTGGAGCTGATGTAGACTTTTTATTAGGAACTTCTTTTTCATCATTATTTTCTTTATTGTTTTCTTCCTTTGGTTGCTCAACATTTGTATTATTTTTAGTTTCTTTTTTAGTTGCTTCATTTTGAGCATTGCTACATCCAACTGCCAATATAGATATAGATAATATACTTAACACTAACATTATTTTCTTGTTTTTCATAAAAATTACTCCTCTCAAGATACTATTCTTATATATAATTATAATCGTTATGACTGAATATATGAATACAAAATAGTAACAAATTTAAAAAATGATTTATTTAAGTTAATTAAATACAAAATAAACTAAATATTAGTCATTTTTATGGGAAATCATTTAATGTATAGAGAAAATATTGTAAAATAAAAGTAGTGTTTTTAAAATAAATATAAGTTATAATTATATTATAAAAAAATGTCTTCAAAAGGTGGGAATAGTATGGAAATTTTGAGCTTAGGAGAAAAGATTAAGAAATTAAGAAAAGAAAAAAATATGACATTAAAAGAGTTAGCTGGAGATAGAATAACAGCAGCACAAATAAGCCATATAGAGAGAGATAAATCTCATACTAGTTATGAACTGTTGGAATATCTAGGTGATAAGTTAGATGTAAGCGTGGAATATTTATTAGAAACAAAAGAAATGCAGTCAAAAAAGATAACAGATAATTTAATACTGCAAAGTGAAATTTATATAAAAGAGAATGAGTTAAACAAGGCTGAGGACCAAATAAAAGAAGTTTTAGATATATGTAAGAGATACGATTTAATGGAGAACTATGGCAGATGCAATTTTCTTATGGCTAACATTAACTTAAAAAAATCTAATTACAATAATGCTATAGAAAACTTTGAAAAGGCTTTATTTTTCTTTATAAAAAACAATGATAGTGAAAACATACTAAAGTGCTATTTAAACATAGGAAAGATATATATGCAAGAAGACTTTTATAAAGGTGCGATAAGTCACTTTAATTTTGCAGAGGAAATTTTGTCAGAGAATAAGTTTGAGGATATTAACGTATATAAGGAATTATATAGTAAGATGGCATATTGTTATATAAAATTAGATAATCCAAATATGTCATTAAAGTACATAGATAAAATAAATGAAATAGATAATAAAAATGATAGAAAAGAAGATGTCGATATTTTGGTGTTAAAAGCAAACAACATGCTTGAGATTGGAAAATATGAGGAATCAAAAGAGTATTTTAAAAAAGCACTAAAAATACTTGAAAATGAAGATAATAAAACTGGAATAGCAAATGTATACTTAACAATTTGTGATGTTTATAGAAAAATAGGTGAGACAGATAGAGTTCTTGAATATTCTCAAAAAGTGTACAACATAAAGAAAAATGATGAAGACGAATATATGATGTCAGGTTTATTCAAGATAATAGAAGCGTACATAGATAAAGAAGATTATGATTTAGCTAGAAAATATTGTAAAATAGCTTTAGCATCATCAATAAAAAATAAAAATAAGTTTAATGAGTATAAGGCATTAAAATTCTATTCTAATATGTATAAGAATCAAAATGAAATTACTCTTGCTATTGAGTATTTAATTAAATGTATAAAAATAGTATCAGACTTAGGTAATAATAAGATATTAGCAAACTTGTACATAGACTTAGGTCAATTATATTCAAGCATATCAAAAGAGAAAGAATTAGAGTACTACCAAAAGGGAGTATTTATGTATAAAAATTTAGAGATAATGTAAGTATAATAAACCTATAATAGTATAGAAACAATCTATAACAAGCAAGATAATATCTATGATAAAATATAAATTGTATGAATAATTTTAAGGAGATGAATCAAACAATGAGTATAAAAATAGATGCTAGAGGGCTTGCTTGTCCTAAACCAGTTATAAATACAAAAAAAGAATTAGATAATATAGAAGAAGGCATTGTAGTTACAACAGTTGACAATGAAACAGCAAAAGAAAATATATTAAAGCTTGCTAAATCTTTAAATTGTGAAGCAAGGATTGTTGATGAAAAAGAAAACTTAATTTCTATAGAAATTAAAAAAGGTAATAATGTTGTATTTCAAAAAGAAGAAAGCGAACTAGAAGATACATGTGTATTTATATCTTCAGATAAGATGGGATTGGGAAATGATGAATTAGGACAAGTATTAATAAAAGGTTTTATATATACTTTAACAGAATCAAAGCCATATCCTAAACATATACTTTTAGTTAATGGAGGAGTAAAATTAAGTGCTGAAAATGAAGCAACTATAGAAAATCTTAAAATACTTGAAGATGCAGGGGTAGAAATTTTATCTTGTGGAACCTGTTTAGATTACTATAATTTAAAAGAAAAATTACAAGTTGGTTCAGTTACAAATATGTACACTATAGTTGAAACATTAAAAAATGCATCAAATACTATTTCTATATAATGTATGTTTGTTTAACAATATAAAGTTAATAGGAAATATTAAACTAAAGAAAAGTAGATAGTCAGAAAGGATTAAGCAATGAATCAAATGTATATAGTATCATTTAATTCTACACATCATGCAATAAGGTCAGAAAAGCTATTTGATGAAAATGGTTTAAAAGTAATGGCTCTTCCAACACCAAGAGAAATAACAGCAAGCTGTGGAATATCAATTAAATTTTCTTTTGAAGATATGAAAAAAATAAAGACAATTTTAGTTGAAAATAATGTAGATATAAAGGGAATTTACTGTATAAGTAAATTAGAGGATGGCTCAAGGGAAGCAAAGAAGTTAGATTAGGAGGCTAATTATTTATGCCAATGGATTTAAAAATAGGGGATATTGTTGAATTGAAAAAACAACATGCATGTGGATGTAAAGAGTTTGAAATCGTAAGAACTGGAATGGATATAAAGATAAAATGTACGAAATGTTCAAGGCTAATAATGCTTGATAGAGAGACATTAGAAAAGAGAGTAAAAAAGCTAATAAAAAAATGATATAAATTTAACATTTAAAAAATGTCAAATACCGTATATTAATATCCAAATTTTTGGTATAATAGAAATTGAAGAAAACATTTTCATGGGGGTGCTTTAATTATGGCAGTTAAATATGCAAAAAGAATGGAAGGTTTACAAGGATCTGAAATACGTGAGCTTTTAAAACTTACTCAACAACCACAAATAATATCTTTTGCGGGTGGAATGCCTGCTCCAGAATTATTTCCAGTTGAAGAAATGAAAAAAGTATCAGTTGCAGTGCTTGAAGAAAATGGAAGATCAGCTATGCAATATACTACAACAGAAGGATATGAACCATTAAGAGAAAAAATAGCAGCTAGAATGAATGACAAAAACAAAACTAATGTAGATAAAGATGATATATTAGTTACAAGTGGTTCTCAACAAGGTCTAGATTTTGCAGGAAAAGTATTTATTGATGAAGGTGATGTAATTTTATGTGAAAGCCCATCTTACATAGGAGCTATAAATGCATTTAAATCTTACCAACCTAAATTCATAGATGTTCCAACAGATTCTAATGGAATGATAATGGAAGAACTAGAAAAAATACTAGAAACAACTGATAGAATAAAAATGATTTATGTAATACCTGATTTCCAAAATCCAACAGGAAGAACTTGGCCACTTGAAAGACGTAAAAAATTCATGGAAATAGTAAATAAATATGAAATACCAGTAATAGAAGATAATCCATATGGAGATTTAAGATTTGAGGGAGAATCTTTACCATCTTTAAAATCAATGGATACAAAAGGATTAGTAATATTCTTAGGAACTTTCTCTAAAATATTCTGCCCAGGATACAGATTAGGATGGACTTGTGCTTCTCCAGAAATACTATCTAAATTTAACTTTGCAAAACAAGGTGCAGACTTACAAGCATCAACTATATCTCAAATGGAAGTAAGTAAATTTATGGATATGTATGACTTAGATGAACACGTTGATAAAATAAAAGCTGTTTATATCAAACGTAGAGATGTTATGCTTAAGACTATGGAAGAAGAATTCCCAGAAGGATTAGTATTTACTCATCCAGAAGGTGGATTATTTACATGGGTAGAGCTTCCAAGTAATTTAAATGCTAAAGAATTAATGCCAAAATGCTTAGAAAAGAATGTTGCTTATGTTGCTGGAGGAGGATTCTTCCCTAATGGTGGTAGAGAAAATACTTTCAGACTTAACTATTCAAATATGCCAGAAGAAAAAATAATAGAAGGTATCAAAAACATAGCATCAGTTTTAAAAGAAGCTATGGGTGTTGAAGCTTAATTAAAAATAATAACTTAAGATATATTATAAGGGATGGCAATAGCCATCCCTTGTTAATTTAAAAAATATATTTCACCTTATATTAAATATTAAAATTTGTCCAAAATTTAAATTGACATAAATAAGAAAAAATGATAAAATGTGTAGGTATGAGATTTTAGTCTCATTTCTCTGCTCTAAGAGTGTAGAGCCGTTAAGTCCAAAGGGAGGTGAATTATAGTGAGAAATTATGAATTAGTTTATGTAGTAAAGCCAAACTCTGATGAAGAAACAAGAGAAGCTGTACTAAACAAAGTTAAGGAAGTTGTTGCAACTGAAGGAGAAATAGTTAAAGTTGATACTTGGGGAACTAAAAAATTAGCTTATCCAATAGCTAAGTTTACAGAAGGTTTCTATGTGTTAGTTAACTTCAAATCAGCAGTAGACGTTCCTAAAGAAATAGACAGAAACTTAAAGATAAATGAAAACGTAATAAGACACATGATAGTTGTTGCTTAACAACTAGTTTTATTATAAAAAATAGGTGGTGTTTTTATGAATCAAGTTGTATTAGTGGGAAGGTTAACTAAAGACCCTGAATTAAGATACATCCCAGGTACAGGAACACCAGTGGCATCATTTACAATAGCCATTGATAGAGACTATGTAAAAAAAGATGGATCTAAAGAAACTGATTTTATACCTGTTGAAGTAATGGGTAAATCCGCTGAATTTTGTGCCAACTACATAACTAAAGGTAGATTAGTTGCACTTCAAGGATCGATAAGAGTAGACAATTATCAGACACAATCAGGCGAAAAAAGAACTTTTACAAAAGTAAGTACTAGATCGGTACAAGCTTTAGATAGCAAGAATAAATCGGAAAATTCATATAAAGAGAGTGCTCCAGCTTTTGAGCCAAGCTTTGAACCTCAAGGGTTAGACCCACAAGGTTTCCAAGCTATAGATGATGACGATATACCATTTTAAAAAGGAGGGAAAAAAGTCATGATGAATAAAAAAAGACGTAAGAAAAAAAGAGTTTGTCAATTTTGTGCTGACAAAAACGCTAAAATAGATTACAAAAGTACTCAGAGATTACAAAAGTATATAACTGAAAGAGGAAAGATATTACCAAGAAGAATATCTGGAACTTGTGCTAAGCATCAAAGAGAATTAACAGTTGCTATAAAAAGATCAAGAAATATAGCACTTTTACCATATACATTAGATTAAAAAATGAGCCTTGTGCTCATTTTTTATTATAGATATTTATATAAGTAAATGAGACGAGCTATAACGCTCGTTTTTTTGTTTATATACTTAAATATATTATTATTTATGATATAATATTATATATTAAGGAGGGTTGCAAACGTGAAAATAGATAAAGGTTCTGAGATAACAAGAAACATAAAGATAATAGAGTGGATGAAAACAGAAATATTAATGAGTGTAAGTGATTTGTTTAACTTATTATTTAAAGGGGTAAAACCTTTAGATGAGGCAATTCAAGATACTCTAGCAAATATAATAATGATAACATATCTCTTAGCAAAGAGATTAGGAATTAGTTTTAGAGACGTAGATTATAAAGTCAAGGAAAAAATAAAAATTGGTATAGAGGAAGACCATAGTGTTGAAAGATGGTATGGAGATTTATCTAACTTAAAAAAACATATGGATAATAGGGAGTGATATTAAATTGAATAATAAAATTAGACTATCTAAAGCCATGTCTATAATAGTTTTAGCTATAATAATTGCTTTAGTAATAGCCTATATTCCAATGCTAGGAATGTTTAGCATATTAGCAGCTGTCCCATATGTAATTATAGGTGCCATCACTGATAAAAAGTATTCTTTTTTATCTATTTTGATTACATTTTGTGTGCTAGTTTTATTTGCAGACATTTCGTATGCATTAAATATATGTATAATGTATTCTTTGCCAGGCATAGCAATAGGAAAGATGCTAAAGAGAAGTTTTGAGCAAGAAGATAGTAATAAATTTGAACCAATATATGGAGGAACAATAATATTTGTGCTTGCAATGGTTGTGTATTTCTTTGTATTGAAGACATTTTTAAATGTAAATTTATTAGATGAAGTTTCTAAAATGATAACAGAAATTGTAAATATTCAAAAAAATAGTTTTTCTGCAACTGAGCTTAAAGTATTTGATAAAATGAAGCCAGATGAAATTGTAAGTTATTTTACAAATATGCTACCAATGATGTTATTCTTACAAGGTTTATTATCAGCATTTGTAACATATTATTTAAGCGTATTCTTTATCAAAAGGATTACAAATTTGAATATAAGATTTCCTAAATTTGCTGACTTTTATTTACCAGGAAATGCTATAGTCACAACTTTTTTACTTTATTTATTAGTCTTATTTATTGAAATTATTGGCTCAAAATTATATACAGAATTAATAATGACTAATTTACAGCTAGTTTTTAACTTAATGTTTGTAATTCAAGGAATAGCAGTTTGTATTTATTATTTAAAGAAATGGATAAGACAAGGGCCAAATAAAATTATGTTTCTTTCAGGGATAATTTTATGTTTATTTGGATTTATGGGAATATCTTTTGTTGGTATGGTAGATAGTATAATTGACTTTAGAAAGGTGAGAAGTTATAAATCCACTTAGGAGGATAGAAATGAGTAATAAACAAACCTTTAAATTAAATATGCCAGAAATAAATTTATATATAATTATTATTGGTATTTCTAGTATAATTTTGCTTTATTACAACTTGTATGTAGGGTGTTTATTTTTCTGTATTTTTGCATATATGGTTTTTCACAATTGGAGAACAACTAATATTAGACGTCATGAATGGACAGAGTATATTCAAAATTTATCTTTAGATATAGATGAAACAACTAAGAAAGCTATAATAAATCTTCCAATACCACTATGTATTCTAGAATTTGATGGAAATATATCATGGTATAATGGAAAGTTTTATGATATGATTGGTCAAAAAGATTTACTTGATAAAAATATAGAAGATATAGTTAAAAATCTTAATTTAAGAAAAGTATTAAATGAAAATAAAGAGATGTACACTGAAATAAACTATAAGGATAGAGAATATACAATAGTTTATAATGTTATAAAAAATGATCAAGAAAAAAATCCTAAATATTTAATGATATTATACTGGATAGATAAGACAGAATATTTACAAGTAAAACAAGATTATGATGATGAAAAAGATGCAATGATGTTAATACAAGTAGATGGATATGATGAAGTATTAAAAAGTGCAGCAGAAGATAAGAGAGCTTTAATTAATGTTGAAGTAGAAAAAATACTTTCTGCTTTAGAATTAAATTCAAATGGTGCTTTGAGAAGGACTTCAAAAGATAAATTCTTCTTGGTAATGCATAAAAAAGAGTTAAAAAAATTGGAAGCTGAGAAGTTTTCTATTTTAGATACAATAAGACATATTGATTATGGAAATAATCTTCCTGTTACAATAAGTATAGGAATTGGTATAGATGGAGATACATTAAATGAGAACCTAAAACTTGCTACAGGTGCTCTTGATTTAGCACTTGGTAGAGGAGGAGACCAAGCTGTTGTAAAGACAAAAGATAAGTTTGTATTTTATGGTGGAAAGTCTAAGGCTGTAGAAAAGAAAACAAAAGTAAAATCTAGACTTATAGGTCATGCTCTGAGAGAGGTTATACAAGAAAGCGATCATGTTTATATAATGGGTCATAAATATCCTGACATGGACGCTATGGGAGCCGCAGTTGGGGTTTATGATATATGTAAATCTTGCAATAAGACAGCAAATATAGTTTTACAATCTGTAAATGAATCTATAGAGATATTTATAAACAAAATAAATGAAAGTAATTATTATAAGAAGTTGTTTATTGGAAAAGAGGAGGCTATTGATAACTGTACTAAAAATACACTAGTTGTTGTAGTTGATACTCATAGACCTAATTATACTGAATGTGAAGAACTCTTAAAGTTATCAGAGAAGGTAGTAGTAATAGACCATCATAGAAGAGGTGTAGAGTTTATAAATGATGCAGTGCTTTTATTCCATGAAATATATGTATCTTCAACATGTGAAATGGTTACAGAATTAGTTCAGTATATGGATGAAGAGGTAACAATCAATAAACTTACAGCTGAAGGTCTTTTAGCAGGAATAAGCTTAGATACTAAAAACTTTGCATTTAAAACAGGTGTGAGGACATTTGAAGCTGCTTCTTACCTTAGAAAAGTTGGAGCAGATACAATAGAAGTCAAGAAGTTTTTCAATTCTGATGTAAAAGATTTTATAATAAAGGCTGAAATAATTCAAAGTACAAAGATAATTAATAATAGAATATGTCTAGCATATTCAAGTACAGAAATAGATAGTATAAACGTCATAATAGCTCAAACTGCTGATGAGCTATTAAATATAAAAGAAGTAGAAGCCTCCTTTGTATTAGGAGAAAAAGATGATACTATATTTATAAGTGCAAGGTCTTTGGGGCAAATAAATGTACATGTACTTATGGAAAAATTAGGAGGCGGGGGACATATAGATATAGCTGGTGCACAGTTAAAAAATGTTTCTCTAAAAGAAGCTTACAAGATAGTAAATAAAATAATAGAGGAGTATTTAGAGGAGGAAGAATAGATGAAAGTTATATTATTAAAAGATGTAAAAGGAACTGGTAAAAAAGGGGAAATGAAAGAAGTAAGTGATGGATATGCAAGAAATTTCTTATTTCCTAAGAAAATGGCTGTGCAAGCAGATAGTGTAGCAATCAAGGAATTAAATGAAAAGAATAAATCTAAAGAAATAAAAGCTCAAAAAGAATATGAAGAAGCTGTTTTACTAGGAAAACAAATGGAAGAAATTAATATAGAAATATATTCAAAATCAGGTGAAGGTGGAAGATTATTTGGTTCAATAACAGCCAAAGAGATAGCTGAGCAATTGAAGAAACAAAAAGATATAGATGTAGACAAAAGAAAGATTTTATTAGATGAACCAATAAGAACTTTAGGTTCAACATTTGTAGAAATAAAAATACATCAAAAAGTAACTACTAAAATAAGAGTAGATGTAAAAGAAAAACAGTAATAACTAGAGGTGATAAAGATGGAAGACATGACGAGAATTCCTCCTCACAGTGTAGAATCAGAGCAGTCAATATTAGGTTCTATACTGCTAGACAAAGATGCTATAATAACAGTTACAGAAACTATAAGGCCTGATGACTTCTATAAAGAGGCTCACAAAATAATATATGAATGTATGATAACTTTAAGCAATAAAGGTGAGCCTATAGACTTAATAACATTGACAGAAGAGCTAAGAAAACAAGGGCATCTTAATGATATTGGAGGAATCAGTTATATTACAAGTCTTTCTACAATAGTGCCAACAACTTCAAATGTAAAATACTATGCTGATATAGTAAAAGAAAAGTCTGTACTTAGAAAGCTTATAAAAGCATCTAATGAAATAATAAATCTAGGATATAGTGGAGCAACGAAAATTGAAGATGTTTTGGAACAAGCTGAAAAGAGAATATTTGATATATCACAGGAAAAAACTAGTGACGATTTTAAATCTATAAACTTAGTTTTGATGGATGCCTATGATATGATAGAAAAATTATATACAAATAAAAGCGATGTAACTGGTATAACTACTGGTTTTAAAGATTTAAATAAAAAAATAAATGGTCTTCAAAGAACAGATTTAATATTAGTTGCGGCAAGACCTGCAATGGGTAAAACGGCCTTTTCTTTAAATTTAGTACAAAATGCAGCTTTAAAAGGAGATGCTTCTGTAGCTGTGTTTAGTTTAGAGATGTCAAAAGAACAGTTAGTACAACGTATGCTATCTTCGCAATCTAGTGTAGAATTGAAAAAGATAAAGACTGGAACACTTAATGATAATGATTGGCCTAGGATTATAGATGCAATGGCAGTACTGTCAGATGCAAAAATACACATAGATGATACTCCTGGAATAAAAATATCAGAATTAAGGTCAAAGTGCAGAAAGTTAAAGATAGAAAAAGGTCTAGATTTAGTGCTTATAGATTATCTTCAACTTATGGAAGGTGAAGGTAATAATGAAAGTAGACAACAAGAAATATCTAAAATATCAAGGTCATTAAAAGTATTAGCAAAAGAATTAAATTGTCCTGTAGTAGCATTATCTCAGTTATCACGTGCCCCAGAGCAAAGAGCAGACCATAGACCTATGTTATCTGATTTAAGAGAATCTGGAGCAATTGAGCAGGATGCAGATATAGTTATGTTTTTGTATAGAGATGAATACTATCATGCTGATTCTGAGAGTAAAAATATAGGAGAAATAATAATAGCAAAAAATAGACATGGTGAAACTGGTTCTGTGGAACTAGTTTGGCTTGGTGAGGTTCAAAGATTTGGGGATAAGTTGAGAGACCTATAATTTAACTAATATCCACAGAACATCCTTTCTTTCTACAGGAAAAATGTGGATACATGTCACTAAATATGTCTAAACCTTGAAATTTAGCTAAAAAATTATCCACACTATCCACAGATAGCCTGTTGATAAGTGTGAATAAGTAGATAAAGCAAGCTTTTAGCTTGCTTTATCTGTGTATAAGTATTAATTATCAGGAGGAATAATATGGAAAAAATAAGCTTAAAATGTATATATCCCAATATAATTAAAGTACTTGATGAAATAAACTTATTTAGGATAGTTGATAATAATTTAAAAGAATCAATTGTTGTTTATGCTAGTATTGTGGACAATCAATATCATATAAACATGACTAATACAAACTTTGGAAATATAATTAATGTATGTAAATTAGAAAAACTTTTAGACATGGACAAGTTTATAGAAAAAGTTATAAAAAATAGCACAGAAATTAAAAAAATAGATGACTTTTCAAAAATAGAAGAGTATCTGTTAAATATTGGAGAACGTTAAAAAAGTTGAAAAAAATACGAATATTTGATAGAATAAATAAGTAAAGCGTTCGAGAGTATATAAAATATAGAGGTGAATTACATGAAAACAGTTGCAATTGTTGGTTCTCAATGGGGAGATGAAGGTAAAGGTAAAGTTATCGATTATCTTGCTACTCAAGCAGATGTAGTAGTAAGAGGACAAGGTGGAAATAATGCAGGTCATACATTAGTTGTTGAAGGTAAAAAATATGCATTACACTTAATTCCATCTGGAGTTTTAAATCCAAAGACAGTGAACATAATCGGAAATGGAATAGTATTTGACCCTAAAGGATTCTTAGAAGAATTAGAAATGTTTAAAGAAGATAATATAAATACAGAAAACATAAAAATTAGCGATAGAGCTCATGTTATATTCCCATACCATAAAGAGCTAGATGCATTATCAGAGGAAGCTAGAGGCGATTTAAAGATAGGTACGACAAAAAAAGGTATTGGACCTTGCTATATGGATAAGACAGAGAGATCTGGAATCAGAATATGTGATTTAATGGATAAAGATAAATTTGCCATAAAATTAAAGGCTCAGATAGAAGCTAAAAACAAATTAGTTAGAAACATATATGGAAAAGAAGAATTATTTGATTTTGAAGCTATATATAATGAATATATTGGGTATGCAGAACAAATAAAAAAATATGTAGCAGATACATCAGTTATTGTATATGACGCGGTAAAAGCAGGTAAAAAAGTGTTATTTGAAGGAGCACAAGGTACTTTATTAGACTTAGACTTAGGAACTTATCCATTTGTTACATCTTCTCATCCAATATCTGGGGGATTTGCTATTGGTGCAGGTATAGGACCAAATATGATAAAGGATGTTGTTGGTATAGTAAAAGCTTATACTACAAGAGTTGGAGAAGGTCCATTTGTTACAGAACAAATAAATGAAACTGGTGATAAGATAAGAGAACAAGGGCATGAATTTGGAGTAACTACTGGTAGACCAAGAAGATGCGGGTGGTTTGATGCTGTTATAGTAAAATATGCAGCTAGAGTTAATGGATTAACTAGTATTTCATTTATGTTATTAGATGTGTTAACTGGATTTGACAAAATTAAAGTTTGTACATCTTATAAAATGGACGATAAAATAATAACAGATTTCCCAGCTTCTTTAGATGATTTAGCAAAATGTGAACCTATATATGAAGAATTAGATGGATGGAATGAAGATATAACTCAAGTAGACAATTTTGATGACCTTCCAGAAAATGCAAAGAAATATATTGCTAAAATAGAAGAGTTGATTGGAGTAAGTGTAGATATGGTTTCTGTTGGGCCTAATAGAGCTCAAACTATAATAAGAAAAAACATATTTGCTTAGTATCTTAAGTAAGTGATTTAAATTATAAATGATTAAAAAAAGAGTATCTCAAGATAATACTTACAATTATTAGAGATGCTCTTTTATATTGAGTTAAAATTATTTATGTATATTTTAATAAAATTAAGGTCGAATTTGTCCCCTTGAATTAGATGTCTTATTTAGATGATTTTGTTGAAAATCAATGATTCAGGATTATTTTAATTATGTACTAAAAAAAATAAAAAAAACTGTTGACTAAAAGTTATACAGCAGTTATAATATAACTTGTGAGTGAAAGAAACGACGAAAAAAGTCGAAAAAATGTGGTCTATTAGCTCAGTCGGTAGAGCACCTGACTTTTAATCAGGGTGTCCCGCGTTCGAGTCGCGGATAGATCACCAAATCATGGCTCGTTGGTCAAGAGGTTAAGACACCGCCCTTTCACGGCGGTAACAGGGGTTCAATTCCCCTACGAGTCACCAATATGGGACTATAGCTCAGCTGGGAGAGCACCTGCCTTACAAGCAGGGGGGCACAGGTTCGAGCCCTGTTAGTCCCACCAGTTTTTAGATGAAAAATACTATATATGCTGGTGTGGCTCAACGGTAGAGCAGCTGACTTGTAATCAGCAGGTTGTAGGTTCGATTCCTATCACCAGCTCCACAAAATACATACATGTAAATTAATATAATTTTCTATGTTACAGGATACTTTTAGGTATCTTTTTTTTAATTGCGTCAAAAATTAATTATAATTAAATTTTTAAATATTATACAATATCATATATTTAGAAACAGAGTCTATAAATGTACTATAATAAATTTAAATAATGCAATATATTAAGAATGATATTAATATATATAAAATTACAAACTAGATAAATGATTAGTATATTAAAAGGTATATTAGGAATATAATTAGAAAAACTGAATGGATAATGTGATTATATAGTATAAGTTTTAAACAGAGAAGCAAGTATGTTCTTACCTCTCTATTTAAAAATAAAAAAATGTTTTTTAAGGGCTACTTTATTTAAATCTCTCCCATCTCAAATCATCTCCAGTAAATTCTAAAATTCTAAACTTATCTAAAATCCTAGATAGAATTCTTTGAGTATAAGTATTTCCTATTTGAGATGGTGTTAAGTTGGTTGATATAATAATCTTTTTACCAGCAACAAGTCTTGTGTTTACAATATTGAAAATTTCTCCACTAGTAAAAGAATTATTAAGTTCAGTACCAAGGTCATCTATTATTAATAAATCACAATCAAACAAGTTTTTATAATTTTCTTCACTTATTTGATTGTTTGGGTCTCTTCTAAATTTATAGTCTTCAAGAATATCTAAAATTCTAAAAGATGTTTGATAAATTACAACATTACCTTTGTCTAACAATTCTTTTGCAATACAGTTACACATATATGTTTTACCTAGTCCAGTAGAACCATAAAACAATAAGTTTTCACTATTATCTACCTTAAAGTCATGAACAAAATTTTCGCAGATACTTAGGTTATTTAACATATTTTCTCTTGGAGATATTTCTCCATCAGGACTCTTCTTAGGAGAAAATATATTCAAGTTAAAATTCGAAAAATTTTCCTGACTTAAAATTCTATCTAAATTAGACATTTTATAAGCCTCATTTACAATTTCTTGTTTTAGACAAGAACATTTTTCACCATTAGGTAAAAATCCTTTGTCTTTACAAGAGTCACATTGAAACTTTATTTCTAAGTAATCAAGAGATATGTTGTTTTTAACTAAAAGTTCTTCTTTTCTCAATTTTAAAGATTCTATAGTTTTCTTAGACTCATTTACAATTTCATCTTTAGATTTAGGATTTAAAAGAACTGTTTTAGCTAAGTTAAGACCTATTTTAGAAATATCATCATCTATAGATTTTATCTCAGGAATTCTATTATAGACCTCATTTTTTCTATGTTCCAATAGTAGCTCATTTTTATCTCTTTTATTGGCATATTTAGCCAGTATTTTTCTTATTTTATCTTCATTCATTTAATCACCTACTTAAACTTTTCTTTTTGACTTTTTTTAATAATTTCATCGAGTTCATCAGATGTATATTGAGTAAATGTTTCGTTGAAATTATGAAACTTAGTTTTCTTGTAAGTATTGTTGTTTTGAGTAGTATTAATCTGCTTCTTATTAATATTCTCCTTAACTATACGTTCTTCCTCTTTTTGCTTTAAATCATTTAAATTTTTTATATTTTTTTCGTGCCAATTTTTAATTATTCCATTTATATAAGATATACTTGGGTTTGGTATATTCTTAGATTTAGAACATGCATTTACTATTAAGTCCATATCCATGTCAAATTTATCAAACCAAGCATCCATGAGTTCTTTTTCTGATTTCGTTGCTTGTCTTGAAAATCCCAATTCATTGAAAATAGTTTTATATAAAATATATCGTTCACTTCTAATCAAGAAGCTGTCTTCAACATCTTTTGGGGTATATAAATTTGAATCATACCAGTTTCTAATAATGCCTTCGATGTATTTAACTGGTTTAGATGTACCAGTTTTATCTTTAACATATTCATAAGCACAAAGTATCATATCAGGGCCCATGTTGTATTTATTCATTATATCCATAATACTTATTTTTTCACTTGGGTCAAGATATCGACCAACTATTTTATTTATAGAATTGAACATCTTTCTAATACTTGGATTTTCAGAAGTAGATACAACTTTATCTGTATTAGATTTTACAGATGAATTATTACCTAATATATTTTCGATATAGAAATTTTTTAAATCTAAAAATTCTATTGAATAATTAAAATTATCATATTCTCCATTATCATGTATTTTTATAATCTTTTTTTCTTCCCAGAATTTCCAAGCAGATAGTACATCAGACAAAGGTATATTTAGGTTCTTGGCTATTGAGCTATTGTCAAACTTAGGATTAGAAGTAATATCACAAGCCTGTCTATAGCCTAAAAGATAAACTTTTACGTATAACCCGTCCGCCATTGGCATAAATATATCTATAAAGATATTGGGAATAGTGATTTCACCTAAATCTATTTCATTGCTTTCTTTGAAAAACATTTTATCACCTCAGATTAAATTATATCATTTTTTGTATTACATTTGGTTGTAAACAAATAAAAGGTCATAAGATTAGCATGTAAATATTTTCTAAAAGTATTCATTTTAAAAAGGAGGAGATATTTTGGTTATAAAATTCAACCAAAAAGTAAGAAGAACATTATCAGTAGCAATTTTATTTATGGTACTAATAATAGGTTGCTTCATAGAAAAGGATGACAGTTTAGAAACGTATAAAGAAAAATCTAATTCAAAGATAAATCAATATAATATGGATGTTATATTTGATGATGAAACTAAGAGGTTAATGTGCAATCAGAGTGTTGAGTACATAAATAAGACAAAATCAAACATGGATAAAATATATTTCCATATATATCCGAATGCTTTTTCTAAAAAAGAATTTGCTCCTTTTGAAAAAGATGAGATGACAAGAGCTTATCCTAATGGATTCAATGAAGGATATATAGATATAAAAAACATACTAAATAATAGCAGTAAAATGGAATATAAAATCAAAGGAGATAAAAATGATATACTAGAAATAGAATTGGGGAAAGAGTTAAAGCCAAATGAAAAGATATCTCTGGATATAAAATATAACGTAAAAATACCAAACTCAGTGGGAAGATTTGGATATGGAGAAAACACTATAAATATTACTAATTGGTTTCCTATAGCTTGTGTTAATGATGAAAGAGGATGGAATCTAAAGAGTTATGAAACTATTGGGGACCCATTTTATAGTGAAACTAGTGATTTTCATGTGAAACTATTGATTCCAAATAAGTATAAGATTGCTCATACAGGTAAACTTGTTAATGACAAACATGATAACAAGAAAATGTTGTATGAGATAGAAGCTGAAAACGTTAGGGATTTTGCATTTATATTAAGTAGTAAATTTGATGTAAATAAAGTTGATTCAAAAGGTGTAGCTATTAGTACATACAATTTAAATAAGAAACTTTCTAGCAGAGCAACAGAGATTGCAAAAGATTCAATAAATATATTTAGTGAGTTGTTTGGCAAATACCCATATAAAGAATATTCTGTTGTAGCAAGTGATTTCTTTATAGGTGGAATGGAATATCCAATGCTTGTTATGATAGACCAAAGCTTATATAATGAAAAAAATGAGTTTTTACTTGAGTATGTTATAGCACATGAAACAGCACATCAATGGTGGTATTCTGCTGTTGGAAATGATGAAATAAGTGAACCTTGGTTAGACGAAGCACTTACTGAATATTCTACAATAGTTTATTTTGAACAAAAATATGGAAAAGAAATGGCAAATAAACTTATAAAAACTATGCAAATACAAACAAAGAGTTATTTGAGTGAAAACATATTTAAACCATCAAATGAGTATAAAAATTCTACTGAATACAGTTTAAATGTTTATACAAAAGGAGCAACAGCTTTTAATGAAGTAAGAAAAGAAGTTGGAGATAAGGTATTCTTTGAAACACTAAATGAATATTACAATAAATACAAATATAAAAATGCCAATGGAAGAGCTTTTGTAGAGTTATGGAACAGTAAAGGGGTAGATATAAATAAGATTATAAGTGAATACAAGTAAATTTCGTACAGAGTATTAAATTTTATTTAATACTCTGTTTTTTTGGTATAATATAATTTATAAGGCAGAAAAAGAGGTGAAATAATGCTAAAGTATTGTTCAGTGGGAAGTGGTAGTAGTGGAAATTGCCACTATATAGGATATAAAAATACTAATATACTGGTAGATGCAGGATTAAGTGGAAAGAGAATAACTACAGGTCTTAAAGACATTGGAGTAGATTCAGATAAATTAAAAGGGATATTTATAACTCATGAGCATATTGACCATATAAAAGGGGCAGGTATATTGTCAAGAAAGTTTGACATACCAGTGTTTGCTAATATAAAGACATGGTGTTCTATGAAAGACAAGCTTGGTGATATTAAGGACAAAAATATGAAGGTCTTTGAAAATGATAAAACTTATTCATTAGGAGATGTTATAGTAAGACCTTTTTCAATAGAACATGATGCAGCTGACCCAGTTGGATATAATTTCTATACAGAAAACGATGAAAAAATGTCTATAGCTACTGATATAGGGTGTATTACTGAAAATATAAAAAAACATCTATATAAATCTAAATTAGTGGTATTAGAATCAAATTATGACCCTAATATGCTTATGATGGGTTCATATACATATGCTTTAAAGAAAAGAGTAATGTCAGATACAGGACATTTATCTAATGAAGATGCAGCAAATTTCTGTGTTGAACTTATTGATAAAGGTACAGAATCTATATTATTAGCACATTTAAGTAAAGAAAATAATTTTCCAGAATTGGCATATGAAACTTCAAAGGGAGTATTAGCATCAAACGATATAGTAGTTGGGCAAGATGTAAAACTAGATGTATTATCACGCAATGATGTTTCTAATGTTTATAAGATGAAGTAGAGGTGAATAACTTTGCTAAAAAGAAATTTCGAAAATGTTGAGGATAATAAAATCTTATATTCTATAAAGCAAGGGATGATTTTAGCAATACCTGCTATTATGACTGGTTCAATTGCACTTGTTATTTTGAATCTTCCAATAAAAATTTATCAAGAATATATAGCAAGTTTATTTAATGGTGAGATTTTAAATATGCTTACATTTATAAATGATTCTACCTTAGGAATTATCTCATTAATAATATTGTTGACAATAAGTTATAGCTATGGAAAAATCTATGGGAGCAAGTATACAGTACTTGTTCCTATAGTTGCAATGTGCTCTTTTTTAGTATTTTCACATGGTAGTGAAATAGATTCTTATGTGGAGATATTTAAAACAAAGTGGTTGTTTACAGCTATTATTGTTTCCATAACGTCTTCTATGTTATTTGTAAAGCTCACAGAGTCTTTTATAACAAGTGTAAAGTTTCATACAGAGGGGGCTGATGCTGATTTTAATATGGTGGTTTCAGCTATAATTCCATTTATAACTGTAGTATTTTTATTTTCTATTTTGCGTGTAATAGTAATAAATCTAATTGGAAGTTCAAATTTTCAAGATATATTTTATAATTTATTTTCAAATATATTTAATAGTATGGGAAGAAACCTTATGAGTGCTTTGCTATTTATATTTCTAATGCATTTTATGTGGTTCTTTGGTATTCATGGAAGTAATGTACTTGACACAGTTGCAAAAAATTTATTTGAAAATGGGATGGCAATTAACATAAATTTAGTTAATAATAATCAATTACCAACAGAAATTTTTACTAAGACTTTTTTTGATACAATGGTTTTATTTGGTGGATGTGGAGCTTTGTTGTGTTTAGTAATTGCCATTTTTCTTAGTGAGAAACGTATAAATGTAAGAAAGCTGGCTAAAATTGCTTCAATACCAGCTCTTTTTAATATAAATGAGATGCTAGTTTTTGGGATTCCAATTGTTTTTAACTACATCATGTTTATACCATTTATAATTACACCTATGATTCTAACAATTACAAGTTATGTAGCTATGTCTACAGGTATTGTACCTTGTACAGTTTCTGCAGTAGAATGGACATCACCTATATTTTTAAGTGGATATATGGCTACAGATTCAATAAGAGGAAGTTTGTTGCAATTGTTTAATTTGTGTGTAGGAGTTATGATTTATATTCCATTTATAAAGATGTCACAAAATAGATATATTTACATGTTTAAAAATAATATAGAAAATTTAACAAATTTAGTAAAAAAATGCGAATTAACAGGAGAACAACCAAATATTTTAAATCATAGTGGAAAAATAGGTTCAATATCAAAAATGCTAGCATCAGATTTAAAGTTTGCTATGAAAAAAGAAGATATAGAGATTTTTTATCAACCACAAGTTAATTATGATGGGAATATTGTAGGAGCAGAGGGGTTACTTAGGTGGAGGCATTCAATAGGTGGATTTATTTATCCGCCACTTGTTATACTTTTAGCTAAAGAAGAAGGTTTTTTAGATGAACTTGGAGAGTATATTATTAATAAAGCATGTGTTGATTTAAAGAAAAGTGAAAGCTTATTAATAAATCCTATTAAATTTTCTGTAAATATATCTCCAGACCAACTTAATGCTCCTAATTTACCAGAGCAAATAAAAAATATAATTGAGAATAATAATATCAACCCTAATATGCTTGGTATAGAAATCACAGAGCAGGTTGCATTGTCAGGTTCTCAGATAATTATAGATCGAATAAATGCAATACATGATTTGGGTATAAAGCTTATTATGGATGATTTTGGAATGGGACACAGTTCCCTTGTATACCTCCAAAATAATAATTTTGATATAGTTAAGTTAGATGGTTCACTTGTTAAAGAGATACTTACAAACAAAAGAAGTAGTGAAATCATAATGTCTATTGTAAATCTTTCAAAAAACCTAGATTTTGATATAATCGTGGAGTATGTTGAAAATTTAAATCAGAGAGATAAGTTGTATGACTTAGGATGTGAAATATATCAAGGATATTATTATAGTAAAGCTATACCTTTTGAGGAGTTTATAGATTATGCAAATCGAGAACTTGCTAAATAGTCTTACTAATAGTTTGTAAGTCATATTGGTATATAAATTTGTAATAAGATTAAGTTTAGGAGAAGTATATGAATATAAGTATAGTTGTAGTAGGTAAAATTAAAGAAAAATATTTAAAGTTAGGTATTGATGAATTTAGAAAGAGGCTTTCTAAGTATTGCAAGTTGGAAATTATAGAGTTAGATGATGAAAAAGCTCCCGAAAATTTAAGTGCTAAGGAAATGGAAATTATAAAAGATAAAGAGGGAAAGAAGATTTTAGGTAAGATAAAGCATAACAGCTATGTTATAGCTCTTGCTATTGATGGAAAGAATTTGTCTTCTGAAGAACTGGCTAAGACTATGAGTGATTTAGCAGTTAGAGGTAACAGTAGTCTTTGTTTTATAATTGGAGGTTCTTTAGGGCTTTCTGATGATGTTTTGGATAGGGCTGATTATAGATTATCTTTTTCTAGGATGACTTTTCCTCATCAGATGATGAGGTTGATATTGTTAGAGCAGATTTATAGGGCTTATAGGATAAATAATGGAGAACCATATCATAAGTAAGGGAGCACGTTAGTCTTAACCACTGAAATAAGTTGGTTAAGGCTACTTTTATTTTACAGGCATATAATAAGTTAAAGTACAAATAATATATAGTATTTTGATATAAATTATCAGATTAGATTTAGTAAAGTATCGAAATTGATTAAAATATAGATAAATAAGTATATAAAGAGGGATTAAACAATGAAGTATAAAATAATAAATTAGGTGAGGTCTGATTTAGAAGAGAAAAACTTTGAAAAAGTGGCTGAAGTTGAAATTTTAAGAAACTTAGCATCTTGTGTCGGTTTAGGTGTAACTAAAGAAGAAATGAATAAATTAAGAAATTTATCATCAGAGGAATTAAAAAATATTGCGGAGAAATGCAAGAAAGCATATTTACATGCTGTAGACTTTATAACAACAGAACTACCTTTAACTAGTCATGGATATTTGCCTTATTCATTACAGTTAACATATTTCATTTGCATTAAGAAATGCATTAAGTAAAACATATGCTCTTATTCTTTCTAGGAACAACCTTAGAAGCTTACTGGACGGAGCTCTAATAAATACACAGTCAGTACTGTCTATAGTCAATAAAAATGAATATCATCACATTTTCCCAAAAGATTATTTGAAAAATAAAGGGTTTAATAAAAATTAAATTAACTGTAATGGAAATATATGTATAATTAATCTGAATAACAGTAGAACTATATTAAATAAAGTACCTAGTGATTATTTCAAAATAATTAAAAATAATTTAGGTGATAACTTAAAAGATGTGTTAAGTAGTAACTTCATAGATTAAGAAAGCTATGAGTACGACTTAAAAGATGATTATGCTGGATTTATAACAGCTAGAATAAATTAATAGTAAAAAAGCTAAGGAATTGTGTGAAGATGACTTAGCTATTTTACCTGGACATGATTTATTTAGAGAACAAGATATTGACGAAACAAGTAACAATGAACAATTAACTCTAATTTAATATTATTTTATAAAATTGTAGCAAAATATATGCTCTGTTGGATTTATAATGGAGCAGTGTTTCAAAGGTAATAATGAATAAGAAAAGAGAAATAGATAGCATAGAGATACAAATAAATGATGATGTGATAATATACTTAATGAAGGATGGGTTGCCTAAAGAACAAGGTAACCCATCCTGTTTGTATTTACTTGGAATAAATTGTGTAAATTTGAAAAGTAAGTATATAAAAAGTATACAAATACGTAAATTATAGTCTATTTGTAGTTAATATGAGATTGGCATTTTAAATAGGATAATACTCTAATTTTTATAAGAGTTAAAGCAAGCATGTATTATTACTTAAATATTTGTATAATCAACATCTAGTAATTTACCTTTTTGGTGAAAATGATTAATAAGTTTTTTAGGATAATTCATTATTAATTCATTTGGAAAATTAATTTCTTTTAAGATATTCTCAGAATACTCATAGTTACCTATATCAAAACAAATGTGAGCATCTGAAGTTAGTATGATTTTAGTACCATGTTTTTTGCAAAGTGTAGCAATATACTTACAATTATCCGAGCTACCATTTCTTGACACTCCTTTGATAGAACAATTATTTATCTCTATTAAGATATTCTTTTCCATGGCTAATTTAATGATTAATTCATAGTCGATTGGGTAGTTTGGGTTTCCAAGGTGGCCTAATATTTCAATATTATCATGCTTATTTATTGCATTTATTAAGGCTTTAGTATTATTCTCTAATGTATTTGGTGAAAAAACGGCTTCATGAAATGACAAAATAAGATAATCTAATCGAGAAATGACAAAGGGTTCTAAATCTATGTTTCCTTCAGTGTCTAGTGTATTTGCTTCACATCCTCTTAAGATTATAATGTTATTTATGATTCTTGGGATATTTTGAATGTTGTGAAAGTACCATTTGTGGGGAGAACCAGGCATCTTAGGACCATGTTCAGATGTACCTAGTATCTTAATTCCATTTTCTTTACAATAATTAATATTTTCTAACAAAGTGCTATAGCCATGACCACTGACTATAGAGTGGGTGTGTAAATCTGATAAAAAATTCATATAAATTCCTCCTCTATAAAAGATGAGGGTAACGTAATTTATATTATAAAATGAATAGGAAAGAAAATCAATAGTTACACAATTAGACAAAAATATTGAAATATTGTAGAATTAAGCTTAATAATAAATATTTAACAGTATTACTGCTTATAGGGGAGGTTAACTATGATACAAAAGAAGCTATCAAGGAAAGAAAAAGTTTTAATTTGCTTGAAAAGATTAACAGAAGAACACTTGAACCTTAATAATGGCATTAGATTTGGATTTGATGCAGAACATATTGCTACTGAAGTAGGTATAAATAGAAGTAATGCTAGTAAGGAATTAAATCAATTAATAAAGGAAAATATCATTATAAAGATAAAGGGAAAACCTGTTCAGTACTTATATAAAGAACGTATTGAGAGTATTTTAGGAAAGAAACTAAATACAGGGATATTTGATAATATTAACTCTATAAACGAATATAGTGAAAATGATTCTATCAAAGATGAGTATATTGTAGAGGGTATAAAAAAAGAGAACAATATTTTTAATTTAGTAGGATGTGACGGAAGTTTAAAGTCCCAGATAGAGCAAGCTAAAGCAGCAGTAATATATCCACCTAAGGGGTTGAGTACATTAATAATAGGACCTACAGGAGTTGGTAAATCTATATTTGCAGAATATATGTATAAGTATAGTTTAACTATAAAAGAAGATAGTGATAATGCACCATTTATCATATTTAACTGTGCTGATTATTCTGATAATCAGCAATTATTATTAGCACAGCTTTTTGGATATGTAAAAGGAGCATTTACTGGAGCTGATAAAGATAAATATGGTATTGTACATGAAGCTAATAATGGAATATTGTTTTTAGATGAAGTTCATCGACTATCTGCAGAGGGACAAGAAATGTTATTTCTGCTTATGGATAAAGGTATATATAGAAGATTAGGAGAGGCTAATAAGGTACATGAGTGTAGGGTTATGATAATTGCAGCTACTACAGAAGACCCAGAGATAGCAATGTTGGAAACGTTTTTAAGAAGAATACCTGTAACTATAAAGATTCCGTCTTTAGAGGAAAGAGGCTTTCAAGAGAGAATGAAGCTTATATGTTATTTTTTTAAAGAAGAAAGTATTAGGATTGGTGTTAAGTTAAAGGTTTCAAAAGAAGTTATTAAGGCATTTATTTTATATAAGTGTAAGGGAAATATAGGACAATTAAAAAGCGACATACAATTAATTTGTGCAAGAGCTTTTTTAGATTATATGACCTATAAAAGAGAATGTGTATATGTAAGACTTTCTCTTCTACCAAACAATATTAGAGAATCATTATATGGAAATAATAGAAAAGAGGAGTTTGTACAAAACTTCAGTTTTATTGGGAAAGAGGATATTATTTTTTTACCAGAAGAAAAGAATTTTGAAAGTGAAAATTTATTAATAGAAAATAAAAAATATGATTTAGATTTCTATGGAATGATAAAAGAAACTTGGAATAAACTTCAACAGGAAGGGATTAAAGAGTCACAAATTAGAAGCGTTATAGATGAAGATATACAGAAGTATTCCTATAATTTAATGAATACTTTTATATATAATAGTAGTAATCAAACAGCTTATAACAATATTGTTAATGATTCAATTGCAACTACTGTGAAGTATATTTTACAAAAGCATGATAAATGGAGCAAAAGAGAAGGATTAGATAAATTAATAAAAGCTATAGCCCTACATATTCAGAATTTAATTGAAAGAATAAAGATTGGGAACATAGTAAAGCATCCTAATAAAGATGAGATTATGAAGGAAAGAGCATATGAATATAACATAGCAAAAGAAATATTATCTAGCATGTCGTTAATGTATGGAGTTGAGTTTCCAGAAGATGAAGCAATTTTTTTAGCAACGTTTCTTTATTTATCTTATGTGGGATTAAATGAGGAGAGTATAGCAATATTAGTTATAATGCATGGTGAATCTACGGCATCTAGCATGGTGAATGTAGCTAATACTTTACTGGATTGTAACCATGCGGTGGCAATCAATATGGGATTAGAAGATAGAGTTCAGGATATTTTAGTCCAAGCTGTAGAAATAGCCAATGAAATTGACAAAGGAAAGGGAATTTTAATTCTAACTGATATGGGATCTATTTTAACATTTGCTAAAGTTATTCATGATGCTACTGGAAAAGAAGTAAAAGCAATAGATATGGTAAGTACACCTATTGTAATAGAAGCAACTAGAAAGGCCTTAACTCCGGAAATGACATTAGAGAAATTATATTTTAATATTATAGAATCTATAAAGAAACATTATGGAGATATGGAAATTATGTATGCTGAAAAAGATAATGGTGGTAGATATTTTGATAGATTACTAATTGATAATATTAGTAAAACTTTGACTTTTTTAAATGGGGAAAAGGCTTATTTTATATTAAAAGAAGTAATTAATAGAATTAGCGAACATTATTCTTTAGTAATTCAAGATGAGCTTTTAGTAAAGTTTATATTTCATTGTTCATGTATGATTGAAAGAGTAATAATAAAAGAGTCTTTAGTTTATAAATTATATGAAGAAAGAATTAGTAGAAGTAAAGAATTATATTTAGTTATAAAAGAAAGCTTTAAGCTTGTAGAAGAGACATTCGATATAATTATTTCAGATATGGAATATGCAAATATATTAGATATATTTGAATCACAGTATGATACAGATAAATTCAAAAGTTGATACAAAATTTAAATATAGCCAAAAGGCTATCTTTTTTTTACCTATTTTTGATACAGATTTGATACAGGTTTGAAAAAGATTTTGATACATATTGAAAAAGTGAGTTTTTTTTATAAATTAAGTAAAAAGATTTGATTAAATCCTGTAAAATAGCCATTTGTTATTGATACACATAAGTTGGCACAACAATTGCTTATATAAAAAGTGACAAGAAAAGTGAGGTGAGATTGGTGATTGGGATAATAGTTATGACTCATGGGAATTTTAGTGAAGAAGTTATAAAAAGCTGTGAACTTATTGCAGGACCAGCAGAAAGAACAGCAGCAATTAAACTAAATAGGAATGATAATATTGAAGACTTAAATAGAAATTTTGTAGAAAAGTTAAATGAATTAGATGAAGGTGACGGAGTTTTAGTATTAGCTGACCTATTAGGAGGTTCACCAAGTAATGTTGCAAGTTTAAACCTTAAAAAAGGTGGAAAGTTTCATGCACTTACTGGAGTAAATCTTCCAATGCTACTTGAAGCTTTAATTAATAGAGATGGAAAAAGTTTAGAAGAGTTAGCAGAGACATGTATTGAAGCGGGGAAAACTGGTATAAACCATATTAATAAAGTTCTTGGCTCAATGTAATAGAAAAAGGAGTTCGATTAAAAATGTCTTTAGTAAAATATTGCAGATGTGATGATAGATTAATACATGGTCAAGTGATATATAAATGGGTTAAGCATCTAGGTGTTAAAAAAATAGTAGTAGTAGATGATGAAACAACCAATGATGTTATTGCTAAAGGTTTGATAAAAATGGCAGCACCAAAGAATATTGATTTATCAATATTAACTGTAAGTGAATCAAGGAGGTATTTTTATAATAACCAAGCTGATGATAACGTTTTTGTATTAATTAAAAACTTAGATACTGCAAATAGAATGAGAGAAGAAGGAATTGATATTAAAAAACTTATTATTGGAAGAATACCTACAGGGATAGGAAAAAAGAAAATATCTCAAAGTGTATACATTAATAAAAAAGAATTTCTTTTAATAGATGAATTTATTAAAAAAAATATTAATGTATCAATTCAAATGGTACCTGACGAGGACGAAGTAGAGTTAAATCACATTATTAATCGCTATAAAGGAGAGTTTGTTTAGCAATGAATAAATATAAGGCAATCATACTCTGCCATGGAACTTGGGGAAAAGTATTAGTAGAAGAAGCAAATAAAAACTTTGGATTGTCAAATCAATACGAAGTTTTATCACTAAGCCCTGAAAAAGATGTTTCTGTATTCATGAAAGAGGTTGAAGAAATAGTAGATAAAGAGGATGTGAAAATTATAATATCAGATCTGTATGGGGGATCTACATCAAATGTTGCAATAGCTGTTGCTATAAGAAGAGGGATAGATGCAATAAATGGACTTAGCTTACAGACAATTTTAATCGTAGATGAAGAATTAAGCAAAGAAGATAAAGTACATACATTACCAGAAAGAATCGTCAGAAAAAATAATAGCCTTTGTGTGGATTTAATTAAAGAATTTAAAAAAATATAAATTATGAGGTGGATATAATGGCAAAAATAACATTAGTAAGAGTAGATCATAGATTAATTCATGGACAAGTTATAACAAAATGGGTGAAAATCGCTCAAGCTCAAAAAATAGTAATAGTTGATGACTTCTTAGGTCAAGATGAATTTATGGCTGACGTATATAGGATGGCAGCACCATCAGGAGTAGAAGTGGCTATTTTAACAGTAGAAGATGCAGGGCAAGCATTCCAAAACAATACTTTAGGAGATAAAAATATATTTATTCTATTTAAGAACGTTGATATGGCAAATAAGGCGTATAAGGCAGGTCTTAAGTATGAAAAGATTCAATTAGGAGGTATTCCAAATGAAGCAGGAAAGAAGATGGTATTTACAGCTGTTTCATTAGGAAATGAAGATGTAGAACAACTAAATGAACTTAATGAAAATGGGGTTGAAATAGTTCTACAGGTTATACCAGAGGAATCATCTATGACGTATGAAAATGCGTTAAAGAAATTTAAATAAAAATTTATAAATTAGGAGGAATTATAAATGGAATCTGTTTTGATGTTGGCAATTGTAACAGGATTATGGTATTGGTTTGCAGCAGGTCTTGCAGGGTATACCCTTTTCTCAACACTAAAGTCTCCTTTATTTATAGGTTTTAGCCTTGGATTACTTTGGGGTGATGTAACAACTGGTATGATTGTTGGTGCAAGTATAGAAATGGTTTATCTAGGAATGGTAGCAGCAGGAGGAAATATTCCATCAGATAAATGTTTAGCTGCTCTTATTGCAATACCAGTAGCACTTCAAACTGGTGTTAATGCAGAAGTTGCAGTATCTATTGCGGTACCTTTAGGTGTTATAGGAGTATTAGTTAATAACTTAAGAAGAACTGGTAATGCTGTATTAGTTCATAAGGCAGATAAGTATGCCGAAGAAGGTAATACAAAAGGTATCTGGAGATGTGCAACACTTTACTCTTTAATATTTGGGTTTGTTTTAAGATTTCCAATAGTTTTTGTATGTAACTTTTTTGGAGCAGATTTAGTTCAATCATTATTAGATGTTATACCACAATGGTTAATGAATGGATTAACAGTAATGGGTGGTATATTACCTGCATTAGGTTTTGCAACAACAATATTTACTATAGGTAAAAATAAATTCTTACCAATGTTTATTATAGGATTTTTTATGGTTCAATATTTTGAAATATCAATTACTGCAGCTGCAATATTTGGTGTTTGTATAGCTCTTTTAATTACATTTATGAAAGAAGATAAAAGGGTGGGTGAAGTATAATGCAAGAAATAAAAAACAAAGAAGTTAAAAATGAACAAGGTACGACTGAAGTTAATAAGACAAGAGTACTTACGAAGAAAGATGTAACAAAAACATATCTAAGATGGTGGTGGACAGCAGAATTATCTAACTCTTTTGAAAGAATGCAAGCATTAGCAGTTTGTGCAAGTTTCACTCCGGCTTTAGAAAAGTTATATAAGAGAAAAGAAGATTTAATAGATGCGTTAAAGAGGCATTTACAATTTTTTAATACTCAAGCTATATGGGGAGGGTTAATTCATGGTACAGTTTTAGCTATGGAAGAAGAGAAAGCTACTGAAGGAAAAATCCCAGGAGAAGTTATTTCAGGTGTTAAGAATGGGCTTATGGGACCTTTGGCTGGAATTGGAGATACTTTAGATTTTGGTACATTTCAAACAATATTCTTGGCTTTAGGTGCTTCATTTGGAGCAGAAGGAAGTGTTATAGGTGCATTTTTCCCAATAATGTTTAGTATATTACTATTTTGCGAAGGTTATTACTTATTCCATTTAGGATATTCTTTAGGTAGAGATTCAATTAAGAAAATTCTATCAGGTGGTATTGTCAATAAGATAATTGATGGTGCTTCAATTCTAGGAATGTTTATGATGGGAGCATTATCTGCAACTACAGTTAAGCTTTCAACTCCATTATCATTTGATATTGGTGGTAAAGCAATTGTTGTTCAAGACACATTAAATATGATTGCTCCAGGTTTATTACCACTTGGTGTTGTATTCTTCGTATATTGGGGAATGAAATACAAGAAGTGGACAATAACTAAGTTATTAGTAATTTTAGTTGTAGTAGCATTAGTAGGATCATTAATTGGAATATTCTAATTTACAATGATTAAAATATAGAATTTAATTTTAGGAGGAGAAAGACATGTCAGAAAAAATGTATACAGAGAAGGAATATTTAGAAGGAATTAGAGGAGCAACAGGAGAAAGAGCAGTATGGTTCTATCTTCTTATGAAAGAAGCTGAAAAATTAGGAGTTAATCCAGATGGTATATGTAAAGAAGCAATATATGGATTTGGCAAAATGAGAGGTCAAAAATATAGTGTAGCAGATACTCCAGGAAAAATGGCAGAAATGTTATATAACAGTAAAGGACAAAAAGTGTTTGAAATGGAATTAGTAGAAAATACAGATGAGAATGGAGTTTTAAAATTCCATCACTGTCCATTAGATGCTGCTTGGAAAGAGTATGGATTAACTAAAGAAGAAAGAAAAGAAATTTGTAGATTAGCTTGCTACGGTGATTATGGAAGAGTTGATTGTGCACAAGGTGTTAGATTAGAGTTTGCTCAAAAATGTGCTCATGATGATGAAGTTTGCGAATTAGTATTCACAAGAAAATAGTTTTTAATGCTAAAAGCCTGTTCTTTAAGAACAGGCTTTAAAAAACAGAAAGTAGGTTGATTTATGGATATAAGCAGAAGTGTAGATAATAGTTTAAATAGAACAGTAGAATTCCTAAAAGAATTAATAAAAATTGATACACAACAAGGTGAACCTATTTCACAATGTCCTTTTGGTATCGGACCTAAAAAATCTTTAGATAAAACTTTAGATTACTGCACTAGTTTGGGTTTTAGCGTTAAAAATATTGATAATTATATTGGATATGCAGAAATTGGAGAGGGAGAAGAATTAATAGGAATTCCAATGCATTTAGATGTAGTTCCTCCTGGAGATGGCTGGAGTGTAGATCCATTTTCGGGAGCAGTAATTGACAATGTTATTTATGGAAGAGGTGCCATAGATAATAAGGGGGCTGTATCTATGCTTATACATGTATTGAAAAACATAAAGGATATGTACCCTACAATTAATAAAAGAATAAGATTAATTTTTGGTACAAATGAGGAAACAGGTATGAAGTGTATCAAATATTACTTAGATAAAGGTGAAGAAATTCCAAGTATGGGCTTTACTCCAGATGCTATGTATCCAGTGGTTAATGGAGAAAAAGGAAGAGTTCATATAAGGATAGAAAAAGAGATTAAAATTGATAAAAGTAAACCTTACATAATAGTAAATGGAGGAACTAAAGAAAATGTTGTTCCGTCTTATTGTACTGCAAAGATTATTAATGGAATTATTTCAGAATTAACTACTAAAGGAGTAGCTGTGCATGCAAGTAATCCTGAAAAGGGAGAAAATGCTATATCTAAAATGATAATAAAGATAGTTAAAGATAATATGGATTTTCAGTATAGAGAAGATATAGAATTAGTTTCAAAATACCTTTGCAGTGACTATTATGGAGATGCATTGGGAATTAATCAATATGATGAGGTGTTCAAAAGCACTACTTTAAATTTAGGAATATTAAAAGTGAATGAAGAAAAAATCATATGTGAGCTAGATATAAGGTATGGTAAAAATATAGTTTTAAACAATATAATAGATAGATTCAAAAAGTTTTTTTGTAATGGTTGGAAAATAAAGATTATTGATCATAAAGACTTACATTATGTGGATGAGAGTAGTTTAGTACTTAAAAAGTTATTAGAAGCCTATGAAAAAGTAACAGATGAAAATGGATATACAATTGCTATGGGTGGTGGCACATATGCAAGTTGGTTTAAAGATATGGTGGCGTTTGGACCTAAGTTCTTAGAGTATAAAACTGGTGGTCATGGAGCAGATGAAAGAGTACCAATAGAGCATATACGAAAGAATATGGAGATATATACCTTGGCTTTAATAAAACTATTAGAATTGTAAAAGGAAAATAGAACTTATGTGCAAATATAATTAAGAATACATTAAAGGTAGGTATACCTGGAACTGGGAAAATAGGAATAAAAATAGCAGCTGAACTTGGTGGTGTTATTAAAACAATAAGGTTTTTGAGTTTGGAAATATTTATGTGTATTCTTTAAATAAAAGTTTATCTTTTAAGTGATAATTAAATATTTATTGATAAGGCTATGGCTTTAAAAATCATAGGCTTATTTTGATATCTTTTCCATTTTTGCAAAAATTATTATCCCTTTAAGAAAATTTCTTGAATTTTTTGAAATATTTTTTTATTAACTTAAAGTTAAAATTCTTTCTTCAAAGTAAATACTTAAATGAGCTAAAATTTGAGTCCAATTTCTAATTACCTTTGGTTCAAAATATCCATTTCGGTCTCTTGGAATATTTAAAGTTATTTCTCCAAAATCTGATTTAACATTTTTATTTCTATATCCATTTCTAGAGTTTTAGTATTTTTATTCTTATTATCATACCTATCATAACCTAGATGCTCATCAAGCTCCGCTTCTAACATTTGATGAATTGTACTTGCAAATAAATCCTTTAACATGTCTTGAACATCTGTAGTTGTTTTAACATCATATTCTTCAATAAGTTTTTTTAATATTTTGTTTTTGTTAAACATAAAAAGTGTGCACCTTCATTTATATAGTGATATTTAATATTTTAATTATCATTACTTTTTAGAAGAATACACACTTTATTTTAAAGACCAAGTTAATATTAATTAATTTTATATTATAGAAATAAATTTTTCTAATGCTGGATTTGTATTGTTTTTATTCCATACAACTACAACCTCGATTCTATTTTGTACTTCATTTATAGGTACAATTGCAATATCCTGTTTTATCATAGTATCTACAACACAAAATGAAGGTAAAATGGATATACCCATGTTAGAGGCTACTAGTGACTCAATAGTATTAAAATCATTTGAACGTTGTACAACATTAGGTACAAATCCCGCTTCACGATATCTATTCTGTATCATGGATTTTTGCCCATACTCATCTCCTGTTTCCTTTACAAAAATAAACTTCTCATGTTGTAGCTCAATTAAATCAATAGAATCCTCATTGCAAAGTGGATGACCATGGGGTAAAAGAGCTACCAAAGAATATCTTTCTACAGTTTTATATTCAAAATCTTTTAATGGTTGATTCTCTGGATTAATAACAAAGGCAAGATCCATAAAATTATTTTTTACTAAGTTTAAAAGTTCAGTTATCTCGTTAGTACAAATTTCCATAGATATATTAGGGTATGTATTAGAAAATTCTTTTAAATATTGTTGGAATTTGTTTTTTTCATATCCTATTAAGATTCCGATACTCAAAGTTCCAAAAGAACCATGTGCAAATTGTTGTGTCTTTTCAATAGCGTCATTGATATTTTTTATTATAGTACGAGCCTCAGATAAAAAAACTTTTCCAGCTGGTGTTAGCTCAACATGTCGTTTACTTCTTGTAAATAGAGTCACATTTATTTTTTCTTCTAAAGCTTTTATTTGTTGTGTAACAGCAGTTTGGGAAATATAAAACTTTTCTGCTGTTTTGGTAAAACTTAGATTTTCTGCTACAGATATAAAATATTCCAATTGCTTAGTATTCAAATAATCACCCCTATTTAAACTTTATTGTTTGTAGACCTTATTCATATATAATTAAAACTTATTATAGTATAAGAAAATTTACTTTTAAATAATATTGGAAAATATTTGTATAAAAATATATGTTTTAGACATATTTCTATATTAGGTTTTATAAAATTATCAAAGATAGATTAACTACTCCCTCCTCAACATAAGTAGGCTGGAAAGGTAGTTAATATGGAGTAGTTCAATAATAAGAATAACTTATATATTCCCATGAAAACGATATTGGATTTAAGTAAGTTTGTCTCATAAAATGAAAGTATAGCAATTAATAATATTTTAAATGAGAAGGGAGAAAAAATGGAAGATAAATTTTATGCAAAAGGAAAAGGAAATAACGGATATGTTAAAAATCTTGAAGTTTGTTCCTTTAATAACTTAGATGGAACTTGTGGAATGTTTCAGATGGCTCTGTACAAAAGAGATGAAAAATACTATTTATATGGATGTTGTTTTGGGGGAAGTAAAAAAAATGGAGTAATGATTAGTGATGTGACAGATCCTTATAATCCACAATTTATAAAACATTTTCAAATGTTAAATCCAAAAGAGTATCCTACAACAACTACTCCAAAAATTCAAATAGCAGATGATTTAATGATAGTAGCTATGAGTTGTGGAAGTGGACCAGGAGCACTTGTAGATCAAGCTAAATTAGCAAGTATTAAGTGTGAAGCAGGAATCAGAATATATAGTTTAAAAGAAGACCCTTTAAATCCTAAGTTTTTAGGTTACTGGGATTGTGGATTAAAGCATGTAATGGGTGTTCATAGATTTATGTACAATGGTGGAAGATATGTACATTTATCAAGTGATTGTGTTGGATTTGAAGGTCTGATTTATAGAGTTATAGATATAATAGATCCAACTAATCCAGTGGAAATAGGTAAGTGGTGGAGACCAGACCAATATGCAGATGGATACCCAGATAGAACTTTTGATGCAGGAGCACCTCATTGCCCAGAATTTATGGATAAAGGATGGCTTCATGGACCACCATTTGTAAGAGATGGAAAAGCATATTGTGGTTATGGAGGAGCTGGTTTAGTTGTATTAGATGTTGAAGATTTAACAAGACCAAGATGCTTAGGTGAATTACCATTTATGCCTGCATTTTCTAGTAAACTCGCAGGAGCAAGAACTCATACAGCACTACCATTACCAGGAAGAGATTTAGTTGTTGTGCAAAATGAGGGAGAACGTTTCCAGTTTTTTAAGCCAGAGAGTATTACAGATGTTCAAGCTATGAATAATATACATATGGTTGATGTTAGTAATCCAACAAGACCAACATTAATTGCTCAATTCCCATATCCTGAAGTACCAAAGGATTTCCCATATCCTAACTTTAATGTTGCAGGGCTAGGAAAACCAGGGCCATTTGGTCCACATAACCTTCATGAGCCAATGGATAATAAACCATGGCTAGAGCAAAGAGGAGATAGAGTATATTGCTGTTATTTCCATGCAGGATTAAGGGTTTATGATGTATCAGATCCATATTACATCAAAGAGTTAGCATATTTTATACCACCAAATCCAAATAAAACGCCAGAAGAATCTTATTTCCCAGGATTCCCTGGACCACGCTTGGCAGTAACAGAAGATCTTATTGTTGACGATAGAGGTTACATCATTGTAGATGCCCTAGATGATGGATTCTATATATTAAAAATGAAAGAAGATTAATAAACACTAAAGAGGGAGAGTTAAAAATGAAAATACTAGGTATTTCTTTTGGAACAAAAAATGGAAATAATGACACCATGTGTAAAGTGGCACTTAAAGGTGCTCAAGAAGCAGGAGCTGAAGTAGAATTTATTCAAATGTCATCTCTTAACATTAAACATTGTACTGGATGTTGTGCATGTGTTAAGACTTTATTATCTGGAAAAGGTAGTATGTGTGTATTAAAGGATGATTTTGAATGGTTACTTGACAAAATGAAAGATGCAGATGGGATAGTAGTTTCAGACCCTATATTTGAGGAAGGAGCATCAGGTCTATTCCATACTATAATGGACCGTTTTGGACCAAGAGCAGATAGAGGAAATAATATTATAGGAATAAAAGTTGCAGAAGCTACAGGAGGAAAAACTCCAGACCCAAGAATGCTTAATGATAAAGTAATATCATTCATGGGAATAGGAGGGTCAGACTGGGGTACAAGAGTTCAATGTGAGCATGCTATGTTAGCATTAATACCAATGTGGAAAGTTATAGATAATGCTTGGTTCCCATGGGCAAAGGAATTAGTAATGGATGGCTCAAAACTTGCTCAAGTTCATCAAATAGGTTTAAACATAGTTGAAGCAGCAGAAGATTTTGAAAAAGCTTTATACAAAGGAGAAGAAGGAGTCTGTCCACATTGTAATAATAGATTATTCTACCTTGAGCCAGGTACTAAAAAATCAATATGTGCTCTATGTGGTATAGTTGGAGAATTAGATACTGCAAGTGGAAAAACTGTATTTAGTTTCCCAGAAGAGCAATTAGGTCATGCTCATGATACTTTAGCAGGTAAGTTTATACATGGTGATGATATTAAGAAAATGGAAGGTCATTATGCAGAAGTTCGTAAAACACCAGAATTTAAAGAAAGAAAAGCCGCTTACAATTTTATAGAACCATTAACCAAAGAAAAGCATGCGGAACTTTCATTAGGAGAATAATTAAAATATGAAGATTCATATTTTAATTAGTGTTATAGGAGATTTATTATATGAATGAAAAGCCACACTTTAAACAAATTGGAATTATTAATATAGTAAATAATATCCAAATAGCACTTATCATATCGACTATAGAAGCAATTATTGCTTTAGTACCTGCATATTACAATGTTAGATTAGCTCCAGTGTTCATTGCTATGTTTATACCACTACACTTAATTTGTTTTGTAGTATCTATGATTGCAAATCCAATAACAATAAGGTTAGTGGGAATGAATCAAGCTATAGAAACTACTAATTATAATATAGGAAATGGATAGAAAGAAAAAAGAAATATTAACACTATCCATAGGGATTGCTTTACTACCTCCTTTATGGGCAGTGTTAGCACCTTATATAGGAATAAAAACTGGAGCAGTAGCATTAATTTGTGCAGGATTATATGTAACAAATGGTAATAAACGAAAAGATGGATTAAAAATAATGTTTGGTTTTTGGTGTGGAGATTTATGGGCAGTGTTGGCTATTATAATTATGGAATACATAAATCTCAACCCAAATCTAGAATTATTTTTAACACTTGGTATATTAGGTTTTTTTGCAGTTATAATTGCATCCTTATTTGAAAAAGTAATTTTCTTACCATCATGGCTTTGTGGTTGGGCCATAGGTCTAACTATTATGACAGGTGAAAGTATTATTAACTTACAAAGTCTTTGTATTCAAGTTGCTGTGGCTATGGCAGTAGGAGTATGGTATGTAGGAGCAGGCGTAGATTTATTTACTGTATGTATTTTGGAGAAAGATAAAAAAACGGGAAATTGAAAGCATATGAATATAATTTGATTATAGGAGAATGTTTATGGGATTTGAATTTAAAATAATGAGAAGTTTAATATATGTAGGACTTGCTAAGGAAGAGTATAGACCTAAATTAATGGACTGGTTATATCGCTACCATATTCCAGATAGTATTAGTAATTTTGGACCATATTGTACTAAATATGCTTTTTATCAAGCATATCCTACACCAGATGAAGGCGAACGTTTTGGTGTACGTAAGATGCAATTAACAGAGCATTATTGGATTGTAGATGAACATATGCCTGAAATGGCAAATAGAATTATGACAGAATACATGCCTATGGATGTTCTCCGTTGGCAAGGGTGTATACCAGATGTGGAGAATAAAAAAGTTCATGAGAATGCAGAAAGTGGAGATGCAGGACGTGCAGTAGGTGGGGATAATGGATGTCCACCATTTATATTTGCTTTTGTTCCAATAAACTGGGAAGAAGATTTTAGAGGAAAAGGACGTACTGTACAAGATGGACCAAACTATCGTTGGCAATTTATGATTAAGTACCCAGATGGAATTTCTAAAGAAGAAGGAGAAGGATGGTTCTATGATGAGGTAGTTCCATACTTTACAAACTGCTGTTATGTTAATCGTTTTGTAAGTAGTAAAATCATGATTAACTATGGAGCAACTGCCTTTGATCGTGTAGTAGAACTATGGTTTGAAGGAGAAGAAGAATGGTATAAAGCTGTGGTTGAGGGGACAAAATCATTTATCAAAAAGCCAGAATGGGCACAAGAAGAAGAGTTCCCATATTTAAAACCACAATTTAATATTGCCTCAGTATTCTTAGGCGATATAGCAACTATGGACGCATATTCACAGTATCGTGGATATATTCCAATGAGATAAAATCAAGAAGTTCCTTTTATGATGACAAATAGTTAAAATAATAAAACTGTTATCATGAAGGGAACATTTTTGTGTCTAGAAAAACTTTTGAAGTAAAAGTTAAATATGTGAGAGTGTATCTTAAAGGTAAAGAATCATTGTTAGATACATGTAGATAATATAATATTTACAATGTATCATATTAATAAGTTTATACTTGAGTTATGAAGTAAAAAGAGTAATTCCAAAGATTACAAATGGTATGATGATTGTGATACTTCAAGTTTTAGAAAGTGTTGGAATTGTTAATAGGAAGAAATTTAATGAACATGAAGAACTCATATAACAGTAGGAGGATACAATGTATACAATTGGACAGTATCTAAATTTTTAGGAATATCTAGAGACACACTAAAATTTTATGAGAACAAAGGCTTAGTAAATCCCAAGAAAAATGATGAAAACAGATATAGAAAATATAATCAGTTTGATATATATGATATTACAACAATAAATTTTTAGAGAGAAATGGAGATAGAAATTAAAAAGATTCAAGAAATAAGAAAAAGTAAGAGTATAAACAACTTAGAACTTTTGCTATAAGAGAAAGAACAAACTCTTTAAGAATGTAAGGGATAATCATATGCTAAGTGAGTGATATGATTATCTCTTATTTATTAATTGAATTTAAGTAAAAATTACTTGTAGATATTCTCTTAAGCTGGAGCCTAGTTTTAATAGGTTTTTCACAATAAAAATTTATAGGCTAATATTTATTTTTATAGTAAAATATAAAGAAATTATTAGAGGAATATTCAAGGAGGAATAGGTATGGTTTTATTAATTGTTGATACACAAAAACTAATAACAAATGAAAAATTATATAAATTTCATGAATTTGTAGTAAATATAGAAAGCTTAATTGATACAGCAAGAAAAAATAATATAGAAGTAATCTATGTACGTCATGACGATGGAGTTGAAAATGAGTTGACTAAAGGTAAAAACGGATTTGAAATATATGAAAAATTTAAACCATGTGATGAAGAAAAAATCTTTGATAAAGGAGTAAATAGTGCTTTTAAGGGAACAGGCTTACTAGAATACTTAAAAAGTACTAGTGAAAAAAATATAATTATTGCTGGACTTCAAACAGATTACTGTATTGATGCTACTATAAAATGTGGATTTGAACATGGATTTAACATAATAGTCCCAGCTTATGCAAATACAACTGTTGATAATTCATTTATGTCAGCAGAACAATCATATAAATACTACAATGAATTTATCTGGAATGAAAGATATGCAGAATGTATTTCAGTGGACGAAACACTTAGAAGGATGAAATAAATATAGATTATTACATAAGAAAAAACTTAACTTATTTAGTCTAAAATATTAAAATCATAAGGAACATAGACTGTGACATTTATATTTACATAAGTTGATTTCAAATTTAAATTCCAACAAGGGATGTTAAATTCCAAATTAAAAATCAGACTTAATATATTAGAGTTATATATAAGGCACATCAATTTTATTTTGAATTAATGTGCTTTTTAGTTGTAGTAATTTATTCATAATCAATATAATTTTTATTATTTAAATCAATTTTTCTTGTGTTTCTTTATTTAAGAAACTCTTTTTTTATCTATAGAATCTATACATGTATTATAGTTTGTATTTTAGATAAGTTTAATTTTTGTCTTAATCTAAAACAAAAGTTAGACTTAAATGAAATTGAAAAGGCTAAAATTATCAAATAAAATAAATATTGTGGAGGTGATGAAAATCTAGTGATAATATAAAGACTAATCTTAACAAGAAAGTAGGGATTAATAGAAGTGGATAAAGAAATTGTATCAATTCTTCAGGTTTTATTAAATAGCACATTGATTACAGCTGACGAACTACAAGAAGAATCTAATGCATCAAAGAGGCAAATTACTTATAGAATAAATAAAATCAATGACATACTTAAAGTAAAAAAAGTACCACTTATATATTTAAGAGCTGATAAAGATATTATTGTTAAAAAAGATACAAAAGATGCAATTAGAGAAATCCTCGAAAAAAACTATTCTAAGAATACTTACTATTTTAGCAAAACAGAAAGACTTTTATATATGTATTTAATGCTTTTTATTAATCTGGAGGATATTTCAATTAATCATTTTATAGATTCTATAAAAGTAAGTAGGTCTACTGTAAATCTTGATTTTAAAGATTTGATACCAGAACTTGAAAAAAAGAACATTAAAGTTAAGAACAATCGTATAAACGGATATTACCTAGTCGGGAATGAGATGGAAATTAGAAGAGTACTTATTAAAAACATTATAGAAACTCTATCTAATGAGAAAAGTTCAAGAGTATTTGATATTTTTATTGAAGAGTATAAGTTAGATAGTTTTGAAGAAGCTAAAAAAATTATATTAAAGCTTGTAAAAAAATATGAAATTACTTTTGTTGAAGATAGATTAATAGAGTTTATATATATCTTTATCTTTCTAAAAGCAAGAATGTATTCAAATAGAATAGTTATTCAAGAAAATATAGATATTCCTAATATTGCAGTCATGAGTTCGATGAAGGAATACAAATTTGCTAGGGAGTTATTAGAAGTATATGAGAGTAAAGAGAAGATAAAATCTCATAATATAATGTATATTAGTGCTTGGATTTTAGGTATATCAGTAGGAAATGATGAAGAAGATACAGAAGATAGAGCTGTTATTTCAAAAATTGTAAATAAAATGATGACAAAGTTTGGATATTTAAGTGGAGTTTATTATATAAGTCAAGAAAAAATATTTAAGAGACTATATTCTCATTTTAGACCAGCCTATTACAGACTTTTATTTAAATTACCTATTTATAATCCAATTTGTGAAAAGGTAAAAGAAGAATATAGATTAGTTTATAGAATTGTGAGTAATGCAATGAAAGAGTTTTGTGGGCTATTTGGAGAAGACATTCAAGAAGAGGAATTGGCATATTTAACTATGCATTTTGCAACCCTTTTCTCAGATAAAAAAGAGTTTGATGGACCTAGAAAAAGGAGAGCATTGATAGTTTGTTCAAATGGTGTTGGCAGTTCAGCTATTTTACATGCAGAACTTACAAGCTTGTTCCCTGATTTGCATTTTCTACCAATACTAGAATCCTCTGAACTGGGAAATATTAGTGAATCTGTAGACATTGTGTTTACAACTAATTATAAGGCGGAGGGTTTAAAAACAGATGTGCCAGTGATTAAAGTTAGTCCTGTTATGACCCCAAAAGAAAAATATAAGGTTACACGTGAAGTGTACATTCAATTGGGTGATATTTTTTTAAGGCAACCTAAAATCGATGAGGTTATGGATATAATAAAAAAATATGCGAAAGTAACTTCTGAAAGTATGCTTTCAAGTGAGTTATTAGCCTATTTTACACAGATAGAAAATTTTACGTCTAAGGAAGGAGAAGGACCTATGCTAAGTGACATTACTAATGAAACGCTAATAAAACTAAGGATAAAAGCTAAAGATTGGGAGGAAGCTATTAGACAGTCAGCTTCTGTCTTAGTTGAAAATAATAAAGTAACTGAAGCCTATGTAGATGCTATGGTTAATTCAGCAAAAGCGTCTGGACCATACATAGTAATTACAAAACATGTGGCACTTCCACATGCTAGACCAGAAGCAGGGGCAAAAGAAATTGCAATAGGGATTGCTACTTTAGAAAATCCTGTTGAATTTGGAAATGATAATAATGACCCTGTAAAATATGTATTTTGCTTAAGTGCAATAGATAATAATAGTCATTTACGTGCTATGTCAGAGTTAGTTGAACTATTGGAAGAAGAAGAATTCTTTAGAGTTTTGGATAATGCTAAGGAAGCTAATGAAATTATTGATTTTATAAAAACACATGAATTATAAAAGGGGGATTTAATTATGTATAAAATTTTAATCGCATGTAGAGCAGGAGTTGGCTCAAGTTTGATGTTAAAAATAAAGACTCAACAAATTATTAAGGAAAATAATTTTCCAATTGAAGTAGAGCATGGTTCATTAGACTCCTTAAATGGATTCAATGGAGATGCTGTAGAAACATTAATTGATGTTGCTGAAGAGTTAAAAAATAAAAATTTGAAATTTGATATAATTGGAATTCACAACATTGTTGACCGTAATGAAATTAAAACAGCATTAGAAAAATTTCTTGCATCAAAAGAAAAATAAAATTTAATAGAATAAGGAGGGCTATTTATGGAGTTTATTATTAGTTTATTGAGTACGCCAGCTGTTTTACTTGGTGTAGTTGCATTTATAGGATTGATTCTTCAAAAGAAACCAGCTGTTGAAGTATTTACTGGAGCTTCAAAAACACTTATAGGTTTCTTGATATTTGGTATTGGTGCTTCAGCTATGACTGGAGCATTACAGAACTTCAATAAATTATTTCAACAAGGTTTTGGAATTACAGGTGTTATAGCTTCACCAGAAGCAGCTACTGCACTTGCACAAGGTACATATGGTTTTGCGGTTTCATGTACATTGATTCTTGGATTCATATTAAACTTAGTTTTTGCACGTATTACAAGATTCAAAAATATTTTCTTTACAACAGGTCATAGTTTATTCTTTTCTTGTGTATTAGTTTTGATTATGAAAGCACATGGATTCGATAACACAATTACTATTTTAGTGGGTGGTACTATCTTAGGATTTATGTCTGCTGCATTACCTCAATTCTGTCAACCATTTATGCGTGAACTGACAGGTGGGGATGAACAAGCTATTGGTCACTTCAACATGATTGGTTATGGCTTATCAGGTTATATTGGTCGTTTATTTTCAAAGCATAAAGAAGAAACAACAGAAACGATTAAATTTCCTAAGTGGTTATCAATATTTAGAGATTTCTTAATGGGTCTGTCTATAGTTATGTTAATCTTATTCTATGTAGCAACTTTAAAAGCTGGACACGCATTTACTCAGGAACTTGCTGGCTCAACACATTGGTTAGTATTCCCTCTTATAGAAGCATTTACATTCGTAGCTGGTATGTCAATATTAATGTCTGGTGTTCGTATGTTCTTGGCTGAAATAACTGCAGCATTCGTAATTATTTCAGAAAAATATATTCCAGGTTCACGTCCTGCATTAGATGTACCAACAGTATTTCCATACGCACCAAATGCAGTTATTATTGGATTTATCTCAGCATATGCTGCTGGTCTATTAGCAATTGTTATTATGGCATCATTTCCTAATATATTCCCTGTAGTAATTATTCCAGCTGCTCATATATGTTTCTTCTCAGGTGGTACAGCTGCGGTATTTGGTAATGCATCAGGAGGATGGAGAGGAGCTATTGTTGGCTCATTCGTTGTAGGATTATTTCTTGCATTCTTACCAGTTATACTATATCCAGTTTATGGAACACTTGGTATAGAAGGAGCAACTTTCCCTAATATTGATTATAACGTGGTTGGTTCAATATTACATAATATTTTACAATTTATAAAACCTATCTAAAACATATTAATATTATACAAGGATAATAGGTATTCCTATTATAATTTTAAGGAGGATAAATCTATGGTAGAAAATACATTACCTGTATTTCTAGAGAATCTATCTAATGAAGTTGCAACGTTCATTGCTTCAATAGATGAAGTATCTATAAACAAAGCATGTGATTTAATTTTCGAAGCAGAAAGAAGTTATGGACGTGTGCATGTAACTGGTATTGGTAAACCAGGTCATGTATCAGGGTATATTTCTTCATTACTTTCATCTACTGGAACACCAGCATATGTATTGCATGGTACAGAAGCAGTACATGGGTCAAGTGGTCAAGTACTTGAGGGTGATGTTGTTATTGCAATATCGAATAGTGGTGAAACTCAAGAATTAAAAGCAACTGTTGAAACATTAAAAGCAAATGGAGCAAAAATAATTGGGGTGAGTGGTAATGTTGATTCATACTTAAAAAATTCTTCTGATATATTCCTATTTGCAGGCGTTAAACAGGAAGGAGATTGCCTTAATAAGGCTCCTCGTGCATCAATTCTTGCTGAAACTATAGTATTACAATCATTAAGTGTTGCACTTCAGTACGCTAAAGGTCTTGATGCAAAGCAGTATTTAAAGTGGCATCCAGGAGGAAGTCTTGGAAAGTCTATTAGAGAGGGAATATAATTTTATGAAATATAAAGGTATTATATGTGCAATGATAACTCCATTTGATGAAAATCAAAATATCAATCCACACGCAACATGTGAATTGATTGATTATCTAATTGATAGAGGAATCTATGGATTATTTATTTTAGGAACTAATGGTGAATGTCATGTGCTTACAGATGATGAAAAGGTTGAATTTGCAAAGATTGTTATCAATCACACTAACAATCGTGTACCTGTTTTTGTTGGAACAGGAGGTAATTCAACTCGTGAAGTTATAAGTTTATCCAAGAGAATGGAAGAAATAGGTGCAAGTGCATTATCAATTATTACGCCATATTTTGTAACACCAACACAACAGGAATTAATTTTACATTATAAAACTATTGCTAATGCAGTTAACTTACCAATTATGATGTATAACATGCCAAGTAAGACTGGAATTAATATTGAACCTGAGTCAGTACATGAATTATCTAAGGTAAAGAATATTGTTGGAATAAAGGATAGTAGTGGTAAGCTTGATAATATAAAAGCTTATATTGAAATAACTAGGAATGAAGACTTTAGTGTATTTTCAGGTTCAGATTCCCTTATTCTTGATACTTTGAAATCTGGTGGGCAAGGTGCTGTAGCAGCCACAGCAAATTTTTTAACAGAGATTGATATTGCTATTTATGATAACTTTATTAAGGGTGATTTAAGAGCAGCTCAAAAAGCTCAAAATAGTATTGAAGAACTTCGTCGTATCCTAAAATTTGGGACTATTCCATCTGTTATAAAGAAAACTGTTGTCTTGAATGGAATTAATGTTGGGACTGCACGACTTCCTGTAATTGAGCCAATGGGAGAATTGCTTGAAGAAATTAAGCAAGTAGTTGAAAATTATAAAACTTTATTCAATAAAAACTGTGAGAATAGATAACACAGATAGTGACATCACATTGACATATAACTAATATAGTATTGTAAAATGGGATTGGAATTAATGAAGAATCAAAATGCTTTGATGAATGTAGAGGTGAATGGTATGAAAAAGATGAATATAACTAAAAGAATGGTAGAATGTGGAGCTCTAGCAATTGTAAGAGTGGAAACACTTGAGCGTGCATGTGAGATTGCTGAAGGCTGTATTAAAGGTGGAGTACCAGTTATAGAAATGAGTTATACCTTGAATAATGCTGGAGAAATCATTCAAGGGCTTAGCAAAAAGTATGGTAAAAGACTTTGTGTGGGTGCTGGAACAGTTTTGGATAGTGAAACAGCTCGTCATGCCATTTTACATGGAGCTCAGTTCATTATTGCACCGAATTACAATGAAGGTGTAGCAAAAACTTGTAATAGATATCAAATTCCTTACGCACCAGGGTGTACATCACTAACAGAAGCAGTAGATGCATTGAGTTTAGGAGCTACCTTTATCAAAGCTTTTCCAATATCAGATTTCTATGGACCTAAACTAGTAAAGGTATTTAAAACACCAATACCTGATACGCCAATATTGGCAAGTGGTGGAATTACTCTTGATAACTTGCATATATGGTTGGAAAATGGTGTTGATGTGTGTGGATTTGGTGGGTTATTAACCAAGGGTAGTGTTGAAGATATTGCTGAAAATGCCAGAAAGATTCGTGAAACAATTAAAAATATAAGAAAAGCTTAAAGTTAGAGCTGTTGCTGAACAATTATAGATTGATGTGTAACAGCTTTTTTTTTACGAAGAGTAGCTTATTTTCAAGAAATAAATTTCATTTAAAATTCCAAAAAAGGAGTTGAATTTAAAATTTGATTAGAAAAAAATCAATTTTAAGGCAACTCCTTTATTATTTTTTTATTTGAAATGTAGATAAATTCAGCAATGCAACTAATAGTTAACATGGTGCAACTATATAAGTCTTGTGAATAAATCAATAAATAAATATAATTTAAATTGAGATGAGGTGATTATGTTGAACTTGGGGGAAAGTTTAAAAAGACTAAGAAAAGAAAGAAATCTATCACAAGAACAACTTGCTGAAATGCTAAATGTATCTAGGCAAGCTATATCAAAATGGGAATCCAATAAAACATATCCAGATATAGAAAATTTAATACTATTAAGAAATCTATTTAATGTAACTTTAGATGATTTGATAGTTAATACAAATAAAACTGAAGCTGAAGATACGATTGTACCAGGTAAATTACCTACTGATAATATCGCAGATTATGATAAAAATGAGGAAGAAAATGACCCATCAGATAATTTAATTATAGGTGGTTTTATAATTGGCATCTCAATTGGATTTGTCACAAGTAATTTTATGTGGGGGATAGTTGGTAGTTTTATAGGTATGGGAATTAGTTATATACTGGACTATATAAAAAAATAGAATAAATTAAATTTTAAAAAAGTTAAACCTACAGATTTACTTTTAGTTGAAGATTGAGGTAGTTTTTCTGATGCTATATTAGATAATAATTATCTAGGTATAACCACTTACTTTTTAATTATTGATAAGAAAGAAAATAAATTTATTAAACAATTTTAGTACATTTACTGTAGTACACTTAAAAATAAAACTTTATAATAATGAATAATTAACATAGACCATATAAGATAATTACTTATGTGGTTATTTTTTAGTGAAGAAATTACTTATAGTATAGCAAATAACTATACTATAAGTAATAGATACAGTTTTTATGTGTATAGTATATAACATAGAATAAAAAACAAAGAATATATTTAATTGATATTAAAAAGAATTTAAGAATAGATAGTATCTCTAAGTTTAAAAAAATGAATATTAATATATAATTAACTCGAAAAACATATAGTTTTATAAGATAATTTAGAAGAATATTTAAAAATACGTATTAAAAATAGCAATGGTCAATCAGACTTGTAGAGTTAATACAAAACACTGTAGATAGTATATTTAAATTGATATGATTTTCTATTATTTTTTCCATAATTTCAATGGTTTTATCTTATTTTTCTATTTAGAAAAGGACTGATTTAAAGTTCAAGTTATGATATAATTTCATTAAAAGAAGGCAAATTTTAGATAAATATCAGAAAATTATGGTTAAGAAACAATAAGTTCCACCCTATATATAAAATTAATCAAGTTTTGTTTGCAACAAATCAAACCTATTGCCTAAATTAGAAGAAATCAATTTGTATAATTTTTGAAGTTGTAGCATTAGGGAAATCAACAATAGCCATACCTTTAGCATTCAAGCTGGACGATGTGTGAAAATTTAAAAGTTAAATAAAACAATATTGTAAATAAAATAATTTGACACACTGATTATTCACTTTTATCATTATGCTAATTAGCACAATAGATTAGAAGTGGGTATAAAGAGAGGAGGATAATTAAAAATGAAGCAAGAAGATACTGGGACACATCGAATGTGTAAAGAAGAGAAAGTAACAAATAATGAAGTTATTTCAGAGGACATGCTAAAAGCTATGGATATTGGAGTTAGTAAGCATATTTTAGATGATTCATTTACAATTATCTGGGGAAATACAGCTTTTTATCAGTTGTTGGGATATACAGAGAAAGAATTTTTGTCTCATTTTTCTAGTCTTAGACATTATTATGAAGATAATCTTTATCATTTTGAAGCTATGAAAAGTCATTTTTTAGATGCTTATCAGAATGGTAAGAAAAGTGTAGAATATCAAACTTGCATTCCAGTAAATCATGGAGAATATGTTTGGGTAATAATGACTGGTATATTAGTTGAGCCACAGGAGGATGGAAAAGCAATAGTCTATATCATATATTCAAATATTGATGAGTTAAAAATTAGACAGAATGAACTATATGAGATGGAAAAAGAAAGTACAGAGAGTTTTAAGTGGATGATGTCAGAGTATGCTGGAAATGTATATATAAGTGATATGGATACATATGAGTTGTTGTACGTAAATAAACAGTCATGTAATACTCTACAGGCATCAGCAAATGAGGTGATTGGGAAAAAATGCTATGAGGTAATTCAAGGTAGAACTTCCCCATGTCCATTCTGTACCAATTCATGTTTAAAAAAAGATGAGACATATGAATGGGAGTTTTACAATTCCAAGTTGAAGCGAACATTTATGATTAAAAATCGTATGATAAATTGGGAAGGACACAGAGCACGCATAGAGTTGTCTTATGATATGTACAGTTCTGAGTATAAACTTGCAAAAAAAGATCAGGAAAGAGAATCAATCCTGAAAACTATTCCAGCAGGAATGATTCGAATGGATGCAAGGGATTATCTTACAATACTCTGGTATAATGATATATTTCTGAATATGATTGAATATACAAAGGAGCAGTTTAAAGAGGAACTTAATAGCCAATGTTTATATTTATATCCTGAGGATTATAAGCGTGCGAAGATGATGGCGCAAGATTTAAAAGAGTCTGGAGATAATGTTGTATTTGAAGCAAGAGCATATACGCGCTCAAAAGAAGAACGTATATGGACTATCACTCTATGTTATATTAGTGGAGAAGACAGTTGGGATGGAATACCATCTTTTTATAGTGTAGGACTTGATATTACAAAAGAAAGAAAACAGATTGAGAAATTGCAATACATAGCAGAGAAAGATGCATTGACAGGAATTTATAATCGTGCTGAAACAGAAAAGCAGATTAAGGAATATGTTGAACAAAATTTAGATGCTATGGGTGCGCTATTTATGATTGATACAGATAATTTCAAACATATTAATGATACAGAAGGTCACATGATTGGAGACATAGTGCTCACAGAGATGGCATCAGGCATGAAAAAAATAATGCGCGATAGTGATGTTGTTGGCAGAATAGGTGGAGATGAGTTTGCAATTTTTATGAAGAACATTTCTTCAACTAAAGATGCAGAAAAGAAAGCAGAAGAATTGCTGTATATGTTCCGTCATCTATTTCAGAAAGAAAAAAGCTCTGTAAAAGTAACCTGTAGTATTGGAATCTCTATATATCCGAAAGATGGTAATACATTCAAGGAAATGTATACAAGAGCTGATAAGGCTTTATATCAGGCAAAAAGTTTGGGTAAAAACAATTATGTCATCTATAATCATGATGCCTTTAAAGGCTTGGAAGAATTGAATTACTCTTCTCTTGGGACAGCTATTGATTCAGAAAAAAAATACGTCGAATCTTCTGATAATCTTACACGTTATATATTCCGTGTCCTTTATCAGACCGATAATATAGACCAGACGATTAATATGATACTTGAAATTATTGGTAAGCAGTTTAATGTGAGTCGTGCTTATATCTTTGAAAATTCAGAAGATGGTCGATACACTTCTAATACTTATGAATGGTGTAATGAGGGAATCATTCCTCAAATAGAATACTTGCAAAATGCTGATTATGAGGACTATGGAGATTATGAAAAACTCTTTGAAGATGATTCTGTTTTCTATTGTCGTGATGTACATACATTAAGTCCTGAATTAGAGGAATTGTTTTCTAGTCAAGACATACATTCCACACTTCAATGTGCATATAGAGAAGATGAGGTATTCAGAGGATTTGTTGGATTTGATGAATGTACTGGTCTACGTCTATGGACACAAGAAGAAGTCAGTACATTAGCTTTGATTTCTCAAGTTCTATCAATATTTTTGCAACGTAAGAAAAAGAAGAAATTAAATCAACAGATGCAGCAATACCAGGCTATTATAGATAGTATTGATCAATGTATTTATGTTGTTGATAAGGAAGATAATTTGTTATTGTATGGAAATAAAAGATTTAAGAGTACATATCCTAAATTACATATTGGGCAGTATTGTAATTATGACTCTATAGATATTAATAAGACTCTTATAACATGGAATCAAAAGGAAGCATATTTATGTGTCAGTATGATTTAGTAGTAAAAGAAGTACTATGTTGGGCATAAATTAAATTTTACTTTAGACAAAATATTTTCGTTGACTATAGGAAATATTAGAGTTCTTATTTAAGGAATTAGGTAAATTTTGTAATGATATTGAAATATCAATTTATAAAAAATAGTATTAGTTTTAAAAGCAGTTGATTATAACAGATTGACTGTTTTTTCTTTTATAAATATTTAAAACTATAAGTACAAGGCTATATTTGTCAATATAAGTATAATGTGGTATCATATAGGCTCAAAAGAAATTTTATATATTTAAAAATAAAATTAAAAATAATAAATGGAGGACATATGAATATGGAAAATTTGCCAAATTGCCCGAAATGTAATTCAGAATATACTTATGAAGATGGAACTCTTCTAGTTTGCCCAGAATGCTCTCATGAGTGGACTTTAGAACTAGATACAGAAGAAGATACAAACATTATTAAAGATGTAAATGGAAATGTGTTAAATGATGGAGATGCTGTGACAGTAATCAGAGACCTTAAAGTAAAAGGAAGTTCATCATCTATAAAAATAGGAACAAAAGTAAAAAGTATACGTTTAATTCATGACCCATCTGATGGGCATGATATAGAATGTAAAATAGATGGTTTTGGAGCTATGAAACTAAAGTCTTCTGTTGTCAAAAAAGCATAGTATAAAAAATTTGTGGTATTTATGAAATAATCTATATAGCTATTATACAAATATAAATTTAAGACTTTAATGTAGTAATAGAAAATTCATTAGGAGGGTAACGTATGTGTTATTTTTTAAAAGGTGAAGAACAAGATTATTATGTAAATAAAGTAATGGAAGAAATGAAAAAAGTAGTACCTATAGTATACAGATGCTGTGAAGATAGTGAAGATGGAGAAGCAGTAGTTGGGTGTGACGAAAATGGGGAAGCAAAGTTATGGATAACATTTGGCCCAAATGAAAGATTAGAAATGGATAAACACATAGAAAAAGGTACATTACTAGAATATATTATTGGTTAAGAAAGAAATCTTATGATTTCTTTCTTTTTTTGTGACAAATTTAGATTATATATTTAAAAAGAAAATTAATGATGCAATACAAACATCAATTCACATTGGAGAATAAAAAGCGAAAAATTTTTAGTTTATTCTGCAATGTGTAATATTAGACCATTGTGGATGCAAAAACTATTGGCATGAAAAAGGCATTGTCACAAATATTAATATTGATAGATTACTGTATACTATTGGAATAAAGGACACTTTAACTTATAATTAAGAAGAAGTAATTTTGTATAAATAGTTTAAAAATAACTTGTTAATAAATATTAATTTATATTATAAAATGTAAAAATAAAAGGAGAGTAAATATGAAAGCTATACATAGAGATACATATAATAATCAATTATTTAAAGATTTAAAAATTGATTGTGAAAAGTGCTTTGGACTTTGTTGTGTGGCACTTTATTTTTCTGCTTCAGAAGGTTTTCCTGCTGATAAGGAATCAGGTAAGCCATGCACTAACTTACAATCAGATTTTAAATGTTCTGTACATAAAAATCTTAGAAATCAAGGATTTAGAGGCTGTACTACGTATGATTGCTTTGGTTCGGGTCAAAAGGTAGCACAGGTAACATACAAGGGAAAAAACTGGATACAAGAGCCAGAATTAGCAAACCAGATGTTTGAAGTATTTTTAATTATGAGGCAGTTACATGAAATGTTATGGTATCTTAAAGAAGCATCTACATTAGATATACCTAATTCAATCAAAGAAAAACTCAATCTAATAATTGAAGAAACTGATGAGCTAACTAATATGAGTCCAGAACAACTAATAGATTTAGATATAATATCACATCGAACAAAAGTTAATTCATTATTGTCACAAGCTAGTGACTTTGTACTAGAAAAAGCTAAATCCTTTGTAAAGACTTCTAATTTTAAAAATAAGAAAAAATTAAGTAAAAGTATAGATTTAATAGGAGTAGACCTTAGAAAAACAAATTTAATAGGAGCAGATTTAAAAGGTAAATTTCTTATAGCGGCTAATTTAAGGGAAACAGATTTAAGTGGTGCTAATTTGATAGGGGCAGATTTAAGAGACTGCGATATTAGAGGGGCAAATCTTAAAAATAGTGTATTCCTTACACAATTACAGATTAATACTGCAAAGGGAGATTCTAATACGAAGTTACCAGATACACTAGTACATCCTAAATACTGGGATAAATAATTAAATTATTACATAACTTTACAAAATATGAACCTTTTTGACTCCAGTTCATAGTATATATTAGAGATTCTTTAGAGGAATTTCTTAATATATAATATAATAGGAGAGATATAAAAATGAGTTGTCAAAATTGTAAATGTGAAAAAAATTATATGTATGAGGATTATAAATATAATAAGTGTAATAAGTGCTATAATGACTATGAAGAAATGACACATGTCCATGAATACTCAGAAAGTGTTAAATTAGCAGAAGAATGTGAAGATAGACATAATCATCGTGCTGCAGGAGTTACAGGTGAAGTTATACCAATAAATGGCGGAACAAATCATGTTCATAAAATAAATGATAATGTAGATTTTCTTGACCATTTCCACAAGATATGTGTTACAACAGGTCCAGCAATTAATATACCAGGAACTAATAAGCATGTTCACTTAGTATGTGGAAATACTACTGTTAGTGATGGTCATTGCCATAAATTCCTTTTTACTACTCAAATAGAAGCACCTTTAGTATAAACTAAGGTAAATTATTGTAGCAAATTTATTGAATGTAAGTAAAGTATAAAAGTGTATTATATACAATGTTTAAACTTAATGAGGACTATGATATTAGCTTTCATAGTCCTTTATAACTTCTATCTTTGATAAAAAAGAATATTCATTTATAAGTATCAGAGGTATTTTAACTAGTATTCAACAGTGAATTTATTTGCCCAAAATACATAATTATAAATTATAATAAACTATTTACAAAATAAAATTTTATCGTGATTATACTTAACATAAGGTTGTACTATGTAATTAAAATATACTATGGAGAGGAGATTATTATGAGCTCTGAAATAGTTTTTGAAGTTAAACAAAGGAGTGCAAAAGAGCTTCAAGAGATGTTACAAATTTGGGAATCATCAGTAAGAGCAACACATGATTTTTTGACAAAAAAAGATATTGAATCTTTGAAGCCAGTAGTTAAAATTGGTTTGACACAAGTAGAAACTATGGTTTGTTTAAAAGTTGATAACATGATTAAAGCTTTTATGGGAATAGATAAAGATAAAATTGAAATGTTATTTATAAAAGATGAATATAGGGGTAATGGTATTGGAAAAAAACTAATATTATATGCTATAGATAAATACAATATAAAATATGTTGATGTAAATGAACAAAATAAAAAAGCAGTGGGATTTTATATTCACTTAGGATTTAAAGAGTTTGATAGGTCTGAAATAGATGGGCAAGGGAATCCATTTCCAATATTACATATGAGGCTAAGTTAATATAGATATAGTTAAATGAAAAAATATGCATATGAAAATATAAATATGCATATAGAGAATTCTACAACTTAAATAAAATTGTAATTGTCCTAATCTATTTGGGTAAATATGATACTATATTTGCTACAGAACTTACAAATGATAATACACTAAAATATGACTGTAAAGAAGGAAGAAAGTTATATTTAGTTATTGTTTGATATGTCCAATAAAATAATATTATAAAATGATAAACCTTATAATTTTAATTCTAGCAATTAAATTTGAAAATAATTTATTTTATTTTCTATAGATTCAGCACTATATTAAATATATAAGCAAATACAAGTTAATAGTAAAAAGCACTTTCTTAAGAAGAAGAAAGTGCTTTTTTATTTGTGAATAGTTGTAAATATAATAATTTGAGAGATATTAAATTATAAATTATTAAAAGATAATATATATTTAAGTGATTTACAGGTTAAAATATAATAAAAAGATTAAGGGGATATCATGAAAAAGAAAGTTTTAAATAATTTTATAAAATTGGTGAAATATAACTGGAGTACATTAATTCTATTTGAGCTATTTCATAAAGGATTAGCTTTGTTGATTATATTACCATCAATCAAACTTGTATTAAGTAGCTCTATGAAAAGTGCAAATATAGTGTATTTAAGTACTGATAACATAGGAGAAATATTAACGAATCCTCTATCAATAATATTAGCCATACTGTCAATTATAATATTGGCGTTTTATATGTTTTTTGAATTTACTTCAGTGATTATTTGTTTTGATAAATCACGAATTTCTGAAAAAATTACTTTGTTTAAACTTATTAAATTATCCTTAAGAAAATCTATAAACATATTGAATCCTAAAAATATATTATTATTTGTGTTTGTATTACTAATAGTTCCATTAACGAATATAGCCCTAACCTCAGGCTTTATAGGGAAAATAAAACTTCCTGAATATATATTGGATTATATAAGTTCTAATATTGTTCTGAATATAATTTATATGGTTTTAATTTTAATATTATATATATCAGTCATTAGATGGATTTTTAGTATACATGAGGTAACTCTAAATACAAATAGTTTTAAAGAAGCAAGGAAAAAAAGTGCTAGCCTTACAAAAGGAAAAGCAATAAAATTAATACTTTATTCCTTAGGATTATCTCTAATAATTACTGTTATGGGGTATATAATTTATCATGTTATTATTATATTGATAGGAATATGGACTAAAAATTACACAAATGCAAACTTTTTAAAAGATATATTTATTAGTAGATGCATTATGTTTAATGATTATGCAGCATTTATTTCATCAATAGCTATATTTATAATTAGTACTGGATTTATTTCTGCATTTTATTATGAATATAATGACATTCGTGTCTATAAAAAGAATCTAAAAAAACAAAAAAACTCAATAAAGTCAGTATTAAAAGTTACTTTGAAAATAGTAGTAATTTTATTTATCTTACATATTGAGTCAATGATGTACTCTTTAAATAATGATATTTTATTTAATACTTCATTTTTTTACAACACAACAGCAACGGCTCACAGGGTTTCAGCGTTGGTTGCTCCAGAAAACACTATAGCAGCATTTAAAGAAACCTTCATAACTCAAGCTGAATATGCTGAAATTGATGTTCAAGAAACTAAAGATGGAGAGTTGATTTTATTTCATGACTCTAATTTTGAAAGAGTCGCTGGTGTAAATAAAAATGTTTGGGAAGTGAATTATGATGAAATTAAGACATATGATGTAGGAAGTCATTTTAGGTCAGATTTTGCTGGGGAGAAAATACCAACTCTTGATGAGGCAATGAAGTATTCTAAAGGCAAAATAAAATTGCTAATAGAAATAAAGCTTAATGGTCATGAAAAAACTGATGTAGAAAAAAGAGTATTAGAGCTAATTAAATCAAATAGAATAGATAATCAATGCGTTGTAGCATCCATGAATAAAAATGTATTAAAAAGGGTTAAAAAATTAAATCCCAATATGGTAACTTGTTATTTAACAGCAGTTGCATATGGGAATTTTTATGACTGGGACTATGTTGACATATATGGAATAGAGTCCACCTTTATAAATAAAAAGGTAGTAGATAACATACATCAAAAAGGAAAACAAGTTTTTGTATGGACTATTAATAGCAGTAAATTAATGAAAAAAATGATTATTTTAAATGTAGATAGTATAATTACAGATAATCCATTTTTAGTAGATGATGCAATTTATTGGCAGAAAAATGGATTCATAAATAGAGTAGCTAATTATTTATTTAGGCATGATTCTAATAAAGATATAATTGAAGTGTATTAGACTAAAAAATGTGCAAATTGCAAAATAATAATATATTTATTTTATAATATTTTTAAATAACCGTATCATAGTGAAGAGATACGGTTATTTTTATTTGTTAATAACTTTGTGTCTGTAATCATTTCCCCATTCATGCATTGAATTTAGAACTGGCTCAAGACTATAACCAGTTTCTGTTAGAGTATATTCTACCTTTGGAGGAACTTCTGGATAAACTTTTCTAGTTACTAAATCACTTTCTTCCATAGACCTTAAGTTTGATGTTAAAACTTTTTGAGTTATATCTCCAATAGATTTTTTGATTTCACCAAATCTTTTAGTACCATCTAATAGCTCTCGTATAATTAATACCTTCCATCGATTACTGATGAGTTGTAAAGTAATCTCTACAGGACATTCAGGTAAATCTTTTTTCATAAATCACAACATCCTTTCTTTAATAATCTTCTTTAAAGTATTATATCATTTTAGGGAATACGTATAAAAATTTCTTTTAAATATATAAGTATTAAAAAAATAAACTGTGCCAATAGTTTCTATTAGGTAACTATAGTACTTTAAAGTGCTTACTATACAATAGATACTAATGAGTTTATTATATTATTAAAGAAATAAAAAATACAACAAATTATTTTAGGGGGTAGATGAAATGAATGAAGTAGTAAAATTTTTAAAGGAAAATCCAGTTCAATATTTTGCAACAATAGGAGCGGATGGAAAGCCAAAAGTTCGCCCATTCCAATTTATGATTGAAGAATGTGGAAAATTATATTTTTGTACAAGTAATGAAAAAGATGTATTTAAACAAGTTAAAAAAAGTCCATATGTAGAAATAACTACGTCAACTCCTGAATTTGCTTGGATAAGACTATGTGGAAAAGTCATATTCTCAGACAATAAGGATATAAAGAAAAAAATAATTGAATCTAGTGAACTTGTTAAATCAATCTATAAGAATGAAGATAATCCTACTTTTGAAATATTTTATCTTGAGGACGCTAAGGCTGTAATCTCAGATTTTTCAGGCGAGCCACCAAAAGAATATAGTATTTAATACAAAAAAATAATTAATATCAAGAGCTAGCAATATTATTTTAACAACATTAAAATAGAATTTAAGTTAGATGATAATATTATACTTGTTTTAACATAATTAATTTTAAGAAATAAAATAAATGTTTAAAAATCTTATACAAATCCATCACATTACAAATATATAAGAGAGTCATATTATATGAAATTAAATGATTCTCTTGTTTATTTGTATAAGTTTATATATTGACATTGACGCTACGTAATTCTATATACTTTATTTTAAAGGAGATGATAAAAATGAATATTGTAGAGGTACGCTCAGATAAAATATATAAAAAAATAATGAATGCACCTGCAAATAAGAAAGAGGATATATACAGATATGAGTTGATGAAGCCTTTTGAGTTTAAATGGATGTGTATAAATGTTCCAATCACTGCAAAACAAGAAGGTGGATATGATGTAATTATGGCAAGTGATATGATGGGGGTTTTATCTCCAAAAGATATTAATGAAAGTCAAATAAATAACATAGATATTCTATCCAATGACAAACTTTGGAACAAGTGTAAAGAAACTATTGAAAGTTCCATAAAGCCTTTTATAAAAGAGGGGTATAAATTGAACACTGAGGAGTATAAATTTTCAATATTATTAGCAAATCCCAAAAACCCTTATACAATATTAAGTGATGGATATTTTGGTGATGGTGGAATTCCAGGATATATATTTTTGTCAATAGTCCCAAATGAGTATACTATTAATAGGTTACCAGTAGCACTAGCACATGAATGTAATCACAATATTCGATTTCAATTTATAAATTGGAGTAATAACATAACTTTAGAAGAAATGATGATAAATGAAGGTCTTGCAGAAAACTTTGCAACATGGATGTTTGGTGATGATATAGCTAAAATGCAAGGATATTTTCCAGTAGGACTACCTTATTGTGCAGGATATGCCTGTGGTTACTATATGATTAAGTATTATTTAGAAAAAACAAACAAGTCAATAGTTGAGGCTACTTTATTACCATATAGTGAAATTATAGAGGTAATAAGGGAGTTTTGGGATTAAATCTATAAGTTGCATAATCTAAAAAGGATTATGCAACTATTCTATTTTTGAGAAAAATAAATTGACAATGATTTGTAAGAAATATACAATAATATATATAAAGAAATATTTCAATGATAAAATTTTGAAGATTTCATATCTAGTGTATCTAATACTACATGCTAGTTTCTTATTACTTATCTAAATATTATGTATTTCATAGTTACCTGTAAATTTACTATAAAAATATGAAATACACTAAATAATCGACTGAAAAATGAAATATTAATTAAATAAAATTCAAACTATAAAGATTAAATGAATATAATTAAAGTAAATATATAAAATTGAGTATAATATGGAAATTCTAATAGATTGTTAAATTTTAATTATACTTTGTACACTATAATTATAAAACTTATATCATGTTGATACTTAAATAGGCAATACAATTGCAGATATTATTTAATCTGTAAAGTTTATATGAAATGGAGATGATGCTATGACAGAATTGATGATTATAAGTGGGTTAGTGCTATTGATTTGTATAACCTCAAGCAAGGTATTATATAAATTTGGAGTACCGATATTATTGATTTTTATCTTATTGGGTATGTTATTTGGGTCTGATGGAATGGTAGGAATCTATTTTGATAACTATGAGTTAACAAAACAATTATGTTCTATTGGATTGATATTTATAATGTTTTTTGGAGGATTTGGAACAAACTGGAATATGGCTAGACCAGTTGCAATACCTTCCATAATGATGTCTTCATTAGGCGTAATAATTACAGCAGGTGTTACAGGTATCTTTTGTTACATGGTAATAGGAACTAGTGTATTTGAAGGTTTGTTAATTGGAGCAATTGCAGCTTCAACAGATGCTGCATCTGTATTTGCTGTATTACGTTCTCAAAAACTAAACCTAAAAGGTTCTCTTGCTTCATTATTAGAAGTTGAAAGTGGAAGTAATGACCCAATAGCATATATGTTAACATTAATTATTTTGACACTGATGAATAATTCTGGTGTAGAACTGATTATTCCAATGGTAATAAAACAAATAACTTTTGGATTGGCAATAGGATTTATATTGGCAAAATTATCTGTTTATATTTTGAAAAATTCAAATTTTGAGATAGAAGGATTTTATACTATATTTATTATAGCTATTGTGTTACTTTCTTATGCACTTAGTGAGTATGTTGGAGGAAATGGATATTTAAGTGTATATATTTCAGGTATCATTATAGGTAATAATAGGATACCTCATAAAAGGAGTCTAGTTCATTTCTTTGATGGAATTTCTTGGATTATGCAAATAATGTTATTCTTTATGTTAGGATTGCTATCCTTCCCTTCCAAACTACCAAGTGTATTTGGTGTAGCAATGGCCATATCTATATTTATGATAATTATTGCAAGACCATTAGCCACATTTATAACTCTAGCAAAATTTAAATTTTCAAACAAAGAAAAATTGTTTATATCATGGGTAGGTCTTAGAGGTGCTGCATCAGTAGTTTTTGCAATTTATGCAGTTACTCAAGGAGTAGTTATAGAAAATGACATATTTCATATAATATTTTTCATAGCCTTACTTTCAGTAGGACTACAAGGTACATTGATACCAGCTGTAGCAAGGAAGTTAGACTTGGTTGATGATAATACACCTGTATTAAGAACATTTAATGACTATGATGGTGAAATTAGTTCTAAGCTTATAGAAGTAAATATAGACGATGATAATAAGTGGGCTAACAAGAGTATAATGGATTCTAATATACCAGAAGACATATTAATAGTTATGATAAAACGAAAAGAGCAGGTTTTAGTACCTAAAGGGTCAACTGTTATAAAAAGAGGGGATATTTTAGTATTAAGTGGAGACAAAATTGAAGAATTAATATAATTATAATTTATTTAATATTGACTTTGACCTAAGGGTAAGGTTTAAACTTAAATTAATCAAGTCTAATGCGCAGGTGATGAGATGTTTTCTATAGGAATGTTTTCTAAAATAAATAAAATAACTACAAAGACATTAAGGTATTATGAAGATATAGGGCTGTTAGAGCCAGAATACGTAGACGAATTTACAAAATACAGATACTATACAACAGAACAATTGCCAAAATTGCATCAAATAATCACCTTAAAACAAATGGGCATATCACTAGTTGAAATAAAAGAAATAATAGAAAAGCCTGAAGAAGTGGAAAGGATTTTAATAAACAAAGAAAAAGAGATATTAGATGTAATGAGGAATGAAGAATATAAGCTTATTAAACTACGTAATTACCTTAAAAACTTAAAAGGAGAAGTCGATATGAATAATGTAATTATTAAGTCTCTACCAAAAGTTAAAATTGCTTCTATGAGAAAAGTATTAAAGAATTATGATGAACTTTTCAATTTGTTTCCAAATGTAATGGCTGGAGAAATGATGAAATCAGGGTGTACATGTATGGTTCCAGACTATTGTTTTAATATATATCATGATGGTGAATATAGAGAAACAGATATGGATGTTGAGATGTGTCAGGCGATAAATGACCTAAAAGAAGACACAGATTTATTAAAATTTAAAGAAATAGACGAAGTTGAAAATGCAGTTTGTATATTGCATAATGGCTCATATTCAACATTAGGAAAAACTTATGCAGCAGCATTTAAATGGATACAAGATAATAAGTATGAAGTAATAGGGCAATTTAGAGAATCTTATATAGATGGGATATGGAATAAGGAAAATGAAGAAGAATGGTTAACAGAAATCCAGATACCTGTGAAACATATTTTATAGTAAATTAAAATAATATATAAGTAATTAAGTAAGGTCTGTCTAAATAAAAAGATAGGCCTTATTTTTATATTTAATATATTTTACTAGATTTTTATGTATTTAAATATGCAATTTAAAATAGAGTTTTATACAACTAAGCTTAGAAAAACTGGTCTAACATAAGACATACAATTAATTGTTTAATTTTAATTAATTAATGATAGGATATGAAAATATACAACTTTATAAATAAAATATATTGATATTTTATTTATAAAGTTGTATATTTTCGTTGAGGTGATAAAGTGGAAAAATATAAAGTATTAACTGATAAAGTAAAACAAGTATTTAATGGATTTTATATTGATTATGAAAATGAAGATTTACCATATATAGATTTAGATAGGACTGACAAGATAATACTAAATGAAAGGTATTTTAAAATAGATAGTTTTCCTAAAACGATGGATAAGGAATCTCCACATAGTATCCTTGATGTATTTTGGGATTTAGATAAAGTAAAGGATAAGTATTTTATACAGGAAAATAAGTTTTTAAGAGCACTATTAATTATAATGAGTTACAGTAAAGAAATAATAATTGTAAGTGAATATTTTGTAAGTGAAAATAAAAAACATATAAAAAGAGTACTAAGTAAAAAGGAGAGTACATATCTAGAACAATTAAGCGATACCTTATTTGATTTTAAAGAAATAGGGTATAATTACTATATAATTGATGCTCTTATGAAGTTGGCACTAAGAGAAAGAGTTTATTTCTCTATATATATGTTGGATTTGGGAATAGGATTAGAAATAAATGGATTATTTAGCAATGTATATATAGGGTTAAATGGAAGTATAGATATAGTTAAGTATATTTGCAATGTAGAGGGCTTGTATGTAAGATAGATTATCAATTGTATAAAATAGTAATTTTAAGAATAGTAGGTGATTGTATGGAAATATTTGCAATAGGTCATTCAAATTATCCATTTGATAAGCTTATTAATATGATAAAAAAATATAATATAAACTGTGTAGTTGACATTAGAGAAACACCATATTCTAAATATAATATTCAGTATAATAGGGAGGCATTCAATGAATCCCTAAGAAAGGCTGGATTTGTATATATATACATGGGCAAGGAATTTGGGGCAAAAAGAACTAATAAAGATGTATATACAAAAGAAGGTTATGCAGATTTTGAAGAGGTAATAAAGGAAGAAGTATTTTTAAAAGGAATCGAAAGATTAAAAAAGGGATGTCAAATGGGTTATAAAATAGTTTTATTAGGTGCAATGCAAGAGCCTATAAGGTGTCATAGAAGTATTTTACTAGGAAAAATATTAAATAAAGAAGGTTTCAATGTAAAATATATAATGCATGAAGGACATTTAGCATCTCAAGAAGATATAGAAGAGTCATTATTAGATAAGTATTTTAGTGATAGAAAACAACTGAGTATTGATAATTTATTAGGAAATGCGTTAACAAGAGAAGATATGATACAAGAAGGCTATAGATTAGCTAATAAAGAAATAGGATATAGAACAGAAAAAATAGGTAAGTAAAATATATGAACTACCCAAAAACTTAAACACCATTTGATAAGAAAAATTATTATAAATTTGTAACAGTTAAACATGATGTACTAGCTAAGGTTTTTATGTTAAATTAATATCATTATCTAAAAGGTTACATTGTTTTAAATAGCACATCATGTTGTACTGTTAAAAAATAAAATCTCTAATATTACCATAATCAACTGTTCTATTAAGAGTAGGATGGCTAGATATAAATCTAACTGTAATTTTTGAGTTTAATAAACAAGGATTCGAAGTTAAAAACACTCTGTCTCCATTGACAATAGAAGTAATAGCCACTGGTAAAATATCAACAAATGTATCATATCTACTTTTAGCAATTTGATAAGGATAGTTTCCTACAAAAACAAATAGATTTAAGTCATATATATCATCAACGAACCAAGCCCATTGACCATAAACTTTGTCAATACTTACTGTACCTAAACCAAGTGTATCAAAGTATGTTGCTATAGTTAAATAAATATTTTCCATGTTTTCTAAGTATGAAACAGTATATCTTCTGAAACGTATAGGTGCTGTGGCAGAAATAGGGTAAACCATATTTACATTTAAATTATTCGCATTCAAATTAACCAAAGTATCACATCCTAAAAATAGTCTATAAGATACAATATTTAAATTGATGTGATTTTGTTACAGATATCTTATAAGATTTTATAAATGATTAGAATTAGGATACAAAGTGAATTAACAAGCCTAATAAGATATTCTACACTAATAGGTACAGGTTGGTAATAGTGTCAAATTGTTATTACAGGACTTATATGTGATAATATTATGAAATTGTTATTATTGTACAATAGTGGTACAATATTATCGAAATACAGTGATTGCGTTTGATGTCCAGCTATATTAACTGGTTAATTTAACTCATAAATATTTTAAATCTAGTATCCATAAAGAATAATAAACATAAGATAATTATAAAGATATACTGTGTTCAAATGATATTAAACAAGATTTATATTATTTGAATACAGTATATTATAACGTTGAAAATACAATTCTAAACCTTATGATATCAATTCATAGTTTGATAAACTAATTAAAAATTAAATTTATATAAAGAGGGAAAAGAGGAAAAGGAATGTTTATAAGGAAGAATGTTATAAGATTAGCAATTCCTATAATGATAGAGCAGACATTTGTTATGCTTTTAGGGGTATTTAATACAATGATGGCAGGTCATATTGGGGAAGAGGCTGTATCTGCAGTTGGAATGGTTGATTCAATCAACAATATATTTATATCTGTATTTGCTGCGCTATCTGTTGGTGCTACTGTTGTTGTAGCTCAACAAATAGGGAAAAGAGATAATGAAAAAGTAAATGAAACTATCAAGCAAGCATTAATATCTGGTGTAATATTATCATTTACAATAACAGTATTAATGTGGATTTTTAGAATAGGTGTAATCAATTTGTTTTATGGTTCAGCAGAAGAATTGGTAAAATCAAATGCAAAACTATACATAGAGTTTACATTATTCACCTATCCATTTATTGCAACACAGCAGATAGCAAATGGTATTCTAAGGGGTTGTGGAGATGTAAAGAAACCTATGTATGTGACTATGTTTATGAATATAGTAAATGTAACATTAGGATATATACTTATATATGGTGTTGATTTAAATACTTTAGGAATAAATTTACAGACACCTTCTTATGGCATAACAGGAGCAGCTATGTCTATTGCCATAGCCAGAATAATCGGATGTATAGTTATTGTAAGGGCTTTGTTTAAAGGGAATGAATTTATATCTATAGGTAAAATATTTCCATTTAAGATTGATGTTGAAACTCAAAAATCTATATTCAATATAGGTATACCAGCAGGGGTTGAACAATTACTTTTTAATGCAGGTAAATTGATTGTTCAAATATTTATAGTTACTATGGGAACATCAGCGATTGCATCAAATGCAATAGGAATGTCAATTGCATCTATTATAAATGTAATTGGAAATGCATTGGCCTTGTCTGCTACCACTTTGGTGGGGCAATATATAGGACGGGGAGACATCAAAGGGGCTAAGAGTACCTTATTGTATCTAACTAAATTTGCAACGGTTTGCTTATTTGCAGTAGGTGCTATATTTATACCAATTGCACCATGGATTTCAAGCATGTATACTCAAAACTCGAATGTAATTGATGTATCAACACAATTGATTCGAAGTGATTGTTTAGCTATGGTAATATGGCCTATATCCTTTGTATTATCAGCAGGGCTGAAAGGTGCTGGAGATACTAGATATACAATGATGACAGCCGTAATAGGAATGTGGATTTTTAGAATTTTTACAGGTTACGTATTAGGGGTTGTATTAGAATTTGGAGTGCTAGGAATTTGGATAGGTATGTATACAGATTGGCTTGTTAGAGGAACATTATATTGTTTGAGATTAAGAGGAACGAAGTGGCTAAAACACAAAGTTGCATAGAATATATAAAATCACTTTTAGATAGTAAATTCTATTTAAAAGTGATTTTTTATTTAGAGAATATCATAATTATAAGTATGATATATAGAAAAATTAAAATATGTAAATTAAGTATATAATTATATGGACACTATAAATTATATACTGTAGAGAATTACATAATTTGGCGACAAATATTAGAAATATATATGGGTATATTATTAAATATAAAAAATATTAGATATTTATTTAATAATAAAGGTGGGTATTTTTATGATAAATAAAATAGGAAAAATAACTCTCTATGTAAATAATCAAGAGGATGCAAAATTGTTTTGGACAGAAAAATTAAATTTTGTGGTAACTTATGAAAAAGAAATGGGTCCAGATATGAAATGGGTGGAAGTAGCACCAAGTAAAAATGAATTTACAACATTTGTATTGTATGATAAAAATCTGATGATGAAGCAAAATCAAGATGTAAATTTATTGCATCCATCAATAATTTTAAGTACAAGAGATATTCATGGAACTTATGAACAGATAGCAAAGAATAAAGTTGAAGTAGGGGAATTAATGGAGATGCCTTATGGAAGAATGTTTTCTTTTAAAGACCAAGATGGAAATTCTTACTTAGTCAGAGAAGATAAATAATTTTGTAAAGTGTTAAATTTACTCAATATCTGATATAATTATTATAATTTAGTATTAAACGATAATTATATAATTAAAAATCAATTGTAAAATTTGAGTAGAGGTGATAAAATGTTTAAGAAAATGGCAGTACTAAAAGATATAGCAACTAAAATAGGACGTAAAAAAGCGTATGAATTATTAGAAATGGTTGAAGGTAATGACGCTTTTGTAGCTGAAGTAAAAATAAAAAAGAATGGGATTGAATCTAAAAAAGAAGAAATCATGTTAAAAGATAATCAAAAAATAATATTAGAGTATATAGAAGGTTAATTTTTAGATACATATATAATTAAATAATACTGATTTTTAAAGATGAGTTATGAAAACTCATCTTTTTTATTTTTTCATAACTTTGTTTTATATTTAATATATATTTTATCCCTTAGAGTTGCTGAGATATAAAAAGTACTGATATAATAAAAGAATGGATATAAATGTAATATTTTACAGAAAAGAGGGGTATTATGCTTGAAATAAAAAATCTTTCCTTTAATGTTGAGTCTAACAATGAGGAGCTAGGAATAATAAATGATGTTAGCCTTTCATTTGAAAAAGGCAAACTTATTGTTATCACAGGACCAAATGGTGGAGGAAAATCCACAATTGCTAAGCTTATTATGGGAATTGAAAAAGCCACTAGCGGTCAAATACTTTTAGATGGAGAAGATATAACTAATCTTAGCATCACAGAAAGAGCAAAAAAAGGAATAGGATATGCATTTCAACAACCACCAAGAATAAAAGGTATGACAGTTGAAAACCTGCTTACTCTTGCTCATGGAAAACCATTGTCTACTGATGTGTGTTGTCAATATCTTACAGATGTTGGATTGTGCTCAAAAGACTATTTAAATCGTGAAGTTGATAACTCTCTTTCTGGAGGGGAAATGAAAAGAATCGAGATAGCAACTCTTTTTGCTAGAGATTTAAAGGTTTCTATATTTGATGAACCTGAAGCAGGTATAGACCTTTGGAGTTTTGGAAAGCTTAATGAAAGTTTTAAGAAAATTCATGGGGAATCTGACCAAACTATAATCATAATTTCTCACCAAGAAAGAATACTAGAGTTAGCTGATGAAATAATTGTTTTACAAGATGGTTCAGTAAAAAGCCATGGAACAAAAGATGCTATATTACCTGAAATCATGTGCCAAGTTAATTCAAACTGTGAATTAATGAAAGAAATGAATTAATTAGAAAGGAAGGCAAATTAAATGAACAAAATAGACTTAAATCTTTTAGAAAAAGTTGCTGAACTTCGTGGAACTCCATTAGGAGCATACAATATACGTAAAAATGGACAAGGTATAGAAAGACATTCAACTGAAAATGTAACTATAGCTCCAAAGACTGATAAACCTGGAATTGATATTATAGTAAAACCAAACACTAAAGGAGAAAATGTTCATATACCAGTAATAGTAACAGAAGCTGGTGTACAAGACATGGTTTATAATGATTTTGAAATTGGAGAAAATGCAGATGTTGTTATAATTGCTGGTTGTGGTATACATAATTGTGGTAATGATGACAGTGAACACAATGGAATACATAGATTCTTCTTACATAAAGGAGCTCGTCTAAAATATGTGGAAAAACATTATGGCGAAGGTGATGGAGAAGGAAAAAGAATTTTAAATCCAGTTACGATTGTTAATATGGGTGAAGATTCATATTGTGAAATGGAAACAATTCAGATTAAAGGCGTTGATTCAACTAAAAGAGAAATGGATGCCACTTTAGGTAAAGGAGCAAAGATAGTTGTATTTGAAAAGTTGTTAACTCATGGAAATCAAGTTGCAGAATCTAATATGAAGGTTATATTGGAAGGTGAAAATTCTTCTGCTCAAGTAATTTCTCGTACAGTTGGTCAAGACAACTCTAAACAAAAATTTAATCCTTGTGTTATTGGGGATTCTCTTTGCTCTGCACATGTTCAATGTGACTCAATAATTATGGGAAATTCTCAAATTAGTGCTATACCTGAAATTGCTGCAAACCATCCAGATGCTCTTTTAGTACATGAAGCAGCAATTGGAAAGATTGCAGGAGACCAAATTTTAAAGATGATGACATTAGGACTTACAGAAGAAGAAGCAGAACAACAAATACTAAATTGTTTTTTAAAGTAAGTCCAAGTTTTTATTTAATTTAATATAATTAATATAGTATAATATAATGAATAAGTCTAAAATTTTTTTATTTTTAGACTTATTTTCTTTATGTAAGATAAAACTATTAGAGAAATTATACTGTAATTAGGATGTGGAATAAATGAAAAACTTACTTATAAGAAATGGCACAATAATATCTCCAAAAGATGGTATCAAATTTGAGAAAAGAGATATCTTGGTTTTACATGGAAAGATATGTGATATTGGATTAAATCTTAAAGAAATGATAAGAAAAGAAAAAATACTCATAAACAAAGAGTTTGAGATAATAAATGCTAACAACATGTATATTTCTCCTGGATTTATAGATGTTCATACCCATTGTTATAAGAGAAAATTACCTACAGGTATGGATTCTGATTCAATTGGAATTGAAAAAGGTTCAACAGTTATATTTGATGCAGGTACAGCAGGTCCTGTAAATTACTACGATTTTAAGAAAAAATATATGGATGAATGTAAGACTGAAGTGTATTCATTTTTAAATGTAACCAATGAGGGATTAAATATATTGAATGAATCAACATCTTTAGATGTTATAAATTTTGATAACATTGAGTCTATTGTAGAAAAAAACATGGAAAAGATAAAAGGTATAAAAGTAAAAGCAAGTAAATTTCAATCTAGTACAGATGGTATAGATATAATTAAGAAGTCAAAGCAAATTGCAGAAAAATTAAATTTACCATTAGTGGTATATATAGGGGAGTATCCATCATATATAGATGAAGTAATGAATATTTTGGGAAAGGGAGATGTAGTTACGCCTGTATATGGAAATAGCACAAATGGAATATTTAATGAATCTGGCAGTTTGAGAGAATCTGTATTAAATGCAAAAGATAGAGGTGTATTATTTGATGTATGCCATGGATTAGAGCAGTTTGATTTTGAAGTCTTTAAAAAAGCAGTAAATCAAGGATTAGAGCCAGATTTAATAAGTACAGATATGCATATAAAAAATATGAAAGATATACATTATTCTCTTTTAAATGTTGTAAATAAAATCATGGAACTTGGTATACCTCTAGAAAAATGTATAGAAAAAGTAACTGAATATCCAACAAAAGTTTTTAATTTGCAAGGAAGTCAAGGTAGGATAAAAATTGGTGGAGAAGGTGATTTTACAATATTTACAATAGATGATAGTGAAGAAATTATAACAGATTATAATAATAATGAACTAATGCTAAATAAAAAATTGAACTTACAATATACTATAAAATCATGGATGAAAAGTAGTGAAGTTTATAGACATTCGTATGATGGCACTGTAATAAATTAAGTTATATTGAAAAAAAAGGAAAAATATGTTTAAATTAGTATATATTGGATAAATATGTAATGGAACAATAATTATAATTTTAGGGGAGGTATTTTAGTATGAAAGCATTTGTTGATAAAGATGTATGTGTAGCTTGTGGAGCGTGTATAGGAACATGTCCAGACGTTTTTAGTATGAGTGATGAAGGACATTCAGTTGCAATTGAAGGAGAAATACCAGCAGAATTACAAGATTTATGTAAAGAAGCAGAAGAAGGATGTCCAGTTTCAGCTATAACAGTTAAATAAGACTGTTTAGATTTAGTTTCAAGACAACATATAAGATTTGATTATTATTTAAGCTATAGTATTAGATTAAGATTCTATTACTATAGCTTTTTAAAATATATAAACTCAAAAGATAATGTATTATTTTTATAAAAAGTGGAGGACTTAAGTATGAAGAAAAATTATGAAATAGTGCTGTTTGACCTAGATGGAACACTTACAGACCCTAAAGAAGGAATAACAAAGTCTATTCAATATTCTTTAAATAGTTTTGGTATAGAAGAAGAATTGGATAACTTAGAACAATTTATAGGGCCCCCCCTACATGCTACTTTCAAAGACTATTATAAATTTGAAGATGAAAAGGCAACAGAAGCTATTGAAAAATATAGAGAATACTTTTCTGACAGAGGAATATTTGAAAATAAAATCTATAAAGACATAAAGGAGACTTTAAAAATACTTTATGAGAATGGGAAAACATTATTATTAGCTACTTCTAAACCAACAGTTTTTGCAGAAACCATACTTAAATATTTTGGTATAGATAGTTATTTTAAATATATCGCAGGTAGTAACCTTGATGGTACAAGAGTAAATAAAAATGAAGTTATAGAATATGTGTTAGATTTGTGTGGTGTAACAGATAAAGATAAGGTCATTATGATTGGTGATAGAAAATACGATATAATTGGAGCTAATAAAATAGGTGTAGATTCTATAGGGGTATTGTATGGATATGGTTCTTTTGATGAAATTAGTAAGAGCAATCCTACCTATATTGTCGAAAGTGTTAAATCTATAAAAGATATTTTGCTATAAATATCTTTTATAGACAAAAACAATACAAAATGGTGTAGCATATTTAAAAATATGATATTATAATTAAGGAAGCCATTTAAAAAAGAGGAGGATGCACTTGAAATGAAATCTATTTTAATCATGGGTGGAAGCGACTTCATAGGTTCTGCACTTGCTAAGCGTTTAATTAAATGTGGGTATCAAATAGATATACTTACGAATGGTAAAAAGGAAATAGATTATAAAGGATTTAGAGAGCACTTAATTTGCGATAGAAAAGTACGCAAAGATATGGAAAACATTATCAATGGAAGACAGTACGATTACATATATGATATGACAGCATATACAAAAGAGGATGTTGGTAATCTTATTGATTTTGTGAACTTAGATAGCTTAAAAAAATACATAGTATTGTCAGCAGGATCCGTATACAAAGATAGTGGAAGAAATGTAAAAGAAGATAATGAAAAAGGTGAAAATGAAAACTGGGGTAAATATGGACTTAACAAAAAAGAAACAGAAGATTTTGTTATAAATAGTTCTATACCATATATAATTATTAGGCCAACTTATATATATGGTGAAAATAATAATTTGTATAGAGAATACTATTTCTTTGAAAAAATAGAAAAAAACGAAAAAATACCAGTACCTAAAGGAAAACAAGTAAGCAATCAATTTATATATATTGGGGATTTAGTAAAAGTGTTAGAAAGTGTAATGAAAAATTCTCATGTGAGAGAAGCGTATAATGTAACAAATCCACAGTTAATATCTTGGGATGAACTTATATATACATGTGGAGAAGTTATTGGGAAGGAACCTATTATAAAATATGTAGACATGGAAAAAGTTGAGTTTAGAGAGAGAACTTACTTCCCATTTAGAAATATAGACTTTAATCTAGATATAAATAAGCTTATTGAACATGGTCTTTATATACCAAATGTTTTATTAAAAGAAGGCCTTACAACAACATATAAATGGTTCTTAGCCAATAAACCAAAATTACATGATAGAAAAATGGATAAAGTTGAGTCTGTAATGCAAATAGTTTAAGATAATAAATAAGTAGGTAGATACTTTGAAATTAAAGATAAAGCGTTTTTTAAAATTTTTTATATTGATATTTGTTTTAATTTTTATATACTCAGTTGCAATAGAACCGAGTCTATTAATTGTGAAAAAATATAATATAAATGAAGATGGAAACATGATTAAAGAAGATATAGTAAAAAATGAGAATGAGATTATAAAAGTAGTTCAGATTTCAGATACTCAAATAGGCAGTTTTTATTCGACTAATAAACTTAAAAAAGTAGCTAATAAGGTGAATGCCTTAAATCCAGATATATTAGTATTTACTGGAGATTTAATTGATTATTCTAATAAAAATCCAGATATAGATGAAATTACAAAGATTTTATCTAGTATGAATGCAAGGTTAGGAAAGTTTTCAGTATTTGGTAATCATGATTATATGTATAAACTTCCTAGGTATTATAGACAAATTATGAAAAACTCTAACTTTCATCTTTTAGTTAATGAAAATAAGAAAATAAGACTTGAAGACAATAAGTATATTAATATACTTGGAGCTGATGAGATATTAAATGGTAATCCAAATATACGAGATTTGGAAAGCAAAACTGATTATAATAGTTTTAATTTATTATTAGCACATGAACCAGATTTGGTAGATATGCTCAGTAAAGATACAATGAATTTAGTTTTATCTGGACATAGTCATGGTGGTCAAATAAGGTTGCCTTTCAAGGGTGCTTTAGTTACTCCTCCATATGGAAGGAAATACACTAAAGGATTTTATGATATAAAGGGAAATCATCTATATGTGAGTTCTGGTCTTGGAAGTACAAAGTTGCCATTTAGATTTTTTAATGTACCAGAGATAGTCGAATTTAATATTCTAATCTAGTATAAAATATTGTTTTTATGAAATATAGAGGGATAGAAATTTTAAGAATAAATTGAGTTAAGAATATAAAAAGTTTAAGTTATAGTTAATACATTTATTAGAATTGATAATAATATTAATAACTATTAAAATATAGATATAAAAAATAATAAAAATATAAAAGATTATAATATAGCAAGATTGTGTCAATTATAAATAGAGAGTATTTATAATTAATACAATCTTGTGTTTCTTTATATAAAGATATTAATTTTTATACAATGTATGAAAATGATTTAATGTTATATTTAAATTACTTTAAATAAATATTTTTTATATTTTCCTTATCCCATATAAAAAGTTTTTCTGAATTATTTAAAGCTCCAAATACATTTCTTTTAAAATCTGGCATTTCTTTATTTAAATTCGCAATAAGGTTTTTTATGTATTCTCTCCTAGTATGGCCATTTGCAGGACATGGGTTTGCTATGATAGGATAGTTACACTCCTTTGAAATCTTCTTAGTCATATATTCTTCTATGTAAATCATTGGTCTTATAACAGTTAAATCTTGTCTATCTAAGTATGTTTTTGGCGAAAAACAATTAACTCTTCCTTCATAAAACATAGACATTAAAAATGTCTCAATAGCATCATCCTTATGGTGTCCAAGAGCTACTTTGTTGCACCCAAGTTTCTTTGCGTTGTCATTTAAAGCACCTCTTCTTAAATTAGCACATAGTGCACAAGGATTTTTTTCTTTTCTTATATCAAATACAATTTCTTTTATATTAGTTTGAAATTCATAAAAAGGTACATTTATTTCCTCACACAATTTGTTTAATGGTGAGTTATCAATTCCACCAGTATTTAGTGTTACAGCTATTAATTCAAACTTTTGTGGAGAAAATCTTTGATAATTTTTAAGTATATGAAGTAATGTCAAACTATCTTTTCCACCAGAAAGACCAACTGCAATTTTATCATTTTCTTGTATCATATCAAAGTCTTGTATAGCCTTACGGGCTTTACTAAGAAGTTTTTGCATAGACATTTTTAGCACCATCCTTTATTTGAAAATATAAACTTAAGAATAACTTAAGGTTTACTTATAAAATACTTAAAACTTATACTCTAAAATTAACGTTAATAAACATAACGAAGGAGACGATTCAACCATGAAAAAATTAAAATTGATGTTAGGCATTATAGTAGTAGTATTTATAAGTATGTTTATAGTTAAAGATAAAATTCTGAAAGATGAAGAACCAACTGGAGCTGCTCAATTTGCTTCATCTCAAGATGTTAAAACAGATTCTCAGAAAAAAAATCACTCAAATAGTATAGCAGATAATATATTATTGGTAAACAAGACAAATGAACTTAGTAAAGATTATATGCCGAAAGACATTACTAAGGTAAATATAGAATTTGTTCCAGAAGCTACTGAAGAGGAAAAACAAATGGCAGGAGAACCTGCAAAAGCAGTAGAAGACTTAGTTAGACAAGCTAATGAAGAAGGAATACAGTTTTTAGGGTCTTCAGCATATAGGTCTTACGAGACTCAACAAGATACTTATACAAGAAGAGTAAATTCTCAAGGTCAGGAAAAAGCTGATGCATATGTAGCAAAACCTGGACATAGTGAACATCAATCTGGACTGTGTATTGACTTGACAAATCCAGAGAGATGGTTTGTTGGAAGTACAAAAGAAGCTATATGGTTGGCAGAAAATGCTCATAAATTTGGATTTATAATAAGATATCCTAAAGGTAAAGAAGATATAACAGGTACAGCATATGAGCCATGGCATATTAGATATGTGGGTAAGGATGTTGCTGAGGAAATTTATTCAAAAGGGTTAACTTTGGAAGAATATTTGCAAAACAAATAATAAAACAACATAACATAAATTGTATGATATTACTAAATGTAATATAAATAAATTTGATACTAGACTACTTTAAGTATAGTATAATTTTAGATGAGTAAAAACTATATTAAAGTAAGTTAGGATGTGAAAAAGTGAAAGATACAATTCTTGTTGTGGATGATGAAAAGGAAATAAGAGACCTTGTAGAGATATACCTTTTAAATGATGGATATAATGTAATTAAGGCTAAAGATGGACAAGAAGCTTTAGATATTTTAGAAAAAGAAAATATTCATCTGATGGTATTGGATATAATGATGCCAAAGATGGATGGGATAGAAGTTTGTAGAAGAGTTAGAGTAAGTTTAAATATACCAATACTTATGTTGAGTGCCAAATCAGAGGATATGGATAAGATACAAGGAATAATGACAGGTGCAGATGACTATCTAACAAAGCCATTTAATCCACTTGAACTTACTGTGAGAGTAAAAGCATTACTTAGAAGAGCGTATTATTTTAGTGGTACTAACAAAGAAAATAAAGATGTCATAGAAGTTGGAGTGGTATTAATAGATAAGGAAAAGCATAGTGTAACAGTAGCTGGAAAGGATATATTTTTGACATCGAGAGAATTTGATATCTTGTATTTACTAGCAAATAATAAAGGTAGAGTATATAGTACAGAAGAGATATTTGAAAAAGTATGGAAAGAACAATACTACCAATCTAACAATACTGTAATGGTTCATATGAGTAGGATAAGAGATAAAATTGAAAAGTATACAGATGGAGAAAAAATAATTCATACTGTATGGGGGGTAGGATATAAAATTGAAAAATAAGAGTGTATTAAATTATATGTTTCGTCCTATAGTAGACTTTATAATAAGCTGTATTATAACCCTAATTATTATGTTAACAAGTGCATATATAATAAAGATATTATATATAAGAACTACTTTATCTACAATTAATTACTTTATGCTTAGTTTAAGAAATATTAGATCTGTTATAGGAGACAGCACATTATATTCAGTTTTATTTCTGACAGCATCATTATCAATTTATTCATTAATGTCATACAAGAGAAATAAAAAACTTGTAAATTTTCTAAAAGATACTGATAACAAAAATAAAAAACTAGAAATTATCATGGATGCTGTAAACTCAATGGAGGAAGGCGATTTAGAAAAAAGTATAGATATTGAGTATGAGTCAAATGGATTAAGTGATAAAAAAATTGATGAGATTGATGAACTTGCAAATAAAATCAATAGTATAGTTTATCAACTTAGAAATATAACTGTTGAAGAAAGACAGGCTCAACAAACTAAGACAGATTTAATAACAAATGTTTCACATGACCTAAGAACTCCTTTAACCTCAATAATGGGTTATCTAGGATTGATAGAAGATGGTAAGTATAAAGATGAAGTTCAGTTGATGTATTATGTTAATATTGCATATGAGAAATCAAAAAGTTTAAATATACTTATAAATGATTTATTTGAACTTACAAAAATGCAAAATAATACAATAAGATTAAAAAAAATAGACATAAACTTGGTAGAGCTATTAAGCCAAATAGTATCTCAACTTGGATTTTATTTTAAAAAAGAATTTATGGTTAGTAGAGTTAATTTCAATGAAGAAAAATTAATTATAAATGCTGACCCAAATAAATTGGTGAGAGCTTTTGAAAATCTTATAACCAATGCTATGAAATATGGAAAAGAAGGAATTTATGTGGATATAGTAACAGCAAAAAAAGGAAATATGGCTATTGCAAAAGTTATAAATTATGGAGAACCCATTCCAGTATTAGATTTACCAAATATATTTGATAGATTCTATAGAGTTGAAAAATCAAGAAATAGCAATGATGGAGGTTCTGGATTAGGTCTTGCAATTACAAAAAATATTGTGAATTTACATGGTGGGGAAATTACTGTTTCAAGTAATATACATCAAACTGTATTTGAGGTACAACTACCAATAATACAAGAAACTGTGTAATAAGATAAAAGTATGATTTAGATACACAAATATTTATAGCATAAAGTGTTTACAAAAATAAAAAAGTAATATATAATTTAAGTCAGTTTAATAAGATACTTATCAAGAATTAGGGGAGAGAGTTAGCTCAGCGATCCTATACCAACCTTTTATTAGGTGGTCCTGCTAACAACGATGAGATGATTGGAAATAATATACTCTTCTTATCAATAGTGGATAGGGGGAGTTTTTTTATAGATTTAAAGTAATAAATTTTTAAGTGATGATGGAGGATTCAAAAATGGAAAAAGTAGAAAGTTTTAAATTAGATCATACAAAAGTTAAAGCTCCTTTTGTGAGAAAGTGTAGTGTACTTGATGGAGTTAAAGGAGATAAAATAACTAAATTTGACTTGAGATTTTTACAACCAAATGTAGAAAGCTTTGGAACTGCTGCTATGCATGGTTTAGAACATTTATTAGCAACTTATTTAAGAGAGACATTAGATGGAGTGATAGATTTATCTCCAATGGGGTGCAGAACAGGATTTTATTTAATATTATGGGGAGATATAGATGCTAAAACAGTTAAAGATGGCTTAGAAAAGGCATTAAAGAAAGTAATTGAATCTGATAAAATGCCAGCTGCTACAGCTTTAGAATGTGGAAATTATAGAGACTTATCTTTATTTGGAGCAAAAGAATATGCAAAAGATGTTTTAGATAAAGGATTTTCTCTTAATATATATGGAGAATAATGTAATTGAAAGAGAACGTATAAGCATAAATCAAAGTGAGGTTCTAAGGTATTTACAATATAAAGGACAAGAAATAGATAAAGAACTTAAAGAAACTATTGATGAATGTATAGAAATAGCCAAAAACAAGATAAATCCTAGATATATATCTAGGATTTATCCTATCAAAATAAATAAAGATAAGATTGTAGAACTAGAGGGAACAAATTTAACCTTAAAAAGTAAGGATATATATGAACTTCTAAAAGACTGTGATGAATGTGTAATTATGGCAGCTACTTTGGGAATAGAGGTAGAAAAGGAAATAAAAAGATACTCTTACTCAGACTTAACAAGAGGACTAATAATTGATTCATGTGGAACAACAGCAATAGAAGAAGTATGCGATATTGTTCAAAATGATATAGAAAAGGTTTTTTTAAAACAAAACAAATTTATAACTATGCGATATAGCCCAGGATATGGGGACTTACCAATAGAGAAAAATATAGATATATTAAATGTTTTAAATGCTCAAAAACAAATAGGACTCACAATTACATCAAATGGGATTATGATACCAAGAAAATCAGTAGTAGCTATTATAGGCATTTCTAATTTGAAAATAGATAAATCAAAGAAAGAAAAATCGTGTGAAAATTGTAAAAACTACAGAAATTGTACATATAGAAAAGGAGCGAATTCTTGTGGAAATAAGACAATATCTAAAGGATAATATATTAATATTTGATGGTGCAATGGGAACAATGCTTCAACAAAAGGGGTTAAAAATAGGTGAAAATCCAGAAGTATTTGGTCTTCAAAATCCAGAAAAACTTATAGAGATACATACATCATATTTAGAAGCAGGCTCAAATGTAATTCTTACAAATACTTTTGGGTGTAATGAATTAAAATTAGATAGTGAATATACAGTAGAAAAAGTTATTGACAATGCTATTTTAGTAGCTAGAAAAGCTATAGAAAATGTAGATAACACTAAACCTAGATATGTAGCACTAGATATTGGTCCTATAGGAGAAATGTTAGAGCCTATGGGAACTTTAAGCTTTGACAGAGCATATGAGATATTTAAAAGACAAGTATTACAGGGAGTTAAATCTGGAGCTGATGTAATAGTAATAGAGACTATGATGGATTTATATGAAGCTAAAGCAGCCGTTTTAGCGGCTAAAGAGAATTCTGACTTACCTGTTTTCTGTACTATGACATTTGATGAGAGTGGGAGAAGTTTTACTGGATGTATGCCAGAAAGTATGGTTGCCACAATAGAAGGTCTGGGAGTTGATGCAATAGGAGTAAACTGTTCATTAGGTCCTAAACAGCTTTTGCCAATAGTCAAAAAAATTGTGTCAAGAGCTTCAATACCTGTAATGGTTCAAGCAAATGCAGGTTTACCAAATATAGTTGATGGAGAAGCTATCTATGATGTTGATGCAAAGGAATTTTTTGAGGGAGTCAAAAAATTTGTTGAAGCTGGAGCAACTATAATAGGCGGGTGTTGTGGCACAAATCCAAGCTTTATAAAAGAAATATCTGAAAATATAAGTTCTGTTAAAAAGGGAAGTACCGAAAAGATTGATAAATGTGTAGTTTGTTCGCCCTCAAAATTTGTGGAAGTAGAATCACCTACAGTTGTCGGAGAAAGATTAAATCCAACTGGTAGAAAATCTTTACAAGAAGCTTTAAAAAATGAAAATTTAGATTATGCAATAAATTTGGGGTTGGAACAAGTAAGTGCTGGTGCACAAATATTAGGCGTGAATGTTGGTTTGCCAGAAATAAATGAAAAGAAATTAATGCCAAAGTTGATAAAAGAGATTCAAGCAGTAGTAGATACACCATTACAAGTCGATTCTTCCAATGTAGAGGCTTTAGAACAAGGTCTTAGATATTATAATGGTAGAACAATTGTAAACTCTGTAAACGGCAAAGAAGAGTCCTTAGAAAGCATATTACCAATAGTTAAAAAGTATGGTGCATGTGTGGTTGGTCTTGCATTAGATGAAAAAGGTATACCTAAAAGAGCTGAGGAAAGATTTGAAATAGCAAAAAAAATAGTTGATAGAGCAGTTTCTTATGGAATAAAACCAAAAGATATATTTATAGATTGTTTATCACTAACTGTTTCAGCACAACAAGAGGAAGCAATAGAAACTATAAGAGCCATAACAATGGTTAAGACATTAGGGGTAAAAACTATACTAGGTGTTTCAAATATTTCATTTGGACTTCCAAATAGAAAAGCACTTAATGCTTCTTTTTTAACGTTAGCTTTAGGAGCAGGGCTTGACTTAGCAATTATAAATCCAAACGAATATAGTATGATGGAGGCTATTAATTCTTTTAGAATCTTAAATAATACAGATAAAGGCTGCGTAGATTATATAAATCAATATAGTAATATGAATAATTCAAAACAGTCTGATTCCACTATTAAAGCTAATAAAGACTTATCACTAGATGTTTTAGTTGAAAGGGGATTAAAAGAAGAAGCCAAAAATGAAACGTTGAATCTTTTAAAAGAGAAGGATGAAAATTATATATTAGATAAAATTTTAATTCCAGCTCTTGATAGAGTAGGAAAGAAATATGATAGTGGAGACATCTTTTTACCACAACTTATTCAATCAGCAGAAACAGTGAAAACTGCACTAAATACAATAAAAGAAACCTTAATAAGTAGAAGTAGTGATAATGTATCTAAAGGAAAAATAATAGTTGCTACAGTAAAAGGAGATATTCATGATATTGGAAAAAATATAGTAAAAATAATGCTAGAGAATTATGGATATGAAGTTATAGACTTAGGAAAAGATGTTCCAATTGAGGAAGTAGTAGAGGTTGCTAAAAAAAGAGATATAAAGTTAGTAGGGTTAAGTGCACTTATGACTACAACTGTTCAAAGTATGAAAGATACAATTCAAGCATTAAGAGATAATGAAATAAATGCAAAAGTATTTGTAGGTGGTGCTGTTTTGACAGAAGAATATGCTGAGGAAATGGGAGCTGACTATTATTCAAAGGATGCAAAATCTGCTGTTGAGATAGCAAAGCTAAATTTTTAGCATGTAAATCGAAATAAAGGTTTTACTAAATAGGATATTTTATATATAATATAAATATAAGTTTTAGAAACTTATGTCCAAAATAATAGGAATTAATCTATAATAATGAGATTAATTAATATAAAAAAATATTTATCATCAACATTAAAAAGGGCTGGGAAGTCTGGTATAACTTCCGTCAGCCCTTTTTAGTATAAAAACACTTAAAAAGCCCAATTGCCATCTTTAAAAATCTGTATATGTTTTCCATCATGAGTTTCTCCGACAATATCCATATCTGAAGAACCAACCATAAAGTCAACATGTGTTAGACTATCATTTACCCCATACTCATCTAATTCTTCATCTTTCAAATCATTTCCACCATCTAAGCAAGTCTTATATGCAGAACCAATTGCAAAGTGGCAAGAAGCATTTTCATCATATAAAGTATTATAAAAAATAATATTTGTATCAGATATTGGAGAGTTATATGGAACAAGAGCAACCTCTCCTAGATAATGAGAACCCTCATCTGTTTCAATAAGTTTCTTTAATGTTTCTAGTCCCTTTTCAGCAGAGAAATCTACTATTTTACCATCTTTGAAAGTCAAAGAGAAATTATCAATTATATTTCCTCCATAAACAAGGGGTTTAGTACTGTATACAGTTCCATTGACTTTAAACTTGTGTGGCATTCCAAAAATCTCTTCAGTTGGAATGTTAGGATTAAAACTTACTCCGTTAGGGTCTTTAGATGCTCCACTTAACCAAATATGACCTTTTGGTAAATCTAAAGTTAAATCAGTTTTTGAAGATTTATACTTTAAAGTTTTAAAATTACTTTCATTTAAAAAATCCATTTTAGACTTTAGATTTTCATTATGTTCTTTCCATGCTTTTATAGGGTCTTGTCCATCAACTCTTGAACACTTAAATATGGCATCCCATAATTTATCTATTGCTTCATCTTCTGATAAACTTGGAAATACTTTTTTTGCCCAATCTTTTGTTGGTACAGAAACTATACTCCATTTACATTTATCTGTTAGCGTATAAGAACGCCACTCTTTTAAAGCCTTTCCAGAAGCTTTTTGAAAGTTAGCAACTTTCTCAGGGTCAACATCTTTTAATAAATCAGGGTTTTGAGCATATACTGATAAAAATGCTCCACCTTCTTTAGCTATATCTACATATTGATCTGCTGTCCATTTTGGAAACTCATGAAATGCTTCGTTTGGAGCATATAAATATTTAATGAGAGTACTTTCTTCATCAGACCATTCTATATATACATTTTTAGCTCCACATTTATATGCTTCCCTCAGTGCATTTCTTGCAAAATCAGCACATTCGATTGGTGATTTTATAAGTAAAGTTTGACCTGGCTGTATGTTAACTCCGACCTTAATTGCTAACTCAGCATATTTTTCTAAATTTTTATTGAAATCCATATCTATCCTCCTGTATTTTTAACATTAAATAACTTATAAATATTATATCATTACTTAGATTTTGGGTCATATTTAAAATATTTATACTTAATAGACTGAGAAATAAAAAATATGTATTTTAATTAAAATAGATTGTTTAGATATATAATTGTAACTAAGACGTTATTTTTTGTTGATAATAGTATTAAAGTAGAAATAAAAATACTTTTTTAGTGAAAGGCTATACAAGAATACCGAAAAAAACTTATAATATAATAATGAGATAGATATTTATAATGAAATAAAAAATTTTCTGGCAAAGCTTATATATGTTTAAATATAGTAGTTTATATATTATGAACAGAAGATTTCAGTTAGGAGGGCATAAATGGAGCTTTATGAAGCCATTTTTTATAGAAAATCTGTAAGAAATTTTTCCAGTACAAAACTAAAAAAGCCATTAATGGAAGAAATAAAAAGAAGTTGTAAAAATTTAGAATACTTAAATGAAGATTTAAATATTAAAGCACATGTTGTTGATAGAGGTCATATAATACACTTTTTAATGGGGAAAGAGTGTAAAGTAAAAGCACCTCATTATATAGTAGTCACATCAGATAAGGGAAAAGACTATTTACAAAATATAGGTTTTGCTACTGAAGGTATAGTATTACGTCTTACAACATTAGGAGTAGCTACTTGTTGGCTGGAGTCCACATTAAAAAGAGAAGATATCTTGGAATTTGTAGATATTGGAAACAAAGACCCAAGAGAAGATGAAGAAGACGATTTAGATTATTTAGCTGGAATAAAAACAGAAGAAGAAGATGAAAACAAAATAGAAAATCCATATATAATAATAGCTTTTGGATATCCGGCAAAAAATGAAGATTTATTTAGGACAAGATATGCTAGACCTGATAGAAAACCAGTAAAAGATATTATAAATAAAATAAATAGAAATAGAAAATGGAAAGAAATATTAGAATTTACAAGAAGAGCTCCATCTGTGAAAAACTCTCAACCTTGGTATTTTCACAAAGATGAACGAGGTCTTCATCTATTTGAAAAGAAACCTAAGAAACATTGTGAATATATGAATAAGGTTAGCTTAGGTGTAGGTTTAAGACATTTTGATATAGCATGTATAAAAAATAAAATAGATGTTTCATATGAAAAACTTCCTATAAAGAATAAAATAGGAAAATCATATTTTATAACTGTAGTTGAACATGTAAAACCAGAAGAAGAAGAAACTCAAGATGAAAATTTAAGTTTGGAAAAAGAACAATCACAAAATGAATAAAATTTTGAGAGGGGATAGTAGACATGTATAAGTGTGGGAAATGTAATCTTAGAGGCTGTTCAGATGGAGATATGGATAAGCTAATGAAGATATGCCCAACTAGGGAAGTTGAGTTACAAGAAAAAGCAAAAAAACTTTATGAAGAGGAAGAAAATAGAAAAATAGCTTATAATGCTGGATTAATTGAAACAGAGGGATACTGTCAATATACTAGGTTAAAAGAGATTATAGAGTTTGCTAAAAAATGTGACTATAAAAAAATTGGTATAGCATTTTGTATTGGTTTAAAAAGAGAAATGCAAACAGTACAAAAGGTATTTGAACATCATGGATTTGAAGTGTTTTCTGTTATATGTAAAAATGGAGCGATTCCTAAGACTACAGTTGGATTGAAGCCATCACAAACAATATCAAAATGTAAAGATGAAATAATGTGTAATCCAATAGGGCAAGCTTTATTTTTAAATGAGGCTAAAGTTGACCTTAATATAATTCTTGGATTATGTGTTGGTCATGATACATTAGCCATGAAATATATGGAAGCTCCTATAACAACTCTAATTGTCAAAGATAGAGTAACTGGGCATAATCCAGCTGCTGCTATATATAATGCAGAGTCTTATTTTGAAAAAAAATTATTTGATAAAGATGAAGAATAATTCAAAGACTTATTGACATAAAAAGCAATTAGTGGTTTAATTATAAAAAAGATGAAACTTTAAAATATCCTTAAGATACATAAAGTTATATAAATAAAGAAAAAATATTATGACTAAATTCCTTAAACTAGTCCAGAGAGACTAAAGGGTTATAGATAGTGTTAATATATAACCTCTAGTAAATCACCTAGAGGTTTTTGATGAGTATAAAATAAAAAATTTAAATATAATAAAGTCTTTTAAACTAGTCCAGAGAGACTGGGAAAGATATCTCATAGCTAATTAATATCAAAGTTATGTATAGATAAAATCCTTGTGCCTCTTTTGGTGTAAGGATTTTTTTATGAGGATTTAGGCTTTATTAAAAAGGAGATATAAAAATGATAAATGGTAAAGAGAAGCTAATAGTTGCAATTGATACTGACGAATTTGATAAAGCTAAAGAACTAATAGACAAATTGGAAGATAGTGTAGATATATTTAAAGTAGGACTAGAACAATATGTGGCTACAAAAGGAAAGACAATAGACTATTTAAAAGAAAAAGGTAAAAAAATATTTCTAGACCTTAAATTCCATGATATTCCAAATACTATGAAAAGTGCAGTAAGAGCTGCAGTAAGAGATAATGTTTGGTTAATGACAATTCATGTATCAGATATGGAAGGGATGAGACAATGTGCACTAGTTGCTAAAGAAGAAGCAGAGAGATTAAATATAGAAAAACCTTTGGTGGTTGGAGTAACAGTTTTAACTTCATTAAGCAACCAAGACTTACAAGATATAGGATGTAATATGACAACAGAAGAATTGGCTATAAAGAGAGCTAAATTAGCAAAAGAATCAGGAATAGATGGAGTTGTTTGCTCAGCTCAAGAAGTAGATAAGATAGTAGAGGCATGTGGAACTGATTTTATAACAGTTTGCCCAGGGATAAGACCTAAGTCAGCAGAAGTTGGAGACCAAAAAAGAGTTGTTACTCCATCAGATGCAATAAAAAGAGGAGCTCATTATTTAGTTGTTGGAAGACCTATAACAAAAGCAGAAAGTCCAAGAGAATCAGCTATTAATATTGTAAAAGAAATAGAAAATGCTTAGATAAAACATTTGGGAGGTAGCTTATATGAAGGGGAAATTAATTTTAGAAGATGGAACAGTATTTGAAGGAAAAGCATTTGGATATTTAAAGGAAGCTGTTGGTGAAGTTGTGTTTAATACTTCAATGGCAGGATATGGTGAACTACTGACAGATGCAACTTATTATGGACAAATAGTGACAATGACATATCCACTTATAGGGAACTATGGAATAAATTTAGAAGATGTTGAATCAAATAAAGTACAAGTAAAAGGACTTATAGTAAGAGAAAAAAGTGACAACCCAAATAATTTTAGATGTGAAATGGATATAGACACATATCTAAAGCAAAACAAAGTAATTGGACTTGAAGGAATAGATACAAGAGCATTGACTAAGATTATTAGAAATAATGGAACAAAAAAAGGTATTATAACTTTAGAAAATGTATCATTACAAGAAATTCAGTCTAAATTAACAGAGTGTTGCAATAAAGATTCTGTTAAAAGTGTTACAAGAAAAGAAATTGAAAATATTAAAGGGACTGGTATTAAAGTCGTAGTTGTAGACTTTGGTGTTAAAAATAGTATATTAGACTCACTGAAAGCTTGTAACTGTGACATAGTAGTAGTACCAGCAATGACTACTTCAGAAGAAATTTTAAATATAAACCCTGACTTGATATTATTATCTAATGGGCCAGGTAATCCAGAAGATATAAATGATATAGTTGAAAATATAAAGAAATTAGTAGGCAAAAAACCACTAGCAGGAATCGGTTTAGGACATCAAATTTTGGCATTAGCATTAGGTGGAAAAACTTCAAAACTTGCATTTGGACATAGAGGAGGAAATCATCCAGTTAAATGTTTAGAAACAGGAAAAGTATTTATAACTTCTCAAAATCACGGATACAATGTTTCAGAAATGCCAGAAGATACAGAGATAACTCATGTAAATTTAAATGACAATACTATAGAAGGAATGAGACATAAGGAATTACCAATATATAGTGTTCAGTACATTCCAGAATACACAACAAAAGAAGATTTAGATTGTATATTTAATAAATTCTTAGCATTAATATAGATTTAGTATTATTTACAGATAGTAAAAACCATTTAGATAAGGAGAAAAATTTATGCCTAAATTAGATAGTATAAAGAAAACTTTAGTATTAGGGTCAGGACCAATAATAATAGGTCAAGCGGCAGAATTTGACTATTCGGGAACTCAAGCATGTCAATCTTTAAAAGAAGAAGGTATTGAAGTTGTATTAATAAATAGTAATCCAGCTACAATAATGACTGATAAAGAAGTGGCAGATAAAATATATATAGAACCATTAACAATAGAATTTATAGAAAAAATAATAGAAAAAGAAAGACCAGATAGCTTACTTGCAGGTATGGGTGGACAAACAGGATTAAACTTAGCAGTTGAGCTTTATGAAAAAGGCATACTAGATAAATATGGAGTAAAAATAATAGGTACTTCAGTAGAATCTATTAAAAAAGGTGAAGACAGAGATATATTTAGAGATGTAATGAAAGAAATAAATCAACCTGTAATAGTTAGTGATATAGTTACAGATTTACAAGCAGGTCTTGATTATGCACTTACAATAGGGTATCCAGTAGTTGTAAGACCAGCATATACATTAGGTGGAACTGGTGGAGGTATCGCTGATACTGAGGAAGAATTAAGAGAGATACTTTCACATGGATTGCAATTAAGCCCAGTTGGACAAGTATTAATTGAAAAAAGTATAAAAGGTTGGAAAGAAATAGAATATGAAGTAATAAGAGATTCAAAAGGAAACTGTATAGTTGTATGTAACATGGAAAATATAGACCCAGTTGGAGTTCATACAGGAGATAGTATAGTTGTTGCTCCAACACAAACTCTAAGCAATAAAGAATGTGCGATGCTTAAAAAAGCATCTTTAGATATATTAAATGCAGTAGAAGTTCAAGGTGGATGCAATGTTCAGTTTGCATTAAACCCACATAGTTTTGAATATGCAGTTATAGAGATAAATCCAAGAGTTAGTAGATCATCAGCATTAGCATCAAAAGCTACAGGATATCCAATAGCAAAAGTTTCATCAAAAATAGCTTTAGGATATACTTTGGATGAAATAGAAAATGCAGTAACTAAAAAAACTTATGCTTGTTTTGAGCCAACTATAGACTATGTAGTTGCTAAGATACCAAAATGGCCATTTGATAAATTTAAAAAGGCAAATAGAAAATTAGGAACTAAGATGATGGCAACTGGTGAAATAATGAGTATAGGAAGTAACTTTGAAGCTGCTATTCTTAAGGGAATAAGATCACTAGAAACAGGAAAATATTCATTAGTTCATGCTCCATCAGAAGAGAGAAGTATTGAAGCGTTGAAGAAAAGAGTTGTAGTACCTGATGATGAAAGATTGTTTGATTTAGCTGAAATGATAAGAAGAGGCTATAAAGTAGAAATGATAGAACAAATCACAGGAATAGACAAATGGTTTATAAATAAATTTAAATGGATAGTTGAACAAGAAGAAAAATTAAAAGTTATGAAGATTGAAGACTTAACTAAAGATTATCTTCTTGAGTTAAAGAAAAAAGGATTCTCTGATAAAGGTATATCTGACTTAATGAAGATAAGCCCAGAAAAATTATACGAATTAAGAAGTCTATATAACATAAAACCAGCATACAAAATGGTTGATACATGTGCAGGAGAAATAGATGCGATATCTCCATATTATTACTCAACTTATGAGCAATATGATGAAGTAGTTGTAAGTGATAAGAAAAAAGTAATAGTGTTAGGCTCTGGACCAATAAGAATAGGTCAAGGTATAGAATTTGACTATTGTTCAGTTCACTGTGTAAAATCTTTGAGAAAGATGGATATAGAAACTATAATCATAAACAATAACCCTGAAACAGTAAGTACAGATTTTGATACATCAGATAAACTATATTTTGAACCATTAACAGAAGAAGAAGTTTTAAGTATAATTGAAAAAGAAAAACCAGAAGGTGTAATACTACAATTTGGAGGACAAACAGCTATAAAACTAGCTAAGTTCTTACATGAGAAAAATATACCTATATTGGGAACTGATTTTGATGATATAGATGCAGCGGAAGATAGAGAAAAATTTGATGATTTATTAGAGAGATTAGATATAAATAGACCAAAAGGAAAAGGTGTATGGTCACTTAATGAAGGTATTGAAGTTGCTAATGAATTAGGTTATCCAGTATTAGTTAGACCATCTTATGTACTTGGTGGTCAAGGTATGGAAATAACTTACAATGAAGAAAAATTATCTCAATACCTACAGGATGCATTTGATAGAGACCATAAGAATCCAGTACTTATAGACAAGTATTTAACTGGTAGAGAAATAGAAGTAGATGCCATATGTGATAAAGAAGATATATTAATACCTGGAATAATGGAACACTTAGAAAGAGCTGGAGTTCACTCTGGAGATAGTACGACAATGTATCCAAGCCAAAATATATCTGATAAGATAAAAGAAAAGATAGTAGAATACACTAAAAAAATAGCTTTAGACCTTAATGTAATTGGTATGGTTAATATACAATTTATAGAATTCCAGAATGAATTATATATAATAGAGGTTAATCCTAGAGCCAGTAGAACAGTACCATATATAAGTAAAGTGAGTGGGGTACCAATAGTTGATTTAGCTACTAAATGTATGTTAGGAGCTAAATTAAAGGATTTAGGATATGGTACAGGAGTTTATAAAGAGCCTAAACTAGTATCAGTAAAAGTGCCAGTATTCTCAATGTCTAAATTAGCTAAAGTTGAAGTAAGTCTTGGACCTGAAATGAAATCTACAGGAGAAGTTTTAGGTGTAGGAGAAAACCTAGAAGAAGCTCTATATAAAGGATTCTTGGCTGCAGGTAGACATATGTCTGACGAAAGAGGAGTAGTACTTGCTACTGTTAATAATAACGATAAAGATGAGTTTATAGCAATAGCAAAAGATATGAAAGAGTTAGGATACACTTTTGTTGCTACAGAAGGTACAGCTAAGAGTCTAAGAGAAAATGGAATAGAAGCTGATATAGTAAATAGAGTGGAAGAATCTAGACCAAACATACTAGATGCTATAAGAAATAAACAAGTTGATATAGTAATAAATACACCTACTAAAGGTAATGACTCAACAAGAGACGGATTTAAAATGAGAAGAACAGCTATTGAATTTTCTACTGAAATAATGACATCTTTAGATACACTAAAAGCTCTAGTAGAGGTTAAGAAAAAACACCTAAACAAAGATAAGTTAAAAGTTTACAATATAGCTGAATAGAAATTAAGTTGATTGTATAGTTTAAGAATTTAATCATTAAATTAAAAAGAAGAAGTTATTTTTTCTATGAGTTTTTACTTTTGAGATAACTTCTTTTTTTTAAGAAATTTGTAGTATAATAGAAAAAGATAAAAAATAAATGTAAATAAGTATAAAACTAGAATGTAAAAGTGAAAAATAGATATAGATATTTAAAAGATTATATTTAGTTAATGTTCTTTAGTTTGCCTAAAGAGAATTATAGGAGGTACTGTAATATGAAAGCAAGGTTAATATTAGAAGATGGGACAGTTTTTATAGGAAAAGCATTTGGATATTTAGAAGAAAGTGTAGGAGAAGTAGTATTTAACACTTCGATGATAGGATATGGTGAAGTTTTAACAGACCCTTCTTACTATGGTCAAATAGTTACTATGACTTATCCTCTTATAGGAAATTATGGTATAAATTTATCATCAGCAGAATCTGAAAAAGTGCAAGTGAAAGGATTTATAGTAAGAGAAAAAAGTGATTCTCCAAGTAATTTTAGATGTGAGATTGATATAGACCAATATTTAAAGCAAAATAAAGTGATAGGACTAGAAGGAATAGATACAAGAGCTTTAACTAAGATACTTAGAAATAATGGGACAATGAAAGGTATAATTACATTAGAAGATAGCAAGTTAGAAGATGTTAAACATAAATTAGATAAGTTTTCAAATACAGAAGCAGTTAGAACGGTTACAAGAAAAGAAGTAGAGCATATAGAAGGAAATGGACCAAAAGTAGCTGTTATGGATTTTGGAGTTAAAAGAAATATCTTAAGATCATTTATAGCTCGTGGATGTGATATAACAATATTCCCAGCTACAACATCTCCAGAAGATGTATTAAGTATAAACCCTGATTTAATATTTTTATCAAATGGGCCTGGAGACCCAGAGGATTTAGAAGATGTTATAGAAAATATAAAAGCTCTAATTGGTAAAAAGCCTATAGTTGGAATATGCTTAGGGCATCAGCTTTTAGCCCTAGCTCTTGGAGGAAAAACTGCTAAACTTAAATTTGGACATAGAGGTGGAAATCATCCAGTTAAAGATTTAGAAGAGGGAAAAGTATTTATAACTTCTCAAAATCATGGATATTATGTTTCAGAAGTTCCTGAACAAATGAAAGTGACACATATAAATTTAAATGATAATACTGTTGAGGGAATGAGACATGAGAAGCTAGATGTATACAGTGTTCAATACCACCCTGAAGCTTGTCCAGGGCCAAAAGATAATGACTATATTTTCGATAAGTTTTTAGAGTTCGTAAAATAAATAATATAAATATATATAATATATAACTAAAAATAAGACTAACTTAAATCAAAAAAATATTGGTTTAATTAATATAGATATAATAAATAATCTCAAATTTAATATGGAATAAAATAATTAAAATTGATTGTATAGATTATGAAGATAGAAACTGTGAAAATTGTTTAGATAAGGAGAAAGAGTTATGCCTAAATTAGATAGTATAAAGAAAACTTTAGTATTAGGGTCAGGGCCAATAATAATAGGTCAAGCAGCAGAGTTTGACTACTCAGGAACACAGGCCTGCCAAGCATTAAAAGAAGAGGGAATAGAAGTTGTATTAGTAAATAGTAATCCAGCGACGATAATGACTGATAAAGAAATTGCAGATAAAATATATATAGAACCATTAACAATAGAATTTATAGAAAAAATAATAGAAAAAGAAAGACCAGATAGCTTACTTGCAGGTATGGGTGGTCAAACAGGACTAAACTTGGCTGTAGAATTGCATGATGCTGGTATACTAGATAAATATAATGTAAAAGTTATAGGCACATCTATAGAGTCTATAAAAAAGGGTGAGGATAGAGATTTATTTAGAGAAGTAATGAAAGAAATAAATCAACCTGTAATAGTTAGTGATATAGTTACAAACCTAGAAGCAGGTCTTGAATTTGCAAGCAAAATAGGATATCCAGTGGTTGTAAGACCAGCATATACACTAGGTGGAACTGGCGGAGGTATAGCTGATACTGAGGAAGAATTAAGAGAGATACTTTCACATGGATTGCAATTAAGTCCAGTAGGTCAAGTTCTTCTTGAAAAGAGTATAAAAGGTTGGAAAGAAATAGAATATGAAGTAATGAGAGATGGGAATGGAAACTGTATAACTGTATGTAACATGGAAAATGTAGACCCAGTTGGAGTTCATACAGGAGATAGTATAGTTGTTGCTCCAAGTCAAACTTTAAGTGATGAAGAATACCAACTACTTAGAAAAGCATCAATAGATATAATAAATGCAATAGAGGTTCAAGGTGGATGTAATGTTCAAATAGCTTTAAATCCACATAGCTTAGAATATGCAATAATAGAAATAAATCCAAGAGTTAGTAGATCATCAGCACTAGCATCAAAAGCTACAGGATATCCAATAGCAAAAGTGGCAGCTAAGATAGCCTTAGGATATACTTTGGATGAAATAGAAAATGCAGTAACTAAAAAAACTTATGCTTGTTTTGAGCCAACTTTAGATTATGTAGTAGTAAAAATACCAAAATGGCCATTTGATAAATTTAAAAAGGCAAATAGAAAACTAGGAACTAAGATGATGGCAACTGGTGAAATAATGAGTATAGGAAGCAACTTTGAAGCTGCTATTCTTAAGGGAATAAGATCACTAGAAACAGGAAAATATTCATTAGTTCATGCTCCATCAGAAGGTAGAACGTTAGAAGAGTTAAAGAAAAGAGTTGTAGTACCTGATGATGAAAGATTGTTTGATTTAGCTGAAATGATAAGAAGAGGCTATAAAGTAGAAATGATAGAAGAAATCACTGGTGTTGATAAGTGGTTTATAAATAAATTTAAATGGATAGTTGAGCAAGAAGAAAAATTAAAAGGTCTTAAAATAGAAGATTTAGATAAGGAATACTTACATGAATTAAAGAAAAAAGGATTCTCTGATAAAGGTATATCTGACTTAATGAAGATAAGCCCAGAAAAATTATACGAATTAAGAAGTCTATATAATATACAACCAGTTTATAAAATGGTTGATACATGTGGAGGAGAATTTGAAGCTCTATCTCCATATTACTACTCAACTTATGAGCAATATGATGAAGTAGTTGTAAGTGATAAGAGAAAAGTTGTAGTATTAGGTTCTGGACCAATAAGAATAGGTCAAGGTATAGAATTTGACTATTGTTCAGTTCACTGTGTAAAATCTTTAAGAAAAATGGGTATAGAAACTATAATTGTAAACAATAACCCTGAAACAGTAAGTACAGATTTTGATACATCAGATAAACTATATTTTGAACCATTAACAGAAGAAGAAGTTTTAAACATAATTGAAAAAGAAAAACCAGAAGGTGTAATACTACAATTTGGAGGACAAACAGCTATAAAACTAGCTAAGTTCTTACATGAGAAAAAAATACCTATATTGGGAACTGATTTTGATGATATAGATGCAGCAGAAGATAGAGAAAAATTTGACGACTTATTAGAGAGATTAGATATAAATAGACCAAAAGGAAAAGGTGTGTGGACAACTAATGAAGGTATTGAAGTTGCTAATGAATTAGGTTATCCAGTATTAGTTAGACCATCTTATGTACTTGGTGGTCAAGGTATGGAAATAACTTATAACGAGGAAAAATTAACTCAGTATTTAGATGATGCTTTTGCCAGAGACCATAAGAATCCAGTACTTATAGATAAATATCTAACTGGTAGAGAAATAGAAGTAGATGCTATATGTGATAAAGAAGATATATTAATACCTGGAATAATGGAACATTTAGAAAGAGCTGGAGTTCACTCTGGAGATAGTACGACAATGTATCCAAGCCAAAATATATCTGATAAGATAAAAGACAAAATTCTAGAATATACTAAAAAAATAGCTTTAGACCTTAATGTAATTGGTATGGTTAATATACAATTTATAGAATTCCAGAATGAATTATATATAATAGAGGTTAATCCTAGAGCCAGTAGAACAGTACCATATATAAGTAAAGTGAGTGGGGTACCAATAGTTGACTTAGCTACTAAATGTATGTTAGGAGCTAAATTAAAGGATTTAGGATATGGTACAGGAGTTTATAAAGAGCCTAAACTAGTATCAGTAAAAGTGCCAGTATTCTCAATGTCTAAATTAGCTAAAGTTGAAGTAAGTCTTGGACCTGAAATGAAATCTACAGGAGAAGTTTTAGGTGTAGGAGAAAATCTAGAAGAAGCTCTATATAAAGGATTCTTAGCCGCAGGTAGACATATGTCTGACGAAAGAGGAGTAGTACTTGCTACTGTTAATAATAACGATAAAGATGAGTTTATAGAAATAGCAAAAGATATGAAAGAGTTAGGATACACTTTTGTTGCTACAGAAGGTACAGCTAAGAGTCTAAGAGAGAATGGAATAGAAGCTGATATAGTAAATAGAGTTGAAGAGCCTAGACCAAATATACTAGATGCTATAAGAAATAAACAAGTTGATATAGTAATAAATACACCTACTAAAGGTAATGACTCAACAAGAGACGGATTTAAAATGAGAAGAACAGCTATTGAATTTTCTACTGAAATAATGACATCTTTAGATACATTAAAAGCCTTAGTAGAGGTTAAGAAAAAGCATATAAATAAAGATAAATTAAAAGTTTATAATATAGCAGAATAAAAAACAAAATAATATTTAGATTAATTAAAGGCGTTAGTTCCTAGGAGCTTTCGCCTTTAATTAATACTCTATAATTATTTTCTTATGTGAACTAAAATAAATATCAATCTTGATACTATCAGTTTTTTCTTTAATCATTAGATAGAGGATAAGAGTGGTAGTCATGAATTTCTTCATGTATAAGATTTTCATATTTATCATAATAGTATTTAATTGTAACAACTATTTTATCTCCTTTAGATACATTTCTATAGAGTTTTTTATTTTTAATAGAGTAGACCTCATCTTTATATATGGCATTAACTATAAAAATTTCTGACTCATAATCAAATGTACCCATTACTGGATTATAGTGTTTTGAATCTTCTTTATAGCAGAAGCTTTCAACAGTCATTATATAAGTTCCAAATGAAATCCATTTGGTACCTTTAAATAAATTTACTTTCTCATTAATATATGAAACGCCTGGCGTATCAAGAATTTTTTCTAATAATATTTTTTTCTCCATATACAAAAACTCCTTTCATAGTACCTATTAATATCGTAGTACTTACTCGTATAAATAAAACAAAACTATATTTATTAATGTGACTACATAACATAGTCATTTTCTATTTCTTTCTTTAATCTATTAATTATAATGCTTAAAATTATCAATATAACTACTACAATTATCAAAGCTATAATCAACCAAGGTGGAACTATGTGACCAAAACCTCTATTGGCTGTAAATGCAGCAGCTGCAACAAGCCATCCAAATAAATTTAAAAATAAGAGCCTTGAATTTGATAATCTTCGCAATAAAACTTTTTTAGGTTCTATTTTTTGTTTAAACATTGAGCGTAATTCTACTGACATCTCACCATCACCATCAAATCTTTCAATTGCCTTATTTTGTGCTTCATCTATTTTATATCCATTTTCAATAAATTCATTTGCAGATGTTGTTAGATGTTCTCTTAGCTCTTCTTTTAAATCTTGAATTTCTTTGTTATTTTCACTCTTATATAGTGTTTCTAAATACTCTTCTATTATTTTCATAAATCTAATCCCCCTTCTTTAGAAACTTGTTCATAATATCTTGTATAAAGTACCACTCTTGAATTTTTACTTCTAAGTTGTCCTTTCCATCATCTGTTATATTGTAATACTTTCTCCTGCTTCCTACGCCTTGGTCATTTCCCCAATAAGATTTTATCAAGCCCTTAGATTCTAATCTTTTAAGAGACACATAGAGTGTACTTTCTTTTAATTCAAATGTAGTTTCATCTCTAACTACTTTTGCTATTTCATATCCATATGAATCTCCTTTGCTTAGTATTGATAATATTAAAGTATCAATATGACCTTTAAGCACTTCTTTGTTTAAGTCCATAAATTCACCTACTTTATTTTATCATATACCTCGTATTATAAGGTATATAGATATATAATAAAACATTTCATATTATTTTCCAAGTCTAAACTATAAAATTTTAATTATTATTTAAAAAGGGCATTCCATTTATGATTTAAAAATCATTTGGAAACGCCCTTTTTATAATACCTGATTATACTAGACATCTTAAATCAATTTCTCTCTTTTTAACCTGTATCTGAATTTCGGTTAGAAGTTCATCTTCATTGTTTGTAGATAGAGGGTCTATTATAGGTATCTCATATATATAATTTTCAATAGGTATCCTTTTATAATCAACATAATCAACTAACTTTTTAAAAGCAGTATAATTTTCTCTGTAAGAGCCTTTATATGTCATACAAATAAAATCACCAGCTGAAATTTCAGATATATATTTTTGAGACTTAGCATCAAATAAATCTCTTTCAACATTTACAAAGCTATTTTCATAGATGACTTTATCTTCCTTTAAGAATTTATCTATAGATACAAGACCACTTACTCCACCATAAAACACAGAGATATTATCTTCTAGTATATTTGCTATTTGTCTTCTGGAAAGCTCCATAGTTTCTTCATTACTTAAACCTTCTTCATATTCTATGGATAAAATACTTCTTCTTGGAATATGTTTTCTTACTATTTTACCTACTTCATCTACTCTCATACCTTTTTCCATTGTTTCTTTTTTTGTACTTAATACTTTTTTTATAAGTTCTAATTCTTTAATTTTTTCATCTACGATATTAATCTTATTGGTTAATAATTTTAGAATTTCTTCATTGTTTTCATCTAATTTTTCTTTGATTTCTTTTAATGGCATACCTAGATACTTTAAGTATTTTATAATATCCAATTGTGAAAATTGGTCAATTGAGTAATATCTGTAATTGCTTTCTTGGTCAACATGAACAGGTTTAAATAAATCTATTTGGTCATAGTATCTTAGCGTTTGTATGCTTATTTTGTGAAGCTTTGACATTTCGCCTATTGAAAACTTTTTACTCATATAATCACCTCATTTGAGATTTAGAATATATTCCATGGATATTTATCAGGTGGAGTACATATAAATTCCATTTTTTCTTTTGTTGTTGGATGGCAAATTTCTATTTTATTAGACCAAAGAGAAATCTGTTGTCCAATTTTATTTACTTCTTGGCCATATCTTTGGTCTCCATATAATGGGTGTTTTCTAGTTGCAAATTGAACTCTTATCTGATGAGAACGACCAGTTTTTAAGTTTACTTGAACTAAGCTTAGATTTTCTTTAAAACCCAAAACTTTGTAACTAAGTTCAGCTTCTTTAGCATCCTTATGGTTTTTTTTCACAACACTCACCATATTTGTTTTTTTATTTTTATATAAAAAATCTTTTAATATGTCTGAATCGGATTTCATTTTACCATGAACAACTGCCATATAGGTTTTTTTGAATGTCTTATTTCTTACTTGTTCAGACAATCTTGAGGCAGCTTTTGATGTTTTGGCAAAAACCATGACTCCACCCACTGGTCTATCCAATCTATGTACCAAACCAATATATACATTTCCAGGTTTATTGTACTTTGTTTTGATATAGTCTTTTAAAAGATTTACCATGTCCTTATCATTGGTATCATCTCCTTGAGATAATACATTTACAGGTTTATCTACAACTAATAAATGGTTATCTTCATATATGACTTTTATCATTATTTTTTCTCCCATCTTCCAAATATACCACAAGGAAGTATTTTACCATCCCTAGAAGCTGGTATTCCTAATTCTCCACCATAGATTTCGCCATTGTTTGCCTTTTTACCTATTGTTGTAGACAGTACATTTTCTAGAACTATTGGAGAAAATCCTGTTGTATAAGAATTAATTAGAAAGAATAAAGGATTATCAGATAAAACACCCATACATAAATCCACAAAGCTATATAATTTTTCTTCTATTTGCCATACTTCTCCTTTAGGTCCTCTCCCATAAGAAGGAGGGTCCATTATTATTGCATCATATTTCTTACCTCTTCTTATTTCCCTTTCAACAAACTTTACAACATCATCTACTATAAATCTTACTGTTTGATTTTTAAGTCCTGATAACTCTATATTTTCTTTTGCCCAGTTGACCATACCCTTTGCAGCATCAACATGACATACTTCTGCACCAGCGGATGCACATGCTACTGTAGCTCCTCCTGTATATGCAAAAAGATTTAATACTTTTATAGGTCTGTCAGCTTTTTTGATTTTATCCATCATCCAGTCCCAATTGGCTGCTTGTTCTGGGAATAATCCAGTATGTTTAAATCCAGTTGGTTTAATGTGAAATTTTAAGTTTTTGTAATTTATAGTCCATTGTTCTGGATATCTTTTTTTGTGTTCCCACTGACCTCCACCTTTATTACTTCTATGATAATGTCCGTGAGGGTTTTTCCATAGAGCCCATTCAGACTCCATTGGCCATACAACCTGTGGGTCTGGTCTTCTAAGTACATACTTACCCCAACGCTCTAATTTTTCTCCATTTCCCATATCTATAAGTTCATAATCTTTCCATTTATCTGCTAATAATAACATATCTTTCCTCCTATAAAATAACTCTCAATCCTATGTATTATACCACAAAATCAGTCATTTTTTGCTGTTTTAGATACTTTCTATTCTTTACATTTATTGTTAACATTATTACTCTTTTAAACATATTATATAGTATCTGATTTTTTTAATAAGAGGAGGAGAGTTTTAATGGAAAATTATCAAGCTACAAATACTTGTACATATAACATATTATATGTGCAGTTTAATGAAGACTTTGGCAGAAGCAAATACTTTTCATATGATGTAAAATATCCTATTCTGTACAATATTAGAAATCAATCCACCTATGTAAATCCGCCTATTTTAAACAACATAAATTCTGCTGTAAATATGACTGTAAATAATTTTAAGCTTGGGTTGCAAGAAGAAGAACAAGAATATAATAATGCAGCTTCTCAAAATTCACTTCCAAAACAAAGTTACTGGGTTTCTACTAATTATGCAGTTACTTTCAGTAAAAACTATGTACTAAGTATGATATTAAATCTTATGGGATTTGCTAGTAGTTCTGGACCTAAGTACAATACATTAAATAATTACAATATAGACTTAACAAATGGAAAAGAACTTTTACTAGGTGATATTTTTAGAGATGGAGTTGACTATATAAACATAATAACTGATTATATAAAAGCTGAAATTAATGAAAACAGAGAAATGTATTACTCTAATGTAGAGTTAGTTATACCTGAAGATCAGGCATTTTATATTACAGATGATGGGATTGTTATCTATTTTGGTGTAGATGAGATAGCACCTGAAAGCTTTGGAATCCCTAAATTCAAGATAAGATTTTCTGATTTTGGAAATTTTATAAATCAACGTTTCTATTGTATCTCTCCAGACATATATGTTCAATCAAGAGGAAGAACTAAGCATTTTATGGTATAAAAATATAGATAATTCTGAGCCCTATTTTAGTATATCAAGATTTATGCTGGAGTAGGGTTAAGATTTATCTATCTTAAAAACATAATTTAAACAGTACTATTTGTATATGTTAGTTATATAGACTCAGACCTACTGATAAACATTTATATAGTACAATTAATTTGTATTAAAAGTTTTAACTTTTGACTCAACAAGAAGATTATATTATTATATATATTTAAGTTGTTATTTTTTTTTATACATTTGCTGATAAGCAGAATTTTTATTGATTACTTCTACCTTTAAATTGGGATTACTTACTACTTCATACAAAAAAAGTTTTCCTAATTTTAACCTGATGTTCATCTCCAACCTGTTCCATTCATAGCCTTTGAACAATTCTTTTAATAAAAAAACTTCTCCGCAATGGATGTTTTTTAACTCATCTATTGCATCATTTAACAGACTATTCATATTATTTCCTCCAATTTGTATAATTTCATTAACTTCATTATATTGTTAATTTTTGACATAGTCAAACAAATTATAAAGGAATTATAATGGTGTCAAAAGTTAACAGTATTGACACCAAAAATTCGTTTTAGTAAAATGTATAAAGACAAGTAGATACAGATATCTACAAATTCCTGCATTAAATATTTACGTTAGGAAGTGATTATTATTATATATGGATATTGCCGTGTCAGTACAAAGAACCAGACAGATAACAATAGTTTGTATCAACAACAGCAAGAGATATTAAGCAAGTATAACAATGCTAAAATAATAAAAGAAACTTATACAGGGACTACCACAAATAGACCTAAATTTGAAAAAATTATATCTTCTTTAAAGAAGGGAGATTTACTTGTTGCGACTAAACTTGATAGGCTAGCTAGAAGTACATCAGAAGGGATACAACTGATAGAGGGTTTATTTGCTAAAGAAGTTAGTGTCCATATTTTAAATATAGGTCTCCTAGAAAATACTTCAATGGGGAAATTCTTTTTAACTACATTACTTGCAGTTGCAGAACTTGAAAGAAATATGATAATAGAACGAACTCAGTTGGGAAAAGAATTTGCTAGAAAGAAAAAAGATTTTAAGGATGGTAGACCAAAGAAATATAGTAATCAGCAGATACAATACGCATTGGGATTATTAAATTCTAAGCCTTATAGAGAGGTTGTGAAGATGACTGGTATCTCTAAAAGCACACTTATTCGTGCGAAGAAATCAATTTAATGAGATTTTACTTATAAAAAATTAGAGGTATAAATAAATTGGATTATTTGAATATATTTATGCCTCTAATTAATTTTATTTACAGATGTTAAATTATAGTAATGTATAATTACTATAGACTTTTGATGAGAAAATGACAATAAAAGAATTTATACAGAGAACAAAAAATTGATACTTTATGTATTGAATCAAATTTAATATAAAAAGAGATATGTCTTAAAACAAGCTTATTTTAAGACATATCTCTTTTTATATTAAATTTTTTAAACATTGTAAAAAAAATATCAAAAACATATTGACTCTATAGTTACTATAGAGTTTATAATTAAAACTATAAAAAAGCAAAATAAGTGTCAGATTTTTAGAAATTATAACAAATATAAAAGTATACTTAAAAAGTTTGTATTAATTAAAGCTGAATTGGTGAAATTTGGCAGGGAAAACGTTGTATAAATAGGTCAAAATAGGAGGAATTAAAATGAGTAATAATATTAATCAAGATTTGGAGACAAAAATAATACATTGGGGACATAGTGCAGACCCAACAACAGGTGCATTAGCTACTCCAATATGTCAAACAGCAACATTTGCTGCAAAGACAGTAGAGCATTTTGAAGAGTTATGTATGACATGGGGGTATGTATATACAAGAGAGTGTAATCCGACACTTACAGAGCTAGAGGCTAAATTAGCTATGCTTGAAAATGCAGAAAGTGCTATTTCTAGTACATCAGGTATGGGAGCAATAACATCTACTATATTAGCATTAGTAAAAAGTGGAGACCATATAGTTAGTTCTGATGGAATATTCTCACATACTAAATTATTTATGTCTGAGTTGTTAGCCAAATTTGGCGTTGAAGTTACATTTGTAGATGCAGTAAACCCACAAAATGTAAAAGATGCAATGAAATCAAATACTAAGATAGTTTATATAGAAAGTCCATTAAATCCATCATTAGATTTAGTAGATATAAAAACAATAGCAGAAATTGCTCACGAAAATAAGAGTTTAGCTATTGTTGACAGCACTTTTGGTACTCCAATTATACAAAGGCCAATAGACTTAGGCGCAGACTTAGTAATACATAGTCTTACTAAGTTTATAAATGGACATGGAGATACTTTAGGGGGAGCAGTAGCAGGTTCAAAGGAATTAATAGATTTAGTTAGATGGCCAAGTTTATGTTGTTTTACAGGAGCATCTTTACCACCAATGAGTGCATGGATGATTTTAAGAGGTATGAAAACGTTAGACATGAGAATGAAAAAACACTGTGAAAATGGATTGGCAGTAGCAGAGTTTTTAGAGCAAGAAGAAAATGTAGAACTGGTAAAATATCCAGCACTAAAAACTCATCCTCAGTATGAACTTTGTAAAACTCAAATGAATGGTTTAGGTGGAGGAGTAGTTTCATTTAAACTTAAAGACGGAATAAATGGATTAACAAGAGACCAAGCTAGTAGAAAATTAATGAACTCTTTAGAACTTGCAACAATAGCAACAAGTTTAGGAGAAGAACATACATTAGTTCAAATGAATGGAGAAAATCTAATAAGAATAGCAGTAGGATTAGAGTCTGCAAATGATATAATAAATGACTTTAAACAAGCTATAGAAAAATTAAAATAAAGTTATATAAATAAAACTAGAAAATTAAAATCTTAAGGAGACAAAATCATGGAAAACAAAAGTAATGTTAAGAGATTTTTGGTAATATTCATATTGGCATTTGGGACAACAGCTATGTATAGTTTACCATATATGAAGTCATCATTTTATGATCCAATGCAACAAGCATTAGCATTGAGTCATACGCAAATAGGGAACTTATTGAGTTTATATGGATTAGTAGGAATGGTATCTTATTTTATAGGTGGATGGTTTGCTGATAGATTTTCAGTTAGAAAACTGATAACTTTTTCTTTAATTGCTTCAGGAGCATTAGGGTTTTACTTCTCAACATTTCCATCATACAACATGATTCTTTTAATATTTGTATTATGGGGATTTACAACAATATTAACATTCTTCTCAGCTTCTGTTAAGGTTGTTAGAATGCAAGGTAGTGAATCAGAGCAAGGAAGAATATTTGGATTTTATGAAGGTTTATCAGGGGTATCAGGTACATTAATTTCTTTTATAGGTCTTTACTTCTTTGGAAAGTTTGCTGAAATAACTATTGGATTTAAATATGTAGTATGGTTATATTCTGCAGCATCTATAATATGTGGTATACTTTTATTCTTCTTAGTAGAAGAAAAGAAAGATACTGGAGCATCAGATGAAGGATTAAGCATTAAATCATTACTAAAAGTAGTTACAATGCCAAAAGCTTGGCTGATTGGTCTTATAATATTTTCAACTTACTTAGTATTTTCAAGTTTAACTTATTTAAGCCCATACTTATCAGAAGTTTATGTAATGCCAATGACTTTAGTTTCAGCTTTATCAATAATTAGAACTTATGTTATAAAAATGGGAGCATCTCCTATTGCAGGTGTTATAACAGATAAAGTTGGTTCATCTATAAGAGTAATGTTTGTAGGATTTATATTAATGACAATAAGTACAGCAGCTTACTTAGTAATCCCTAAGAGTGCAGCACTTATATGGATAGCTGTAATAAATATGATAATACTAAGTGTAATCTTATTTGGATTTAGAGGTATATACTTTGCATCTGTTTCAGAGTCTAATATATCTTTAGAAACTACAGGAGCAGTAGTTGGATTCGCTTCATTTATAGGATTTTCTCCAGATGCATTTTACTATACAGTTGCAGGTAACTGGTTAGATAAATATGGACAAACAGGATATACGTATATATTTATTCTATCTGTAGTGTGTGCAGTCATAGGTATATTTGCCACTTATGCTTTAAATAAAATAAATAAAAAAGAAAATAAAAACTTGAATAATAAAATCGCTTAAATACTTATAATTATTTATATAACTCTACCTATTTTTTTAAAATGGGTAGAGTTGTTCATGTTTAAAATAATAATAGTTTTGGTTTAGAGATTTCATGATTATAAAATAAATTTATAACATGTGGTATAAAGTAAGTTTAATTAAAAAATAACAGTAACTATTTAAATATTAAAATAGAAAATTAAGACAATAATAAGAATATGGAGAGTAGATATGTTAGCATTATGGGAAAATGGAATTATAATTATATTTGCATTTCTATTGTTAGGGATAGGCTATTATTTTTCTAGAAATGTAAAAGATATGGAAAGTTATTACCTAGGAAATCGAAGTTTACCATGGTCTTTGATAGTAGGTACTTTGGTTGCCTCTTGGTATGGTGGAGTTGGTACAGTTGGCAGTGTAGAGTATGCAGCTATATATGGGATATCTGCATGGGCAGTATGGTCAATAGCTGCACATATTGGAAGAATGCCTTTAGCATTGTGGGTTGGACCAAGAATTCATATAAGAACTAATATAACAGTTCCTGATTTATTAGAAAGTTTTTATGGAAAGCAAGTTGCTATAATTGGAGCAGTTTTAATGTTTATATATTGTGCACAACTTGGAGAAATAACAGCTATGGGAACTATAGGTAATGTAGCTTGGGGAATTGATAAACAGCTAATAGGGTTTATAATGGTAGTGGTAGTAGTTATATTGACAGTTCTTGGTGGTCTTATGGGAGTTGCCATTACAGATATGGTATTGTTTTTCTGCATGGTATTTGGTCTAACTATGGTTATGCCAGGTCAATTTGACCAAATAGGTGGTTTTCAAGGTCTTACAGAAGCACTTAAAGATGCACCTCAGTTAATGCATCCTACAAAAGGTATGTCAGCAATGAAAGCATTGATGTTAATAGTATATTCATTTGGAGCTTATTCAGACCCAACGTTTTACCAAAGATTTTCAGCAGCAGATTCTCCAAAAGTTGGGAGAAGAGCTTTATTGACTTGTTTTTCTCTATGGATATGTTTTGACATGGTATTAACTATGACAGGTCTTATAGTTAGAGCCACTTATCCAGAAATGGCTCCAGCAGCTGGGTATATAACTTTAGTTTTAAATACATTGCCAGAAGGTATAAGAGTTATATTTATAATCGGAATTTTAGGTTCAATAATATCAACACTAGATAGTTATTATCTAGCAGCAGGAGCTACCTTAGCAAATGATATATATGGAAGAATTACTAAAAAAGAATTATCTCAAAAGCAATTAGTTAAATTTACTAGAATAGGTGTATGTTTAGCAGCAGTTATGGGACTTAGTGTGGCGTTTAGATTTGAAAATGTATATGATGCATGTATATTTGTAGGAAGTATTTGGATGGGTTCAGCATTTGTACCTATAGTAGGAGGTCTTCTTGGTAATGGAAGAAGAACATCTATGGGTGGTATTTTGGGAATGATTGTAGGCGGAGTAACTTTTGGTTATTTTAAAATGTTTCCAGTTCAAAGTTTTGAATTAGAACCTCTTGTTATAGCCATCCCTCTTTCATTTATTGCATGGACAATAGGAAATAGAATAGGTAAAAATTTAAATACACAAAATAATCTATAAAAAGGGAGTAGTTATTATGTCTAAATTGGTATCTAAAGTAAAAAAAGATTTGGAAATAAAATGGCTTGGTATAGATGGTTTTTTAGTACTATTATACTTTTTAATAACAGGATTTATATTTTATGGTATAGTAACTAGAAATGATATTATAGTTGGAAAGATAATCCCATATGGAGTCATGATAGCAGTAGTTATAATATTTTTTGATTATCTATATAGAGTATTTAAAATGACAGGAAAAAAAGATGAAAGGGAATGATTTTATGGATATAAGAGCATTGCCTATAAAAATTACAAAAGATGAAGCTATAGATATAGCAAAAAGTGGAAATAATTCATTACTAAGTAGACTGATATTAAAAAATAAAGAAGTTCATGAAGTTAGACTTCATTATATAGAGTTTAAAGTCGTTACACTTAAAATTCATCAAAATAAATCTATTTTCATGAAAAAAAAACAAGCTGGTAATACAAATGAATTAAATATTTTAGTAAATGGTTCTACGGGTGCTGGCAGTATAGTACAAGAACTACCAGTGTCTGAAATTGTAAAAAATGTAGATAATGACATCATACAATATAGTGATAAGGATGAAAGGAGAGTAAAATCAAAGGCAAATAAAATGGCTATAAGATTAAGTCACAGGTTTATGGGGGGTATACCAGAGATAGAGATAGTTAAAATTAAAAGTATCTTTAGACCATACTGGGTAGTATTCTTTGGAAAAGTGGAATTAAATACAAGAGTAAGTTACTTGCCAATTGAAGCAGATGGTTTTGTTATAGGAATGTAGGATATTTTATATAAATATATTTTACACTTATTGTATAATACATATTGAGAGAAGATATAATAGCTAGTTATATACAAGTATCTTTTATACTAGATAACCTAATTTATGATAAGTGAGTTTAAGGTGTATAGGTTATAATTATGGAGGAAATTAATTCTTATGATAAACTATAAATATACAGGATTTTATATAGAAAAGCCAGTAGGAAATAATGTATTTTCATATGAAGAGAGAAAAAATAAGAGTATATATGTTCCAAAACTAATAAGTGGAACATTGGATGATGTGAAATTAGGAAACAAAGTCGTATTTAATGAAATTGATGAAAATAAAGAGATAAAAGCAACAGGATTGGAAAATATGGTCGAATATGTCCTGGGAAATAAAAGAATATATGTTTTTGATAATCATAACCATGCATTTTATTTTTGGATAAAATCTATGATGGCAAATGAATTCACAAGAGGATGTAAACTAGTACATGTAGATCAACATAAGGATACTAGAGAGCCTAAAAACTACAATGTAGATATAAATAATCTGGAGGACGTATTTAGGTATACAAATGAGGTTTTAAATGTAGGAAGTTTTATAAAACCAGCATTAAAACATAATATATTTTCAGAATTAATAATAATAGATAGCTCATATGGCTTTGATTTAGATATAGAGCCAGAGTTTGTTCTTGACATAGATTTAGATATATTTTCAGAGGATATGGACTATATACCATTTGATTTTAAACTAGAAAAGATAAAAAATCTAATTAAAAAGGCTAAAGTTGTAACAATTGCTACAAGTCCTTACTTTATAAACCAAGAGTATGCTATAAAAGTATTAAAAGAATTGTTTAATTATGATATAATGTAAGAGTTAACTTTAAATAGAATATGGTATAATCAAAAAGAAGAAACTTCCAATCTAACTAAAAGATTTTATACTATAAAAAAACTAAAAAAATATAGATATACTTAGGAGGAAAAAAGTATGAGTTTATATACTGAATGGAGAAATTTAAGTGATAACCACGAAAGTCAAGAAACAGAGGTAAAATTCTGGGAAGAATATTTAAAAGTTGAAGCTGGAATATACAATGAAATATTAAATAGTAAAATGGATGTTGTTGAAGGTAAAGTAAGTGAATTAGCTGAGAAATTTGGAACTACTAATGAATTTTTCATGGGATTCATAGATGGAATAAGTGAAAGTTTAAAAGAAGATATAGTTTTAGAAGATGTAGAAGCTGATAAAGAAGTTTCTATAAAAATAGATTGGGAAAAATTATATAACAATATGGTAACTGTCGAGGCTCATTGGCTATATAATTTACAAGGTTGGGAAGAAATATTACCAGCAGACCAAAGAAAAGAAATAATAAAAGCATACAAAAAATCTAAAACAGTAGTTAAAGAAGCAAAAATAGGAAGAAATGATTCATGCCCATGTGGAAGTGGTAAAAAATATAAGAAATGTTGTGGAAAGTAAGGTAATCTTATGTTTATTTTAAGATTTGCAGATGATGATGACAATTTATCAGTTAAAGATTTTACATCTTTAACTGATTTAAAAAAATATATTAGTGAAAATAGTATAGATAAAACATGGCATCAAATTGAAGAAGTTAAGAAAGTAATACCTAACCTAAAAGAGGAATAAAATTAAGTAACATTAAAAAGAATATTAAAAAATAGTTGTCAATAGTTGTCTATAAGGACAACTATTTCTATTTTTAGATATAAATATAAAATATACAGGGGGTATAAATATGAAATTTATTGATTTGCATTGTGATACTATAGCAAAATTAATGGAGAATGTAGAAACAAGTGAACTTAAAACTAACAAATATTCTGTTGATATAGACAGGCTGAAAAAAGGGGATTCATTGGCTCAAACATTTGCTCTTTTTGTTGATACTGAAGAAGTAAAACATCCTTTTGATTACTGTATGAGTATGGCAGATAAATTTCATAAAGAAATGAAAAAAAATAGTGATGTAATAGCTCTAGCTACTAACTATGAAGAAATTATGAAAAATCAATCAGAGAATAAGCTTACAGCACTTTTATCTATAGAGGAAGGAGCAGTGCTTGAAGGTAGAATAGAAAACTTAAAGAAGTTTTATGATTTAGGCGTTAGAATGATGACAATAAGTTGGAATCATGTGAATGAGTTAAGCTTTCCTCATAATAATATAGAGTATAGAGAAAAAGGTCTTACAGATTTTGGTAGAGAAGTTGTACATAAGATGAATGAGCTAGGTATGCTAGTTGATGTTTCTCATATTTCAGATGGTGGATTTTATGAAATTGCAAAAATATCCTCTAAACCAATAATAGCTACACATTCAAATTCAAGAGCAATGATGAATCATACTAGAAACCTAACTGATGATATGATTAAAGTGTTGGCTAATAAAGGTGGGGTTACAGGCATTAACTTCTTCCACTTATTTTTAGGCGATAAAAGCGAAAGTAAGCTTGAAGATATGGTTAGACATATAAAACATATTGTAAATGTTGGAGGAATTGATGTTGTAGCTCTAGGCTCAGATTTCGATGGAATAGATTCAAAAGTTGAGATTGAGGATATATCTCAAATGGGTAAATTATACGAGCCTCTAAAAAAAGAAGGATTTAGTGAAGATGAAATAGAAAAAATATACTATAAAAACGCTTTAAGAGTAATAAAAGAAGTGTTATAAGAAATGTTTTTTTGACATTAGGAAACAAAGTTTTATATCGAACATAGTATAAACTAAGATAAAAATTTATTGGAGGTTTAACTATGAAGGTAGGAGACATTGTAGCTAGAAAGTCACATAACAAAGATATTGTATTTAAAATAGTCTCTTTTGGTGTAGATGAAAATAATGAAAAAATAGCTATACTAAAAGGAATTGCATTTAGAGTAATAGCAGATGCTTATATTGATGACCTTGAATTAGTAAAAGCACCTGATATAAAAGATATATTAATAGATAAAAATGTAGAAAATTTATTATATAAGTCAGTAAGAAAGGCTAAAGAGAGACAGAAAAAGATGACAAGGGCAGTTCCAAAACTTCAATTAAATTCTAACACATATGGAATGCCTGGAAAAGTATTACAAATAGATGGAGATAAAGAGTATTTAAAAATTTGTTTGGATGTATATGCTCAACTTGGAATACCTGCAGTAGGAGTAGCAGTTTCAGAGCAAAACCAGCATAAAGAAGTAAGAGCATTACTAGAAAAATATAATCCGGATATACTAGTAATTACAGGACATGATGCAATGACAGTAAAAAGAGGGGATATAGAAGATATGAATAACTATAGAAACTCTTTAAATTTTATGAAAACAGTTAGAGAAGCACGTAAATGGCAACCAAATTTGGATAATCTTGTAATATTTGCAGGAGCATGTCAGTCAAATTATGAAAAAATAATAAATGCAGGAGCGAATTATGCAAGTTCCCCTGGTAGAATAATGATACATGCTTTAGACCCTGTTTTTGTAGTAGAAAAAATTGCATGTTCAAGAATTGATGTAGTAGTACCTATTGATGAGGTTATAGAGCAGACTATCACAGGTGTTAAGGGTATTGGTGGCTCTGAAACAAGAGGGAAATTTAGATGGGCAATGCCAAAAACAATATTGCACTAACAAAAATTAACATAATTATACTGTATATATTCAAAAATAGTATTGACATTTTTGCAAAAAATATATAAAATAATTAGTTTAAACGTTTGACAAAAATGTTTATATGTGATATTATGTAAACATATAAACGTTAAAGAAGGTGATATTGTGGCTACTGTTCAAACTCTAGATAAGATAAGAGTAAGCTTAGAAAGACATATAGGAAAGAAAATATTGTTGAAAGCTAATAAAGGAAGAAAGCAGATTATTACAAAAGAGGGTATACTAGAAAAAGTTTATCCAAGCGTGTTTGTTATAAAATTAGATGATGAAAGTAATGGATATCCTAGGGTATCTTATAGTTACTCAGATTTATTAACATCTAATGTAAAGTTGCAAGTTTTTAGAGATCAAGATAAATTACAAATAAGTTAAAATTATACCTATTAAAAATAGGTGTAATTTTTTTTTTGTTCCTTAAATATAAATATAGTGTGATATTTTTATAATACTTAAGGAGGTAAACTATGGAATTAATTAAAGATGTAATTAAAATTGACAATAGAATAGACTTTGGGAAATTTCAAACATTTATTGAGGCGGAAGCAGTAGTGCCAGACAAGAAGCTAGATGTATATGAGATTGTAAAGACTGAGGGTTACATATCACTTAAAAAAATTGAGATAGCAGATGGAAAGATACTTTGTAGAGGAAGTTTTAATTACAACGTAATTTACATCGCAGACGATAAAAATACTGTTTCTAATGTAGATGGAAAAGTAGATATAAACGAAGTAATAGAAAAAGATAATGTTATGCAAGATATGGAATACATGTTATTTTCAGAGGTAGAGCATATGGACTGCACTATAATGAATGAGAGAAAGATTAAAGTAGGAGCTCTTATGAATATAAGAGGAAGTTTATTTGAAAAACAGAGATTAGATATTGTAAAGGATGTAGCTCAAGTAGAAGGCATACAAAAGCATAGAAAGGAAATTTGTTTTCAAGATATAGTGGGAATAGAAAAAGCAGAAAGTTCTATAAGAGACACTATAACTATAAATACAGAAGAAATTCAATCTATAATAAGCTTAAATCCTTGTGTTAAAGTAAAAGAAAGTAGAGTAACTGATAATAAGGTTATTATTGGTGGAGTATTAGAAATAAATCCATTGGCTTGTACATATGAGGGTGAACTTGTAGAGTTAGATAGAGTGGGTATAGAGTTCACTCAGTTTGTAGAAGTTCCTGGAGTGAGTGATGGTATGACAGAGGAAGTATTATTGTCCATGTCAGACTTTAATCATATTTTTAAACAAAATAGTGAAAGTAATACAGGTCTATTAGAAATAGATTGTATGGCTTGTTGCAAGGTAAAAGTTACAGATGAAGTAACAAGAGAGGTATTACAAGATGCATACTCTCCTCAAAAGATAATAAAATTTGACCATAAACCTATTCAATTAAATAAGACTTTAAGAAATAGTGAAGAAACATTTATGGTTAGAGAAGGAATAAGAAATGATAATGATGATATACAAATAAAAGATATTGTAAGCGTTTGTCCAACTATGTCTATAGAAAATAGCTACATTGAAGGAAATAAAAGTATTATACAAGGGATTATAAAAGTTGAAATTTTATTTATTCCAGTTGAAGGGCTAAAATTAGTTTATAAAATTAGTGAAGAAATTCCATTTGAGCATGATATAGAGATGGATAACTTAACTGATACAGCATCAGTGTTTAATACAGCATGTATTGATAAAATTGAGGTTGATTTGAATAGAGACCAAATAGATTTGGTTATAAAAATCAAAAGATTTACTGAAGCATTAGATAAAAAGGCAGAAAGCTTTATTGTTAAAGGTGAAGATCAAGGTGTGTATGATTTATCTAAAGCCCCAAGTATAATTGTATATATATGTAAAGAAGGAGATACTTTCTGGAATATTGCAAAAAAATACAATACAACAGAAAATGAAATTGCAGAACTCAATGATATAAAACTTGACGAAGCAATTAAGCCTGGCAAGTGTCTTATTTTAGAAAAAAAAGTCGTATTAGTAGATTAATATTAAAAAATTTAAAGTAATTAAGTATAATAGGGTATTATAATACCCTATTATTTTATTTTTTGTAGTATAATATTATTGTTAGTGATGCATTATTCTTTAAACAAGGAGGATAGAATGGATTTTATAAAACTAAAGAGCAGGGCAAAAATAAATTTATCCATTGATGTCTTAGGAAAAAGGCAAGACGGTTATCATTTTGTTGAAATGATAATGCAAACGATAGATTTATACGATATAGTAAAAATAAAGGGATTAGATAAAGATGAAATAGAGATAAAAAGCACTAGTTTAGATATCCCTTTAGATGAAGATAATATTGTTTATAAAGCTGCCAAAATACTTAAGAATAGATTTAATATAAAAAAAGGCGTAGAAGTATTCATAGAAAAAAATATTCCTGTAGCAGCAGGTATGGCTGGAGGAAGTTCCAATGCCGCCGCAGTATTAGTAGGATTAAATGAATTATGGAAACTTGAATTATCTGAAGATGAATTAAAAGACATCGGATTTAACTTGGGAGCAGATGTTCCATTTTGTATATCAGGAAGGCCTGCTTTAGCTCAAGGTGTTGGAGAAAAACTAACAGATATTAAAGGTTTACCATGTGATATAAGTATTTTAATATGTAAACCAGAATTATTTGTTTCTACAAAAGAAGTTTATCAAGGGTTAGATTTGAATAATATTAAAAAAAGACCTAATAATAAATATTTGATGGAGTGTTTAAATTCAGAAGACATAAAAGCTGTATCAGAAAATATGGTAAATGTTCTTGAAAATGTTACTATAAGTAAATATGAAGAGATAAATAATATAAAGCAAGTTATGATGAAAAATAATGCTTTAGGTTCTATGATGAGTGGAAGTGGTCCTACAGTTTTTGGATTATTTGAAAGTAAAGAAGATGCTCTAATTGGAAAAAAAGAATTATTAAAAAAATATAAACAGGTATATGTTGTTAACAGCAGTCAAAAAGGGGTTGAAATTTGTGGAGAATTTAACTAAACTGAACTTGGATAATTACAAGCCATTAAGAGATGTAGTCTTCGAAAATTTAAGAGAGGCAATCTTAGAAGGGAAATTAAAGCCTGGTCAAAGGCTGATGGAAGTACAACTAGCAGAACAATTAGGAGTAAGTAGAACTCCAGTAAGAGAGGCAATAAGAAAGCTTGAATTAGAAGGTTTAGTTGTTATGTTGCCTAGAAAAGGTGCATATGTAGCAAATATGTCATTAAAGGATCTTCTAGATGTATTAGAGGTAAGAGCAAGCTTAGAAGGTCTAGCAGCGTCTCTTGCTGCTGAAAGAATTGGTGATGATGATATAAAAAAACTTAAGGATATATCAGAAGCGTTAAAAAAAAGCATTTTGGAATCAGATTTAGATGCACTATTGAAACAAGATGTAGAATTTCATGAATGTATATTTAAAGCAACAAACAATAAAAAGTTAATCCAATTGATAAACTCCTTATGGGAACAAGTGTATAGGTTTAGAGTTACTTATATGTCTGATTACGACTCATCGCTTAATATTGTTGAAGAACATAGATTTTTACTTGATGCCATAATAAAAGGTGATAGTGAGTTGTCTAAGAAATATGCTACAGAGCATATAGAAAAAGCAGAGCAATTTATGATAGATAAGGCTATGATGAATAAAGACTTATAAAATTAAAAAAACTACTTTGAAATGTTTATAAACATTTCAAAGTAGTTTTTTTATTGATATTGAAAATATTATGAATAAATTAAATTTAAATGGACATAATTGATGATATAAATTTATCTTGAGGGGGATTTTTCAATGAGAAAAATTAAAGTTAGGTTGGGAATATTAATATTAAGTCTTATATCAGTCATATCAATAATGACGATAGTAATAAATGGTGAAGTAAAAAAAATTGATAATATATCAAAAGACTATAAAGATAAATTAATAAGATTTCATGTCATAGCAAATAGTAATACAGATGAAGATCAAGAACTTAAATTAAAAGTTAGGGATGAAGTAGTAAAATATTTACAACCAAAACTACAAAACTCAAAAAGTATAGAGGAAAGTGAAGCTATTATAAAAAAAGAATATAGTACTCTGGAAGAAATAAGTAAAAATATTATTCTTGAAAATGGATATAATTACAGTGTAAAGGTAGGTATACAATATAGTAACTTTCCTACAAAACAATATTCTAATATAGTTCTTCCAGCAGGTGAATATAAAGCATTAAAAATTATAATTGGAAAAGGTGAAGGAAAAAACTGGTGGTGTGTTATGTTTCCTCCATTATGTTTTGTTGATGAGTCTAATGGAGTTATAGACAAATCTACAGATGATAAGTTAAAAGAAGTTTTAACTGACAAGGAATATAAGCTAATAAAACAAGACACACCAAAGAAAACAAGCAGAGTAAAAATCAAGTTTAAAGTAATTGAAGTAGTAAAGGATTTAGAAGAAAAATTTTAAAAAAATAAAATTATAAGGAGTGGTTTTAATCATGGACAGGTGGAGTAAACTGATAGCTATATTACTAGCTTTAACCTATATATTTATGCCTATTAAAGAGGTATATGCAGATGAGCCAACAGAGACAGCTAAGAAAGTAAACAAACAAGAAAAAAATGTAGCAAAAAAGGAAGTAATAAATTTATCTGATAATGATTTAATGTTACTGTCTAAATTGGTTGCAGGTGAAGCTAGAGGAGAAAGCTATGAGGGACAGGTTGCTGTAGCAGCTGTAGTAATAAACAGAGTATTGGACCCTAGATTTCCAGATTCAATAGAGGAAGTTATATATCAGAAGAATGCTTTCTCAGTTGTGCTTGATGGTTCAATAAACAAGACACCAACAGATTCAGCATGTAAAGCAGCTAAAGAAGCTCTTTATGGAACTGACCCAACAAATAAAGCAGTATATTTCTGGAATCCAGAAATAGCCACTTGCAAATGGATAAATAGACTAAATCCATATCTGAGAATAGGGAATCATGTGTTTGCAAAATAAATTTAAATTTTTGAGTACTGAGAGGAGTTGTCTTTTTCTAGAAATTATTTTCTAATTTGAGATAGCTCCTTTATTTTTTGTTTAAAATAAACTATAATAATCATTTAGGTAATAATATATTAACTGTGAATATAAAAATAAATTTTAGCGATAAATAAGATGTTGTTAAACACAAAAATGTAAAGTAGGTGTTGTATAAAAATGAGCAATAGACCAATAGGAGTTTTTGATTCGGGATTAGGCGGATTGACGGTTTTGAAAGAAATAATGAAGATATTACCAAATGAGGATATAATATATTTTGGAGATACTGCTAGAATACCATATGGTTCGAGATCTAAGGAGACTATAATTAAATATACTTTTCAAGCTATAAATTTTCTAAAAACTAAGGATGTAAAAGCTATAGTTATAGCTTGTAATACTGCTACTGCGAGAAGTTTAAAAGAGGCTCAAGAAAAATATGATATACCAATAATAGGAGTTATAGAAGCCGGTGCTAGGACAGCTGTAAGTTCCACTAAAAACAAGACTGTAGGTATAATTGGAACAGAAGGAACTATAAGTTCAAAGGCATATAATTTAGAAATATCTAAAATAGATAAAAATATAGAAATTGTTAATAAAGCATGTCCTTTATTTGTACCAATTGTTGAAGAAGGATGGGCTAACACAGAAGTAGCTAAGTTAACAGCAAAGATATATCTACAAGAATTAAAAGATAAGAATATAGACTCTTTGGTATTAGGATGTACTCATTATCCTATTTTAAAGAGAACGATAGGTGAAGAGGTTGGAGAACACATAAAATTGGTTAATCCAGCTAAAGAGACAGCTAAAGATTTAAAAAAGATTTTAGAAGAACGAAACATTATAAATAGCAAAGAAGCTCATGGAATTTATCAATATTATGTATCAGACATACATGAAAAATTTTCAGATATAGCGAAAGAATTTTTAAAGAAAAAAATTGATAAAATTCAAAAAGTGGAGATACAAAAATATTAGTTTATATGAAGAAGTCTATGGAGGAAAAATCGTTGAGTGTAAAAATAAGCATAAATACTAGACAATATGATGAAAAAGGTAATATGGACACCATAGAGATGACTACTTTTGGTAAAATTTTTTATAAAAATGATGGAATATATGTTATTTACAAGGAAAAAGAAGACAATATAGAAATAACTAATACTATAAAAATACTTAAAAATGAAGTTAGTATTAAAAAGTTTGGTTCTATTAATTCAACTATGATGTTTAAATGTGGAGAAAGCAGTACTACAAAATATGTAACCCCACAAGGTACCTTATTAATTGATATTGACACAAGAGAATTGGATATAAATATACAAGAAGGGGAACACATAAAATTGAAAATAGACTATAATATAAAGATACAAGATTTATTTTTAGGTAGAAACAAAATAGATATATACATAGATATTAAATAATAACTATAGCTATTTTCCAGAAATTTTATAAAGGTAGTGAAAAAACTACCTTTTATTTAATTTATTTGGTATTATTATATTTATATTAAACTTTAATTTCTTAAAATTGATACAAGGGTTTAGCGTTTTTTTATAGAAAGTATACTTAAAAGTGAATAAAACTAAGTGTAAGAGGGATAAATATGATATTTGATAAGGTACTAAGTACTATAAATAAACATAATTTAATACAAAAAGGCGATAAAATAGTTTTGGGTCTTTCTGGAGGACCTGATTCAGTTTGTTTATTGCATGTACTAAATAGATTAAAAAAAGATTTTAATATAGAAATATATGCAGCACATTTAAATCATCAAATAAGAGGAATAGAAGCTCAAAAAGATGCATTATATGTATCTAAGCTTTGTGAGGATATGGGAATTGTATTCTTTGTAAAGTCTATTAATGTACCAAAATATTGTGAAAATGAGGGGTTATCATTAGAAGAAGGAGCAAGGAAGCTAAGATATGAAATGTTTTATGAAATTAAGGATAAGATTAAAGCTAACAAAATAGCTATAGGCCATAATCTCAATGACCAAGCTGAGACTGTCATGATGCGTATTATGAGAGGAACAGGTCTTAAAGGGTTAAAAGGAATTGATTATATTAGAGATAACTGTATAATTAGACCAATCTTGGATGTAGAGAGAATAGATATAGAGGAATATTGTAAGGCTTATAATTTAAATCCTAGAATAGATAAAACAAATTTAGAAAACATATACACTAGAAATAAAATAAGGTTAGACCTTTTACCATATATGAAGGATAATTTTAATTCAAATGTAATAGAATCTATAGTGAGGATGAGCAATAGCTTAAAAAGTGACAACGATTATATTGAGAAAGAGGCAGAAGCTAAATTTAGAGAAGTTTCAAATATAAAAGAAAAGAGCTTTGTAGAGATAAATTTAGAAGATTTTATTTGCTTACATGATGCTATCAAAGTTAGGGTTCTTAGAAATTCTATAAAACATATACTAGGAGATACTAATTTTGTTGATCAAAAACATATAGAGGACATAATGTCTTTAGAAAGTGATTCAAAAGTAAATAAAATGATAACTCTTCCGAGAAATATATTTGTTTATAGAAAAAAAGACAGTATAATATTAACCAATGAGGAAATTGTTAGTGAGGAAATTGAATTTTATTACAATATACCTAGTAATGGGTTTATAAAAATAAAAGAATTAAAACAAATTATTGAGACCCAAGTAATGAGTATAGATAGGTATAAGAGTATGAAATTAGACAATTCATCTAAAGGGTTTGATTTTAATAAGGTAAAAGGGGGTATAGTAATAAGGAGCAGAAGGCAAGGTGATAAGATAAAACTTGCTATGGGAAGTAAAAAAGTGAAGGATTTATTCATAGATTTAAAAATCCCAAGAGAAGAAAGATGTAAAATTCCTATAATCACAGATAGTGAAGGAATAATATGTGTTGGAGATTATAAAATCAGTGAGAATTATAAAATTGATGAAAGCACAAAAGAAGTATTAAAAATTAATTTTAACAAATTATAGGGCAAAGCAATGTATGAAAGGAGGGCTTCTATATTGAATAAGTTGCTAAAAGGGGCAGGTTTTTATCTACTTGTTTTTATAATTATAGTAGGTATAGTTCAATTCTCAGGTAAGCCTACAGAAAAAATAAAAGATTTAAAATTTTCCCAAGTATATAGGGAATTAACAGATGAGAATATATCAAGATTGTACTTTGTAAATCAAACTTCTGTAGAAGGTACTATAAAAGATACAAATACAAAGTTTAAATCATATGTTCCAACAGAAATAATGGGAGATAAACTTGCAGATGAAGTGTTAGATCAAGCTAAGGCTGGAAAATTAACATTTGGTGGTGAAGCTAAACCATCTACACCTTGGTTTGTTGAGATGCTACCTACATTACTGTTAATATTCTTTATGGTAATTCTTTGGTTTGTATTTATGAATCAGTCTCAAGGTGGAGGCGGAAAGGTTATGAGCTTTGGTAAGTCAAAGGCTAAGGTTCATAAGGATGATGAAAAAACTAGAGTTACGTTTAAAGATGTAGCTGGATTGGATGAAGAAAAAGAAGATTTACAAGAAGTAGTAGACTTCTTGAAGAATCCTAAGAAATATATTGAATTAGGGGCAAGGATACCAAAAGGAATGCTTATGGTAGGACCTCCTGGAACTGGTAAAACATATCTATCAAGAGCAGTTGCTGGAGAAGCAGGAGTTCCATTTTTCAGTATAAGTGGTTCTGATTTCGTTGAGATGTTTGTTGGGGTTGGGGCTTCAAGAGTAAGAGATTTATTTGAGCAAGCTAAAAAAAGCGCTCCAGCTATAATATTTATAGATGAAATCGATGCAGTTGGTAGAAAGAGAGGAGCAGGTCTTGGTGGAGGTCATGATGAAAGAGAACAAACTCTTAATCAACTTCTAGTTGAGATGGATGGATTTGGAGTAAACCAAGGTATAATAATCATGGCAGCAACAAATAGACCAGATATACTTGACCCAGCTTTACTTAGACCAGGAAGATTTGACAGACAAGTAGTTGTTGGTACACCAGATGTAAAAGGTAGAGAAGCTATATTTAAAGTTCACTCAAGAAATAAACCGCTAAATGATGATGTTAAAATGGATGTATTAGCTAGAAGAACACCAGGATTTACTCCTGCTGATATAGAAAACTTAATGAATGAAGCTGCAATACTAACAGCTAGAAAAAGAGAAAAGAAAATTAAGATGGAAACTATAGAAGAAGCTATAACAAAGGTTATAGCAGGTGTAGCTAAGAAATCGAGAGTAATAAGTGAAAAAGAAAGAAGACTTACAGCATATCATGAAGGCGGGCATGCAGTTTGTGCTCATATACTTGAGGAAGTAAGTCCTGTTCATCAAGTTACAATAGTACCAAGAGGAAGAGCAGGAGGATTTACAATGCAGCTTCCTGTTGAAGATAAGTTCTATGCTACTAAAAATGAGATGAAAGAAAACATAGTAGTTTTACTTGGAGGTAGAGTAGCAGAAGAGTTAGTGCTAAAAGATGTGTCTACAGGAGCATCAAATGACTTAGAAAGAGTTACAGCTACTGCAAGAAGTATGGTAACAAAATATGGAATGAGTTCTAAACTTGGTCCAATGTCATTTGACAGTGATGATGAAGTATTTTTAGGTAATAGTTTTTCAAGTAAGAGAAACTATTCTGAAGAGGTTGCTTTTGAGATAGACCAAGAAACAAAACGTATAGTTGATGGTGCATATGATAAGACAAGAAGTATATTACAAGAAAACATGGATAGACTGGAGTATGTAGCACAAGCCTTACTTATCTATGAAACTTTAGATGCAGATCAATTTATAAAAGCATTTAATAAAGAATTACCATTAAATGATATTGAAAATGCAATTACAGAGGAAAATTCTCCTAAAGAAAATGAAGAGCAATTAACTATAAATCTAGAAAAAGATAGAGAAGAAAGAAACAATGTTGTTGATATAAATAAAAATCAAGAAAATAAATCTGATGAAGATAAATAATTTTAAAATATTGATTATTTTAAGAGTATTATCTATTAAGGATTAAATATTAAGACTGAAAGTATAATGTTAAATTGATAAACAAAGTATATTTGCATATATCAATCTAATTAATACTTTCAGTTTTTTTTGTGATTTTAGCAAAGATTAGGCAAAATATTAAGCTATGGGAATTAATGGTATGGGTATATAAGTTTACTTATGATAATATATTAAAAAGGAATTTTAAAATTAGTAGTATTAAAAATATATTAATAATGTATAATTACTTATTAGAAGAAAAGAAGTCATGAAATCATATCATATTAGAGGTGAAGTATGCGAGAGAAGATAATAGAAATTATATTAAATAATAAATCTGAGTTTATTTCGGGTGAAGAGTTGTCAAAGCAATTAGGTGTGTCACGTGCAGCTATATGGAAACATATGAAAGCTCTAAAAGAAGAGGGATATAATATAGAATCTGTAAATAAAAAAGGTTATAGATTAACAGAAAATCCAACTGATTTATTAAGTCCACAGAATATCTACTATAAATTAAATACAGAGTTTATTGGTAAGAATATTGAGCATCTTGATACTATAGATTCAACCAATGAATACGCAAAAAGAGTGGCTGTGAATAGTATAGATGGAACTGTGATTTTAAGTGAACATCAAGATATGGGAAAAGGTCGATTAGGAAGAACTTGGGATTCCAAACCCCATGAAGGGATTTGGATGAGTATTATTCTAAAACCAGATATGGAACCGTTTAAAGCACCATTTATAACTTTAATAGCAGGAGCAAGTGTAACACAAGCTTTAAATAATCTAGGGGCAAAGACTTTGATAAAATGGCCAAATGATGTTATTTTAAATGGGAAAAAAATATGTGGTATACTAACAGAATTGTCTGCTGAGATTGAAAGAACAAATTATGTTGTTCTTGGTATTGGAATAAATGTTAAAATAATGGACTTTGATTCAGAAATAGCTGAGAAAGCTACCTCATTGTATAAAGAAGGATACAAATTGTCTAGAGTAGATATTGTCAGAAATGTATTGGCTGAATTTGAAAAGTTATATTTAGATTATATTGCAAATAACTCAAAAGAAGAAACTTTAAAAATATGTAGAGATTATTCTGCTATTATAGATAAGAATATATATGTACTAAAAGGAAATGATAAAGAATTAGTTAAATGCTTAGATATAAATGAAGATGGTAACTTAGTAGTTCAGGGTAGTGATGGAAGTGTAAAAGAAATTGTTTCGGGTGAAGTTTCTATAAGAGGAGAAAATGGATATGTATGATAATATTTTAGATATAGAAGGTTTAAAGGTTGGGCAAGTTGAGGATAGAATAGGGATGACTGGATGTACAGTAGTGATTTGTGAAGAAGGTGCAGTTTGTGGTGTTGATGTAAGAGGGTCGGCTCCAGGAACCAGAGAAACCGATTTATTAGACCCTGTAAATATGGTTCAAAAAGTTCATGCTATAGTTTTAGCAGGAGGTTCTGCATATGGTCTTGAATCTACTTGTGGAGTAAGTAGATACTTAGAAGAAAGAGGAATTGGTTTTGATGTTGGAGTTGGAAAAGTTCCTATAGTTGTTGGAGCAGTTTTATTTGATTTAGGAGTAGGAGATTTTAAGTGTAGACCAGATATACAAATGGGTTATAAAGCTTGTGAGGTGGCAAATACAACTGTTTTAAATCAAGGTAATTATGGAGCAGGATGTGGAGCTACTGTTGGAAAGATAAGAGGGCAAGAATATGCTATGAAAGGTGGAATAGGAAGTTATTCTATAAAACTAGATAATGGATTGATTGTATCTGCATTAATTGCTGTAAATGCTCTTGGAGATGTTTATGAGGATGGTAAGGTTATAGCAGGCGCCTTAAATGATAAAAAAACAGAAACAATTGATACATATAAATTGATGAAACAAGGTGCAAGTAAAGGTGGATTTAGTATAGATAATACTACAATTGGAGTTATAGCTACGAATGCTAAACTGACTAAAGCTGAATGTAAAAAAATATCTCAAATGGGTCATGATGGGTATGCAAAAGCTATTTTTCCTATCCATACACCTCATGATGGAGATACAATATTCACAATGTCAAAAGGTGAAATAGAAGCAGATATAACGTTATTAGGTTCATTGGCTGTAGAGGCTGTGGAAAAAAGTATAATAAATGCAGTAAAAAAAGCTGATAGTGTAGAAAATATAATAGCATATAAAGACATAGTAAAAAAATGAGAAATATGATGAAATTAGCATATTTTTCTTGTCAAATTGTTGACAATGACAACTCATCTTGATAAAATTATTCTTGTTAGAGCAGGCATCCTGAAAGTAGTAGCCTGACTCATAATGATAAGAAACAAGAGTAAGAAAAATCAAAAAATTAAGTAGTCCGGCATCGTTAGTGAGCTGGAACGGAGGTGTATTTTTTATGATGAACACAAGTGCATCAGTAAGAAAAGTAAATGTAAGAAAGATGACTATAATAGGGGTACTATCAGCTATTTCTATTATGCTATCTATGACTCCATTGGGATTTATTCCAGTTGGACCTACAAAAGCAACTATAATGCATATACCAGTTATTATTGGAGCTATTATGGAAGGACCAATAGTTGGGGCAGCAATAGGCTTTATATTTGGAGTATCAAGTCTTTTAAACGCTATAGTAAACCCAACGGTAACATCTTTTGTTTTTATAAATCCATTAGTTTCAATATTGCCAAGAGTTATGATAGGTATATTGGCTTATTATGTATATCAACTAATAATCAATGCTACAAGTAAGGTATACATATCTGGATTAATTACAGGAGCTGTAGGTTCTTTGTTAAATACAGCTGGTGTTTTAGGAATGATATATGTTTTATATGCTGACAAGTATCTTCAAGCAATGGGTCAAAATGGTTCAGCAGGAAAGGTTATAATGGCTCTTGCCGCAGCAAATGGAGTACCAGAAGCAATAGTAGGAGCTTTAGTAGTAGCTGCCGTTGCTGCTGTACTTAAGAAAAGCAAAAAATAGAAAGAAGGTTAATGACATATGCTTCTAGTATTTGATGTTGGAAATACTAATATGGTTTTAGGTATATATAAAGGTGACAAGTTAGTTAATTATTGGAGAATTAAAACAGATAAGGAAAAAACATCTGATGAATATGGAATTCTAATAAGTAGCTTATTTAAGTATGATGATGTGGATATAAATGCTATTGATGATGTAATAATATCATCTGTAGTTCCAAACGTTATGCATTCTCTTGAAAATTTTTGTATAAAATACTGTAAAAAGCATCCATTGATAGTAGGTCCAGGCATAAAAACAGGTCTAAATATAAAATATGATAATCCAAAACAAGTTGGAGCAGACAGGATAGTTAATGCTGTAGCAGGCATAGAAAAATATGGGGCACCAAGTATACTTGTAGATTTTGGAACAGCAACTACATTTTGTGCTATTTCTGAAAAAGGTGAATATCTAGGGGGTACAATAGCACCAGGAATAAAGATATCTAGTGAGGCATTATTCCAAAGTGCATCTAAATTGCCTAGAGTAGAATTAGCAAAACCAGGTATGACTATTTGTAAAAGTACTGTATCGGCTATGCAATCTGGCATAATTTATGGATATGTAGGTTTAGTTGATAAAATAATAAATATGATGAAAAAAGAATTAAATTGTGATGATGTTAAAGTTATAGCTACAGGTGGGCTAGCTAAACTAATTGCTTCAGAAACAAAAAGTATAGATTATGTAGATGGTTTTTTAACGCTAGAAGGATTAAGAATAATATATGAAAAAAACCAAGAATAATTAATACAGGGAATTGGATTATATATCCAGTTCCCTTTTTATGATAGTTTTTTAGTGTTATGTGGTATATTATAATGAGGAAATGCAGATTTAGAAATAAAATCACAAAAACAAAGGAAAAAATAGGAGAAAAACGATGAAAATAGGAAATTTAGAATTAAAAAATAAAGTTTTTCTGTCACCTATGGCAGGGGTAACAGACCTTCCATTTAGATTAATTTGTAAAGAACAAGAATGTGGACTTTTATATACAGAAATGATAAATGGTAAGGCACTTTGCTATGATGATGAAAATACTAAAAAAATGCTTAAGATAGAAAAAGAAGAACATCCTGTAGCTGTTCAGATATTTGGTTCTGAGCCAGATTTTATGGGAAGAGCAGCAGAAATAATGAACGAATATTCAAATGAAATCCTTGATATAAATATGGGATGTCCAGCTCCAAAAGTAGTTAAAAATGGGGATGGTTCAGCACTTATGAAAAATCCTAAACTTGCAGAGCAGGTATTAAAGGCAGTAGTGAAGAATTCAAAGAAACCAGTTACTTTAAAAATAAGAAAAGGATGGGATGATAATAGTATAAATGCTGTTGAGATAGCAAAGATAGCAGAAGCTTGTGGAATAAGTGCTTTAGCAATACATGGAAGAACGAGAGAGCAATATTATACAGGTAAAGCAGACTGGAATATAATTGCAGATATTAAGAAAAATTTAAATATACCTGTTATAGGAAATGGTGATGTATTTACAATAGAAGATTCAATAAATATGTTAGACAAAACGGGTTGTGATGCTATAATGATAGGTAGGGGTGCTCAGGGTAACCCATGGATATTTAAAAGAATAAACCATTATATGAATACAGGCGAGATTTTACCAGAGCCAACTCTTAACGAAAAGATAAGTACTGCCATTAAACATTTAAAGCTTGCAGTAGAAGAACATGGAGAGTATGTAGCTGTAAGGGAAATGAGAAAACACATCGCTTGGTATTTAAAAGGTCTTAGAAACTCTGCAAGATTAAGAGATGAAATTAATAAAATAGAAGACTATCAAGAAGTTGTGTCGAAATTGGAGTACTATATGGAAGACTCCTTGACATAAAAATAATAGTGACTTATAATATAGCGCATAAATTAAAAAAAGATTATAAAAATTTTAAAATATAATTAGGAAAATTCCTAAGAAATTTGTGAAGGAGTTGTATTTATAATGGAAGAGAATAAAGAGTTTTTATTGACACAAGAGGGATACGATAAATTAGAAGAAGAATTAGAGAATTTAAAGGTTGTAAAGAGAAAAGAAGTTGCAGAGAGAATAAAGGTTGCTATATCTTTTGGTGATTTATCTGAAAATGCTGAGTATGATGAAGCTAAAAAGGAACAGGCACAGGTTGAAGAAAGAATCTTAAAATTAGAAAATATGGTTAGAAAAGCTGTTATCATAGATGAAAGCAAAATAGACCTTAATGTTGTTACAATAGGTTCAATAGTTAAAGTTAAAGATTTAGAATTTGATGAAGATGTTGAATATACTATAGTTGGTTCAACAGAAGCAGACCCATATGATGGCAAAATATCAAACGAATCTCCTGTAGGAAAAGCGCTTTTAGGAAGAGCTGTTAAAGAGGTTGTAGAGGTGCAAGTTCCTGATGGAGTTGCTAAGTTTGAAATATTAGAAATAAGAAGATAATCTGGAGGAAAAAAATGAAAAATAATCAACAAAGCAATGAAGAAGCACAAATTCAAGAAGACCTTAGTGAAGTACTTCAAGTAAGAAGAGATAAACTAAAAAAATTACAAGAATCAGGTAGAGACCCTTTCAAAGAAAGTAGATATGATAGAACTCATTATTCTATGGAAATAAAAGATAACTTTGAAACTCTTGAAGGTCAAACTACAAAAATAGCAGGACGTATCATGAGCAAGAGAATACAAGGTAAAGCTGGTTTTATAGATATTCAAGACCAAGAAGGAAGAATTCAATCTTATGTAAGATTAGATGCTATAGGGGAAGAAGAATATAGTGTATTTTCAACATATGATATTGGAGACATAGTTGGTATTGAAGGGGAAATATTTAGAACTAAAAGGGGCGAAATATCTGTAAAGGCTAAATGTGTAGTATTATTATGCAAATCTTTACAAGTTTTACCAGAAAAATATCATGGATTAAAAGATCAAGAATTAAGATATAGACAAAGATATGTTGATTTAATAGTGAACCCAGAAGTAAAAAATGCTTTTTTAATTAGAACGAAAGCATTAAAGGCATTGAGAGCGTATTTAGATGACAGAGGATTTTTAGAAGTTGAGACTCCAATATTAAATACTATAGCTGGTGGAGCGAATGCTAGACCTTTTATAACTAACCATAACACTTTACATATACCAATGTATTTAAGAATAGCAAACGAATTATACTTAAAGAGACTTATTGTTGGTGGATTTGATAAAGTTTATGAAATGGGAAGAATGTTTAGAAATGAAGGTATGGATTTAAAACATAATCCTGAATATACTGCTATAGAATTATATCAAGCATATGCAGACTACACTGATATGATGGAGATAACAGAAAATGTTGTTGCACATATGGCTGAAGTTGCTACAGGAAGCATGATAATCAACTATCAAGGAACAGAAATAAACTTTACACCTCCTTGGAAGAGAATGACTATGGAAGATTGTGTGAAGGAATATTCTGGCGTAGATTTTTCTGCAATAAATACAGATGAAGAAGCATTAGAAGTTGCTAGAGAAAAAGGAATAGAAATAAAGCCTGGAATGAGAAGAGGGGAAGTAATAAATGCTTTCTTTGAAGAGTTTGGAGAAGATAAATTAATCCAACCAACATTTATAACACATCATCCAGTTGAAGTATCTCCATTATCTAAGAGAAATACTGAAGACCCAAGAAGAACTGATAGATTTGAAGCTTTTGCTAATAAATGGGAGTTAGCTAATGCATTTTCTGAGCTTAATGACCCAATTGACCAAAAAGGAAGATTTATGGACCAATTGAGAAAAAGAGAATTAGGTGATGATGAAGCTTTTGAGATGGATGATGATTTCTTAAAAGCATTAGAAGTAGGTTTACCTCCTACAGGTGGACTAGGAATAGGTATAGATAGAGTTATTATGCTATTAACTAATTCTCCATCTATAAGAGATGTATTATTATTCCCTACTATGAAACCTATTGATAATAATCAAAATAAAGAAGAAGAAGAAAAATAAAAAATACAAGCATTCTACTAAGTTTTAAATAAAATAGAGCTATTAAATTATCAATAAATAGCTTTATTTTATTTAAAATGTCAATGTAGAATGCTTTTTATATGTTCTAAAGAAGTTTTCATGTATTTAATTTATAAATTACCAACAAACGTTACAAATTGATATTAGTTTTTGTTGATTGGAACTTTATATTTAGAAAATATGATTGAAAGTAATTTATTATGAAAATATTTAAAGTAATTTTTGGGAAGGAAAAAGGAATAATTTTTGAGAATACTATATATAAAAAATTATTGGGGGAATGTGTGATGTTTCAAGTAATTGATTTTTTATGTTTAGTTTGTATTGGATTTTTAGTTCTTGATGTTATGGTATATTTTTGTAAGGATGCAATGGATATATTTGAAAGTACAACTAAGGTTAATAAAGTTAAGAGTATAAATGTTTGGGCAGATAGAGTCAGAGCCAACTCATATTCTTACGAAAATAAAATTGCAAAATAGGAAAAACTGTATATGCATGTGTTACTTGTAATATCAAGGGTTATATCTGTTAGTTTTAGTTAAAAGTATTAAAAAAAACAAAGAGTTATAACCTTTTTTAAAATAAAAAACAAAAAAAGTATTGACGAATTATTTTTAAGGTGATATAGTATTACTTGTCCCCAAGAAAAGGGCAAACATGAAAAATGAACTTTGAAAATTAAACAGTAGGTTAATTTATAAAAACAAGAAACAAACCATAAAGCCAGATATTTAGATAACAATAGTATCTGAGCCTGATAAACTTTTAT
>NZ_JACVVY010000006.1:0-184395 GCF_020658175.1 Clostridioides sp. ES-W-0018-02 | reverse complement strand
TTTGCTATATCATCGCCAATTTTGTACCATTTTGCATACCCTTTTGAATCTATTTGATATGTAAAAGATTTTTCTGATGATAAATTAGTTAGGGAATCTTCACTTACATATGTTTGTGTTGCAAATTTTAGGTATTCTGTACCATTTTCTTTATACAGTTTGATATCACTCAAATCACGACCCATTACACCAGGTATTTCTATAAAAGCATTTGAATTATTCTCATCTATTATTTTAGTATTAGCTAAAAAACCTGGAGTTTTATCAGAAACACCAAGCATTGCTTTAACAGAGCCAAACATATAGTATTGAGAAGTATATTTTTCATCTACTAGATAGTAACCTTTTTCACCTCTTTTTTCCCATGCTTCTTTGACACTATTTGATATATTATTGTCATCTACCTTTTGAGCTACATAGTATAAACTTGCTGTCTGACCTAATCCAGGAACATCATCATAAGAGCTCATATTTAAATATGTGATATTATTTTTTTCTTTTACAAATTTTAGGCAACTATTACCTTTTTCAGATACGAATCTATCTTGACCTATGTATACATATTTATCTTTAGGTCCATTTTCTATGTATGGAGAAGATACTGTTAGAGTACCATTATCATTAACATCAACTTTTAGCATATTTGAAGAAGCATAAAGTCCACTATTTTCTTTTAAGTAACTTGGCATTTTGACTTGTTGTGGCTTACTAAATGTTTTATCAGGTTTTATTTCTTTAATTTTACCTTTTTCTTTTAATGCAGATAGTAAAATTTCTTGCCCAATTACTTCGTTAAGTTGACTACTTCCACCAGAAGAAACAACTGCAACTGCCATATTTTCATCTGGAAGCACTGTAAGATTACTATGGAATAATAAAGAATCTCCACCTTTTGTAAGTGCTTTTAGATTATATTGATTAAATGGATAAGTGTTGACACAATCCCATCCTAAACCATATCCAAGGATAGAGTCTTCTCCCTCAGGCCATAGACCATTTAAATATTCTTTATTTTCCATAGCTTTTACTGAAGCAGGAGAAAGAATTCCATTTGATTTTTTCATAAATGTTTGTGCAAATGTACATAGATTTTCTGCACTTGAATATAAACCACCTGCACCTATAGTATTAAGGTTATCTTGTGGAACTGCATCTTCCCAATAAGGTACATAGGCTTTTGCAAGTTTTGAACTATCAAAACTATTTTCTGGAGTTTTTGTGTTTTGTAAGTTAAGTGGATTGTTTATGTATTTATCAAGAAAATTAGTAAATGACATACCAGATACTCTTTCTACTAAAATTTCAGCTAAAGTAAATCCATCATTACAATAAACAGAAAAAGCTCCTGGCTTAGCTTTTAATCTTTGTTTCTTTAATTCTTCTAAGAAATTATCATGATTATAAGAATCATTGTCTCCCAATAAAAGGGCATTTTTAAAACTACTTCCCATTAGCCCTGATGAGTGATTTAATAACATTCTTGGAGTGATTTCTTTATATCTATCATCAGCCATTTTAAATTCAGGTATATATTTTACAACAGGAGTATCTAAATTTACTTTTCCCTGTTCAACCAACTTCATAACAGCTGTAGTAGTAAATATTTTACTGATAGATGCAATATTGTACATATTATCCTTAGTTAAATTTTTATTATCTTGTTTGCTGTATACTCCACCATTTCCAGAAATCTCAATCTTACCATTATCAATTAGAGCATATTGAGCGCTTACAGCTCCGTATTTAGATAGTAAAGTTTGAATTTTCTCTTTAGCAAGAGCTCTAGTTTTTGTGTAAGACTCCGAACCTTTACTATAATCATTTAACTCTATATCAGAGCTTTGATACTTATCGGAGATATTGTTTGTGTCATTATCAGCAAAAGCAATATTTGGAGTAGCTGTAAATAACATACTAAGTACCAATGTGCTAGATAATAACTTAAATAATCTTTGCTTAAACATATTAAATTACCTCTTTTCCCTTTTAATAATTACAATTAGCATAACATTCTTAATTATTTTAATCAACAGATTATTGTTAAGAAAAATACATTTATAATAAGTTACATTTTATATATATGAGAGAAATAAAAAGATAACATTTTGCTATTGGACTATTCATTTATTTAATTAAAATTTTATAATTGACAAATAGTTGTAATATTTAGAAGAATCGATTTCCTAATAATGCTTGAGGATATATGCATTATTTTGTGGCAAACTTTTTAAAAAAACACCTAGATTTTATGTTATAATCTCTGTAAAACGCATATGCTGAAAAGAGGGATTTAAATGGGAAAAATAAATTTTGATTATAGTAAAGCTACGGAATTTTTTTGCCAAAAAGAAATAGATGTCATGCAGCCGTATGTAGATGTGGCACATGATATGTTACATAATAAAACTGGTTTAGGAAATACTTTTTTAGGATGGATAGACCTTCCTAAAAATTATGATAAGGAAGAGTTTGCTAGAATAAAAAAATCTGCTGAGAAGATAAAATCTGATTCTGAGGTTCTTTTAGTAATCGGTATAGGAGGCTCTTATTTGGGTTCAAGAGCTGCGATAGACATGGTAAGTCATTCTTTTAGAAATGGGCTTAAAAAAGAGCAAAGAAATGCTCCTGAAGTATATTTTGTAGGTCATAACATAAGCTCAACATATATTATGGATTTACTAGATGTAATTGAAGGTAAAGATGTTTCTGTAAATGTAATATCTAAATCAGGTACTACTACAGAGCCAGCTCTTGCTTTTAGAATATTTAAAAATTATTTAGAAAAAAAATATGGAAAAGAAGAAGCTAGAAAGAGAATATATGCAACAACAGATTCAAGTAAAGGGGCGCTTAGACAATTAGCTACAGAAGAAGGATATGAGACTTTTGTAATACCAGATGATGTAGGTGGTCGTTTTTCTGTATTGACAGCTGTTGGATTACTTCCTATTGCAGCTGCAGGACTTGATATTGATGCCATAATGAATGGTGCAAATGATGCTCGTGAAGCATTTCAAAATTCTGACTTAAAAAATAATGACAGTTATAAATATGCTGTAGCTAGAACAATTTTACATAGAAAAGGAAAAGATGTAGAGTTATTGGTTAACTATGAACCTCAACTACATTATATGAGTGAGTGGTGGAAACAACTTTATGGAGAAAGTGAAGGAAAAGAAAATAAAGGATTATTTCCTGCTTCTGTAGATTTTTCAACAGACTTACATTCTATGGGACAATATATTCAAGATGGAAAAAGACTTTTATTTGAAACAGTACTTAATGTTGAAAGTTCTAAGAAAAATATAACTATAAATTCAGAAGAAGTAGATTTAGATGGTTTAAATTATTTAGCAGGCAAAACTGTAGATTTTGTAAATCATAAAGCTTTTGAAGGTACTCTATTAGCACATACTGATGGAAAAGTGCCTAACTTGGTAATAAATATACCTAAGTTAGATGAGTATAATTTTGGATATTTAGTGTATTTCTTTGAAAAAGCTTGTGGAATAAGTGGATATTTACTAGGAGTTAATCCATTTGACCAACCAGGAGTAGAAGCATACAAGAAAAATATGTTTGCTTTACTAGGAAAACCAGGTTATGAAAAAGAAAAAGAAGAATTAGAAAAAAGACTTAAATAATTTTAGATAGTTAAGGTTTAATTAAGATTAGAATAATATAATGAAATCATCGAAAGAGAGTTTACTCAAAATAGATGATTTCATTTTTTTATGGAAAATTGGGAAAAATATATTTTGATAATTTATATTATATTTAGATAGGGAGTGGTATGAGATGTCAAGAAGAAAGAAAGGTATAAGTTTAGTAATATTAGTCGCTATAATAAGTTCAATACTTAGTAGTTTGCTAACAATAATTTTAGTTAAAGATAATTTAGGAAGTAAATCTACAGGAAGTTCTACGCCCATAGTTGTAAATGATGATGGAAAGAGCCAAAACATTTACCAAGCAGTTGCAGAAAAGGCAACACCATCTGTTGTAGGTATTACGACAACTAGCGTCGATACTAGTAATATGTTTGCAATACCAACTGAAACACAAGGAGTAGGAACTGGGATTATAGTAGATTCAAATGGATATATACTTACTAATTCTCATGTTATATCAGATGGCCAAGCAACTAGTGTTAATGTTTTATTTAATGATGGTTCAACAACATCAGGTAAAGTGGTATGGTTTGACCAACAACTTGATTTGGCCATAGTTAAAGTTGATAAAACTGGATTAACACCAGCTGAATTTGCAGATAGTGATAAAGTAAAAGTTGGAGATATATCAATAGCAATAGGTAACCCACTTGGACTAGACTTCCAAAAGACAGTTACTCAAGGTATAATAAGTGGATTAGATAGAACTATACAAACAGAAAAAACTAATATGACAGGGTTATTACAAACTGATGCAAGTATAAATGCAGGAAATAGTGGAGGGCCATTGTTAAATCAAAAAGGTCAAGTAATTGGTATAAATACAGCAAAAGCTTCTCAAGCAGAAGGGTTAGGATTTGCGATACCAATCAATACAGCTAAAAGTATAGTTGAAGAAGTAATAAAAACTGGAAAATATGAAAAAGTAACTTTAGGTATAAAAGGAACAGATGTATCAAATTATGAAGCAGCTACAGGTACAAAATTAAGTACTGACAAAGGAGTATATGTTGCAGAAGTAATATCTGGTTCATCAGCAGAAAAAGCAGGAGTAAAAGTAGGGGATATTATAACTAAAGTAGGAGATGCAGATATAACTGGTATGAATGACCTTAATAAAAAGTTATATACTTTCTCAAAAGGTGCTAGCACAAAAATTACATTAAATAGAGGCGGAAAAGCAGTAACAATAAATGTAAAATTCTAAATGTTACTAGATAAACAGAGACTACATGGTAAAGTGTAGTCTCTGTTTTTATTTAATTTTTATAGTATATATATCTAAATTAATTAAAATAACATATTGTTTATAGAGATTATCTATATTTACTTATAAAAATAAAATTAATAAATATTTAAATTTAATTTATAAAATCAATATAAATATCATAATAAAATAAAAATTTTTAATATTACTAAAAAAATATAGACAAAATAATAACGAATATAGTATTATGTAATTGTAGAAATGCTTTTCATAGAAATAACCTATGAAGATGAATTACATAAAGATGAAAAAAAAGGAATGGATATTCTTTAGGGGTGAAAAAATTATGAATCCATTAGTTATAAATTTACAAAAATGTAGTATACATGATGGTCCAGGGATAAGAAGTACAGTTTTTTTTAAAGGATGCCCACTTGAATGTGTTTGGTGTCATAATCCAGAAAGTCAAACATATACAAAACAAGTTTTGTATAATGAAGAAAGATGTTCAAGATGTGAAGCATGTATAAATATATGTCCTCACAAAGCAATTTACAAAGGTGAAACAAAAATATGTCTAGACCAAGAAAAATGTGAGTTTTGTGAAACTTGTTTAGATTATTGTATAAACAATGCTAGAGAAATAGTAGGTCAAGAGTATTCTGTTAAAGAACTGGTTAAAGAGATAGAAAAAGATAGAATTTTCTATGAAGAATCAGGTGGAGGAGTAACTTTATCAGGTGGAGAAGTAATGGCTCAAGATATGGATTTTATTTGTGGAGTAATAAACATGTGTAAATCAAAGGGAATTCATGTGGCAATTGATACTTGTGGATATGCAAAGTCAGAAAATTACGAAAGAGTTGCTGAATGTGCAGATTTGTTCTTATACGATATTAAACTTATTGATGAGGAAAAACATATAAAATTTACAGGAAAATCAAATGATTTAATACTTAAAAATGTTAAACTTTTGAGTGAATCAGGAGCTAATATAAATATAAGAATACCATTAATTGTAGGCGTAAATGTAGATGATGAAAATTTAGAGGTTAAAAAAATGATAGAGTTTTTAAAGCCTTTGAATATAAAAGATGTAAGTCTTCTTCCATATCATAATATTGGTAAACATAAGTATGATAAAATTTATAAAAAGTATGAAGGAGAAGAGTTACAAAGACCTACTGAAGAAAAATTAGAAGAAATAAAAAGGCTGTTTGAAGCAAGTAATTTCAATACTAAGATTGGGGGGTAATAAAATGTTAAGAGGAACTTTTGAAAGAACTAAAAAATTAAGAGAAGAAAGTGTTAATGCAGAACCACACATATCTATTGAAAGAGCAGTACTTATGACAGAAGCTTATAAAAAATATGAAGGAAGTGTAGAAATTCCTGTACTTCGTGCTTTATCATTTAAACATTACATTGAAAACAGAACTCTTAGTATAAATGATGGAGAATTAATAGTAGGCGAAAAAGGAGATTCACCTAATGGAGCACCAACATATCCAGAAATTTGTTGTCATACAATGGAAGATTTAGAAGTAATGCATAATAGAGACATAATAAATTTTAGTGTGTCTGAAGAATCTAGAAAAATACATCAAGAGGAAATAATACCTTTCTGGAAGAAGAGACAAACCAGAGATAAGATAATAAATGCTATGACACCTGAATGGTTAGCAGCATATGAAGCAGGTATGTTTACAGAGTTTATGGAACAAAGAGCTCCAGGACACACAGTTTGTGGAGATACAATATATAAAAAAGGATTTTTAGATTTAAAGAAAGATATAGAAGCAAGACTAAAAGAATTAGATTTCCTTAATGACTTAGATGCATATAACAAAAAAGCTGATTTAGAAGCTATGGCAATAGCTTGTGATGCAATGGTTATATTAGGAAAGAGATATGCTGAAAAGGCAAGAAAAATGGCAGAAGAAGAAACTGATGAAGCTAAGAAAAAAGACTTATTGTTAATTGCTGAAACTTGTGATGTTGTACCAGCTCATAAACCAGAAACTTATCATCAAGCTATACAAATGTACTGGTTTGTTCATATAGGGGTTACTACTGAGCTTAATATATGGGATGCATTTACTCCAGGAAGACTAGACCAACATCTAAATCCTTTTTATGAAAGAGATGTAGAAAATGGAATATTAGATAGAGATAGAGCACAAGAATTACTTGAATGTTTATGGGTTAAATTTAACAATCAACCAGCACCACCAAAAGTTGGTATAACACTGAAAGAGAGTAGCACATATACAGACTTTGCAAATATAAATACTGGTGGAATAAATCCAGATGGTCAAGATGGTGTTAATGAAGTTAGTTATATAATACTTGATGTTATGGATGAAATGAAATTAATACAACCTAGTTCAAATGTTCAAATAAGTAAAAAGACTCCTCAAAAATTCTTAAAGAGAGCTTGTGAAATATCAAGAAAAGGATGGGGTCAACCAGCATTTTATAATACTGAAGCAATAGTTCAGGAGCTTATGGAAGCTGGTAAAACTATAGAAGATGCAAGACTTGGAGGAACTAGTGGTTGTGTTGAAACTGGATGTTTTGGTAAAGAAGCATATGTTTTAACTGGATATATGAATATTCCAAAAATACTTGAATTAACACTAAATAACGGTTATGACCCAATTGCGAAAAAGCAAATAGGTATTGAAACTGGAGACCCTAGAGATTTTAAATCTTATGAAGAATTATTTGACGCATTTAAAAAGCAGTTACATTATATGATTGATATAAAAATACAAGGAAATGCTGTAATAGAAAATATATGTGCAAAACATATGCCTTGCCCACTTATGTCTACAATAGTTGATGATTGTATAGCAAAAGGTAAAGACTATCAAAGAGGTGGAGCAAGATATAACACTAGATATATACAAGGTGTTGGTATAGGAACTATAACAGATAGTTTAACAGCAATAAAATATAATGTATTTGACAAGAAAAAATTTGATATGGATACATTACTTAAGGCACTTGATTCTAACTTTGAAGGATATGAAGCTATACTTAATATAGTTTCAAATAAAACTCCTAAGTATGGAAATGATGATGATTATGCTGATGGAATAATGGAAGAAATATTTAATGCATATTACAATGAAGTAACTGGTAGACCAACTGTTTGTGGTGGAGAATATAGAGTAGATATGTTGCCAACTACTTGCCATGTATACTTTGGAGAAATTATGGGAGCAAGTGCAAATGGTAGACTTTGTGCAAAGCCAGTTTCAGAAGGAATCTCTCCAGAAAAAGGTGGAGATACTAATGGACCTACAGCAGTTATAAAATCTTGTGCTAAGATGGACCATATAAAAACTGGTGGAACATTGTTAAATCAAAGATTTGCACCATCAGTAGTACAAGGTGAAAAAGGATTAGACAACATGGCTAATCTAGTAAGAGCATACTTTAATATGGATGGACATCATATACAATTCAATGTATTTGATAAAAATGTATTATTAGAGGCTCAAAAGAATCCTCAAGATTACAAAGACTTAATAGTTAGAGTTGCAGGATATAGTGACCATTTCAACAATTTAAGTAGAACATTACAAGATGAAATAATAGGTAGAACTGAGCAAACATTCTAGGATTGTTTGTAAATAAAACTTCTTACTATATAAAAATGTAACTGGTATAATAGTATATATTACCAGATACCATTTTAAAAAATTTTAGATTAATTCTGAGCTAACTTTCTGGATAGGAAGTTAGCTCGTTGAGTTTAATGAAAAAATCGTTAAATTTATATTTAATAAACTATATAAAGAAGTAATTTATAATAATCATAATAAAATTATATTTTATAATAACTAAGATAATTTTAAGCAGTTAAAATATTATAAATTTAGCTACTTTAAAATAAAAACTAATAGAAAAAGAGGAGATTTGATATGAAAACTTTAGGATTTATTGGTTCAGGAAATATGGGAAGTGCAATGATAGGTGGTATAGTAAAATCAGGATTAGTAAAAGCAGAAGATATAACTGTATCAGACTTAAGTCAAGTTGCTTTAGATAAAGTAAAAGAACAATTTGGAATAAATACTACAACTGATTCAAAGGTGGCTGTTGCAAATTCAGATGTAGTGATAGTAGCACTTAAGCCTAATATATGTGAAAAAGCTTTAGCTCCACTTAAAGAATTAATAGATGCAAGTAAAATAATAGTATCAATAGCAGCAGGAAAAACTATAGAAACTCTTGAAAGCATTATAGGTTCAGATAAAAAGATAGTAAGAGTAATGCCAAATACTCCAGCACTTGTTGGAGAAGGTATGTCAGCTCTTTGTAAAAATTCAAATGTTACTGATGAAGAATTGAATATGATTAAAGCTCTATTTGAATCATTCGGAGAAGCAGAAATAGTAGCAGAATATTTAATGGATACAGTTACAGGTATTAGCGGCTCTTCTCCTGCATATGTATTTATGTTTATAGAAGCTATTGCAGACGCAGCAGTACTAGCTGGTATGCCAAGACAGCAAGCTTATAAATTTGCATCTCAAGCTGTTATGGGCTCAGCTAAGATGGTTCTTGAAACTGGAAAACATCCAGGAGAATTAAAAGATATGGTTTGTTCTCCAGCAGGAACTACTATAGAAGCAGTTAAGGTATTGGAAGAGGAAGGATTTAGATCAGCAGTTATAAAATCTATCGTTGCTTGCATAGATAAATCTAAAGATATGAGTAAATAGTAAATTAAGAATAAGATAAAAATATATGTCTCAAAATGAATTTTGTAGTTTATTTTGAGACATTATTTATATGTATTAACGATTATAATTCTACTAATAAAAAAGAAGTAATCTTCATATTGATTTTTTACAGATTATATAAATATGTATTAATCTTTTTAAATATTAGTTTGATAATATGAATTTTATTTTAAAATAAAATATTTATATAAATAGCCAATAGAATCTATTATTTTAACGGTTTTTGATATATGGAAAAACTAGCAAAAGAACTTGGTGTTGAAATTGATATATGTCTTAGTTCTATTAAAGATAGAAAAACACAAAATGAAGTGTGCATAGAGCTAATTGACAGTAGTATATATGTCTTAATTATAAGACCTAAAGATACTACAGATATGGATGCCCAGTTAGAAGCAGTGAAACAAATCATTGCAGGAACACAATCAAGTACTATATATGGACGGAAAGGTATTAGCATAAACCGCTATAAATGAAGCCTATTACGTGGCTAGAGGAGAAAGAATTAACTATACTGACACTTTGGATAATGGGAGTGAAAAACCAATATCAGCGAGTCTTATTATTGGACGCTTGGTTATAAAAGAAAATTTAGATAAGATACTAATTGATAGCAAATGTTATACAAAAGAAGAAGTTTATGGTTCTAATTAATTAATAATTATAACCATAATTAATAAAAATTCCTATGGTTTTTTAATGATACCATAGGAATTTTTATTTTATATTTTATTTTTCAGCCCATGCATACCTTTTGTAATAAATATACTAATAATTTTTGCAGTTTTTTCTGCTGTTTCTGAATTATTTCCACTATATTCTTTAGAAATCATTTCTAAACAGCCATCTATAATTCCTCCTATAATACAAGCATCCAAAATATCAACTGTTTTTTTATCTTCTATTGTATGACTACTTTCTTGAATGCCTTTTTTCAGTATTTCTTTATATTTATAAAAAAAGGATGTACTTTTACCATTACAAGATAAATTTTTAATTGTGTTTGCATGTTCTTGGAAAAAGGTAACAATTTCTAAAATTTGAGGATATGGATTTTCAACAATATCATAAATATTACTTTCCTTCATTAGACTTATACATTTATTGAATAGTTCTTCTTCTATTTGTTCTTGAACATCATAAATATCTTTAAAGTGTGCATAAAATGTTCCTCTACTTACATCAGCTAATTCTAAAACTTCTTTCACAGTAATTTTACTAATATCACTATTTATACTTAGTTTAATAAATGCTTGCTTTATTGCTTCTTTTGATTTTCTTATATCTCTTCTTTCTTTTTTCATCTTCTAATTATCTCCAATAATTTTTTGATATATGTATAAATTCATACAAAATTTATTTAATTTGTATAGAACTATACAAAACATTTATAATTTATACATTGTGTATAATATTATATAATAGTATACTCTATCTAAAATAAAAATCAAGTTTTTGGAAAGGTGGAATTTTATATGAATAGTATAAAAAAAGAAATAGAAAATATAGTATCTTCTTCTAAAAAAATTGGGAAAGCATACCATGAAACTGGTGTTGAAGTTGGAAAAGCTTATGCAAAAGCAGGTAAAAAAACTGCAAAATTATTCAAAGAATTATATGATGGTGAAGAAACATATGAGGTAAAAACAAAAGAAGATTGATTTGTAGAAACATAGGGAGTTGAACATGAAGTTAGGTAATAAGAGGCTAAATAAGTAAATAAGAGACTAAATAAGTAAAAAAGAAGCTATTACACAACAATTTACATTTGTTTGTGTGATAGCTTCTATATTGTTATAACAAGATTTTTGTAAGAACTATTTTTGAAAGATAGCTCTTTAAATTTATTTTTAAATTAAAATATTTACATATTAGTGTGTACTACTTTTTTTATTACTGTTTTCCTCACCTGAGCAAGAATTAGTACTTGGACATCCAGAACAACCAGAACATCCACTACAGCTATTTCCATTTTTGGTAGATTTAAATTTATTAAACAAAATTAAAAATGCAAGAACTATGATTATTCCGCCGATTAAAGCCTCCATTATTGAATTTCCCATAAATAATACTCCACCAATACTTTTAACTATAAAAGCCATTATCCATGCTAATATAAACTGATATGCAAATGATGTAAACATCATTTTATTTCCATATTCTTTTTTCATAGTTGCAAGAGCAGCTATACATGGAGTATATAGAGCTGTAAATATTAAGAATGTATATGCAGTAACACCATTAAATATTGTTGGTAATACAACAGTCAAATTACCATATAGTATATTCAAAGAGTTTACCACGATTTCTTTTGCTCCAAGACCACTTAAGATAGCAACTGAAGTTCTCCAGTCATCAAAACCAAGAGGTTTAAATATAGGAGATATAATATGACCTATAGTAGCTAAAAAGCTTACATTTATATCTTCTGTAAATCCAAATACATTAAATGAAGAAAGTCCCCAAATAACAACTGACATTGCAAACATTACAGTAACTACTCTTATTAAAAAACCTTTTGATTTATTCCAAGTATTTTTAATAAGTGCGTCTATAGTAGGTATTCTATATTCTGGTAACTCTAATATAAATGGTTCAGCCTCTGTCTTAAAAGCTGTTTTATTTAAAACTAGTGCAACCACAATTGCCATAATGATACCGACCAAGTATAATGATGTAGTTACTAAAGCAGCATTGTGTGGGAAAAATATAGCTACAAATAATGCATATATAGGTAGCTTTGCTCCACAAGTCATAAGTGGTGCAATAAGAGCTGTAACTCTTCTGTCTTTTTCACTTTCTAGTGTTCTAGTTGCCATTATAGCAGGAGAAGAACATCCCATACCCATAACTATGGGTATAAAAGCTTTACCAGATAGACCAACCTTTCTCATAACTTTATCCATCAAAAATGCTGTTCTTGACATATATCCACTATCTTCAAATAGAGATATACCAAAGAATAATGTAAATATTAAAGGGAAGAATGGTAAAGTACCACCAACACCTCCAATTATTCCATCAACAATAAGTGATTTAAACCATGGGCTAGAGTTAGCTAACATATCACTAACGGGTGTAGAGATATAAGCTTCTATAAGGCCTGCAAAGCCCTCTTGAAGTGGGCCTCCAACCCAATCAAAGGTGAACTTAAATAAAAGAAACAATACACCAATAAATATTGGATAGGCTAATATAGGATTTAAAACTATATTGTCTATTTTATCACTGATAGATTTTTTGTGTGTATATGTAGTCTTTGTACATCTTGATAAGATAGATTCTAACTTCTTATACGTTTCTGTTTCGCTTCCAAAGTCTGTTCGATATTTAAATGATTTTTTAGTAGCATCTTTAATTTCTGATTCTATTTTTTCTACGCCATCTTTCTTTTTTGCGATGATTGGAACAACAATTACTCCAAGTTCTTCACTTAATTTTTTATCATCTATATTAACACCCTTAGATTCTGCAATATCTAACATGTTAAGCAGTATAACGATAGGTTTATTAAATTGCATAAGTTGAGTTGTTAAGTAGAGATTTCTTGATAAGTTAGAAGCATCTACTACATTCACTATTACATCAACATCTTCATTTTCTAAATATGACTTAGAAACCTTTTCTTCATTTGAGAAAGTATCCATTGCATATATACCAGGTAAATCTACAACCTTTATTTCTTTCCCAATAAATCCTTCTTTTTTCTCAATAGTAACACCAGGCCAGTTACCAACATACTGATTTGAGCCTGTAAGCAGGTTAAAAACAGTAGTCTTACCAACATTTGGGTTTCCTAATAATGCTACATTAATCACAGGTAGCTCCTCCTCTATTATTGTAAAGAAATATTTTTAGCATCAGATTTTCTAATAGCTAAGTCAAATCCTCTAAATCTAATTATAATTGGGTCTCCAAATGGAGCAACTTTTTTAACCTCTATTTCAGTACTATTTATACATCCAAGTGCAAGTAATCTTTTAGATAATTTAATATCTCCATCTATATTATTAATAAGTCCTTTTTCTCCTATTTTCAAATCGTAAACAGTCATTATTAACACCTCCTAATGAAATTCATTATCATTAAAATTGTAACAAGTATGATACAAAAAGTCAAGGATTATAGGGGGAATTACAAGTTCAAATTGATGATATTTACTTTAAATATATTATAGAATATTTTAGTCTAAATTAGGTGTTTTTATATATTTTGTATTATAATGTAATATGATATATAAAATTTGGAGGAATTAACTTAATGAAAACTAGAAAAATGACATTTTTAGGTCTTATGATAGGATACAGTTTAGCCTTATATGTACTAGAGACATATATACCAAACCCTCTTATAATTATATTTCCAGGAGCAAAATTGGGTTTGAGTAATATTATAACTTTAATTTCATTAATGTTGTTAGGTGTCAGAGATACTGTTATAATTGTTACTATCAGGGTAATTTTGTCATCAATATTTGCAGGTCCTCTATCTTATCTTTTATTTAGCATAGGAGGAGCTTATTTGAGCCTTTTATTTATGTATTTAGCAAGTAAAATAAAGGGATTATCAATGATAGGAATAAGTATTTTAGGGGCAATAGGGCATAATATAGGTCAATTAATAGTTGCAAGTTTAATAATAGAAAATATACTTGCTATAGGATACTTGCCATTTATGTTAATGGCATCATTAGTAACGGGTATGTTTGTAGGATTAGTATCTAGGTATACGGTGCCCAAATTAAAGCATTTTTATAGTAAGTTTTATTGACATAATATTGACAAAATATAATATTGTTTGATAAAATGTATATAAAAATATACAAATTTGTAATAGTGGTGATTATTATGGCGAACAATGAATTAGAAGCGTTAAAAAATGAAATTGAAGCAGTTAGGGAAGAGATAAATACATACATAGAATATCCAGAAATATTTCAAGAAGAGCTCGTAGAATCAAGTAAGAAAATAGATATATTAATAAATAAATACATGTACTTAAGCAAATAGCCCACAGTTGTGGGTTTTTTTGTATTAAAAATTAACAGATATTACTATTTATCATATACTAATAATAATATTAAGGTATAAGATGTTATTTTTGATATAGAAATTATCTGTATGATATGATGTAGAAGTTATTTATATGATATAAATTATAATTGGGTCAGGAGGTTTTATATTATGGGCGATATAGGAACTAAGGAGATAGCAATAAGATTATTATTAGCATTAGTTATAGGAGGAATAATAGGACTAGAGAGAGAAAAGATAAGGCAATTTGCAGGATTTAGAACACATATATTAATAGCAATAGGTTCTTGTATTACTTCAATAACTTCAATCCAGTTATTGTCTGACTATAGTTTATATACAAATGCTGACCCAGCAAGAATGCCTGCTCAAGTGTTGTCTGGAATTGGTTTTTTAGGTGCAGGAGCAATTCTAAAGAACAAAGGTGGAGTGAAGGGGCTTACTACAGCCGCTGGGATGTGGGCAACTGCATGTATTGGTATAGCGGTTGGTTATGGTTATTATGAGCTAGCAATTTTAGGATGGTTGTTTGTAATGATAGCATTATTTGTGCTTAGGATACTAAATACGTTTCTATTTAGTCAAGAAAAAAATGTATTGATATTAAAAATAAATAATTTAGATTCAATACCTTTTTTATATGATAAATTTGAAAAAAATCAACTTATTGTAAGGAATATGGAAATAGAATGTCGTAGTGAAGAATATTGGAAAGTAAACTTTTTTATATCTTATGATAAGAGAATACACTTACATGATATTATGAAAGAAATAAATATGATAGAAGGAGTAATAAATGTAGATTATTTGGACTAAAATATATACAATATATTTTGTAAAGTAAATAAAATATAAAAATGAATTAAAATAGAGGTGTATAATATGGGAACTGATAGAAGTACGATAGAAGAAAAATACAAATGGAAAATAGATAAGATGTACTCTACTAAAGAAGATATTGAAAAAGACATAAGTAAAGTAAAAAATCTTATTCAAGAAGTAAAAGAATACAAAGGTAAATTTTCTGAGAGTAAGGAAAATTTATACAAAGTATTAAGTATCTCTGAAAATGCATCTAGAATCATCCAAAATCTATATGTATATACTCATATGAAACAACATGAAGATACTAGAATCAATGATAATCAAGGAAGAGCCACTAAGACAGAAATGTTATCAACTGATTTAGGAGTGGCTACTTCTTATATAGTTCCAGAAATACTGTCCATAGAAGAAGACAGATTAAATGAATATTTGAAGGATGAGAAGTTATCATTTTATACAAAATATATAAAAGATATATTGAGAGATAAGCCTCATACTTTGAGTGAAAAAGAAGAAGAGATACTTGCAGCTACATCTGAATTATCAACAGTTCCAGAAAATGTATATGATATGTTAGCATATGCAGATATGGAATTTCCTGAGATAGAGGATGAAAAAGGTAATAAGGTTAAACTTTCTCATTCAAACTATTCTCTATTTATAAAAAGTAAAAATGGAAGAGTTAGAAAAGAAGCTTTTGAAGGAGAATTTTCTACTTATGGAAAATATAAAAACACATTTGCTTCAACACTTTATGGTGGAATAAAGTCAGAGATATTTTATGCAAAAACTAGAAAATATAATTCAGCAATAGAAGCATCGCTATTTTCAGATGATGTAAGCTTAGAGGTTTATAATAATCTTATATCAGCAATAGATGAAAGTATTCCTACTTTGAATAAGTATGTTGAACTTAAAAAGAAGTTCTTGGGATTAAATGAAATACACATGTATGACTTATATGTTCCTCTAACTGATAAATTTGATATGGATATACCTTATGAAAAAGCACAGAGCATTATATTAGAGGCACTTAAGCCTTTAGGAGAAGAATACTTAAAAGTTATAAAAAATGCATTTGAAGAAGGTTGGATTGATGTATATGATAATGAAGGTAAAAAAGGAGGAGCTTACTCTTGGGGAAGCTATGATTCACATCCTTATATATTAATGAGTTATAAAAATGACCTTAACTCTCTATTTACATTAATTCATGAATTAGGTCATTCTGTCCATAGCCATTATTCGAGAACAAGTCAGCCATTTTTATATTCAGATTATAAAATATTTGTTGCAGAAGTTGCATCTACATTAAATGAATTACTTCTTATAAATTATTTATTAGAAAATTCTAAGTCTAAAGATGAAACTATATATCTATTAAATTATTATTTAGAGCAATTTAGGACTACTGTTTATAGACAAACTATGTTTGCTGAATTTGAAAAAATTGTACATGAAAGAGTAGAAAGTGGAGAGCCACTTACTGCTGATGAATTTACTGATATATACTATAAATTAAATGAGAAGTATTATGGAAAATCTGCAATAGTAGATGAGCAAATAGGGATAGAGTGGGCAAGAATTCCACATTTTTATTCAAATTTCTATGTGTATAAGTATGCTACAGGATTTTCTGCTGCAAGTGCATTAAGTCAACAGATACTTTCAGAAGGTAGTAAAGCTGTAGATAGATATATAAACTTCTTAAAAAGTGGAGGGTCAGAGTATCCTTTAGAACAATTGAAATCTGCTGGTGTAGATATGACGAAAAAACAATCTATAGAAGAAGCTTTAAATGTGTTTGCTAGTTTGGTTAATAAATTAGAAAAAGAATTATAAAATATGATAAATTAATAGCTTAGATAAAAAATTATAAGAATATTATATGATGTATTATACTAGTGTTGATTGGAAAATACTTAAAAAAATTAATCTAATTTTAAATATACTATATAAAATTAAATTTTTACATGCATTTAACAATATTTACATTTACTTAACCTCGCTCTAATATTCACTTAACAAAAAATATGTATTATTAAAATATAGCAAATATGAAAACAAAAAAATTAAAATATAAGCGGGGGTAAGTAAAATGTTCAAAAAGAAAATAGGAGTTCTTTTAGCTAGTACAATGTTGGTTGGAGTCTTAGCAGTAGGATGTGGTTCTGACTCTGGAGGTTCAGGAGATTCAAATAAAGTTTCTGTTTCAGGTTCAACTTCAATAGGGCCTCTTATGGAAACTATTGGAGAGAAGTTTCAGGAAAAAAATCAAGGTGTTAGTGTAGAAGTACAACAAATTGGTTCTTCTGGAGGTATAAAAAATGCAATAGAAGGAACGTCTGAAATAGGTATGAGTTCAAGAGATTTAAAAGATGAAGAAAAAAGTGCTGGATTAAAGGAAACTAAGATAGCAATAGACGGTATAGCATTAATAACTAATAAAGACAACCCAGTAAAAAATCTTACAATGGACCAAATAAAAGGTATATACACAGGAAAGATAACTAACTGGAAAGAAGTTAATGGAAATGATGAACCAATAGTAATAGTATCAAGAGAAGAAGGTTCAGGAACTAGAGATGGATTCCAAGAAATTGTAGGATTCAAGTCAGAAGAATTGACTAAAGATGCACAAATAAGTGATGGTTCAGGAAATATAAAAACTACAGTTGAAGGAAATAAAAATGCTATAGGATATATATCATTTGGATATGTTGATGAGAAAGTAAATAGTTTAAAAGTAAATGATGTTGATGCAACTGATGCCAATGTAATAGCTAATAAATATCCAATATCAAGACCATTTATATTAGTTAATAAAGAAGATAAATTATCAGAAAAAGGTAAGGCTTTGATAGACTATATATTGAGTGATGAAGGACAAGCACTTGTTTCAGAAAAAGGATTCATTAAAGTTAATCAATAAGATAAAGCTAATTATTAAGATAAAAACTTAACATAAAAAAATATATGATACCCTGCAAAGTCAGCTTATAAAAATGCTACTATAACTTGCAGGGTATTGTCTATTATTGATGATAGAAATATAAACATTTTTAAATAAAAAATATATATAGTTAGTACATTATATTTAAAAAATATGTAAATATTGACAAGATAATATTACAATGTTAGAATAGAAATGAAATTTATCAGAACAATTTAAACAAGTTTAATGAAAATATTTTAGAAACTGAGAAGTATATCTTATTATTGGGCATCTAGAGGTATATGGAGTTAGTGGTGCAACCGGCTATGAATATAATTTTATATTACATAGCCTTTTTTTTGTTTTAAATTTAACATAGTTGATATGAAATTTGAAAATTATAAGCTTTAATAACTTTACTTATATATATAAATGGCTATATTTAGCCAAAGTAGCCCTTTGTTGGAAAAGGGAAATTTTTTAAAAAATATAATGCAATTATAACGAAGATATAATAATTTTATAATCAATTAAAATACATAATATAATTTTTTTATAACAATGTACTTACCAAAATAATACAATTTATTTTATATTATAACCATATAAATCGTATAAATCAATACTCAAACTGGCTAATGGACAAGTTTCTATAAATATCGTATATATATGAGATATAATGATTTTAAGTTCCATTTTCCAACAATCGGAGACTTTGATTAGTATTTAATAATGAATGCTTAATATTTAAGACAATGTTCAAGAATTATTCAAAAATACTTAAGTTTTATAGTCTAGTTTGTAAAGATATTATAAAATAATAATATTAGTTAGATAAGAGGTAAAACATTATAATTTGTAATACTTATAACTTTAGATTATGATTAAAATATTTTTGAATGGAGTGGTGTAATGTATAACTTATTAGTTGTAGATGATGATGTTGATATTTTAAACATAAATCAAATTTATTTTTCTAACATAGGTTTTAACGTATACACAGCAGAGACTGCTAAACGTGCAATGAAGATAGTAGAAAGTATAGTTTTAGACTGTATAATACTAGATATTGCACTACCAGATTCAGATGGATATAAAATATGTAATGCTATAAAAGAAAAGGTTAACATACCTATAATATTTTTATCTAATTACGAACATGAAGAGGAAAGAGTTCAAGGTTTTTTATCTGGAGGAGATGATTATATAACAAAGCCATATAGCTTAAAAGAACTTGAACTTAGAATCTATGCTCGGATGAGGCAATATAAAAACATTACATCAGTTCCTAATGTGTTAAAGTTTTCATCCCTAGTAATAAATGTAAATTCAAGAAAAGTAACCTTTGATGAAAAGGGTATTGACTTAACCACCATGGAGTTTGAAATACTATTATTTTTAGCTGAAAATAAAGAACAAGTATTTTCAAAAATAGAGATATATAATCAAGTTTGGAAAATGCCTGATGTTGGAGATCAACATACTGTACAAGTTCATATTGCACAGATGAGGAAAAAAATTAATTCTTTAAGCAGAGAGCATCAATATATTCAAACCGTGTGGGGTAAAGGATATAAGTTTGTACCATAAGCAAGATAATGTAAGCAATAAATAGTTCTTATTTTATCATTTAATATTACTACAAAAGAAAGAGATGTGGTTAATGCAATGAAAAAGTCTAATGTACTAAAAGGAACTCTCATTGTATTGATAGTCTCTCTGTTGGCAATAATAGGATTAAATTTTCTTTATAAATATGATAATAAATATACATATAAGTCTATTAGAGCAAGTGATGGAATTTTAACTATAGATGAGGATACTTTTTCTAAAAATAAACTTGTTTTTATAATAGATGATTGGGAATTTTATAACCATAAGATATTTAAGCCAAAAGATTTTAGAGAGAAAGATATAAAACCAGAATATATTTTTATAGGACAATATCCAGATTTTTCCATGAGAAAAGAAAAACAATCGCCATATGGAAATGCAACTTATCGCATGAGGATAAAAAATGAAGGTAAAGACAAAGTACTAAGCCTAGAACTTCCAGAAATCTTTTGTTCAAGTGAAGTTTGGATAAATGGTGAAATAGTCTCTAAGTTAGGAGATATAGGTACAGAAAGATATAGACCCAAAATTAAAAACACAGTAGTAAGTTTTGTTGCAAAGAAAGATACAGAAATTATAATCAATGTGTCCAATTTCTCACATTATTATAGCGGTTTGTATTATCCACCTGCATTAGGAAAAACAAAAGATGTAAGTAATATGATATTTTATAGATTAGTTTTTTATAGTGTTATTTGTTTTACAACTATTGCAATAGCTATATTTTCTCTAGCTGTTTGGGTACTTTCAAAACAAAGCAAGCTATATTTATACTTTGGATGTATGTGTATTTTTTTTGCTATACACGTGTCATATCCTTTTATACATTTAATGGGGCTTCCTTTAGTGAACTTTACATATGCAGTTGAAGATTCATCATACTTTATAGCAGTTTTATGTATTATTTGTATAAATGGAAATATATCCAAAATTGAAAGAAATAAAGTATATAGATTTTTAATTTTACCATTAGGAATTACTATGTGTATCATATCCATTGTGATACCAGTTATTCTTCTTCCATATGATATATACTTTGTTAATATCTATGGAAAATTAATAGACATATATAAATATGTTGTATTTATTTATATATTGATGTCTTCAATAGTTTCAATTTATAAAAAAACATACTTTGAGCAATTAAGCTCCTATATTTTAGTTTCAGCAAACATAGTGTTTGGTGTCAGTATATTATTTGATGTAGTGACTAGTAATAGGTTTGAACCTATATTTACAGGATGGCAAACAGAATACTGTGGTTTTTTAATAGTTATTTTGTTTTCTATTATGATGATAAATAGAAATAGAATAATAATAAAAGAAAATGAAAAACTCACACAAAATCTTGAGCATGAAGTTGAAGTAAGAACTAATGAACTTACAACACTATTAAATGAACGTAAAAAATTCTTGGCAGATGTAGCACATGATTTAAAGGCACCTGTTTCAGCTATACAGGCATTTATAGATTTAATAAAGGTGGGGAATATTCATGTAGATGAGGAGACAAGAACCTATCTTTATGCAATAAACCAAAAATCAAATGAAGTTCAAAATAGAGTACGTAGTTTACAAGAATTTACATTACAAGATAAAAAAATTGGTCTTAGTGAAAAAATATGTCTGAATGATTTTATTAAAGAGGTATATGAAAATAATTTACCAGATACACAAGCATGTGGTGTAAATTTTGAAGTTTATATATTAGATAAAAAAATATATGCAAAAGTAAATAAAGAAAGATTGGCTAGAGCATTTGAAAATTTAATTTATAATGCTTTGAGCTTTACTTCATTTGATGGGAAAATAATTTTGTCAGTGAATAAAGAAGATGGATTTGCAATTATTAAAATTTCTGATAATGGTAAAGGTATACCAGCAGAAAATATACCAAAGATATTTGACCGATTCTTTACAGAAAGGGACAATAGTACTTCAAAAGGTCAAGGGTTAGGATTATATATTGTTAAATCCATTATAAGAGAGCATGATGGAGAGATTTTTGTAGATTCAGAGTTGGGAAAAGGAACTGTTTTTACAATAAAATTAAGTTTATGTTTTTTATAATAAATAGTTATTTAATATAAAAGAATAATGATATTTAGGAGTGATTATAATGCAAACTAAGATATTAATAATAGATGGAGACAAGAATAATTGCCAGGAATTAAAAAATTTCTTGGAGCAAAAAGGAATAAATGTAGATTTGGCGTATAATTGTGAAGAAGCTATTGGAAAAATATTTAGCAATAAATACGATTTGATATTTTTAGAAATAATCTTAACTGATGGTGATGGATGGACTTTATGTAAAAAGATTAGAAATGTAACTACGTGTCCGATTGTTTATATGACTTATATAAATGAAGACCAAAGTATTTTAAATGCTTTAAATTCTGGTGGTGATGATTATTTAATCAAACCTTTAAATTTGGAAATACTATATGCAAAGGTAAAAGCAATTTTAAGAAGAGTAAATTCATATATAAATAACAATGAAAGCAATACAAGATTAGAAGAATACAATAGAACAAGTGGAGTAATAAAATTAGAAGATAAAATAATAAAATTAACTCCAACAGAAAATAAGTTGTTGAACTATTTTATAGAGAATCCAGAAAAGACCTTAACTACCAAAGAGATATATGAACATGTATGGTTAAATGATTATCTAGAGGATAATTATAGTGTAGTAGTTGCAGTGAACGGACTGAGAAAGAAAATAGAGAAAGATTACAAAAATCCTCAAAAAATCATAACAATAAGAGGAGCAGGGTATTACTTTAATAAGGAATAATAAATATATAGATTATAAAAGGTTAAATCTAGTTAACAAATTTTAATAGCAGATATAAATAATAAATTACGTGTAGTACGTATTATTACTTATATCTGCTATTTTATTGTTGCCAAATATAGTTAAATTGTAAAGTAAATGTCAAATATAGTCCAAAAAGTAAAATTAATGTTAAAAAAGTGAATATAATTTTACACTTGTTTAACTTAAACCTAATATAGATTTAACTTAAAAAAAGTAGAATAAAAATATAGAAAATTTAATAATGACGAACTTATAAAAATTTAAATTTTAAATACAGAACGAAAATAAATAGGTATATTTTAAATGGGAGGATATTATGATAGTAAAATCTAGGTTAGTAGGTTTAGAAAAAAATGACAATAATGGAAATAAGACTAAATATATAGTTGAAAAAGTAGCAAAAAATATATTTCTATTAAGTGCTTTAGTAGCAGTCGCAAGTTTACTTTTGATAATAGGATTTGTATTTTATAAAGGGTTAAGACCTTTTATATTTGAGGGATACTCATTTATAGATTTTTTAACAGGTGCGGATTGGGTTCCTTCAGCTAATAAGTTTGGAATATCATCTATGATAGCAGCATCAATAGTTGCTACAATTGGTGCACTTGTAATAGGAGTACCAATTGGAATATTAACATCTATATTTATAGCAGAAGTAGCACCTAAAAGATTAGCAAAAATAATGTCACCAGCAGTTGAACTTCTGGCAGGTATACCTTCAGTACTATATGGGGTGTTTGGCCTTGCAGTAATAGTTCCAATGATACAAAGTATATTTAATCTTCCAAAAGGACAGAGTTTATTAGCAATAATAATAGTATTAGCAGTAATGATGCTTCCAACAATAATATCTGTATCAGAAACAGCTATAAGAGCAGTACCAAAAGCATATAAAGAGGGTTCATTAGCACTTGGTGCATCAAAAATAGAAACAATATTTAAAGTTGTATTACCAGCTGCAAAGTCTGGAGTATTAGCAGCAGTAGTACTAGGCGTAGGAAGAGCTTTAGGAGAGACAATGGCAGTAATACTTGTTGCAGGAAATTCACCAGTTATGCCAACTTCTATAACAGATAGTGTAAGACCACTTACAACTAATATAGCACTTGAAATGGGATATGCATTTGGGACACATCAAGAAATGTTATTTGCAACTGGAGTAGTATTGTTTACATTTATATTAATTTTAAACTTAGTTTTAAATAAACTTTCAAATAAGGCGGTAAATTAAGATGAGAAAGTTCAGAGAGAATATATTGAAATTATTAGTATATCTATCAGCATTATTTACAATAGTATCACTAGTAGTTATAGTAGGATTTATATTTATAAAGGGAATCGGAAATATGAATTTTAACTTCTTATTTAGTAATTATTCAGCATCAGGTGATGGTGGTATATTCCCAATGATAATTACAACATTATATACTGTATTGGTTTCTATAATTGTAGCAACACCAATAGGAATCTTAGCAGCTATATATTTACAAGAATATGCTAAAAAAGGAAAAGCAGTTACAGCTATAAGGTTTGCCACTGAAAGTTTGTCAGGAATACCATCTATAGTTTATGGATTATTTGGAGGAATTTTCTTTGTAGTTACCTTAAAAATGGGATATTCAATAGTTGCAGGGTCACTTACAGTTGCAATAATAATATTACCAGTAATAATTCGTACAACAGAAGAAGCTTTAAAGACAGTTCCTCAATCATATAGGGAATCATCTCTAGCATTAGGAGCTACTAAATTTCAAACTTTATATAAAGTAGTACTTCCAAGTGCAGTACCAGGAATTTTGTCAGGAGTAATATTGTCAGTTGGTCGTATAATTGGAGAATCAGCTGCTATACTACTTACAGCAGGTACTGTAGCTAAGATGCCAGGAGGAATATTTGATAGTGCAAGAACACTAACTGTACACTCATACTTATTAACTAAAGAGAGTGGAGACATAGCAACAGCAGCTAGTATAGGTATTGTTTTAATAGTAATTGTATTAGTATTAAATATGTTAGCAAGATTTGTTGCTAAGAAGTTAAATAAGGCTAATTATTAAATTTAAGAGGTGTGAATGATGGAATTAATCAATAAAATAAAAATGAGTGTAAAAGATTTGGATTTATTTTATGGTGACAAACAAGCTCTAAATAAAATAAATATGGATATAAAAGAAAATAAAGTTACTGCCTTAATAGGTCCATCTGGATGTGGAAAATCTACTTTTATAAGAACATTAAATAGAATGAATGACCTAATAGAAAATGTAACAATTACAGGGACTATTTCCGTTGATGGAGAAGATATCTATACTTCAGATGATGTTATAAACCTTCGTACAAAAGTAGGAATGGTATTTCAAAAACCCAATCCATTTCCTATGAGTATATATGATAATGTTGCATATGGACCTCGTACGCATGGGTTAAGAGATAAAAAGCAACTAGACAAGATAGTAGAAGAAAGTTTGAAGGGAGCAGCTATTTGGGAGGAAGTTAAAGATAGGCTTAAATCATCTGCATTAGGATTATCTGGAGGACAACAACAACGTATATGTATAGCGAGAGCAATTGCTATGAGACCAGAAGTTATACTTATGGATGAACCTACATCTGCTTTAGACCCAATTTCAACATTAAAAGTAGAAGAACTTATAGAAGATTTGAAAAAAGACTATACAATAGTCATAGTTACACATAATATGCAACAAGCTGCTCGTATATCAGATGAAACAGCTTTTTTCCTAAATGGAGAGGTTATAGAATTTAGTGATACAAAAACTATGTTTACTACTCCTGTGGATAAAAGAACAGAAGACTATATAACAGGTAGATTCGGTTAAAATATATAACTATAAAGGAGTTAGACAATGGTCAATAATAGTTTAGATATAAGTATTGATACTTTAAAAGAGCAGACAGTACTTATGATGGAAAAATGTGAAGAGGCAATAGAAAAGTCTGTAACTTGTATGATAGAAAAAGATTTAGAGGGTGCAAGAAAAGTAGTGGATGATGATGAAGAAATAAATAAATTGAGAGAAGAAATAAGAGATAAAAGTATAGAATTAATAGTGCTAAAACAACCAATGGCGAGAGACTTAAGATTTATTTATTCTTTGGGAAACATATCAATAGAATTAGAACGAATTGGAGATTATGCAGCGAATATAGCTAGAGAAATGTTGAAAATAGGTGGAGAAGCTTATATAAAAGAGTTGATAGATATACCTAAAATGGCAAAGGAATGTAAGAATATGATGTCTCAAACTAGAGAGGCTTTAATATCATTTGATGCAAGTATAGCTTATAATGTTGGGAGTAAAGATGACATTGTAGATGATTTATATGAGCAAGTACAAATTGATTGTTTAAAAATAATGCATGAAAATTCAAATACAATAGATCAAGGTGTAAAACTTTTACTTATAGGAAGATACCTTGAACGAATTGGAGACCATATAACAAATGTATGTGAAAAAATAATCTTTGCAATTGAAGGTAAAATGGTAGAGATAGGATAAAAAACTGCTTTATAGCAGTTTTTTTATTGTCTAAATTAAAAAGCAATTGTTAAAAAAATGCGATTAATGGGTAAATTTAAAAAATTGTGATATACTAGGAACATATTAAATATGAGGATGCGTATTTTATATAAGGTGCTTTTAGGAGGTGGAAATTTGAAACTTCAAAAGATGGGTATGAGGACTATAAAGACAGGAATTAGTGTAACTTTATGTATGCTTCTTGGTAATTATTTAGTTGAGAATATGTTTTATTCTCTAGTAGCATGTATAATTTCTGTTCAGGACACAGTGAAAGGTTCTTTAAAGACAGGAATCAATAGAGTAGAAGGTACTATTTTGGGTGGTATAATAGGATTTTTATTTGCTATCACCAAAGCAGGAGACCCATTTTTATGTGGTCTTGGTGTAATGTGTTCAATATATCTATGTAATCTGTTTAAAATAAAGTCAGTAGTTGTTGCCTGTGTCACTTTTCTAGCCATACATCTAGGTGTAGGAAACAATGACCCCGTATACTATTCTTTACACAGGGTATTAGATACATCTGTAGGAGTTTTATTTGGTGTACTCGTTAATTATTATGTTGCTAGACCAAACTACCTAAATAGTGTTATAGATGAGTTTAAAAAAATAGAAGAACTTTCAATGTTGCTTATTGAAGAAAAAATACTTAGAAAAGAAAATCTAGATGTAGAAAAATTTGAAGAAGAAGTAGAAAAATTGGAAGAAATATATTCAAAACTTATCGACGAGCTAGACTATAGTTTAAGTGAAACCAATATAGAAAAAATAGAAAATGCCTTAAGGATATGTAGAGAAATCCACTTTCACATGCAATCTATAGAGTTACTAGAAAATAAACTCTATTTAAAAGAGCATACATATAAATACCTTAAGAAAACATATGGTGTGGATGAACTGGATTGGAATGTAGATGAAGAAAAAAGTCCAGTGTTTAACTATCATTTAATGAAAATAATGCTTGAAATAGAATTATTGAAAAAATTAAATAAGTCATATCAATAATAGTCAATAAATAATAAATAAAAAATAGTATCTTTGTAAATATTAAACATATATAAGTTTAATTTACGGAGGTACTATTTTTTATGAATACTATAAATGATAATTCTAAAATATTAGAAAGATACAAAATGAAGCTTTTTGGAGAACTTGTAAAGGCAGTATGGAATGAGGATACAGAAGATATTGAAAACTTGCCTGAAAAAATTTTAAGTGAAGAGTTAAACGAAAATTTAGATAGTCATTTTGATAATCAATTTGACAAAGATACTATGGTGAATTTAATCAGGGTAACTATGGGATTGGATGTAACAGGAGATACAGATAAAAACCTAAAAGATGCATTGCACGAAGCTGTAAATTTGGATGAAGTAAAAAGACCAATAATATCTATAATATCAGATGCTTGTAAATATTGTGATGAAAATAATAAAGAAGATGAGTCATGCAATATAAGAAATAAGCATATTAATTGTAATGAGGAAGATACATGTAGTGCCTGTGGTGATTGTGTGTCAAGATGTAAATTAGGTGCGATATCAGATAAGATTGAATTCATACCAATGATAAAGCTATTAAAAGATATAAAGAGTCCCGTATATGCAATAGTCGCACCAGCTTTTGTAGGTCAATTTGGAAAAGATGTAAGTCCTGGTAAGTTAAGAACTGCATTAAAAAAGATAGGATTTGAAGATATGATAGAAGTTGCTTTAGCAGCAGATATGCTTACTGCAAAAGAAGCATATGACTATTATGAGCATATGAAAAAGGACGAAGAAGGATGCTTTATAACTAGTTGCTGTTGCCCTATTTGGGTTAGCTTAATACAAAATAGTTTTCCTCAAATATTAGATAAGGTATCACCATCTGTGTCACCTATGATTGCTTGTGGTAGAGCTGTAAAGATTTTAAATCCAGAGGCTAAAGTTGTATTTATAGGCCCTTGTATGGCAAAGAAGAAAGAAGCAATGTTGGAAGATATAAAGGATGCAGTTGATTTTGTACTTACGTTTAAAGAATTACAGGAAATATTTGATGCATTAGAACTAAATCCAGCAGTAATGGATGAAAGTAATAGAGTAGAAGCATCTCTTTCAGGTAGAGTTTATGCTAGAACAGGGGGTGTAAGTAAAGCAGTCAAATTATCAGTTAGAAGAATTGATAAAAACATAAAGTTTAAAGAAAAAGCATTTGAAGGAACAAAAGAATGTATGGATGGTCTGAAGAAAGTTTTAAATAAAGAGATAGAGGCTACTTTCATAGAAGGAATGGGCTGCGTAGGAGGTTGTGTGGGAGGTCCTAAGCGTATTTTAAGTGTAGAAGAAGGTACTAAGAATGTTGATGAATACAGTGAAAGTACAAATATGGAAACACCATTTGATAATTTAAATGTTCTACAATTTTTAACTTCTATGGGAATAAAGAGAGTAGAATCATTGGGAGAAAAAGAAGAAGAACAAGTAAAGAAAATATTTAGCAGAGACATAAAAAGTAATAAGAAGGACAATAAATATAAAAAATAATTTTTTTAGTTTGAGTTTATGTTTTTATAAAAAGGGAGATATGGGGGATGAAAATTAAAGATAATAAAACTGTTTTTCATGTAATTATACGTGTATTTCTTGTAGCTGTTTTAATTTTAACTGGGACATTATTAGAAGAAAAAATTAACAATGTTCCAGTTGAAAATCTCAATACAAAAGATAAAACTACATTAGAATTACTTTCTCAAAATAACACTTTAGGAGAAATTATATATAAAACATCTCAAGAAGAGAGGAAAGGACCAGGAGCTACATCTGAAAAAGTTGCATACATAACAATAGATGATGGACCATCAAAATATACAAATGCATTGCTCGATATTTTAAAAGAAAATGATGTCAAAGCGACATTTTTCATGCTTAATCAAAATATGAAAAACCACAAAGAAGAGGTGAAGAGAGTCTTAGAAGAACAAAATTCGATAGGATTTCATAGTGTAAGTCATGATATACATAAGTTGTATAAGAGTCCAGAAGTAACAGTTGGAGAATTTGACACATGTAATAAAACGCTACAGGATATAACTGGTCAAAGCTCAAAGTTAATAAGACTACCATATGGAAGTAAGCCATATATGCCAGAAGGTTCATACGATAAGCTTATGGCAAATAATTACCTAATTTGGGATTGGAATTTAGATACACAAGACTGGAAATCGTCCACAAGTCAAATAGTTAGTAATATTTTATATTATGGAAGAAAAAGAGATGAATTAGTAGTATTAATTCATGAAAAAGAACAAAGTGTAAATGCTTTAAATAATATGATAAGAATTTTAAAAGAGAGAGGATATACTATATTGCCAATTACAGAGAATGTTATGCCTAAAAACTTCTGGCAAGAAAACCTATAGTGAACTTTAAAAAATATAAAATAAAGCATTTATAAAATATAATACATAACTTAATTACATTTAAAATATTATAGTTAAAATGTCATATAGGAAAATAGCATATAAAGTGAAACTAACATAAAATTGATAAAATAGTAGTAAAAATGTCAATAAAGTAATAGAATAATTATTGACTATGTAAGACAAAATAATTTAAAAAATAGTATAGATTATAATAATTAGCATAGAATATAAAAAATGATAATTGGGAAAATTCAGAAAAAATAAAATAAAAATAATTGACAAAGAGAATAATATTTGTATATAATAATATATAATATTAAAGACTAAGAAGAAGAGGAGTAAGTAAATACTACTAAAAGAGAGGAAAATTCACTGGCTGTAAGATTTTCTAAGTATAAGGTTTGCTGAATGTAGCTTTGGAGTTTCTAAACTGAACTATTAGTAAGTTTAGACGGTTAGAATCGTTAAATTCTTTGAGAGTCAAAGTTATTAAGATTGTCATTAACTATTAATTTAATTATGTGTTGATGAATTTTTAATCTTTGGAATTAAGGTGGTAACGCGAGCTTTTCGTCCTTTTAAAAGAGGATGAAAGGCTCTTTTTTATTCCCAAAAATATTTAAAAAATTTATTTATAAAAATATAGGAGGCAATACAATGGAAAATACGAACTTATCAAAAACTTATAATCCTAAAGATTTTGAGGCTAGGCTATATAAAAAATGGATGGATGAAGGGTATTTTAAATCTAAACCAAACCCAGATAAAAAACCATTTACAATAATGATGCCGCCTCCAAATATAACAGGTCAATTGCACATGGGACATGCTCTTGACCATACTCTTCAAGATATACTTATTAGATGGAAACGTATGGATGGATATGAAGCTTTTTGGCTTCCAGGAACTGACCATGCTTCTATAGCAACTGAAGTTAAAGTTGTTGAAAGAATAAAAAAAGAAGAAGGTAAGACTAAATACGAAATAGGAAGAGAAGAATTTTTGAAGAGAGCTTGGGCATGGAGAGACGAATTTGGAGGAAAAATAGTTAATCAGCTTAAACAATTAGGAGATTCTTGTGATTGGGATAAAGAAAGATTTACTATGGATGAAGGTTGTAATGAAGCAGTTATAGAGTTCTTTGTAAACCTATATGAAAAAGGACATATATATAGAGGGAATAGAATAATAAACTGGTGTCCAGACTGTAAAACTACTTTATCAGATGCAGAAGTTGAGCATGAAGAGCAGGATGGAAACTTTTATCATATAAAATATCCATTAAAAGATAGTGAAGACTTCTTGGAAATAGCTACTACTAGACCTGAAACAATGATAGGGGATACTGGTATAGCTGTAAATCCAGAAGATGATAGATACAAACACTTAATAGGAAAAACAGCAATACTTCCATTAGTAGGAAGAGAACTTCCAATAGTTGCAGATAGTTATGTAGATTTAGAGTTTGGAACTGGTGCTGTTAAGATGACTCCAGCTCATGACCCTAACGATTTTGAAGTAGGTTTAAGACATAATCTTGAGCAATTAAATACAATGAATGAAGATGGAACTATGAACGAAGTTTGTGGAAAATATGAAGGTATGGATAGATTTGAGTGTAGAAAAGCCATCATAGCAGACTTAAAAGAACAAGGGTATCTAATCAAGATAAAAGAGCATAATCACAATGTAGGAACTTGTTATAGATGCCATACAGTAATTGAGCCTAGATTATCAGAGCAATGGTTTGTTAAGATGGAAGAACTTGCAAAACCAGCTATAGATATTCTTAAAAAAGGAGAATTAGAATTTGTTCCAGATAAATTTGATAAAACTTATTTACAATGGTTAGAAAATATAAGAGATTGGTGTATATCAAGACAATTATGGTGGGGTCATCAAATACCAGCTTACTATTGTCAAGAGTGTGGAGAAATAGTAGTTGCTAAAAAGATGCCAGATAAATGTCCTAAATGTGAAAGCACTCATTTTAAACAAGATGAAGACGCACTAGATACTTGGTTTAGTTCTGCATTATGGCCTTTCTCTACCCTAGGATGGCCAAATAAGACAGATGCATTAGATTATTATTATCCAACAAGTGTACTTGTTACAGGATACGATATAATATTCTTCTGGGTAGTTAGAATGGCATTTGCAGGTATGTTCTGTATGAATGAAAAGCCATTTGACCATGTACTAGTTCATGGCTTAGTAAGAGACTCTCAAGGTAGAAAAATGAGTAAATCTTTAGGAAATGGTATCGACCCATTAGAAATAATCGAGCAATATGGAGCTGATGCACTAAGATTTACATTAACAACTGGAAATTCCCCAGGAAATGATATGAGATTCTATATGGAAAGAGTAGAATTTGCTAGAAACTTTGCTAATAAATTGTGGAATGCATCAAGATTTGTATTTATGAATATTGATGAGGAGATAATTAAGAATATAAATAGAGAAAATGTAAAAGATAATTTAACTCTAGCTGACAAATGGATAATATCAAGAGCCAATAATATTGTAAAAGAAGCTACTAATAATATGGATAAATTTGATTTAGGGATAGCATTACAAAAGATATATGATTTTACTTGGTCAGAATACTGTGACTGGTATATTGAAATGGTAAAACCTAGATTATATGGAGACGATACAGATGCTAAGTCTGCTGCTTTATATACATTAACTTATGTACTTGAAAAAATATTAAAATTACTACATCCATATATGCCATTTATAACAGAGGAAATATACACTCATCTTCCTACTGTTGAAGGTTGTATAATAGTATCTGAATGGCCAAAATATAATGAAGAAGATAATATGGTTGATGAAGAAGAAATGATGAGTTTATTAATGGAAGGTATAAGAAGTATAAGAAATGTGAGAGCAGAAATGAATGTACCACCTTCTAAGAAGGCTAAATTAATAATAGTACCAAGTGAAGATAAGATAGAAACTATTGAACTTGGTAAGGATTATTTTATAACTTTAGCATCTGCTTCAACTGTTGAGATAGCAAAAGACAAATCAAATGTACCAGAAGATGCAGTTGGTGTAGTTATTGATGGTGTTGAAATATTCATACCTCTTAATGAATTAGTTGACTTTGAAAAAGAAATTGAAAGGCTATCTAAAGAAATGAAAAAGTTAGAGGGAGAGATAAAGAGAGTTAATGGAAAACTTGCAAATCAAGGATTCTTAGCAAAAGCTCCTGAAAGCTTAATAGAAGAAGAAAAAGCTAAAAAAGAAAAATTTGAAGAAATGATTAAATCTGTTGAGGAAAGATTAGCAAATTTAAAAACTAAAGTAAAATAAATGTGTGGGATAAAAACATACAAAGAGTACTAAATATGTATTCTTTGTATGTTTTTCTTTCTATGTAGATAAATATGATGTTATAATTTTTTAGAGATATGTGATATTTTTATCTTATTATGACTGTATTAATTTTATATTTTTGAACTTTATAATCAATAAAAAATTGATATATTATAATATTTAATATAGGATAATAAATACATGTTGCGTTTGTTTTCCTATATTTTTTATGTTGTATAGTTAAAAAAAAAGATAAATATGTCAAAAAATAAGTTTATATATCAAAAATAATTGTTATGAGTAATTTAATCGACAATTTAAATTTATATCAAAATTTAAATATAAAGCTAGTTAGATACAGTTTGTAAATTGAAATAAAGTAAACTAAATGATATTTTAGATTTGGAGGTGATATTATGTTTAGGGTAGTTATATGTGATGACGAGAAAATACAAAGAAGCATACTAAAAGAGTTTGCAGAAAAACTGTTGTCTGAAAGGTGTCTAAATTATCAAATATTGGAATTTTCCTGTGGAGAAGATTTACTCTCCAAATACCCAGAAAAAATTGACATTATATTTTTGGATATCCAAATGAAAGATATTAATGGAATCGAGGTGGCTAAAAAAATAAGAAAATTTGATGAAAAGGTAGAGATTATATTTACGACAGCTTTTTCAGAGTATGCCCCACAAGGTTATGAAGTTCGTGCTTATAGGTATTTAGTAAAACCTATAGAGTATAGTAATTTCGCAATGGGTGTAAATCTTTGTATTGACAACCTTCAAAGAAAGAAGGAGCGTTATATAGTTTTGTACAATAAAAAAGGATTTAACAGAATACTGATAGATTCTATTTTGTATGTTGAAACTGTAAAGAGAGATTTAGTTGTACATACATCAGGTAGAGATTATAAAGCTAATATGAGTATGAAACAAGCGGAAAAGTTATTGTGTGAAAATGGCTTTTTTAGATGTCATACAAGTTTCATTGTTAACTTGAGAAGAATAGAAGATATTGGTGACAATATGATTACTATTAATGAAAAATTTATACCTATTAGTAAGTACAGACTTAAAGATTTAAAAGCAACTTTAACAAGCTTGTTATGTGATATAATGTATTAATTTTGAAAAAGGTAAAGAAATATAGTAAAAAATATTTAATGTCATCACAAAGCTATTGATTCAAAGCTGTCTTAATGTAGAAGAAATTTTCTATATTAAGACAGTTTCTATTATGTAAAGTGGTAATTTAGTAGTTATCAATATTGTTTTATATGTAAGGTATCCCAATTATAATCTGTATTAATTTAATTTTTAAATATTAACCTCAATATAGTATATTTTATATTTTGTACTATATCATATGTTGTATATAGTATTATAATATAATTCCAAATAAAAATATGGATATTGCACCTACAGCTATTGATACTGCAATAGATTTAAATTTATAAGCTACTAATAGTACTATTATGCCTGAAATAATCTTAGGATTAGTAAATGAAAGGTATAGATTATCTCCATTAAAGAAAATATCTTTTGCTATTAGTGAACTAAGTATAGCAATAGGTATAAATTTCATGATATCTTTAATAGATTCAGGCATATCATTTTTTGAGAATATTATCATAGGTAAAATTCTTGGAATATAAGTAACAATTGCCATGCCTAAGATAACTATAATTATGTAGTTATTATTCATAGTTGCCTTCCTTTCTATGTGTTAATTTTTGAATATAAAAACCAAATAAAGCAGATAAAATAGATGCTATTATAATAACTAAACTATTCTTAAAGAAAGTATATAAAACTACTGATAATAATATAGAAAGTATAGAAACAAGTACATATATTTTATTTTTAATTTGATTAACTATTAGAGTAATGAACATAGCTGTCAGCAGAAAGCCAGCAACAGAATCGCTTATATGAACAATCTCTCCAAGAAATGCACCCAAAAATCAACTTACAGCCCATACTATTATACAAAGGTTATTTAAGTATAAAGCATGTGTATCAGTCCAATTTCCATAAGTATATTTTTCTAAGTTTATAGCAAATGTTTCATCTGTAACACCATGACAAAAATACATTAAAAATTTCATGTTCTTATTTTTTATGTGCATATGTAAGTTAGAACTCATTAGGAAGTTGCGAAGATTCAATATAAATGTAGTTAAAATTATTGAAGTAATACTTCCGTTTGAAGCGAGCATAGAAGCAGCTACAAATTGTGAGCTACCAGCAAATACTATAAATGACATAAACAATATATAGAAGGCTGGTAGACCTGATTTTTGAAGCATAATACCACAAATAAGTCCTAAGGGAATATATCCTAGAAATATTGGGATTGATGCTAGAAAGCTTTCCTTTAAGATTTCTCTTTTTGATATGTCTTTTTTCAAATACAATCACCCCTTAAAAATAATGAATATTTATAAAATTCTATAAATAATTGTTTCATTTTATTATAGCTATTTTAGCTAGTTATATCAATGATTAAGATGGTAGCCTGTAAGTATCAAAAAATTCACTTATAGTCTGTAGAACTTATGGTAATGATTTTATAAATAGTTTAATTCTATTAAAAGATTTCCTTTTATGCAATTTATTTATTGAAATATGATATAATGTATAGATATATGGTATTATTTAACATGCAAGAGAAATTTTATTTGATTGGATTTTTTAGATACTAACAAAATATAGTTTTTTAATATTACTTACGGATATTAATTTTTAGAATAGTGCTTAAATGGGTTGTACAACATATAAAGATAATTATTCCCCTAGATAAATAGAATTAAGATATATAACATTTAAATTACAAAATATGAAACATAATTAATTGTGAATAATAAATAATAAAATATACAAGGGGATTGTCTAATAAAAAAGACAGTCCCCTTTTTACAAATAATTCTAAAATGTGATATAAATCTAAAAATTTTATCGTAATATTTAACAATTTAATGACAATAATTGATATAATTAAGATGAATTAAGTATATAGTGTACTTATTTTACGTTTTTAGCAACAAATATAGCATTTAAAAGATAAATTGTGCCACATAAATTAAAGTTTAAGATGAACTATTAATGTAGATATATTAAAAACTTTTAGTAATGGAGAATATATGTGATATGAATAATAAAGTTAAGGTTGCAGTATTAGATACAGGAATAGATAAAGAACATGATTACTTAAAAGATAACTTAGTTGGAGGAATTGCTTTTGAATGTATGCATGACTATATCTTTATATCAGACAAATTTGATGATGAGGATGGTCATGGAACTGCTTGTGCATCAATAATAAAAAAGGAGTATGAAGATGTAGAACTATTTGTGATAAAAGTTTTAGGTAAAGATAGTATTGCAAATATAAAGGTTCTTGAAGAGGCATTAAAATACCTTTTGGATACTAATATAAGACTGATTAACTTAAGTTTATCAGTTATAGGTGTAGAAAGTGTTAAAGGTTTATTTGAAGTTTGCTATGAATTGTTTAGAAAAGGAAAGATAATAGTATGTTCCTTAGCCAATAACTTTGACTTGAGTTATCCAGCTATGTTTAACAATGTTATAGGTGTAAGGGCTTCTACTTTAGATATAGAGAATTCTTTTTGGTACAATAAAAAATATGATGTTCAATGTGTTATGGATAGTAATTCATATATAAGTTGTGATATAAATAATTCTTTCAGATTGCCACCAAAATGTAATAGTTATGTAGCTGCAAAATTTACTGGGAAAATAGCTAAAATATTGTCAGAAGAACCAAACATAACAGTATCTGCGTTAAATAAAAAACTTGAGTCTCTAGCAACCAAAAATTGTTGGAGTAGTCGTGATTTAGATAAGTATAGTAGGATTCCAGATTTTAAAGTGGATTTATATGATAAGGAAAATGCTCTGCTTATGGAAGTTGCGGATGTTATTAGAGAGTGTTTAAATACTGAAGCTGAGAATGAAAAATTATTTCAATGTAGTCTTTTTAATAAAGAGATAGGATTAGTTTATGATAATTGTTTTAATCTATTAGAAAAATTAGAGAAAAGATTTGATTTGAAATTTAATTATATGGATATATCAAAATATGACTTAGTTTCAATATATACATTAACTGAATTAGTAGAAAGATATAAAAATACAAAAAATAAATAAAAATTTATTAACTAAATTTAATGTAGAAGGTGTTAGATTATATGTATTCTTTGTCAGTAGATTAAAAGTTAAAAATATACTATAATTAGATAACATAAAATAAAATGCCAATACAGGGGGAATTAGATAATGAAATATGAAGAAGCATTAGAATATATATCACAAACCAATAAGTTTGGTATAAGATTAGGGTTAGAGAATATTGGAAAATTATTAGAACTGTTGGGAAATCCACAAGAAACTTTAAATATAATACATGTAGCTGGAACTAATGGAAAAGGTTCAGTGTGTTCTTTTATTTCTAATATATTAAGAGAAAGTGGATATAAGGTCGGCTTATACACATCTCCATATCTAGAAACTTTTACTGAGCGTATAAGAGTAAATGGAGAGAATATACCACAAGAAGATGTTGCTAGAATAATTGGTTTAATAAAAGAAAAGATAGAAGTCATGGTAAGCCAAGGTTATGCATATCCAACTGAATTTGAAGTGGTTACTGCAATGGCATTTTATTACTATTCCGAGCAGAAAGTAGATTTTGTAGCTTTAGAAGTTGGATTAGGTGGAAGATATGATGCTACAAATATAATAACAAAATCACTTGTAAGTGTAATAACATCTATAAGTTTAGACCATACAGGAATACTTGGAGATACAATAGAAAAAATAGCATATGAAAAAGCTGGTATAATAAAGGAAAATGGAATAGTACTTGTATATGACCAGACTGATGAAGCAAAGGATGTTATAAAGTCAGTTTGCAAAGAAAAAAATGCAAAATACATAGAAGTTAATTTTGATGATATAAATATAAAAAAATCAAACATAAACTCTCAAATATATGACTGTAATATAATGGGAGAAACTTATAAGAATCTTGAAATAATGTTGATAGGTGAACATCAAATAAATAATTCTATATTGGCAATGAGTGTACTAAAATATCTAAAAGATATAAAAAAATTAGATAATATAAGTGAAGAATCTATAAGAAAAGGTCTTATAACTACTAAATGGCCAGGAAGAATAGAAAAGATAAAAGAAAGTCCAATATTTATAATAGATGGAGCACATAACGAAGATGGAGCAAAATCTTTAGCAAAAGCACTTGATAAACATTTTAAAGACAAAAAACTAACTTTATTAATAGGCATGTTGGAAGATAAAGATATTGATGGTGTCTTGGACATACTAATGCCTAAATTTAGCAAAGTAGTGACAACAACTCCTAATAATCCAAGAGCTATAAATTCAGATATATTAAAAGAAAAAATATTAAAATATGTAAGTGATGTAACATCAAAGCATGAAATAGAAGATGCAGTTAATTATACATTGGAAACATCAAACAAAGATGATATTATAATAAGTGCAGGTTCTTTATATATGATAGGCACAGTTAGAACTTTGGTAAAGAAATTATAATCTTATAAAATAAATACATAGATATAAATATATGGATATAAATATATGGATATAAATAAAAGATATATAAAGAGGAGTTGGCTAAAATAATAGACAACTCCTTTTTTAATGAAATCAGTTTTTAGATTAGCGTATCACTATATATTAGTAATATCTATATAGATTGACGAATAGCTTTAGATAATTGGTCTGGGCAAGAAGTACCCTTACCTCCACAATCAATACCATTTAATTTATCAGCAATTTCAAGAGCATTTTGACCAATTATTAAACTCTTAAGCCCTAATAAATTTCCATTACATCCGCCTATAAACTCAGCATCAACAATCACATTATTTTCATCAACTTCAAAAAACATCTCTCTACAACAAACACCACTTGGGTTAAAAGTAACCTTCATAAAAAAGACCTCCATTAATTATTATTTCATTGTGTCAACATCAATAATAATACCAAATATATGTATAATAATGCAACTATAAAGCATAATACAAGCTAATAAAATAATATATTATTGTAGTATATGTATTGTAGAGAGGAGGGGTTATGTGAAAATCTATATTTCTAACTACCTATCAAAGAGCATTAGTATAGTTGATTATTCTACACTTGAACTAGAAAAAGAAATAGTATTAGAGGATAATATATATCCACATCATTTTTGCATAGAAAAGGAAAAAAATTTGATATACATACCTAGTTCGAGCAATGGAATACTATATGTTTTAGACTTAAGTAATGATAAAATAATTGATACTGTTTCTATAGGAGGAAGTCTTAGTCAAGTTATGCTTAGTGATAATGAGCTATTTGTAGCAAATGAAGATTCAAATAGCATATATGTGTTGGATAAAAATACATTAAATCCAATAGGAATCATTGGTGTTGATAATATGCCACATGGATTTGATTTTGACAGAGAGAGTAAAAAGTTATATGTACCATGTATAAATTCGATAGTATGTATAGACACAATAAATAAAAGTATACAAAAGAAAATCAATATGGACTTTAGAGCATGGCATATAGCACTTGATAAACAAAAGAAAGAAATGTATATATCAACACTTGATGGAAAGCTTGTAATAGTTGATGAAGTAAGTATGGATATAAAAAAGGTATTATATGAATTCTTATTGCCAGTAGAAATAAGGTTTAATTATAGTGGGAAAAAAGTTTATGTTGCTGACTTGGGTTATAATAATGTAAGAATTTTGGATTATACAACAAGTAAATATATTGGAAATATTGAAATAGATGGAATTCCTCAGGGATTAGAAATATCTAAAGATGAAAAGTTATTATTTGTATCAGATACTCAAGAAAACTCAGTTAAAGTATATGAAACTGCAAATAATAAATTAATAAAAGTAATCAAGGTAGGAAAAGAGCCTACAACTATAGTTTGTTTGTAGGCCTTAATGTATGTCTCTTATAAGTAAGTCGATAACTTCAGCATACATATAAGATGCATTGTTTTTCCAATTGTTACAAATAAGTTTTGCTTGTTTCTCTGATGAAACATTTAGATTTAAATCTATTAAGTTAGATTGATTTTCTATGACTCTAAGATTGACAATAAATTCATTATCACTTTGTTTTACGAAGCTAGATTTTACTTGAGTATCTGCTAGTAAATTTTCTTTATTAGAATCTATATACTTGTCTATTTTTTCAGTAACACTAGTAGGTATTCGATTAAAAAAGTATTCTAGACTTTCTACACCTCTTTGAGTAAGAGCATAATATTCTCTGTCAGAGTCTTTATATGTAGTCAAAAACTTAGATTCCATAAGCTGAGATAAAAGCTGTTGTAATGAAAAGTAATTCATCATTTCAGTCTCTAATACTACTTGAGTTATTTGAGAATTAGTTAAATCCATTTTAATTTTTTCCAATATATACAAAATTAAAAGTTTGTGATAAGCTAATTCTTCAGATGAGTTTTCAAACATAAATATCATCCTCCGTCAAACTATTTCTATATATAATATATTAAACTAATTTATACAAAATTAAAAGAATAATTTGTATAGTATCATTAATCTTTAACAAATTAGATAAAATTAATTTTATAAATGAAGACAAGAAAACAGGGCTACCAATCGGCAGCCCTGTTGATACCCAGGTGTCAAAATTTACTATCTATTTTCCAGCCATTTGTCTTTCAGCCATTTCAACTAATTTCTTAGTCATGTATCCACCAACATATCCATTTTCTCTAGCTGTTAAGTTACCTTTGTCTATGTTTTCATAGTTAGATAAACCTATTTCGTTAGCTATTTCTAATTTCATTTGATTTAAAGCTGCTTTTGCTTCTGGCACTACTGTTCTGTTTGAATTTGACATAGTAAATTTCCTCCTTAAATAATTAGTTTATGATGTCTAACAACACTTTTATTTATGTGATGTTAATACTAATTTCTCCAAAATAAAAATAATATATACAGAAAAATAAAGGTAAAAATGTAAAAAATATAAAAAAATTAAAAAAAGTAGTATTTTAAAGGATTTAATTGGCCTAATATAGAGTTTATTTTTTTATTTGTTGTCCTATAAATTAAATATTACAGTACTTTTTTGAGCTAAAAAAAAATAAATTTTAAATATAGAAGAATTTATTTAAAAGGGGGAACAGTATGAAAAGAGAAGTTAAGAGAACTAAAGCTTTAATATATAGTGTTTTATTTTTTTCATTATTATTGGTACTAATATTTGCTCTTGTTTATGGAATAAAATATGTGTGCTCTAAATCTGATAACTCAAAAATGCCTATATATAGAGTTGATACAAATGAGAAAAAGATAGCTCTGAGTTTTGATGTTGCTTGGGGAACTGATAACATGGATGATATTCTTAAAATTTTGGATAAACATAACATAAAAGCTACTTTTTTTCTAGTTGGTAGTTGGGTGGATGATAACAAAGAAATTGTTAAAGCTATAGATGAAAAAGGACATGAGATTGGAAATCATTCAAATACACATGCTAATTTAAAAGAGATATCAAAAGAGGATATAAAAGAAGAAATAGAAACTACATCGGAAAAAATATTTAGCATAACAGGTAAAAAGACTAATCTATTTAGACCACCTTTTGGAGACGTAAACAATAAAGCTATGGACATTTGTGGGGATTTAGGTTATAAAGTAATTAAGTGGGATGTAGATTCGATAGATTGGAAAGAGCTTGGTCCAAATCATGTAATTGAAAAAGTAATAAAAGAAGCTCAGCCTGGTTCAATAGTTTTATTTCATGCTAATATAAATGATGTAGATAACTATTTGGACACCATAATAAATAGACTTAAAAAAGATGGATATAGCTTAGTAAAAATATCTGATTTATTATATAAAGACAATTACATAGTTGATTCTAATGGAGTACAAAAACTAAAAAACTAAAAAATTAATAATTAATAAATGTATATTTTTAGCAGTGTTGTGGAAAATTATATAGTATATGTTAGAAAAGTGTCGATAAAAAGACGGTGTCTGTTTTTTGACACTTTTTTATGTATGTATGTAATATCAATAATTATAGATTAAATCAGTAAAAAAAACGTCTAATAATTGACTTTTTTTTATTGGGTTTAAATGATTAAATTGAATTATAAACGCTGTAAGATAGTATTTTCAAAGGGTATAACTTTGTTTAAAAGTTGGCATAGAAATTGCTTTGATAATAAGCGATATGTTCTATAGAAATAAACAATATGTTAAAGTCTTGTAATAGAAAAACAAGATTAATATTATTTGAACAGCTTATAAAAAAAATTAATATATTTAAGGGGGCGTACTAGTTGAACAAACTATATTCTATTTTATTAAAACAACACGTTGGTGGTCCAGATAAGCCAGTAGTAAGTGTTGGAGATGTAGTAAAAAAAGGAACTCTAATCGCAGAACCAGCTGGATTAGGAGCAAATATTTATGCCAGTGTTAGTGGAAAAATAAGTGAAATAAATGACCAAGCTATAGTAATTGAAGCTGATGAAGCACAAGATGATACTTTTGAACCATTAAAAGGAGAAAGTATACTTGACTTAATTAAAGAAGCTGGAGTTGTAGGAATGGGTGGAGCAGGATTCCCTACTCATATAAAATTAAACATAGATTTAAAAGGTGGAACAATATTAGCAAATGCAGCTGAATGTGAACCTTTACTAGCTCATAACATAAAAGAAATAGAAGAAAATCCAGAAATAGTTTACAAAGGTATAAAATATGCTATGGAAGTTACTAATGCTGGAAAAGGTATGCTAGCAATAAAAAGCAAACATCCAGAAGCAATAGCAGCATTCAAAAAAGTAATAAAACCAGGAGATAATATAGAAGTTGCTGAACTAGTTGATATGTACCCAATGGGAGAAGAAAGAGCTATAGTAAGAGATGTTCTAGGAAAATTACTTGAGCCAACTCAATTACCTTCAGAAGCTAATGCAGTAGTAATAAACGTGGAAACATTAACTAGAATAGTAGAAGCTGTTGAGCAAAAAAGACCAGTTATATCTAAAAATATAACTGTAGTTGGTCAATTAAACAGTGGAAAAGAATCTATAGTATTTGAAGATGTGCCAATCGGAACTACTGTTGGAGAATTAATTGAAAGAGCTGGTGGAATAAAAGGTGAATATGGTGAAATAATCCTAGGAGGACCTTTCACAGGAAAAGCTACTACTTTAGATACTCCAATAACTAAAACTAGTGGTGGTATAATAGTTACTATGCCATTTGTTAATGAAAAAAGAAAAATGGGTCTTTTAGTCTGTGCATGTGGACCTAACGAAGAAAGAATGAGAGACATAGCAGCTAAAATGGGCGTTACTGATATAGTATCAGTTCAAAAATGTAAACAAGCTCAAGAAATAAAAGGTGCATTAAAATGTGAAAATCCAGGACACTGTCCAGGACAAGCTCAAAAATGTATAGAATTTAAAAAAGCTGGAGCAGAAGTTATATTAATAGGTAACTGTACTGACTGTAGTAATACAGTAATGGGTTCTGCACCAAAATTAAAATTAGGTGTATATCATATAACTGACCATGTAATGAGAACAGTTAATCACCCATTAATAAGAAGAATAAAAGGTGACGTAAGATTAAAAATAAAATAATTAATTAATGTAAAATCATATATTAATTAATGTAAAATCATATAATAAAAACATCTTTAGAAGTGAGTCTTAAAAATTACTTCTGAGGATGTTTTTTTATGTAATATATAAGTTAAATTTATAAAATATATAAATGAAATGGAAAAAATAGACAAAAATTAATCTATATTGTATAATAATGACAATAGCTATTAAAATTATATCAGACAAAAATAGTAAAGCTCAAGTATGTGATTTGTGTTGACATATATAAATTAAATTTAGTTAACTATCCAATAGAGTAAAAGTTTTTGTGTTATTTAAAGATACTCCATGGTATCTTTTTTAGTATAGAAACGAATTTTTGTCTTATATTAGAAAAATTATTTTGAAATATTAGTTTGTATTTTAATACATTCATAAAAAGTGCACTTAAAGAGTTAAAGCATTGAACAAAATATTAAAAAAATAAAAATTACAAAAACCTATTTATAGAAACTTTGAAGTATATCTTAAATTTGGGCACTTAAGGGATATATGGAGTTAGTAGTGCAACCTGCTATAAATATAAATAGGAGTAACTTTTAATTATCAAAAATATATAAACAGATATAATAAAGTACATAAATCATAGTAAATATAAATAAATATAAAATATATTTTTGAAATAGCTCCCTACATTCATAAAGAGTGTAGAGTGGCAGAACATCTGCCCAAAACTCCTTTAATTGCTGGAAGTTCCTAAAGCTAACTAAACCACAACATAATCATGAAATAAGGATAGATGTGATAGAGTGTCTATTTGATAGATACTTGATGGTTACGAAAGTAGAAAAAATTAGTTAGATAGCATAAGGTTAAATCCTAAGTGCCTTAAAAATGGATAATCAGCAGGTAAGCTTCGAAAAGAAGAAACTTCAACGACTAGAGAGAAATCTCGTACCTACAAGTGTGGGGAAATGGGGAGTACCTAATTATTAGGTAATGATATAGTCTGTGCTTAATAGAAATATTAAGAAGTTCATTAGAGAACTGGTTAGGATTAACGACCCTAATTGAACACGCTAAAGATGTATTGTGGAATCAAATCTATACAAGAATATAATATTTTGAATTATATTAGATAGATACAATATATATTTTTAGTATCAGGAGAATTTTGAAAGTAAAAATTAAAAAATCAAGCATAATTAGTTTAGCCATAGCTTTTAGTATGGTATTTGCTACATTTACGCCAATAGTATCTTACGCTGCTGAAATGAAGGGCAAAGATGTAGTTCTTGATGGTGAGAAGCCATCAGAGGGGCAAACTCCAGAAGGAGAACAACCATCAGAGGGGCAAACTCCAGAAGGAGAACAACCATCAGGGGGACAAACTCCAGAAGGAGAACAACCATCAGAGGGACAAACTCCAGAAGGAGAGCAACCATCAGAGGGACAAACTCCAGAAGGAGAGCAACCATCAGAGGGACAAACTCCAGAAGGGGAACAACCATCAGAGGGACAAACTCCAGAGGGAGAGCAACCATCAGAGGGGCAAACTCCAGAGGGAGAACAACCATCAGAGGGGCAAACTCCAGAGGGAGAGCAACCATCAGAGGGGCAAACTCCAGAAGGAGAGCAACCATCAGAGGGACAAACTCCAGAAGAAGAACTAGTAGTAGAAGAAATGAACTTAAAGCAAAATATTGAGAAAATTCTTGATATGACTTTATCTCAGATAACTAAAATTGTATATAATTTCTGGGAAGATGAAGAATCTGTAAAAACAGATGAACAATCAGAAATTAGACAAGTACTTACTTCAAAAGATCAAAATTTACATCTATGGTATGATAAAAAAGCAAAAGTAAAAAATACATGTTTACTAAAAGAAGATGGTTCAAATAGACCTTATTATGATATAAGATTTGATGATATTACAAAGACGTTAACTTTTGATTATATAGTAGAGGGTCTTATAGGCGCAAGTACTAAAGATAACAAATATATAATAGATGGAGAAGATGGCGAACAAACTGCATTTTGTTATAATAATCATCTAAAAGCTCCAACCAGTGATGGTAAGAGTCCATATTTACCAGCAGAAGATTTTAATGGTCAAGAAAATAAAAATGAAGATGCAATTAAATCTATAATCTATGCAGGTTCTGAATTTGATGGATTTGGATATAAACAACAGTTCAATTTAGGTGGAGAAGAAAATGAAGGTGCAGTTTATTCAGCAACTCAAAGTGCAATATGGATTATGCTTGGACAAGTGGATGAACAAGCAAAACTTAAACAATATCAAGGAAGTATAAACTTTTATGATATACTTATAGAAAGTGCAAAGACTGAAGAAGAAAAAGCTGAATATCAAAAAGGTAAAGAACAAGCAATAAATATAAAAGCTTATTTAGAAGCATTGTTAGATGCAGGTCATAAACAACTAAAACCAGATGATACAGGAAAACCTAGCCTAAGCAATGGTTCAACTGATATTAAATTTGATAAAAATGAAGATGGAACTTATGAAACAGAAGCTATAGCTTTAGTGGGTTATAGTGGTGTAGTTAAGTTAAGATTGCCAAATGGAGTAACTGCCTATGACGAAGAGGGCAATATAATAGGTACAGGTGAAGTAGAAGTTTCAACACAACATAAATTTAAACTTAAAAGTGTTGAAAAGCCAGATTCAAAGGCTAATATCTCTGCAGTATCTTATGATTATATTTTCCCTAAAGCTATTCAATATTATAAGTCAGTTTTTGATTTTGGAGAGAAAGACCATTCATCTTTATTACCAGCTAGTAAGCAAAATTTATTGAGTTATACAATAGAACAAAAGAATGGTGAAGAAGTTAACTTTAATATAGGTTTACCAACAGATGGAGGTTCAGATGTAAATCCACCAGTGCCACCAACAGATGATACTGTAAATCCACCAGTACCACCATCAGGAGGAGGAGACTCAAATGGACATAAGCCATCACCACCAACAGATGATACAGTGATAAATCCACCAGTGCCACCAGCAGATGATACAGTGATAAACCCACCAGTACCACCAACAGATGATACTGTGGTAAATCCACCAGTACCACCAACAGGTGATACAGTGGTAGATACATCAGTACCACCAACAGATGATACTGTAATAAATCCACCAGTACCACCAACAGATGATACTGTGGTAAAATCACCAAAAACAGGTGACGAAACTCAAATAATGTCATATGTATTTATTGGCATAATTGCAATTTGTGGATTAGGGTATCATTGTAAAAGAGCAAAAAATTAATCTAGATTATTACTTATTAAGTTTAAAAATACATTGTCTCAAATTGATTTAAAAATCGTTTTGAGACATTTTTTTTGCGTAAGTATAACTTATTTTAAAGTGTACACTAACTGTTTTATGAATAGAAAAATGGTTTGAAGGTGAAAATAGTATTGAAAAAGTAATGTACTAAGTATATAATTCATTTGATTTTATTTGTATGAATTAAAAGTCAATTTTAGTGATTATACAAATTTAGATATTAATCTCTTAAGAAATTTTAATATTAATTATTCAATAAATTATTATTATAATATGCTAGAATAAATATATATAAATAAGTTTTGATGAGGTACTACTATAAAGGGGGGACTTTATGTTTTCGATACCAGAAGTAAAAAAAGTAGAAGAAGTAATGGATACAAAATTTACAACTATAGACGAAGACACAAAAATAGAAAGTGCAATAAAAGAAATGATAAGAAGTAATACAAAAACTCTAATGGTAATAGATTCATCTAGTGAATTAAAAGGAATTATATCTATGACTGATATACATAATCTTTATGAGATGCATAAAAAATATGAAGGCCAACCAGTAAAACTTATAATGAAAAAAGATGTTATATATGTCAGTGAAGGCTTAACCTTAGATGAGTGTAGAGATATAATGATATTAAAAAATATAGGTATTCTTCCTGTGCTTAGAGATAATAAAATCATTGGTGTCTTGAAACAAGAGCATATTAGAGATTATTTATACATGCATTTAGAAGATTATGGATTAACTTTAAAATACATTATAGGTCAGATTAAAGAAGGAATTTGTGCTATAAATAATGAAGGTGTTGTAATTTTATGGAATAATTTTATGGAAGAAAGGTATGATATAAAGTCTGAAGACATAGTGGGTCGACCGATGAACGAGTTTTTGGAAAATACTATTTCAGAAAAAGTACTAAATAGTAAAGTCGGTATGAGTGATTTATATTTTACTGACAAAAAAGAAAACATGTATGCATTAGTTCATGCAAATCCTATATTTTATAAAGAAGAATTCATTGGTGTTGTATGTACTGAAGTAGACGTTACAGAAGCTAAGATATTAGCTCTTGAACTTGAAAAAGTAAATGATACATTAAAATATTTAAAAGATGAAGTAAAAAATTTATCTAAAGGTAGCTTTGACAAGATTTTAGGTAAAAGTTATAAATTGGAAAAATCGAAAGCGATTGCAAAACAAGTAGCTAGAACCAACAGTAGTATATTCATTTGGGGCGAAAGTGGTACAGGTAAAGAAGTATTTGCTAGAGCTATTCATGATTATAGTGAGAGAAAAGGTCAATTTATACCTGTTAACTGTAGTGCTATACCAAATGAATTATTTGAGAGCGAATTTTTTGGTTATGAATCAGGTGCATTCACTGGAGCAAGTAAAAAAGGTAGAATAGGTATATTTGAACTTGCGAAGGATGGAACAGTATTTTTGGATGAAATCGCAGATTTACCTCTTAGTATGCAAGCTAAATTGCTTAGAGTATTGCAAGAAAAAGAAATAAGACGAGTTGGTGGAGATACTACAATAAAAATAAATCCTAGAATAATATCAGCTACTAATAAAGATTTAGAAAAAATGGTAAAAGCAGAAAAATTTAGAGAAGATTTATATTATAGATTAAATGTTGTAGAAATAAAAATACCACCTCTTAGAGAGAGAAAAGAAGATATAGGATTATTAGTGCATAGTTTCTTGGAAGAAATATGCAAACAAAACAATAAGCCTGTTCTTACAATAAGTAAAGATGTAATTGATATATTTCAAAATTATAGATGGAAAGGGAATATAAGGGAATTAAAAAACACAATTGAAAATATTGTTGTCCTATCCCAAAATCCTAGAATAGAAGTAGATGATGTACCAAGCTATATGATGGATTCTAGAAATAACAATACAGAGGAAGAAGAATATCCTCTAGATTTGACGAAAGCTACTCAAAAGATTGAAGTAAAAAATATAACAAAGGCACTTAAAATGTCTAATGGAAATAAAGCTAAAGCTGCTAAAATATTAAACATACCAAGAACTACGTTATATTATAAGATAGATCAGTATAAAATAGATGTGTCTAAAATATGACACATGACTAAATTTTGACAAAATAATAATCTTTAATTTGAAACCAAGCAAAATCAATGTTTGGAGTAGTATGATATATGTGACTGTGTTAAAAAAAATAAAAAAGTGTTGATTAATTGACACTTTTTTTGTTTTGAGAAAATGTTTCCAAACATAAAAAACAGGGTGTTGTAAATAAATAGTTATATAATATTTGGCTAAAAATAGCGATAGAGGAAGGTTGTATTATAGAAAATATCTTTTTGTTAATAAGTTGGCATAGGAATTGCTTATATATAAAGTGACTTCAAATGAGAAAAAAATAGTATTAATTATGACGATTTATGTAAGTTGAAAAGTTTTAACACTTAGGGCTGTTAGTAGGGAACAGTAAATATGTTAATTATTAAGAGTGTTAGGGCATCAATATAAATTAAAAATCAAATGAAGGAGGCATTTTATTATGTCAATAACTTTAGAAACAGCTCAAGCCCATGCAAATGATCCAGCAGTATGCTGCTGTAGATTTGAAGAAGGAACAATAATAGCACCAGAAAACTTAGAAGACCCAGCAATATTTGGAGATTTAGAAGATTCAGGATTATTAGTTATTCCAGAAAATCATTTAACAGTTGGTCAAGTATTAGGAGCTAAATTAACAAAAACTTTAGATGCATTATCTCCAATGACTACAGATAATGTAGAAGGATATAAAGTAGCAAAAACAGATGCTGAAGAATCTGCTAAAGAAGTAGAAGCTCCAGTAGTTCAAGTAACGCCAGCTCAAGGTGCTACAGTTCAAGCTACAACAGGTCAAGTAATAAAAATACACATAAAAGAAGGTAAAGATATAAACTTAGAAATACCTTTGAAAATAGCTGCTCAAATGGGAGTAGTACCACAAAAATAATAGTTGAAATATAACTATTAAAGCCGGTTTTAATTTACTTGATTCCTCAGTTAAGGGGTTACCTGTTGAGGAATCGAGATTTAAAATAATAAATAAGAAAATAATGTAAGGAGGTATTTTATACTATGTCAATAACTTTAGAAACAGCTCAAGCCCATGCAAATGACCCAGCAGTATGTTGTTGTAGATTTGAAGCGGGAACAATAATAGCACCAGAAAACTTAGAAGATCCAGCAATATTTGCAGACTTAGAGGATTCTGGATTATTAACAATACCAGAAAATGGATTAACTATAGGTCAAGTACTAGGAGCTAAGTTAAAAGAAACTTTAGATGCTCTATCTCCAATGACTACAGAAAATGTAGAAGGATACAAAGCAGGAGAAGCTAAAGAAGTAGTAGAAGAAGCAGTAGTAGAAGAAGCTCCAGCAGCTTTAGAAGCAGTAGTGCCAGTAAGCACAGGAGTTTTAGGTGAAACAGTTAAAATACACATAGGTGAAGGTAAAGATATAAGCTTAGAAATACCTTTATCAGTAGCTGGTCAAGCGGGAGTTGTTGCTCCAGTAGCAAACGTTGCTGCTCCAGTAGCAGGTGCAGTAGCAGAAGTAGCTCCAAAAGCTGAAGAAAAGAAATTATTAAGAAGCTTAACTAAAAAACACTTTAAAATAGACAAAGTTGAATTTGCTGATGAAACTAAAATAGAAGGAACTACTTTATACATCAGAAATGCAGCAGAAATATGTAAGGAAGCTAATGACACTCAAGAATTAGTTGTTGATGTTAAATTAGAAATAATAACTCCTGATAAGTATGAAACTTACAGTGAGGCTGTATTAGATATACAACCAATCGCTACTAAAGAAGAAGGCGAATTAGGTTCAGGTATAACAAGAGTTATAGATGGAGCTATAATGGTATTAACTGGTACAGATGAAGATGGAGTTCAAATAGGTGAATTCGGTTCTTCAGAAGGTGAATTAAACACTACTATAATGTGGGGTAGACCAGGTGCTGCTGACAAAGGTGAAATATTCATCAAAGGTCAAGTAACAATAAAAGCTGGAACTAACATGGAAAGACCAGGACCTTTAGCTGCTCACCGTGCTTTTGATTATATAACTCAAGAGATAAGAGAAGCTTTAAAGAAAGTTGACAACTCTTTAGTAGTAGACGAAGAAGTAATCGAGCAATATAGAAGAGAAGGTAAAAAGAAAGTTGTTGTTATAAAAGAAATAATGGGACAAGGTGCAATGCATGATAACTTAATATTACCAGTTGAACCAGTTGGTACATTAGGAGCTCAACCAAACGTTGACTTAGGAAACATGCCAGTTGTATTATCTCCACTTGAAGTATTAGATGGTGGTATCCATGCATTAACTTGTATAGGACCTGCATCAAAAGAAATGTCAAGACATTACTGGAGAGAGCCATTAGTAATAAGAGCTATGCAAGATGAAGAAATAGATTTAGTAGGTGTTGTATTTGTTGGTTCTCCACAAGTAAATGCTGAGAAATTCTATGTATCTAAGAGATTAGGTATGTTAGTTGAAGCTATGGAAGTTGATGGAGCTGTAGTAACTACTGAAGGTTTCGGAAACAACCATATAGATTTCGCATCTCACATAGAGCAAATAGGTATGAGAGGTATACCAGTAGTTGGTGTAACTTATTCAGCAGTTCAAGGTGCTCTAGTTGTTGGTAATAAATACATGACTCACATGGTAGACAATAACAAGTCTAAGCAAGGTATAGAAAATGAAATATTATCAAACAATACATTAGCTCCAGAAGAGGCTATAAGAATCATGGCTATGCTTAAAAATGCTATTGCAGGTGTAGAAGTTAAAGCTCCTGAAAGAAAATGGAATCCAAATGTTAAGTTAAATAACATAGAGGCTATAGAAAAAGCTACAGGAGAAAAAATAGTATTAGAAGATAATGAGCAATCTTTACCAATGAGTAAGAAGAGAAGAGAAATATACGAAAAAGACGAAAACTAAAATTTAGATAATAACTAAGATTTAGATAACAATATAAATTTAGATCCAAGTTTAAAATAAGTATAGAGAGGTAAAATTATAATGGATAGATTAAAATATATCTCATCAGAGACTTTTTATGAGGGTGTTATAGTCGAAATCATGGGTGGTGGAGTAACTATAGACCTAAAAGGTAGACTTGGACAATTTAAAATACCTAATAGAATGCTTATAACTGACTACGAACTTAAGATAGGTCAAGAGGTTGGATTCATGCTAAGCTATCCTGAGGTATTAAGTCCAGAACCTAATCATGAGTATGTAGAAAATATTAGGAGAGAAAAAGAAAAGCAAGCAGAAATGCAAGCTAAAAAGAAGCAAGAAGAAGAAAAATAATAATAATTAATCGTTTGAAAATAGAAGGGAGAGGAAATATATGAGCCTTACAACAGTACAAGGACTTCAATCTGAAATATTTGTTCCAATAACACCTCCTCCAGTTTGGACTCCTGTAACTAAAGAATTAAAAGATATGACTATAGCTTTAGCTACAGCAGCTGGTGTTCACTTAAAATCTGACAAGAGATTCAATCTAGCAGGAGATACTACTTTTAGAGCTGTACCTAACACAGCTACAGTTGATGAAATGATGGTATCACATGGTGGATACGATAATGGAGATGTAAATAAAGATATAAACTGTATGTTCCCTATAGATAGATTACATGAATTAGCTGCAGAAGGATTTATAAAAGCAGTAGCTCCTATGCACTATGCATTCATGGGTGGTGGAGGAAACCAACATGTCTTCACTGAAGAAACTGGTCCTGCTATCGCTGCTAAACTTAAAGAAGAGGGAGTAGACGGTGTAGTCATGACAGCTGGCTGAGGTACTTGCCATAGAACTGCCGTGATCGTGCAGAGAGCAATAGAGGAAGCTGGAATACCTACAATAATAATCGCAGCTCTTCCTCCAGTAGTTAGACAAAACGGAACTCCTAGAGCAGTTGCTCCATTAGTTCCAATGGGTGCTAATGCTGGTGAACCACATAACATAGAAATGCAAACACATATATTAAGAGATACATTAGAGCAATTAGTTGCTATACCATCTGCTGGTAAGATAGTTCCATTACCATACGAATATAAAGCTCACGTTTAAAATGTAATTTATATTTGAAAATACAAAACCCTTCTCCTACATAATTAGGAGAGGGGTTTTAAGAACAAAGGTGGCTATTATGGAAGAAAAAATAATGAGAAGACTTGTTATAAAACCGTTTCATATGAATGAAGTTAATTTCGGTTCAAAAACTTCTATAAAGAAAGATGTACTTACAATTGATTTATCAAGTATAGATGAAATAAAAGCAAGAGAAGATTTAATAACAGATATAAAAGTAGATATTATAAAACCTGGAGACTATGACAGGGAAATTAATACTATTATGGACATTATACCAATATCAACCAAAGTTTTAGGCAGATTGGGAGAGGGAATTACACATACTTTAACTGGTGTATATGTAATGCTAACTGGTGCAGACGAAGATGGAAATCAAATGCATGAATTTGGTTCCTCAGAAGGAATTTTGAGTGAACAAATGGTGTTTGGTAGATATGGGACTCCATCAGTTGAAGACTATATAATCCATGTGGATGTAACTCTTAAGGGAGGTTTACCTTTTGAAAGAACACTTCCACTTGCAGCATTTAAAGCATGTGATGATTTTATACAAGAAATAAGAACGTCTTTGAAAATGGAAGACGGAAGAAATGCTACTCAAGTTCGTGAATATTTTGACAAAATTCGACCAAATGCAAAAAAGGTTGTCATAGTAAAACAAATAGCAGGTCAAGGGGCTATGTATGACAATCAGTTATTCTCAAAGGAACCTAGTGGTTTTGAAGGAGGAACATCAATTATAGATATGGGAAATGTACCTATGATTATATCTCCTAATGAATATAGAGATGGTGCCCTTAGAGCTATGACTTAAGAGAGGTGGATATTATGGGAATAGGACCTTCAACAAAAGAAACATCTCTTCATCACTTTAGAGACCCACTTTTGGATATAGTTGAAAGTGATAAGGATGTAGATTTACTTGGAGTAATAGTAGTAGGAACTCCAGATGGAAATGAAAATAAAACTTTTGTAGGACAGAGAACAGCTGCTTGGCTGGAAGCTATGAGAGTAGATGGAGCTATAGTCTCTTCAGATGGTTGGGGAAACTCACATGTTGACTATGCTAATACATTTGAAGAAATAGGAAAAAGAGATATACCTGTAGTTGGAGTAACATTTAATGGTACTCAAGCTAAGTTTGTTGTAAGCAATCAATATATGGATACCATAGTTGATATGAACAAATCAAAAGAAGGTATTGAGACAGAAGTTGTTGGAGAAAACAACACAAATGAGATTGATGCTAAAAAAGCTTTGGCATTTTTAAAATTAAAAATGAGAAAGCATGGATAAAAAATTTAAGTAAGGGGATGAGTTTTGTGGGAATTTCTACATCAATGAAAAACACATCACTTCAGATTTTTAGAGACCCATTACTTGATTTAATAGACAATGATCCTGACGTAGATTTGCTAGGAGTAGTTGTAGTTGGTACATCAGAGCACAATGAATGGAAATCCTTTTTATCAGCCAGGCTTGGAAGATGGGTTGAAGCATTGCGACCTGATGGAGTGATTATAACCTTAGATATGGCAGGAAACCAGCATATTGATTTTACAAATGCTATATCAGAGTTTGTAAAATCAGACATACCTACAGTAGGTCTTACTATTATGGGAGCAGATGGTCTAGTAGTTACCAATCAGTATTTAGATAAAGCTACCATAATTGATTATAAAAAGACAACAGGCTACATAGAAACAGAAGTAGTTGGAGACAATCACTTGGATGAAGTTGATGTAAAAAAAGCATTAGCTTTTCTAAAACTAAAAATGCGTAAAAACGCAAAATAAACCTAAGGGGGAATTTGATATGAAATTTAGCAGAAGTATACAAGCTATAGACTCTCATACAGCAGGAGAAGCAACTAGAATAGTTGTAGGTGGAATACCTAACATAAAAGGAAATTCTATGCCTGAGAAAAAAGAATATTTAGAAAAAAATCTAGATTATTTAAGAACTGCTATAATGTTAGAGCCAAGAGGACATAATGATATGTTTGGTTCTGTAATGACTCAACCTTGTTGCCCAGATGCTGACTTTGGAATAATCTTCATGGACGGTGGCGGATACCTTAACATGTGTGGCCATGGTACAATAGGAGCTATGACAGCAGCTATAGAAACAGGTGTAGTTCCAGCAGTAGAGCCTATAACTCATGTAGTTATGGAAGCTCCAGCAGGAATAATAAGAGGGGACGTTACAGTTGTAGATGGAAAAGCTAAAGAAGTATCATTCTTAAACGTACCAGCTTTCTTATATAAAGAAGGTGTTGAAGTTGACTTACCAGGTGTTGGAACAGTTAAATTTGATATATCATTTGGTGGAAGCTTCTTTGCTATAATACATGCAAGTCAATTAGGTTTAAAAATAGAACCTCAAAATGCTGGTAAATTAACTGAACTAGCTATGAAACTTAGAGATATAATAAACGAAAAAATAGAAATACAACATCCAACTTTAGCTCATATAAAAACTGTAGATTTAGTTGAAATATATGATGAGCCAACTCATCTAGAAGCTACTTACAAAAACGTAGTTATATTTGGTCAAGGTCAAGTTGACAGATCTCCATGTGGAACTGGAACAAGTGCTAAATTAGCTACTTTACATGCTAAAGGTGAATTAAAAGTAGGAGAAAAATTCGTATATGAAAGTATATTAGGAACTTTATTCAAAGGTGAAATAGTTGAAGAAACTAAAGTTGCAGATTTCAATGCTGTAGTACCTAAAATAAGTGGTTCTGCTTATATAACTGGATTTAATCACTTTGTAATAGATGAAGAAGATCCACTTAAACATGGATTTATTCTTAAATAGAAACAAATAAATTGGGAAATTAAAATAGAATAGTAACCTCTTGCTGGTTACTATTCTATAGCTTTTAGGCTATAAGATTCAGAATATATAAAAAAATAAAAAAACAGGAGGATGGATTATGGTAGCAATCTTAAAGGCATTATACGTAGTATTCGCAGCAATCTTTGCAGTTGTATTTGGTAAAGACGTAGCTAAAGCAAACAAAGAGGGGAAACTAGAAGAACAAAGTACTCCAAAAGTTGCTGTAACAGGATTTATAACAGATTTTTTTGATACATTAGGAATAGGCTCATTTGCTCCAACAATAGCAATGTCAAAAGCTTTAAAATTAAACATACCAGATAAGAAAATGCCTGGTACGTTAAACGTAGCACATACTATTCCAGTTGTTACTGAAGCATTTATATTTACATCAATCATACCAGTTGATGGTGTAACTCTAGTATCTATGGTTGTAGCAGCAGCAGTTGGTTCATATATAGGTGCAGGAATAATAGCTAAAATGGACGAAAGAAAGATACAAATGGTTATGGGTGTGACTCTAGCATTAACAGCAATATTAATGTTATTAGGTCATCCTTGGGTTAATGTATTACCAGGTGGAGGAAATGAATTAGGTCTTACTGGTGTTAAGTTAGTAATAGGTGTAGTAGGTAACTTTATACTAGGTGCTTTAATGACAGCTGGTATAGGACTATATGCTCCAGGTATGGCAATGGTTTACTTCTTAGGAATGTCTGCAAAAGTTGCGTTCCCAATAGTTATGGGTTCTTGTGCATTATTAATGCCAGTTGCAAGTATGAAATTCATAAAAGAAGATGCATATACTAAAAAAGCATCAGTTATAATAGCTATCTGTGGTTTAATAGGGGTTTTCGTAGCAGCATATATAGTAAAAACTTTACCAATGGATATATTAAAAGCATTAGTAATAATAGTTATAGCTTACACTTCTGCTACAATGATAATGGCTGCAAATAAAAATAAAAAGACTGCTTAGTATTTATTAAATATTACAGCTAACAATAAAAATTATAAACTGCTTTGGAACGTTAATATTAATGTTCTAAGGCAGTTTTTTATTTATTAGATATAATTATATAAAGCAATTAGTGTGCCAATTATACAATATATATATATAAGTTTAGTAAATTAAGTATAAATATAGCTATATTTTCTAAAGTTAAGGTGTAAACTGAAGTTAAATATTTAAATTTAATACTAGATATAAGAAAAAAAGTTAATATATTGATGTATATTAACAAAAATATTAGTATAATAAGTCGAATATAACTTATAATTGAAGAAAATTGAGTTTATAATGACTTGATAGTTATCTGAATCATTTGAATTAATTTGAAATATTGATATTGCTTATGTGTATAAATTAGCCTTGAGTTATATATGACTTAAAAGTAGATAAGGAGTAATTTAATAATTAATTTTGATTAAAATAAATAATATATTGTATGAATCCATAATAGTTTTACAAACTTTAAATCAAAAGATTAAATGAAATTTATAAATAAATAAAAAGTTTTAAACAGCAATCAAAGATTTGTAATAAAATACATCACTCACAAATATATTTATTATATAAGCTGATACCAGAAATATAAGAATTAACAATTGTGGAGGGATAAAATATGATAGCTGTTAAAGATGAGAATAACGTAGTAAACTTAAGAGGGGAGTTAGACAATAAGCTAGAATTTAGTCATGAGATATTTGGAGAGAAATTTTATAATGTGAAAATAAAGATAAACAGACTAAGTGATTCCTTTGATACACTTCCTATGACTGTGTCAGAGAGACTTCTTCAAGATATTGATATCAATAAACAAAATTTAGTCAATGTTGTAGGTCAATTGAGATCATATAATAAAACCTTAAATAATAAAAATAGATTAGTGCTTACAGTATTTGTTAGAGAAATAAAGGCTATAGAAGAGGAAAATAAAGACCCAAACAGCATATTTCTAGATGGGTATGTATGTAAAGAGCCTGTGTATAGGAAAACTCCTTTAGGAAGGGAAATAACTGATTTATTGGTAGCTATAAACAGACCTTATAATAAATCTGATTATATACCATCAATAGTCTGGGGGAGAAATGCAAAGTTTGCAAAAAACTTAAAAGTTGGTGATAGAATACAGCTTTGGGGTAGAGTTCAAAGTAGAGAGTATGAGAAAAAAATAGATGAGGATAATGTAGTGAAAAAAATGGCATATGAAGTATCTATATCAAAAATAAAAAAATTAGATGAAAATAATAATGATTAAATATTAAAAATATATTGTTTTTTCATTAAAAAAACTAATAAATTTGCTATAATAATATATTAAAAATAAATAAAGATTGTTTAAAAAAATACTAATGAAATATCTCTTGAATAGTTGCTCGCCATTTATTATAATGTAATCTGTACATAATTTATAATTGAGAAAATGAAGAGGTGAAGCATTGTGAAAAGCATATTATATCAGATAAATAGACAGCCAGTTAAAGCTAAATATACATCTGATGAATTAGAATGTTTTTTGGATACAATTGAGTATAATGTAGGGGATAAAATATTGCTTGTTGGCCATATAGGAAACCTAGGCAAGAGATTAAGAGGTCTTGGTACTTCTGTGACTATACTAGAGAATAGTAACTATGAAGATGTATGTTATTCTTTAGTATATAATGAAAATTGCAATGTAGTTAAAGGTAAGTTAGAGTTTTTGCCGTTTGATGATAATCAGTTCAACAAGATAATAATAGTAGACCAATTTAATGTTATTACAGATTGTGAAAAAGCTTCATCTGAAATACAAAGAGTTTTAAAAGGTAATGGAGAGGTTATATTAGAAGATTTAAACTTAAAAAATTTAAAAGTTAAACTAAACTATCTTAAGCATAAATTTTGTGGTTCTGTAGCAAAGATTCACTATCCACATGAAGTATTTAATATATTTTCAAGATTAAATTTTGATGGTATGATTAAAGAGTCAAATAAATTAAAATATATTTATGTGGGAAAAAGAAGATAAATGAGTTAAAATATAAATATGGATATAATATAAAAGACTAGGTTAAGCCTAGTCTTTTGTTATAAGGAGATGTAGATATGGAAATAAATTATGAGTTAATAATAATTGTTATGCTCTTTGTAATCCTAATGTCAATTCAATTTACTTTAAATAAGATATATTTAATCCTTAAGGAAATAAGACAAATACTTATGTTAAGAAAAAATAAGGAATGATAACTATGATAGATTTAGAATATATAAAATCTGATATTCAGAACATAGCTGAAGCTATAGTTTCAGTACTCAATATAGATGTAACTATAGTAAATAGAGACTTATTTAGGATTGCGGGGACAGGTATATATGTAGATAAAATAGGTGAAAAAGTAGATAAATATACAGCTTTTAAAAAGTCACTTACAGAACAAATTACAATACTAATTGATGACCCAAAGAGCAGTGATATATGTAGAGAATGTTATAAAAATAATGTCTGTGTGGAGTTTGCAGAAGTATGTTGCCCAATTATATGTGATGGAGAGTCTCATGGTGTTATAGGTCTTATAGCATTTACGAAAGAACAAGCACAGATTATAGAAAATAATAAAAGTGGACTTATAAACTTTTTATGTAAGATGGCAGACTTGATATCCAATAAACTAAAAGCTCAAATTAAAACGTACGAACTAGAATTAGAAAAGAAAAAATTAGAGACTTTATTAAACAATATGGATAAAGCTGTTGTGTCCATTGATGTAGATGGTAAGATTGATAAATATAATTCAAAGTTTAAAGAGCTTTTCAATCTAAAGGACAATATAACTGGGAAAGATATATTCACTGAGCTAGATTTTATAAAGAAACCTTCTATAAATAACTTTAAGAAGGACAAATCATGTAGCTTTTTTTATAGGAGATACGGATATGATTCAAAAGGGATATATAACATCAATAAAATAGTATTAAAAAATGAACTAAAAGGATATGTTATTGACTTTATAGATAAAAGAGATGCTATAAAAAACTACAATAAGATGAATAAAGATTATAAGATAAAACTGGAAAATATAATTGGAGAGAGTATGGCTATAAGAAATTCAAAAAAAGAAGCCTTAATGGCTTCTAAATCTACTTCAACAGTACTTATTACTGGTGAAAGTGGAACAGGTAAAGAGCTATTTGCAAGAGCTATACACAACCATAGTAATAGGGTAGATAATCCTTTTATAGCTGTAAACTGTGCAGCGATACCAGATAATTTATTAGAGAGTGAATTATTTGGATATGAAGAAGGTGCTTTTACAGGGGCTAAAAAAGGTGGAAAACTTGGTATGTTTGAAATAGCCCATAAAGGAAGTATATTTTTAGATGAAATAGGAGATATGAGCTTGCATTTACAGTCAAAGTTGTTGAGGGTATTACAAGAAAAAGAGCTCAACAAGATTGGTAGTAAATCTAATGTTCTTATAGATGTAAGAATTATTGCTGCGACAAATAAAGATTTAGAAAAAATGGTTCAGAATGAAACTTTTAGAGAAGATTTATATTATAGATTAAATGTCATACCAATAAAGCTTCCAAGTTTAAGAGAAAGAAAAGATGATATACCACTTATAATAAAGCATATGATTAGAGAATACTCAAAAAAACTAGATAAAAATGTTATCGATATAGATACTAGGGTTGTCGATGCTATGATTGAATATAGGTGGCCAGGGAATATAAGAGAATTGCAGAATATTATTGAATACAGTGTGAATATGTCTTCATCTCCAATAATTACGATGAATGTAATTCCTCAGAAGATTAAAAATACATCAATAGAAGAATTAGAAGTTAGAAGTGATAAGATAATTCCATTAGAAGAACTTGAGAAAATTGAGATAATAAAAGCTTTAAATAAATACAAAGATTATAAAAGAGATAAAGAATTAACAGCCAAGGCACTTGGAATATCAAGAGCCACATTATATAGAAAAATTGAAAAATACAATATAATTTCTTAGTGATATAAAGTAATATAAGAATACAATAAAAAGTGATATAAAATTTAAATGTAAACAAATAACAATAGTCTATAAAGAGTAGTGGATGCTTAAATCCTGAGAATCTAAAAAATAGTAACTATTAAAATAATAATCGTCTCAAAATGATATAGAATCTCATTTTGAGATTTTTTTTTGTCTTTTTGCGAAATTGTCATCTATTTAGCGAGTAAAAAAAATATAAAATCTATATCTGAGTAAAAAAAAATATAATTAAAAGCAGTTATTTCAATGGATATACAATATCAAAGTGAAAAAATTGAAAAAAATAAAAAATGTGGCATGTATTTTGCTATAAATATAGATAAGAAATTATTTAATAAAATTATTTAAGTACTAAAATTAAACTTAATTGGGAGGTTTATATATAATGAGAGATATAAGAAAAGAATTAGTGGAAATGTTAAAAGCAGAGGTTAAACCAGCAGTAGGATGTACTGAACCAGTAGCTTTAGCTCTAGCATGTGCAAAGGCAAAAGAATTACTAGGAGAAGAAATAGTAGAAAATCACATGTTAGTTAGCCCTAGTATCTATAAAAATGGTATGTGTGTAGGTATACCAGGAACTGAAAGATTAGGATTAAAAATAGCAGCAGCTCTAGGGATAATAGGAGGACATTCTGAAAACGGATTAAGTGTATTAGAAACTTTAACAAAGGAAGAAGTTAAAATAGCAGAAGATTATATGGACAATACTCCTTTATCAATAACACCTGCTGATACAAGAGAGAAAGTTTTTATAGAAGTTGCATTAAAAGGAGCAAATCATAATGCTAAAGTTAGAATAAGAACTAAACATGATAACTTTACATTTTTAGAAAAAGATGGAGAAGTATTATTGGATAATGAACCAAAAGTATCAGTTTCAAATGCTTCAGCAGAAAAAGTTGAGAGCTTAATGGATACTGTAACTATACAAGAATTAATAAAGAATGTAGAAGGCATTGATTTTAAAGATATAGAGTTTTTACTAGATGGAGTAAAAATGAATGAAGAAATGGCTGAATATGGATTGAAACAAAAGACTGGAATTGGTGTTGGATACGGAATCAAAAAGTCTATGGAAGAAGGTCTTTTAGGTAATGATGTTATAAACTATGCAATGATGTTAACTGCTGGAGCTTCAGATGCAAGAATGGCAGGAGTAAAAATGCCTGTTATGAGTTCAAATGGTAGTGGAAATCACGGATTAACAGCAATTCTTCCAATTGTTGCTTACAACAAAAAATTCCCACAATCTGATGAAAGACTAGCAAAAGCTTTAGCTATATCTCATTTAGTAACTGGTTATATTAAGAATTATACAGGTAGATTATCTGCTGTATGTGGCTGTGGAGTTGCAGCATCTACTGGAGCAACTGCTGGTATATCTTGGCTTATGGATGGAAGCGAAAAACAAATAGAAGGTGCAATAGAAAATATGATAGCTGACTTAAGTGGAATGATATGCGACGGAGCAAAAGCTGGTTGTGCATTAAAATTATCATCTGCTGCATCTGCTGCAATACAAAGTGCTATAATAGCTAAGCAAGACTGTTTTGTACCACCATTAAATGGTATAGTTGGTTCAAGTGTTGAGCAAAGTATACAAAACTTAGGAAGAGTAAGTGATAAAGGTATGTCTATAACAGATGAGATAATATTAAATGTAATGAATGACATGAATAAAGTTGATTAATATATTACAATATTTCTTATATTGCAATATATAGTAAAGCTGATATAAATAAATTTAATTAGTACCCTCTAATAAATTATGATTATGTATAAATGGGAAAAACTTGCTAGTGCAAGTTTTTTCTTTTTTGTCTAAAATATATAGTATATGATTTAGTAGAGATATATGATTTACTTAAAATAGATAATATCTTGTTAATAATTGTTGAATATACTTAAAAACTCAATAATATTGGCTAATATTGAATAAGAGTATTGAAAAAGTGAGCAATCTCTTATAAAATTAAGAAGGATTATTACAATTGGAGGTCTTTTTATGGATATAGAAACAAAAAAATGGGAAGTATTGTATTCAGAAGAAAAAATTAATGATAAATTAAAAGAATTAGGAGCAATTATAGAGAAGGACTACAAAGATAAAAATCTTATGATTGTGTCTCTATTAAAAGGAAGTTTTATATTTTGTGCAGATTTAGTTAGAAATATAAACTTACCTCTTAGAGTCAACTTTATGACTACTTCTAGTTATGGAAACAGTGAAGAAAGCACTGGAACAGTTAAGGTTGTTTCAGATGTAACTACTGATATAAAAGGATATGATGTATTGGTTGTAGACGATATTACTGACTCTGCCTTAACTATGGATTTTGTTTTAAAGCATCTAAAAGCTAAAAATCCTGCTAGTTTAAAATGTTGTGTACTTTTAGACAAGCCAAGCAGAAGAAAGGTTGATTTAGTACCAGATTATTGTGGGTTTGAGATAGAAGACAAATTCGTAGTAGGATATGGATTTGATTTTGGGGATTACTATAGGAATGTTCCTTATATATTTAATGTAACTGATGAAGATAGATAAGCAATTATTTAATTTTATAGGTATCTCGATATGATTTTGATAAATTATATTGAGGTACCTTTTTATTTTTAGGTCTGATTTGGAATTATCTTCTATTTATATCAAGCTATAAGTCCAACATAGTAAAATTGTTTTGATAGTTTTATCCAAGTTTTAATTCTGTGTTTGGAAATATAAAAAATTTTAAAAATTTGATAGGAAATACGATTTTTAATTGTATTAGTAGTTGTAGAAGCTTTTACAAAGGAGGAGTTAACTTGGAGGATAAATTGATAATTAAAAATATAATAAAGAAAAAAGAAAAGGGTATGGAAATGCTTATAGATGAGTATGGGAATTTTATAGCATCTATAGTTAGAAGGACTCTTATGAATGCTAAAATTTATGAGGAAGAATGTATTGATGATGTGCTTTTGGCAATTTGGAATAACATAGAAAAATTTGATAATGAAAAAAACTCTTTTAAAAACTGGATAGGTTCTATTTCTAAATACAGAGCGATTAATTATAGGAAAAAGTATATAAGTAGTAACACTTATTTAAATATAGAACATGAAGAAATACCATATATAGATAAAGAGTTGAGTATGAGAGAAATTGAAGAGGAAATAAATGACCTTATAGGCACATTAAATGATAAAGATGCAGAAATTTTTAGAAGATATTATTTAGAAGATATATCACTAAAGGATATAGCTATACAAAATGAAACCAGCGTTGAAAACTTACATAATAGATTATCAAGAGGAAGAAAGAAGTTGAGGCTGCATTTAAATAAAAAGAAAGTTTAGAGATAAGATAATTAAGAATTTAAATATAGAAAATATAGAATAAAAGGAGAATTTTTATGAAAGATAAATTTGATTTATTTAATGAAACAAATATAGATATAGAAAAATACGATGATGTTGTATTAAGTAATAAAGAAAAAGATGAAATGAAGAAGAGAATGAAATCTAAGGTTCAATATAGTAAAAAGAATAATTTTAAGAGATATGCTTTAGTAGGAGGATTATCAGTGGTTATTTTAGGTTCAACTGCATTTACTAATGAAACTACATTAGCATATATGCAACATCTTGGAAAGCAGATAGAATATTTCTTTAATAAGGATACTGAAGAACTTAAACCTTATAAAAATATTGTAGATAATATTGCTACAGATAAAGGAATAGATATAAAGTTAAATGAGATTATGCTTGGCGATGGAGAATTATTTTTAAATATAAGTGTTGATGATAGCAAACTTGATAAAGATGCTTTGGGATTAAAGAAACAAGAAGGATTTTTAGGAATTGATGATATCAAAATAAAGGTTGGAGATATGAATTTTGTTTCAATAACAGGTCCTTCCACATCAGAAAAAAATAAAGATGGTACTACTAATATGGTTATGACTTGTAAGCTTGATAATCTGGATAAAGATGGAGATGGAAAAGGCGATATTGAAAATTTTGATTTACTAAAAAATGTGGATTTAAATAAAGACTATGATATAAATATAAGTATAAATAAAGTTGAGTATGAATTAAATAAAGATATAAAAACATCAAAAGAGATAGAGATAGGAAATATGGGAGGAGTAGAGGGTGAACACCTAAATGGCTATCTTAGCGGGAATTGGACATTTAATACAAGTATAAATGGTTCAAATATAGTCAAAGATACAAGAGTTTATAATGTAGATAAAAATGTAAAATTAAAAAATAAAAATATTGATGTGGATTTAGTCTTAAAAGAAGTAAGAGTCTCTCCTACGAAAATCAGAGTGATTTATGGATTTAAAACTAACAAATATAATTTCAATAAAGGTGATGATACACCAAAGATACTTGAGTTTGCACTTAAAGATGGAAGAGGAAAAGATTTAGAATTACTTAGTGGAGCAGGAGGTTATGACTTAAGTTACTCTAAGGGTAATTATATTGAATCTTCTTTAGAGTATGAAATTAAGAAAGATGTTAAAAACCTAAAAATAACGCCAACAATAGAAGATTGGAGTAAAGAAATTAATAATATAATAGAATTTAAAAATCAAAGTATAGATGTTGATATAAGTAAATAGATGTATTATCACATAATAAATTGTCTGTTCATATAATTATATAGAGCAATGTTAGATACTTGTATAATATTGCTCTAATTTTAAAATAGAGAGGATTTATTATATGGATGATTACAAAGACAATTTAGGTCCAAGTTTATATCAAGATGTAGGGCCAACGGGACCAACAGGACCAACAGGTCCGACAGGTCCTAAGGGAGCAACAGGGGCAACAGGAGCAAATGGAATAACAGGCCCAACAGGAAATACAGGAGCAACAGGAGCAAATGGAGCAACAGGTCCAACAGGAGCAACAGGAGCAACAGGAGTGTTGGCGTCAAATAATGCACAGTTTGTAGTGTCTTCTACAACCTTAACAAATAACTCATTAGTTACATTTAACTCATCATTTATAAATGGAACTAATATAACTTTACCAACAAGTAGTACTATAAATCTTGCAGTGGGAGGTATATACAATGTATCTTTTGGTGTGCGTGCGACACTTTCACTTGCAGGATATATGTCAATCACTACTAACTTTAATGGAACTGCTCAAAGTAACTTTATTGCAAAAGCAGTAAATACACTTACATCATCAGATGTAAGTGTAGGGTTAGATTTCTTAGTCGATGCCAGAGCAGCAGCTGTTACTTTAAGCTTTACTTTTAATTCAACTACATCAGGGACTTCAGCGGCTGGATTTGTCTCAGTATATAGAATACAATAATTTGCCATAGGGGAAAAAATATAAAATAGCAAATATAGTAATGTATAACAGTAGGTAAAATATTAACTGAAAAGTGCTGTTAACAAGAAAGAAAATGATGTAGAGGTTATAATTTTTTAGAAAGTATATTAAAAAATCTCAATCTATTTATAAATAGATTGAGATTTATTATGTATAAAAAAATTATCCTAATATATCTGACATTTTATAAAGCCCAGACTTTCTACCAACTAAAAATTTAGCGGCAACTATAGAACCATCTGCAAAGACTTCATCAGATTGAGAATGGTGACTTAATGTAAGAACTTCATTATCACCTGCAAATATAACATCATGGTCACTGATTATATTACCACCTCTTATAGAGTGTATTCCAATTTCATTTGATTTCCTTTTACAATCTCTACCATATCTTCCATGTTTATTTTCACTTTCAGGTAAGACCTCTTTAATTGCATTGGCTATCATATTAGCAGTACCACTAGGAGCATCTTCCTTTCTGTTATGATGTTTTTCTATGATTTCAATATCAAAGCCTTCTAACATTTTTGATGCATCTTTAACTAATTTTATTAAAATATTTACACCTAGAGATGTATTTGAGGATAATAATATAGGAATATTTTTTGATGCTTTTTCTATTTTATTTAATTCATCCTCATCATATCCAGTAGTAGCTAATACTACAGAGGTATTGTTTTTTAGTGCGTATGATAAGATTGGGTTCAAAGTTTCATGATGTGAGAAATCTATTATAACATCAGCTTTTTCAGTTACATCAGTCATTGTCTTAAAAAGTTTCGTATCACCATGATAAGTATTTTCATCAGCAGACCTAGCTACACCACAAACTAACTCTAATTCACTATCTTTTTTTACACATTCTGCTAACACTCTTCCCATCGTTCCATTATAACCGCTAATTATAACTTTTAACATAAAATCCTCCTATGAAATTAATAAAAATTTGTTATATTTCTATAAGTTTATTTTATCACTAATATAATTTATATAAAATAATATTAGTCATAATAAACTTATAATTTGCTGGATATTAAAAAATTTTATTTATATTTAACATATATTAAATATAAGTTTGTATATCTTAAAATTTACTTAAAAATCAATATTAATATATTAAAATCAATAAAGATACATCTTTAAAAATATATAAATTTAGAGTATTAATTTTAAACCCAACAATTTGAGCATTAAAAGTGATATTATTAAATTAGAAGTATCTTAACTTAATATAATAAGATGGGAGAGGTGGCTATGTTAAATGAAGAAAAAACTTATCAAGAAAAGGATGCTAAAGCATTTAATGGAGTAGTAGCTTTGATAATGATTATCTTGTTTTTAGTAGTTTCAATAGGTGTTATGGTTTTTGGAATAATAAAACTTGACAATGGATTCACTGGAATAGGTTCGTTTATGTTAGTTTTAAGTATTTTATTTATAGTGATAGATTTTATACTGTGCTTTGGACTAAAAATGATTAACCCAAAAGAAGCTATAGTTCTAGTTTTATTTGGGAACTACTATGGAACTATAAAAAAAGAAGGATACTATTGGGTAAATCCATTTTGTTCAGCAGTAAATCCAACATCATCAGGAATTAATGTATCAAAATCTTCATCTACTGAAAAAGTAGATATATCCTCTAATCCAAGAGGAAAGAAAGTATCTTTAAAAACAATGACTCTTAATAATGAAAAACAAAAAGTTAATGACTTATTAGGAAATCCTATTATAATAGGTGTTGTTGTAATTTGGAAAGTTATAGATGCAACTAAAGCTGTATTTAATGTTGATAATTATAATACTTTTTTATCAATTCAATGTGATTCAACTATTCGTAATGTTTCAAGACTTTATCCATATGATGTGTCTGAAGATGGTGATGAAAAATCTCTTCGTGGTAGTAGTCAAGAGATAGCAGATAAATTACAAAAAGAATTACAATCTAGGGTAGATATTGCAGGAATTGAAGTATGTGAAGTAAGAATTACTCACCTTTCTTATGCACCAGAGATTGCAGCGGCTATGTTACAACGCCAACAAGCAGAAGCTATAATAGCAGCACGTAAAAAGATTGTTGAGGGGGCTGTAAGTATGGTAGAGATGGCATTAACTAATTTAAGTGAGAATAATGTCGTGACTTTAGATGAGGAACATAAAGCAGCTATGGTGAGCAATTTATTGGTTGTTCTTTGTGGTAATAAAGATGCACAACCAGTAGTAAATAGTGGCTCAATTTATTAGTATAAAAGTAATATCATTAAATTAAGAGTATTTAATTAATATGTAATAAAATCAAGAGTGCTTAGCTTGTATATAAGAAAATCAGTAAATTAAGGATATTTTAATTAGAGTGTAAGAAAATCAATAAATTAAAAATGTTTAAATTGCATGCAAGTAAATTAAGGGGATGTAACAAAGATAAATTAAATAGCTATAAAAAAGAGGGTGTCTCTAATGAATTAAATTCATATAGAGACACCTTTTAATCAATAATATTATCTTATAATTAATCTAAGTTTCTAAGGTCTTCCATAAGTTTAGTCTTATCAGCCGTTTTTTGGTCTTTCATTTTTATAACTTTAGCAGGAGAACCAGCAACAACAGCACCAGCTTCTACATCAGTAGTTACAACAGCACCAGCTGCAACAACAGCACCTTTACCGATTCTAACACCTTCAAGAACAACTGCATTAGCTCCTATTAAAACATCATCTTCAACTATAACAGGAGTAGCAGAAGGTGGCTCTAAAACACCAGCAACAACAGCACCAGCGCCTAAATGAACATTTTTGCCAAGAGTACCTCTAGCACCAATAACAGCATTCATATCTACCATAGAACCTTCACCGATAACAGCTCCTATATTTATAACAGCTCCCATCATTACAACAGCATTTTTTTCTATAGTAACCATATCTCTTATTATTGCACCTGGTTCGATTCTTGCATGTTCACTTAAAGTATTTTTTAGAGGAATAGCAGAATTTCTTCTATCATATTCCACATGAGTATCTATTATATCGTTACCATGTTTATCTAATACTTCCATTATATCTTCATAGTCACCTACAAATACATAAGAACCATTGTTTCCAAATACTTTAAATTTATCAGTTGATTGGAAATGTAAAGAGTTAGTATTTACATATACTTTAACAGGTGTTTTCTTTTTAACTTCTTTTATATATCTTGCTATTTCATAAGCATCGTTTAAATTTACCATTTGTTAATTCTCCTTGTATTTCATTATATTTCTTTTATTATATACTCAGATATACTAATTTATCAACTTTAGTATATACTTACTATTATTTATTTTTTAATAGCATTATTATTTTAGCATAATATTGAGTAAATTTATTTGTTATATCATATATTTTTACTTGTTTATATTTTTTACTTGTGATATAGATTTTTACTATCCTAACATACTATCCATGTTATAAAATCCTGGTTTTTGTTTAACCAAGTATTTAGCAGCAGCTATAGAACCACTTGCAAAAATACCACGAGATTGAGCTTGATGACTTATTGTAAGGACTTCATTATCTCCAGCAAATAGAGCATCATGTTCACCAACGATATTTCCACCTCTTATAGCGTGGATACCAACCTCATTTGGTTGTCTTTTTGCACTACGCCCATATCTACCATAATTATTTTCAACGTTTGGTAAAACCTCTTTTATAGCGTTAGCAATCATAACAGCTGTACCACTTGGGGCATCTACTTTTCTGTTGTGATGTTTTTCTATTATTTCTATATCGAATCCTTCTAATAATTTAGCTGCATCTTTAACCAATTTCACTAATACATTTACACCAAGAGACATATTATATGATTGGAATACAGGAATAACTTTAGCCGCTTCATGTATTCTATTAATTTCTTCATCATTATATCCAGTAGTAGCAATTACTAAAGGAGTTTTAGTTTTTAAAACATAAGATAAAATATTATCTAAATTAGAGTGATGAGAAAAATCTATAACTACATCAGCTTCTTCAACTATAGCATTCATATCTTCATAAATTTTAAGATTGCCTTCACAGCTATCCATACCTCTAGCTGCAACACAAACTAATTCTAGTTCACTATCATCTCTTATAGTATCGGCTAAAATCTTGCCCATTTTTCCATCATAACCAGTTGCTATAACTTTTAACATAATTTCCTCCTATGATTAAGGGCTAACTTTTGACCAAACTTAGTCTTTTATCATGCATTAATTTGTACTATGCATTAACTTTTAGTCCAAAGTTAACTAATTCTTTCTTTAATACCTCTAAGTTTGCTGGGTCCATTTCTGCTAGAGGAAGTCTTAAATCTCCAACATTGAATCCTAATAAATTCATTGCAGTCTTAACTGGTATAGGATTTACTTCTATAAATAAAGCAGCGATTAAAGCATCCATACCAAGTTGTAATTTTCTAGAACCTTCTATATCGCCTTCAAAGAATTTAGCTACTAAATCGTGTGTTTCTTGAGGGCAAACATTAGCAAGTACTGATATAACTCCTTGACCTCCTAAAGACAATAAAGGAAGTATAGTATCATCATTACCAGAGTAGATAGCAAAGTCGTCTGGAACTAAGCTAGCTATTTCTGCAACTTGTCCTAAGTCCCCACTAGCTTCCTTTACAGCAACTATATTATCTATCTTAGCAAGTTCAACTATGAGACTAGGGCTTATATTAACACAAGTTCTTCCAGGTACATTGTAAAGTATAATTGGAAGTTTAACACTGTTAGCGATTGTTTCAAAATGACGTTTAAGTCCAGCTTTATTGGCTTTATTGTAATAAGGAGTTATTATTAATAGAGCATCTACTCCTAATTTTTCAGCTTCTTGACTTAAATTAACTGAGTGCATAGTATCATTAGAACCACTTCCTGCGATAACAGGAACTCTTTTATTAACTTTTTCAACAACATACTTAATAGTAGCAAGTTGTTCTTCATCAGTCATAGTATTAGCTTCGCCAGTAGTACCACAAGCTACTATAGCATCAGTACCGTTAGCGATTTGGTATTCAACTAATTCACCTAATTTGTCAAAATCAACTTTGCTATCCTTTGTAAATGGAGTAACTAGAGCAACAGCAGAACCTTTAAATATCATAAAAAATCAATCCCCTCTTTTTTAGTTTTGTGTTTTATATTACAGTTACTTCTAATGCTTATCTTTACTTATTATTAATATTTTACAAAATCATATATTTATACAAATTTGTATACTATACTAAATCATATGATATAGCCATTTCAGCTATTTGGATTGCATTAGTTGCAGCACCTTTTCTTATATTGTCAGCAACAACCCAAAGGTTTACACCATTATCAACACTAAAGTCTCTTCTAATTCTTCCAACAAACACTTCATCTCTATCATCAAATTCTACAGCAGTTGGATATTCATTTTTAGCAGGATTATCAACTACTACAACTCCTGGAGCTTCTTCAAGTGTTTTTACTAAATCTTCCAATTCAAATGGATTATTAAACTCAATGTTTATAGATTCACTATGACCATTTTTTACTGGAACTCTTACAGTAGTTGCAGTTATTTTTAAGTCGTAGTTATCAAGTATTTTCATAGTTTCGTTTACCATTTTCATTTCTTCCTTAGTATATCCATTTTCAGTAAATGAATCTATATGAGGAAGACAGTTATAAGAAATTTGATGTGGATAGAATCCAGTAGGATTACCAGTCATTCCTTTTTCTAAATCTTCAACCCCTTTAACACCAGAACCAGATACAGCTTGGTAAGTAGAGTAAACAACTCTCTTAATTTTGTATTTGTCATCAAGAGGTTTAAGAGGAACCATAGCTTGTATAGTAGAGCAGTTTGGATTAGCTATTATACCTTTATGTTTTTTTATAGCTTCTGGATTTACCTCAGGAACAACCAAAGGAACATCTGGATTCATTCTCCATTGACTAGAGTTATCTACTACCAAGATTCCATTTGATGCAGCTATTGGAGCATATTTTTCACTAATGCTTCCTCCAGCAGAGAATAACGCTATTTGTATTCCTCTATCAGTAAATGAAGTTTCTTTTAATTCTTCTACTATATATTCTTTACCACAAAACATTACTTTAGAACCAGCAGATTTAGAAGAAGAGAATAAAAATAGATTTTCTATTGGAAAATTTCTTTCTTCTAATACTTTTAAAAATGTTCTACCTACCATTCCAGTAGCACCAACTATTGCCACATTTACTTTTTTCATATTAAATTCACCCCAATTTTTAATTATTAAAACATTATTTGATTTTAGCTATACAAGTAAGATATGTTAATATTTTTATATGTCTAAAAACTTTAATATTATATTAACAACTTTAATTATATACAAAAAACGTACAAAGGTATACTTTGTACGTCTAGTTTATCACTCAAAGTAAACCCTGTAGCTCATCACCTATACAAATAAGTGACAGTATTACACATCTTATGTGTAATCCCAGAAAATATTATTGCAAGAAATATTTTCTTCGGCTATAAATCCTTTTTCCAACCATTAACGCTTGCCAGCTCCTATTGGATACTCTTATTTACAGCTACCTCTACCCTAGGTTAATAGGATATTAAAATTTGATTATTCTAATAATAATACATATTTTAGAAAAAATCAACTTATTTATAGAAATATTGCTAAAATTTAAATCCAAAATTTGTCAATTCTTGTTTTAAGACATTAAGATTAGCTTCTTCCATTTCAGCTAAAGGAAGTCTTAAATCTCCAACATTAAAACCTAAAATATTCATAGCAGTTTTAACTGGAACTGGATTTACTTCTATAAATAAGGCGTCAATTAAAGTATCCATATCAAGTTGTAATTTTTTAGAGCCTTCAATGTCACCTTCAAAGAATTTAGTTACTAAGTCATGAGTTTCTTTAGGGCATATATTAGCAAGTACAGAGATAACACCACTTCCACCTAATGATAATAGAGGTAGTATAGTATCATCATTACCGGAGTATATAGCGAAGTCTTTAGGCACTAATTTAGCTATTTCTGCAACCTGAGCTAAATCTCCACTAGCTTCTTTCACAGCAACTATATTATCTATTTTAGCAAGCTCAGCCACAACAGATGGCTTTATATTTACCTTAGTTCTTCCTGGTACATTATATAAAATAATTGGTAATTTAACGCTTTTTGCTATTGTTTCAAAGTGAAGTTTAAGACCTTTTTCATTAGTCTTATTATAGTAAGGAGTTATGATTAAAAGACCATCCACTCCCAATTTTTCAGCTTCTTGGCTCATATGAACAGACAACATAGTATTGTTTGAACCAGTACCTGCTATAACTGGTATTCTCTTGTTGACTTTTTCAACTGTATATTTTATTACAGCAAAAATCTCAGATTCACTCATAGTAGTAGCTTCACCTGTTGTTCCACAAACAACTAGTGCATCTGTGTCATTTTCAATATGGTATTCGATTAATTCACCTAATTTTTCAAAGTTGACATTGTTATCCTCCATAAATGGGGTAACTAAAGCAACAGCAGAACCTTTAAATAACATATAATCAAATCTCCTTTTTTATTTAAATTTAATTTTTTAAGTACAATAATAATTATAGTACAAATTAATTAATTTTAATAGGTATAGTTAATATCTTAACTGTATAAAGTAAGATATTTATATTATATTAATATTAAAAAAATTTAAAATAAATGTTTTATTCTCAAAATATGCATATTAATTTAATAAAATATACCAAAATGGAAATAAAAAATAAATTTTATGCGAATTTAATAACTAATAATTAATATATTTAGGTTATAATAAATATGTGCGTAAAAATAAATAATAAGCATTAACATAGAAAATTTAGGAGGAATAATATGGATACTTTAAAGGAACTTTTTAAAATAGGAAGTGGACCTTCAAGTTCTCATACTATGGGGCCACAAAGAGCAGCGGAAAGATTTAAAAATGAAAATCCAGATGCAGAAAGTTTTAGAGCAATATTATATGGTAGTTTAGCTGCTACAGGAAAAGGTCACTTAACAGATTATATAATTGAAAAAACTATAGCTCCAAAGAAAGTTGAAATCGTTTGGGAGGAAGATATAATAAAAGATTTTCATCCAAATGGAATGAAGTTTGAAGCTTTAGATAAAGATGGAAATGTGACAGCTGAATGGACTGTATATTCTGTTGGTGGAGGAACTATAGCAGAAGAAGGTCAAAGAAACAGTAAAAGCAATAGTATATATCACTTAGACACTATGGATGAAATAGTAAAATGGTGTAAAGAAAATAATAAAACTTTAGTTGATTTTGTGTTAGAATGTGAACCATCTGATATAAAAGACTATATAAAAACTATAAAAGATGCTATGAGAAAATCTATTGATGATGGACTAAGCACAGATGAAGTAATACCAGGTAAATTATTATTAAAAAGAAGAGCAAATAATTTTTATAAAGCGTATCAAGAAGATAAAAGTTTTTCAACACTTGTATATGCATATGCACTAGCAGCTTCAGAGCAAAATGCTTCTGGTAATATAATAGTTACAGCACCGACTTGTGGTTCTGCTGGGGTAATACCAGGAATATTCTTTGCAATGCAAGATTTTTATAAATACGATGATGAAAAAATAATTGAAGCATTACTTGTAGCTGGAATAATTGGAAATATAATAAAAACTAATGCATCAATATCTGGTGCAGAAGTAGGATGTCAAGGTGAAGTTGGAGCAGCTTGTTCGATGGCAGCAGCGGCAGTAGCGTATTTAAAGGGTGGTACTATAGACCATATTGAATATGCAGCAGAGATAGCACTTGAACATCATCTAGGAATGACTTGTGACCCTGTATATGGATATGTTCAAATTCCATGTATAGAAAGAAATGCAATGGCAGCTCAAAGAGCTTATGATGCAGCTAAGTATGCATTATTAACTGATGGCTCACATTCTGTCTCCTTGGACCAAGTCGTTGAAACAATGAAAGAAACTGGTATCGATATGATGGATAAATACAAAGAAACTGCAAAAGGTGGACTTGCTAAACACTTCTTCTCTTGCTAAAATTAAAAATTTTTCAATAATAATTCCCCTGTTTTGATTTATGAAACAGGGGAATTATTATTAATGGTGAATTATTTAATAATGCAAAATATTTTTATATTCAATTTAGTTTTTTATTTTTAAATATGAAAGTATATTATATAATATTTTAATTATAAGAGATATAGAAATATTTTTATAATAAATTATAATTTGGAGGAGATTACATGAGAGAGGCATCGTATTTACAAGAACAACTTTACAAGCATAGGAATGCATTAAATCCTATTGCAGAAATTGGAAGAAAAGAGTATAAGACTTCAAAATATATAAGGGATTATCTTGATAAAATAGGAGTTGAATATGAAGTTTATTTAGAAACAGGAATAGTAGGTGTGATAGAAGGTAAAAGACCAAGAAAAGATATAGCTTTTAGAGCTGATATAGATGGTCTTCGTAGTGAAGAAGGTGTAAAACACTTATGTGGCCATGATGGACATGCTACTATATTGCTTGGATTAATTGAGTATTTAAATGATAATAAAGAAGATTTAAATGATAATGTTGTATTTATATTCCAACCAGCAGAAGAAGGACCAGGTGGAGCAAAAGCATTGATAGATGCAGGTGTGCTTAGAAAATACAATGTGGATGAGATATATGGGCTTCATATATACCCAGAATTACCAGAAGGTTATGTAGGTACAAGAGAAGGATACTTCATGGCTCAAATAGGAGATATTGATATAGAAATAGTATCTAAAAGTGGACATGGAGCTATGCCACAAAATGGAATTGATGGTATAGTGATAGCTTCAAACTTTATAAGTTCACTTCAAACTATAGTATCAAGAAATATAAGTCCAATAGACAATGCAGTGTTGACTATAGGTAGAATTGAAGGAGGGGCTAGAAGAAATATAATAGCTGAAAATATAAAGATGGAAGGCACTATTAGATGTTTTAATCCAGAAGTGTATGAGAGAATGAAACTTAGAGTTAAAGAACTAGCTAGAGGCTTTGAATTGTCTTATAACTGTAAAGTAAATATAAATATTATGGATGATTATATAGCTGTTAAAAACGATAAGGACTTATATAAAGAGTTTGTAGAAGCTGTTGGAAAGGATACGGCTATAGAATTAGACCCACTTATGATATCAGAAGATTTCTCTTATTATCAAAAAGAAGTTCCAGGACTGTTCTTTATGTTGGGTTCAAGAAATGAGAAAAAAGGATTTGTAAATGGACTTCATAATATAAACTTTAACTTTGATGAAAAAATATGTGTGAATGCACTAAATGTCTATGCAAAACTATTAAAATATAAAAAAGCAATAGATTAAAATATATTCAGTTTTGCAATGAATAAGTTGTAGATAGCTTAGAGAAAAAGGTCAATTTTTTTGGTAAGACTGTAAATAACATATATTAAAATTATAAATAACACATACTTAGAAAGAATAATTTTAAAAAGTTATAAGTTTAAAATACTTATATTTAAAAACATATGAATTGATAAATACCCCTTACTTATTTGTATAAATTTCTTTTAATTGACAAAAATACAAATAAGAAGGGGTGATTTTTTTGAAAGAAAATATGAAAAGAGAAAAGAAGATAACTAATGGCAAGAATACTAAAATATTGACAAATGATGATATAATGAAATATGAGATAGCCTCTGAACTAGGTCTTATGGACAAAGTTGGAGAACATGGGTGGGCAGGACTTACAGCTAAAGAAGCTGGAAGAATTGGAGGTATGCTTACATCACGCAAAAAGAGGCTGAGAAAGATTGTGGAGGGGCAGAATAAAAAGGATGAGTCAATATAGTGATTTTGCGTTTGTATATGATGAACTTATGAATGAAGTTGATTATGATGGATGGGTTAAATATATAGAAGATATAATAGCTAATGAAGGTGTAAAAGTAAAAAATATATTGGAATTAGCATGTGGTACAGGTAATCTCACAATTCCATTAACTAAAAAGAGCTATGATATAGCTGGAATTGATATATCTGATGAAATGCTTAGTGTAGCAAGAGAAAAGGCAGAAAAAGAAGGCGTAGAGTTAGTTTTACTTCAACAAGATATATCAGAGCTGGACTTTGATATATCCGATTTGGATTGTGTACTTTGTGCTTGTGATGGATTTAATTATATAACTTATGATGATGATTTAGAAAATGTATTTTCAAAAACATATGAATTATTAAAGAAAGATGGAATCTTTATATTTGATATAAGTTCATTTTATAAATTAGCCAATATATTAGGAGATAATATGTATGGAGAAAACAGAGAAGATATAGCTTATATGTGGCAAAATTACTTTGATGATGAAGAAAATTTGATTGAAATGGAACTGACATTTTTTATTAAAGATGAAGATGGAAAGTTTGAAAGATTTGAAGAAGTACATCAACAAAGGGCATATACTGAGGATGAAATAATTGATATGCTTAAAAAATCTGGATTTAGGGATATAAAATCTTATGGAGATTTTACATTTGAAAAACCTAATGAAGAAAGTCAAAGGATATTCTTTGTATGTAAAAAATAAAGCTTTTCTTGTTGTGTACAAAAAGAAGTGTTATTAATATAAAATGTTATTGATGAAGATATAAAATATTATTGGTAAAAATAAAAAAGGTAAAGTTTTCTGTATTAAAAATTAAAGTAATTTAAAGTAGTAATATAGAAAAAAATAATAATATAGAAAAATAGTATGATTAACAAAATGTGGAGGAATACAGATGAAAGATTATGTACTAAGAGCGACATCAGGAAATGGTCAAGTTAGAGCATTTGTTGCAACTACTAGAAATACAGTAGAAGAAGCTAGAAGATTACATGAAACTACAAAAGTAGCAACAGCAGCACTTGGTAGAACATTAACAGCAACATCTATAATGGGATTGATGATGAAAAATGATAGTGATAAATTGACTGTAATAATAAAAGGTGGTGGACCAATTGGAACTATCATCGCAACAGCAAATTCTAAGGGGATAGTAAAAGGCTATGTAGGAAATCCTCATGTAGAAGTTGAAGATTATCCAAATGGAAAGTTGAATGTTGCAGCAGCAGTGGGGACAGAAGGTGTTGTAAAAGTTATTAAAGACTTAGGTCTTAGAGAGCCATATAATGGAACTTATCCATTAGTAAGTGGAGAAATTGCAGAAGACTTTACTTATTACTTTGCAGTGTCAGAACAAACTCCATCAGTGGTAGCTTTAGGTGTTCTTACAAAAGAGGATGAAGTTGAGTTTGCTGGAGGCTTTATAGTTCAATTAATGCCAGATGCAGAAGAAGAAACTATCGCAAAATTAGAAGAAAATGTAGCTAAATTACCTTCAATAACTAATATGTTAAAGGAAGGAAACTTACCAGAAGATATATTAAATAGAGTTTTAGATGGTTTAGAGCCTAAAGTACTTGATACTTGTGAAGTTGGATTTGAGTGTGAGTGCTCAAAGGAAAGAGTGAAAACTGCTTTAGTGGCAATAGGGAAAAAATCTTTGGCTCAAATAATAGAAGAAGATAAACAGGCAGAAGTTGGATGTCAGTTCTGTAACGAGAAATATATGTATAGTGAAGAAGAGTTGCTTGAAATTTTAAAGGAAATGTAGAATAAAAAGAATGTGGAATATTAAAATAGTAGCATTAATAGTGGAATATTAAAATATCAGTATTAATATAGAAATTTAAATATAATCCATTAAAAATAAGAATTATATGTTAAAAGATGTTAAGAAAGAAATCTAAGATATGTTGAGAAAGATAAACTTAATAAATTTTAAGAATTAAAGGGCTTTCTAATTGCAGTATTTGTAATATTGCGATTGGAGAGCTTTTTTAGTTTATTGTGCCTTGTGTCAAAGATTGTATAAAGCTATAAATTATTGTAAAATGATTTGTGTATTTTAACCTATTTACAACAAAAATTTACAAGATATTTGAATTGATAAAAAGGAGAAAATTTTAAGAATGGAAAACAAAAAAAAGCACATAGTCATAAGTATATTAATACTGTTTATGATATTTATAATGGCTATTAACCTTAATGGTAAACTCGAGACACCTATTCCACAGAGCAATAGCAGAAAATTTAAATCTAATGCTGTATTTTACCCACAGCATCAAGATGATGAAGTCTTATGGGGAGGAAGTGCTATTGTTAATGCAATAAAACAATGTGGAACTGATAATGTATATGTTGTGTTGGTATCAGATGGCTCTGGAGTGAACGTTTTTAGAGCTAATACTAAATTTAGAAATTTAACTAGGAAGCAAAAGGAAGAGCTTAGGAACAATGAATTTAAGTCAGCACTAAAAGAGCTTGGAGTAAAACAACAAAATATAATTATACTTGCTGATATAGATAAAAAAGAGGGGACACATTATAAGTTAATGGAAAAGACAATATTAGATTTTGAACATAAATTTAAGGGTGATGTCACTCATATAGCTCATCATTATAAGTACGATGACCATATAATGCATAGAAAAAATGGTGCAGTTTTAAAGAAGCTTAAACGTGAACGTAAGATAAAAGATGACTTGTATTTTATAAAACCAAAATATGTAAAGTACATACCAAGAAATGAAAGAGCTATTTATAAAGCAACTAATTTTAATGATTATAGTAAGGTCAAAAGTGCGTGTTATGAATATAAGGTTGTAAATTCAAAACGAAAAATGTATGGTATAGGGTATATCTCAGCACATAGCTATTTTGAAAACCTTTTAAATGACCCTGAACTTACGTCTGTGTTAAGTGAAGATTAAAGTAATTTAGATAAAGGTATCTTAAAAATATTATTTACTAATGATAAAAAAGTATTTGAGGATAATAAGAATATATTATGATTAGACAAGGTTTAGTATCTCAGTTATGATTTTAAAAATCATTTTGAGGTACTTTTTTTATGCTCTTAATAAGTTTATATAGACTTTTTATATGAAATTTTAAACCCTACAGTATACAACCAAGGGATAGGTCACGTGCTATAATTTGCTATAAAAACAATTTAGGAGGGTAACGTATGGGTAATGAATTTATAGTTTTAAAAGGATGTAAGGAAAATAATCTAGATAATATTTCATTAAAAATACCAAAAAGAAAAATAACTATATTTACAGGTGTATCTGGTTCTGGAAAATCATCTATTGTTTTTGAAACAATTGCAAAAGAATCACAACGTCAATTAAATGAGAGATTTAGTACTTTTGTAAGAAGTTTTTTACCTAAGTATGGAGAAGTTAAAGCTGATTGTATAGAAAATTTATCAACACCGATTATTATAGACCAAAGTAGACTTGGAGGTAATTCAAGGTCAACCTTAGGTACTATCACAGATGTAAATTCCTTTTTAAGGGCTTTATATTCTAGATTTGGAAGCAAGCATATAGGTAATGCTAACATGTTTTCCTTTAATGATGTTAATGGTATGTGTCCAGATTGTCATGGGCTTGGGAAAAAACTAATACCTAACATGAAGCATATTCTTGATATGAATAAATCGCTAAATGAGGGTGCTATTTTGCTTTCAGGTTTCGGAGTGGGTTCTTGGCACTGGAATATATTTGCCGAATCAGGATATTTTAATATTGATAAGAAAATATGTGATTATTCAGAGAAAGAGCTGAAAAAATTTTTATATGGTGAGCCAGAAAAGATTACAGTAGAAGAAACTGGAAAAATAAATATGACATATGAAGGCTTAATGGTTAAGTTTAATCGTCTATATCTAAGTAAAGAAGGGGAAATTTCTGAGACTACTAAAAAAAAATTGAGTAAACTCCTTATAGAAGACAAGTGTCCTGTTTGCAATGGAAGAAGACTTCATGAAAGCGTATATAAATCTTTAATTAGTGGCTACAATATTGCAGACTTGACAAGTATGCAACTTGATGAATTAGTTAAGGTTATTAAAGATATAAATGAGCCAGAAGCACAACCTCTACTTAAAGGAATACTAGAAAAACTAAATAACATCATAGATATAGGTCTAGGGTACTTAACTTTAGATAGAGAAACATCATCACTATCAGGTGGAGAATCTCAGCGTGTAAAGATGGTAAAATATTTAAATAGTAACCTTGTAGATTTGATGTATATTTTTGATGAGCCAAGTATAGGTCTTCATCCAAGAGATGTTTATAAATTAAATAATCTTCTAAGAAAATTACGTGATAAAGGAAATACAATTATAGTTGTTGAGCATGACCCAGATGTTATTAAAATTGCAGACCACATTGTAGATGTAGGTCCAAAAGCTGGTAGGTATGGGGGTAAAGTTGTATATGAAGGAAGTTATGAAAAGTTGCTTTCAAGTGGGACATTGACAGGAAATGCCTTAAATAAAGCTCTTTCTATTAAGGAAAATGTAAGAGAACATAGAGGATATTTAGAGGTTAAAGATTGTAATAAAAACAATTTAAAAAATATATCTATAAAGATACCTAAAGGTGTATTAACTTTAGTGACAGGAGTAGCAGGGGCTGGTAAGAGTACATTAATTAAACATGAATTTTTAAAGCAAAATACAGATGCTGTATTAATAGACCAAAGCCCTGTATCAGCTAATTCTAGGTCAAGCTTAGCAACATATAGTGGAATTATGAACGATATAAGAAACAGTTTTGCAAAAGTAAATGGTGTTAAAGCGTCTTTGTTTAGCTCAAACTCAGAAGGAGCTTGTGGTAATTGTAAAGGCTCTGGAACAGTACAAACAAACCTTGCATTTATGGAAAGTATAAAAAGTACTTGCAATATTTGTGAAGGAAAAAAATTTAAAAAAGAAGTTTTAGAATATAGATTTCAAGGGCAAAATATAATAGAAATTCTTGAAATGTCAGTTTCAGATGCGATTGAATTTTTTAGTCTAAAACAGATTAAAAAGAAATTACAGTGCATTGAAAAAATGGGAATCGGATACCTTACTTTAGGGCAAACTCTGGATACATTATCTGGAGGAGAGTGTCAAAGATTAAAGCTTGCTAATGAATTAAATAAGGAAAGTTCAGTGTATATATTAGATGAGCCGACAACAGGTCTTCATATGGCTGACATTGAAAATTTTATAAGTATAATTGAAGAGATTGTAGATAATGGAAATACAGTTATCATAATTGAACATAATATAGATATAATTAAAAGAGCAGATTGGATTATTGATATGGGTCCTGAGGGAGGGACAAAAGGTGGGAAAGTAATCTTTGAAGGAACTCCAAAACAATTGTCTAACAATAAAATATCGCTAACAGCAAAATATATAGTATAATAAATAAAATACTATAAATATAGATGATATATGAGTAAATATAATGGGTATATAATATGATAGTTAAGTTTAACAATAATAAATAATATGATAAATATTCAAATTTAATTAAATATAGTGTCAGAAATCCGTTTAAATAGCAAGTTTTTAACGGTTCTGACATTTTTTATTATTTTCATGAAGATTGACAAGGTAGGATTTTCTATTAGTTACTTTTTAGTGTCTACTTGAAAGTTTTATATTATGACCTTAACATGTAATTTATGGAATAATTTACTTAGTGTAGTAAGATGCAGTCTATAACTAAACTATAATTTTATAATTTGAATCTTATTAAGTAAAACTCATAAAAGGAGTGTAAGTAATGCTAAACGATATGCTAACGCTATTATCTGAAAGAAGTGATTTTTTTATAAAACTATCCATCGAACATTTGACAATTTCTATTATTTCTATAATAATTGCAATTGTTTTAGGTGGTACAATTGGTATCATTGTAAGTGAATTTCACAAGTCTTCTAAGCCCATCTTGGGGACTATCAATTTTTTATACACTATACCATCTATTTCTATGTTAGGTTTTTTGATACCATTATCTGGAATTGGAAATACTACAGCTGTTATTGCTCTTACTATATATGCATTATTACCTATGGTTAGAAATACATATACTGGAATTACTAACGTAGATAAAAATATACTTGAAGCAGCGAAAGGTATGGGAAGTACAGACTTTCAGATACTATATAAAATAAAACTTCCACTAGCCTTACCTGTTATTATGTCTGGGATTAGAAACATGGTTATTATGACAATTGCATTGACTGGTATCGCTTCATTTATAGGTGCTGGTGGTCTGGGGGTAGCTATATATAGAGGAATCACAACAAACAACACAGTAATGACAGTCACTGGAAGCATTCTTATTGCTCTATTGGCTTTGTTATTTGATTTTATTCTAGGATTAGTAGAAAGATTTTTACAAAGAAAAAGAAAAAAGAAAAATAGGAAAAAAGTATTTGCCATTCTAGGAAGTCTTATCCTCATAACAACTATCTTTACATCTTATTTTTTTAACTCTGCAAAGACTCAAACTATTCATATTGCTACAAAACCAATGACTGAACAATATATTCTTGGTGAAATGTTGGATATTTTAATTGAAAAAAATACAGATTTAAAAGTAGAAATTACACAAGGTGTAGGCGGAGGAACATCCAATATTCAGCCAGCTATGGAGAATGGAGAATTTGATATTTATCCAGAGTATACAGGGACAGGATGGAATATGGTATTGAAGAAAAATGAATTATACACTGAAAATATGTTTGAGAAATTACAATCTGAATATAAAACTAAACTTAAAATGCAGTGGACTGGGATGTATGGTTTTTCTAATAGTTATGCGTTGGCAGTCAGAAAAGAAATTGCAGATAAGTATAAATTAAAGAATATCTCAGATTTGAGAGATATATCTTCTAAATTGACATTTGGTGCAGAGTATGATTTTTATGAAAGAGAAGATGGCTATACTCCACTATGTAATACCTATGACTTACACTTTAAAAACACAGTTGATTTAGATATTGGACTTAAATATCAGGCAATCAATGAGGGAAAAATTGATGTAATGCCTATATTTACAACTGATGGTCAGTATAGTGTTTCAGATGTTGTAGTTTTAAATGATGATAAAAGCTTTTATCCATCTTATCAATGTGGAAATGTTATTCGTTCAGAGGTGTTAGAGGAACATCCAGAACTTTCAAAAGTATTCCAGATGGTTAAAAATATTTTAACTGATAAAGAGATGGCTAAATTGAATTACGATGTAGAAAATAATAATTTAGAGCCTAGAGAAGTTGCACATGAGTTTTTGAACAAAAAGGGACTTTTATAATTGGAGGAAATATAATGACACCTATTATACAATTTAAAAATATTGAAAAACAATATAATGATAAAACAATCATAAATAATCTAAATTTAGATATAGAAAAAGGAGAATTTTTAACTGTTATTGGGTCATCTGGAAGTGGAAAAACAACACTTCTAAAAATGATTAATGGTCTTATTTTGCCAGATGGAGGAGATATTTTAATTAATAAAACAGACATTAAAAATGAGGACTTAATTAAATTAAGAAGAAAAATAGGCTATTGTGTGCAGGGAAGTGTTCTTTTTCCTCATATGACTGTTGAAGAAAATATTTCATATGTGCCAAATCTCCTTAATCGAAAAAATAAGTTAGAGATAAAAAATGCTGTAGACAAATGGATGCAAATCGTGGGATTACCAAATGATATGAAAACAAGATACCCATCTGAATTATCAGGTGGTCAGCAACAGCGTGTAGGGATTGCACGTGCTTTAGCTTCTTCACCAGAAATCTTATTGATGGATGAACCTTTTGGAGCTGTTGATGAAATTACACGAAAACAGTTACAAAAAGAGATAAAAGAAATTCATAAAAAAACAGGAATTACGATTATCTTTATTACACATGATATTTATGAGGCCTTGATTTTGGGCACAAAAACTTTAGTATTGAATCATGGAGTCATTCAACAATATGATACGCCTGAAAATATTTTAAATGCTCCTGCGAATCAATTTGTAGACCAATTACTGAATGTAAAAAAATCTATAACAAGTTATGATGACTTAAAAGAATAAAGTTAATCCAAAAATTAAATTATGATAATACTGAAAAGCTATTGACCTTGAGTTAACTTTAAGTCGTATACTAAAAATGTAAGAATAGTTAAGCAAGGCATAGGAGGTATTAAATATGGATAGAGAAAGAGATTTAGGTACAGGAGCAGTTTTCCCTATTGGGGAAGAGAACAAAGCATTTGCACAGTATTTTACAGGAGAATGTTATTTAAATATGCTTACTACTAAGGGTGTGGGAATTGGTAATGTGACTTTTGCTCCTTCTACAATCAATTCATGGCACATACATCATAAGGGTGGACAGATTTTACTTGTAACTGGAGGTAGAGGATATTATCAAGAGTTTGGAAAACCAGCTCAGGAATTGCATGCAGGTGATGTAGTTAATATACCACCAGATGTAAAACACTGGCATGGAGCTGCACCAGATAGTTGGTTTCAGCATCTAGCTGTAGAAGTACCAGCAGAGGGAGCCTTCAATGAATGGTTGGAGCCTGTATCTGATGAAGACTATGGTAAACTAAAATAGAATATTTATAAACTTATAAAAAATGAAGAGTGTATATTAGTTAAAATTACTAAATATACACTCTTTTTATTTTGAATTAATGAAAACTTAAGAGAATAATAGTTTTTTAGAAAATAAAATTAGTATAATAAAATAGGAAACTCAATGATTTAATGTGTATAAAAAATATGGAGGAAATAAAATGGAAACTATAATGGTTGTAGAAGATGATATTATGCTTAATAATGGTATATGTTTTAACTTACAAAGTGATGGATTTCGAGTTGTACCAACATATAGTCTAAAAGAAGCTAAAGAGAAATTTGAGAAAGAAAAAATAGATTTAATGATATTAGATGTAAATCTTCCTGATGGAAATGGATTTGACTTGTGCAAAGAAATAAGAGCTAGCTCAAAAGTAGGTATTCTGTTTTTGACAGCATGTGATATGGAATCTGATATTGTAAATGGATTTAAGATAGGAGCAGATGATTACATAACAAAGCCATTTAGTATAAACATATTGATACAAAGAATAAAAGCACTGCTTAGAAGATGTAATGTTGAAATACAAGAAGAGGTCTTATTTGAGGGAGAATTTGAATTTAATTTTGATAATATGATTGTAACTAGAAATAGCGAAAATATAATCCTTTCACCTATAGAATATAGAATTCTAAAGAAATTGGTGCAACATAAAAATGAAATAGTTACAAGACAAGCATTGATAGATGCAATATGGGACAATGATAGTGAGTATATGGAAGAACATGCATTGACTGTAAATATAAATAGATTGAGAAAGAGAATAGACCAGAAAACATCAAAGCATAAGTACATAAGAACTATTTATGGAATAGGGTATATGTGGGTTGGTGAACAAGATGAAAAATAATAAAAGTTTAAATAAGAGCTATTACAAGAACATTTCTATCATATATTTCATAGTGTCATGTTTATCCTTAATAATAATAAGAATGCAAACTAACAAAATTTTATATGTGCATCCTGACTTAGCTGAATTTATTGTAAATATTAATTGTATAATTTTAATTTTTATATTTACTATGTTTTTTATATCGTTATTTTTTGTATATAAAATAAGAAAAGACATAGTTGAATTTAGTAGTAATATCATATATAACATAGATGAATTTATATCGGGTAATAAAAATATGCACTTTGATTTAAATAAAGATACTTTAACTGCAAAAGTTCAAAATAAAATTAAATATATGATAGAGGTTATGGAAGTTAAAAACAGCAAGTATTCAGAGGAAAAAGAAAATATAAAAACTTTAATATCAGATATATCGCATCAAATAAAAATACCAATAGCTAATATATCTATGTATAATGAGACTCTAATACAAAAAGAGTTAGATAGAAAGAATCAAGTATTGTTTTTAGAAAACATGCAAAGTCAGGTAAATAAATTGGACTGGCTGGGAAAAGCACTTATAAAAATTTCTAGGTTAGAAACTGGTATTATATCTTTGAATACGACTAAAAGCAGAATAAGTGATACTATTGCAAGTGCATTAAGTGGAGTCTTTTTAAAATTAGAAGAAAAAAATATATTACTAGAAATTGATTTAGATGATAAAATTGAAGTTTGTCACGATAAGAAGTGGACTAGTGAAGCTTTATTTAATATTATAGAAAATGCAGTAAAGTATACCAATGAGGAAGGAAAGATAAGTATAAAGACTGATAAAATGGATATATTCACTAAAATTATCATAAGTGACAATGGAATGGGTATAGATGAGAGTGAAATAAACAATATATTTAAAAGGTTCTATAGAAGTAGAGAAGTTGGGGATATAGAAGGTATTGGAGTTGGATTGTACTTAGCAAGAGAAATTATAAATAAACAGAATGGATATATAAAAGTAGATTCTCAAAAAAATATTGGAACTACATTTAATATTTATATGAAAAATTAGACTTAGCATTTATTTAAAATTGATGTTTATAATATATAACTTGAAAATAAAATCAAAAATTCTTAGAAGTAGTGTATATAGTGTTTATTAGATAACATTATATGCACTATTTTTAGTTTCACTTCAATAAATATCACAAAATATCTCGAAATTGTTATAATTCATATCTAAAATATAACAGCACTGTGAGGATTGGATAGGGGCTTACATGATAATATCTAAGTAAGGAATCAATAAGCGTGAAAGTTTAATATACAATTAAAAAATATATAAAATAAAGTAAGAGGGAGATTTGATTATGAAAATACTGGAGACTAATAATTTAAAAAAATATTATGGAAAAGGTGAAAATATAGTAAAAGCTTTAGATGGAATAAATATAAGTATAAATAGAGGGGAGTTTGTAGCTATAGTTGGGACTTCAGGTAGTGGAAAAAGTACCTTGTTACATATGATAGGGGGACTTGATAGAGCAAGTGATGGAAAAGTAATTGTTGATAATAATGATATATTTGCTATGGATGATGAAGAACTTACAATATTTAGAAGACGTAATGTAGGCTTTATATTTCAAAATTATAATTTAGTTCCAATACTAAATGTTTATGAAAATATAGTATTACCTATAGAACTTGATGGATGTAAAATAGACACTAAATATATAGATGAGATAATAGAAGTTTTAGGACTAAGTCAAAAAGTGGATGACCTACCAAACAATCTATCAGGAGGACAGCAACAGAGAGTAGCTATTGCAAGAGCTTTAGCAACAAAACCATCAATAATACTAGCTGATGAACCAACAGGTAATTTAGATAGCAAAACAGAACAAGATGTGCTAGGACTTTTAAAAGTTACTAGTAATAAGTTTAGCCAAACTATAATTATGATAACTCATAATGAACAAATTGCTCAAATGGCTGATAGAATTATAAGGATTGAGGATGGAAAAGTTGTAAATAGAGGTGAGAACAATGTTACAGAATAACAATAAGGAAATTATAAAAAAGTTAAGTAATAGAAGTTTCAAAACAAATAAAATGAGAAATATAGTTTCAGTGCTTGCAATAGTATTGACAACAGTTTTGTTTACATCATTGTTTACAGTGGGATATAGTATGTTGGACGCTTTTAATAGTTACAAAGCTATGGAATATGGGACAAAGAACCATGTTCAATTTCAAGCTTTAAGTAATAGGCAAATTGAAATTATAAAAAAAGATAGTTCAGTAGACAAAAACAGTATTGGAATAGTAAAAAACATAGCAAGTTTAAAAAATCCAGAGTTTTCAACTCAGACAGTGAATTTAACCGTTTATGATAAAAAAAGTCTTGAAAATGCTGCAAATGTAGAGATGATTGAAGGGAGTTTACCAAAAAATAATGATGAAATAGTCATGCCTACAAAGATATTAGATATGTTAGATATACCTCATAAAATAGGTGCTGAAGTAAAATTAATAATTCCAAAAACTAAAGATGGGGTACTAACTAATGAAAAAGAAACGTTCAAATTTAAACTAGTTGGATATTTTGAATACAAAACAGCTACAGCAATACCTCTTCATGATGTATTTACGAGTGAAGCTTTCTATGATAATTACAAAAAAACAAATGAAGTAGCTCCTACAAGTGTATCCTTTAATTTTTTTAATGATAAAGATTTGCAGTCTAAATTTGATAAACTAACTGAGAAAATCCAACCTTATTCAGGAAAATCAACTATAAATCCTATATATTTAAGTAAACAAGCAACTACTTTCAAAGAAGTTGTTAAAAATGTATTACCAATAATCTTAATTGTAATGCTTATACTTTTAAGTGGATATTTATTAATTTATAATATTTTTTATATTTCAGTTGTTAAAGATATAAAATATTATGGATTATTAAAAACAATAGGAACATCGCCATATCAATTAAAAAAATTGATTATTAAACAAGCTAATAGATTATGTATAATAGCTATACCAATAGGTTTATTATTGGGATTTTTAATAGGAATAGTGTTTGTTCCTCTAGTTGGTAAGTTTATGGATGGATTAAATAAAACTGCATTTGAATATTTTAATCCGTTAATATTTGTATTTGCCGTTGTATTTTCATATGTAACTGTTAGATTGTCATGCAAAAAACCTGCTAAGATTGTAAGTTCTGTATCTCCTATAGATACTGTAAGATATAGTGATAAAAGTAATAAGATTAAACGTAAGTCTAAAAGAGGGAAAAGTGGTTCTAAAATTCATAAGATGGCATTTGCAAATGTGTTTAGAAATAGACGCAAAGCTATTTTAGTTTTAGTTTCTATGTCACTAAGTTGTATAATATTTTTGACTGTATCTGCAATTATAAGTAGCTCTAATCCAGAAAGAGCTGCTGAAGGTATGATGTTAGGGGATATAGAAATACGTCATGGACTTGCAGACACTGCTAAATCTGAAGATAACGAAGTTGCTCCAATTGACGAAAATCTTATAAAAGATATTAAGAATCTTGATGGAGTGAGTAATGTAAGTAAGGTGTATAAGGATTTAAGTTATATAGTTTATGAAGGAGATTTAAAAGATGAGATATTGACTCAAAAAGTAGATGAAGAATATAAAAAGCAATTTCTTCAGGGCAGAGACCCAAAAGAAATTGCAGAAAATAATGGTTTTTTAGCCTCAGATACAGTTGGATTATCTTCAGGTAGATTATTAAGTAAACTATCAAAAAACAATATTATATATTCTCAAAAGAATTCTAAAATACTGTCAGGTTCTATAGATGAGAAAAAATTTGATGAAGGTGGATATGTAGTAATTACTGGACATGAAGGAAGTAAAATAAAAGCAGGAGATAAAATTAAGTTTAGATATTTAAAAGGAGATACTATAGGGAAAGGATATACAGATAAAGAGTTTAAAGTCATGGCAGTTTTTGATGGTGCACAAAATTTTAATATGGGGATGTACATTAATGAAAATGACTTTAAAAATATGGTTATAAAGCCATATATAGAAAATTTGGTAATTGATATAAATGGTGATGTTAAGTCTGTTGAAAATAAAATAAATAATTTGAATAAGAAATACAATAATCCATATACAAAAGTTTATTCAAAAAATATCTATATAGAAGAGGCAAGAGAGAGTCAAAAGGTTATAAAGATTGTAGGTATGAGTGCGGTATTTATAATAGGATTGATTGGAGTGCTAAACTTTATAAATACTATGATAACAAATATAATGTCTCGTAAACAAGAGTTTGCAATGATTGAGGCAGTAGGAATGACAAGAAAACAGCTTCAAAGAATGATAATGCTTGAAGGTTTTTATTATGGGGTGATAATAACTATTGTAAATCTTACTTTTGGAAGTATCGCAACATTTTTAGGGTTTAATATTATGAAATTAAGATATTCTGTGTATGCTTATCCATTAGGGGCGCTTATAATAAGTATATTAATAGTATTTTTGATAACGTCTATAGTGCCTTTAATAGTTTATCATAATGTTTCTAAGGATAGTATTGTTGAAAGAATTAGGAAAGCTGAATAATAATTAAATATAATAGAAACTGAATAATGGTTAAATATAATTCAAGCTAAATAATAATTAAATGTAGCATAAAAAGATATTTTTTTATATGCACAATAGAAAGAGGATGTCTCAAAATGAGCTTTTTGGTTCATGAGGCACTCTTTTTTTGTATGAAATCAAATATATTTTCATTATTTAAACAATGAAAAAGAGACTTATCCCTATTTTGAGACAGCCCCTTTTTAGAAGTTGTTTTTAATATAGTATTTTAAGCTTTACATGATTTGTATAGATTTGTATGCATAATTTTAAAGACAAATAAAATGCTTATATCTTATGTAAAATTTATTTTAATATTAATTTTTTATTTTCTTAATATATCACTTTTAGTCAGTCCATTTGATTTACCTTGAGGAGTCCAATGATAATTAGACATAGATTTAAATAGAAATCTAGGAAAGTTAGGTGATATAAAAATATTATCTTTACTAGAAGTGTTACTGTCTATGTTGTTACTAAGTATATTCTTTGATAGTTCTCCTAATGAAGTTCCTAAGCTTTTTTTGGGACCTTTACCTAAAGGAGTAGATTGTAATGAACCTAGCATTTCTCCTCCACCAATTCCTATCCCTTGAAACCATGTAAAGTTAACCCTTTTACACCAATTTTCTATCATTTGAATTGCTAAATGAGTTTGTTTCCCTTCATAGAATCCACAGTTAACTATTGCATATACTGTAATAGATTTTTTATTTAGTTTCTTTGCACATTCTTCACATTCCTCTAAAAAACGAATTAAATGAGAAGGAATGCCATCTACATAAAGAGGAAATGCAATTATTAACCTATCACAAGTAAGTATGGCTTCAATAGCTTTAGGATATTTAGATACATTGTCTATTTTAAATGTGAGAATGTCATTATCCTTTTGTATAAGTTTTTCTACTTCAGATAAAAAGTATTGTGAATTATTTTCTTTTACTTTTGGGCTTCCATTTATCATTACTATATTCATAAAGATTCACCTCTTACATCTTGTGGATTTTTAAAAAATGAAACAGAATGTTCTTTTATATTGAGATTTATAGCATTTGCACATACTAGATTAGTAGCAGTATCTTTTTCAGTATCTGTAATACAATCCCCATAGAATAAAGCCTTTAAATTTATCTGTTTTTCGTATCTATTCTTATGATGCATTTCATTATTCTTCATTACGAAGTATGGAAGGAGATAGTTTATACTTCTATCAAGTATATTTTTGACAAATGGGCTAAATCCACCGTAACAACATCTACTTATTATAATAAGTTCATCAGAATCAGCTATCAATTTACCCATATTTCTGTAATAGTCTTTTATGACACATGTAGTAGGTGTTTTAATCCAACAACCAAAACAACCAATACACTTGTGGATTTCTTCAGTGTTTGAAAGTATTTTTATATTGTTATCAAGTTTAGGTAATAAATTATCTAAATCTTTTTCAGTTAAATCATGTATTAAAAGTCTCATAAATTTTACCCCCTTTATATTATGTAGGTTGACTTTTGTAATTCTATCCTACAATTTTTTTAATAAATCATTACACCAATTAATTACAAAACTATAATAGTCAACGCCATAAATCATTGTGAAATACATACATGTGTATTGGTCAATGCAACAATTTTGTTCTACCTCAGTTTTTTGTGCATCTAATTTATTTAAAAGTAATTCAATTTCAGCTATCAACATTTTTAAGTTTGTTTCAATTATTTCTTTAGGTAAGTACTCATAAAAAAATATGTTAACAAGGTGGTCATGCTTTGTCTTAGAAAATTTAATTGGTTTTTCTAACCACTGGAGAAAGTATGATTTTCCTATATCAGTTATGGAATATAGTTTTTTTAATTTGCCCCCATCTATAACTTCGCGATAGTAGATATAATCTTTTTCTTCTAATCTTTTAAGTGCAGGATAAATACTACCAAAACTAGCATCAAAAAAGTATGAAGTACTTTGTGACATCTTTTGTTTTAAATCATATCCACTTAATTCTTTTTCCATCAGAAATCCTAAAATAATGTATTCTAACATAGTGCCTCCTAATATCGTTTATGTATATATTGTTTAGTTATATATCGTTTTGATATATTAATTATTACAAATAATGGGTAGACTGTCAATATGTTTTTAAATTAAGTTTTAAACAGAAATACAGATTATCGCTTAAACACTAGGTTTATTATCAATATCTTAAGTTTTAAGAGTTGAATTTACCACTTACATAAGAACTTTGATATGACAATATGATTAAAAGCATATAAATTATTTGAATAGTGCACAAAACCGCAGATTGTATATAATTCACTAATTAGTGAATTATATACAATCTGCGGTTTTTATTCGCTGAATTTATAGCCAACACCCCAAACAGCCAATATATTGTGGATTGTCTGAGTCAGGCTCTATTTTTTTCTTAGTTTTGTACAAATGACGACGTTAGATTATTAACCTTTTATGGTATTGTCATAGCTCCAGATGCTTTCGTATAGCTGTTTTTTTGCAAATTTAACTACTTCCATCCAGTTATAACCTTCTAGTCAATTTCAAATTTTCTAGTCAGTCAATGATAAAGATAAACTGAAATTTGGGAACTCCATGTTATGCCCATAATAGATTTACTTGCTGGATAACAAAAATAATTTTTTTGTAGTGCTGGCATTCACTTTTATCGTTGCTTTCACTGGAAAAAGAACATTTCCGCTATTGATATAGGTGCTAACATTCAAAAAATCCCATACCTTCAAATGCCACCTTTAATAATGGCATTGACACTTTGTTTTTACCACTAATGTTTATGACACGAAAAAGAGCAATATATTTTTCCAACTTAAAGAACCTCCATCTATTATAAATAATCTTTGCTTCAACTTTCAATTTGCATTTACACCCAACGCTTAAATACTACAATTTCAGCATCAGAATCATAAACGCTATACTCAGATACCATGAGATATTTTTCATCAGCAATAATTCCATAATATCTGTCACTGTCTTTTTTGCTAAGCTGATTTCCAAAGTAAATTTTATTATCGTCCCAAAACTTTACAAGCTGCCCTTTTGGCAAGCTATATTCAATGTTAATGAAAGAGCCTTTCAGTGCATTAAGTTCTGTGACTTCTTCCATATCTTGTATATTAAGTGCATTAAATGCTGCAATCAAATTCTTTTTGAATTTGTATAGAGCATCTTTACCTTCTTTCAAACATAATGCAACCAAGCACTCTGAACCAAAAGGATGACCTTTCGTTTCAGCACATCCGTTACAAGTGTTACTCAATTCGCATTTCCTACAATCAACTCCGCAAATAGACTTAGTCATTTTTAATTTTCCTCCTTAAATTTTATTTTATCGAGTACGTCTTATCTACTTAGTTTGGATTTTACAGTGGATAGGCGTACATCTTTTTCACAGGTCTAATGTACTTAAAATACTGGTCTGGGTTATAATAAAAGTACATGATTCTTCCAGGGTTAATATCAGGACAGTAACCCTTACCAATGTAATCAAAAGTTGCCATAGCCATTTCAATCTTTTCTTCAACACTACAATTTTCCTGTTCATAATTAAATGGACCATGTTCAAAGATGATATACTCGGCTTCAGGAATATCAATCATAAGCATTTGTGGCGGAAGTTCCCCTTTATAATCAAAAGGAAGTCGTACGCCCCAACACTCTGTACGGAGAATACCCCAATCGCAGAGCCTGCCATCTGGACTGTTTATATAAGCCATAATCTGACCACTTCCACAGTTAGCTTCGCTTCCACCATCATCATCCAATTTACCCTTGATGCTGTCGAGCAAACCACAAATTGTTTCGTGGTCCTGTCCTGGAATAAGGTTTTGTTTTCTCCAAAAATCCCAATACCCGTTACTCTCATTGTTTTTAATGTACAAAAATTTATGTGCAGGTATGGTTGCAAAATAAATCTTGACACCATCTGTTGATTTAATCATTCCTATTTCTCCTAATCCTAAAAAGTAGCGGTCAAAAGGGGTTATTTTTGTACGAAGAACGACTGGCTTAGGATTTTTTCGATATTCACTTGGTGTTACACCATAAGTTCTTTTGAAAGCTCTGGTAAAAGCTTCATGTGATGAAAATCCATAATCAAAAGCAATGTCCAATAGACTCTTATCACTGTCCCTAACCTCTTTTAATGCAAAGGCTAATTTTCTATTCCGCAAGTAATCTCTAAACTGCATACCCGATATTTCTTTGAATTTTTTCGTTGTATAAAATTCAGAATATCCTAATTTGCGAGAAAGAAAGCGTAACGTTAAGACTTCGCCGTTGTAATTTTTAATACATTTGTCAATCTCGTCAATGATTATCTGAATTTGTTGTTGCCACTCATACATTTAACTATTCACCTCGTTTCAATTACCCTACATTCATTATAACGAAATAGAGAAGTTATGGCTTGATTTTACTTGTTGTCATTTAATTTTAATTCTGTGGATTTGCATCTTGTCTAATTTACTATATTATGTCACATTGACATGACAGCTTAAAAGGAATTAAGAATTAGGAACTATTGACAAAGTGTAAATTTAGCAGTAAAATAATTGCATGAGCAAATAGATTGTTGCGCTCGCAACAAAAATATAAATAACAATATTAAGGAGAGAACATGAGAGAGCTATTAAAATGGGTTTCCATTATAAATAGATATAACGCAAACTATATTGATAGGAAATTGGCTGATATTGGAATTAATAATAGCCAATATTTTTATGTATTACACATATGTAGTAATCCAGGTATTACACAGGATACTATATTTAAAAGAATTCTTGTAAATCCTAGTAATATAACAAGAGCTTTGGCAAACCTAGAAAAAGAAGGGTTTATCACTAGAGAACCAAGTGTTAAAGATAAAAGAACATGGCATCTGTATCCTACAGAAAAATCTTTGGCATGTTATGATGAAATAATAAAAATAACGAATGGATATGTAGAGGAATTGTTAAGTTCATTTAAAAAAGAAGAGCAAGAGTTGTTCATGTCAATGTTAAAAAAGACTGCTTTTATAGCTATTGATATGAATGAAGAAGCAAAATTGGAGGCGAAGGAAGATGGAAGAAAAATATAAAGAACCATTGGAGTATGAGAAAGTTTCAAAATTATTGACTAAGTATGCAATACCTAGCATTATAGCAATGTTAGTAAGTGCGTTATATAACATAGTTGACCAAATTTTTATCGGGCAAGGTGTTGGAGTGTTAGGTAATGCTGCTACAAATGTTAGCTTTCCACTAACAACAATATGTACTGCAATTGCTTTATTATTAGGTATTGGTGGAGCATCTAAGTGCTCATTAGAATTAGGTGCTAAAAATTCAGAAAAAGCTACAAAATCAGCGGGAAATTCTATTTGTCTAATGGCTATCTTTGGAATAAGTTTGTTTATAATAGTATCAATATTTTTAACACCACTATTGAAATTCTTTGGTTCCACATCAGAAATATTACCTTATGCACACACATACACAAAGATTACATCAATTGGATTGCCATTTCTTATAATGTCTACTGGAATGAGTAAGTTGATACTTGCTGATGGAAAACCAAAAGCTTCTATGTTTTGTATGTTGGTAGGAGCAGTTATTAACACAATTTTAAATCCACTATTCATATTTGTGCTTGATATGGGAATTGCTGGGTCTGCTTTAGCTACTGTTATTGGTCAACTTATATCTTTTGGCTTTAGTGTTTATTATGTAATGAATTTTCAACATATTAAACTACATAAGAAAAGTTTTAAATTAGAGAGTATAATTTATAAACATATATTTGCGCTAGGTTCAAGTTCATGTTTTAACCAATTAGCAATGACTGTAACACAAATAGTTATGAATAATACGTTGGCATATTACGGAGCTAGGTCAGTTTATGGAAGTGAAATTCCACTTGCTTGTGTTGGTATCATTATTAAAGTAAATATGATTTTTATATCTATAATTATTGGTATATCACAAGGGATGCAACCAATTATAGGATACAATTATGGAGCTGAAAAATATAATCGTGTAAAAGAAGCATATAAGTTAGCAGTAGGAAGTGCAACTGTTATATCTGTTATTGCATTCTTATGCTTCCAATTCTTCCCACGACAAATTACATCTATATTTGGTAATGGGAATGAAACTTACTTTATATTTGCAGAACATTATTTTAGAACTTTCTTGTTCTTAACATTTATAAATGGTGTTCAAATAGTATCATCAACTTTCTTTACATCAATTGGAAAATCAGTACTGGGACTTTTTACTTCTTTGACTCGTCAGATTCTGTTTTTAATTCCATTAATAGTGATTTTACCAATGTTTATGGGTATTGATGGAGTAATGTATGCGGGGCCAATAGCGGATGCCGCTGCTGCAATGGTATGTATATATTTTGCAGTTCATGAAATGAAATCATTGACTATAAAGCAAAATAAAGTAGTGAGTAATCATAAGGAGATTGTAGAGGTATAAGATAATCTTCAATAGTTCTAACAGCATAGTAATCAAATTATTTTTTATGGTAAGTAAATTGTTTTTATTGAATTTACTTACCATATTTTAATTATAAATAGTTATTTATCTCCATTTAGTTACATCATTTAACTTTAATCTAGGTCTTTTTGCTGGTTGTTCATCAGGATAACCTAACGATATTGCTGCAACCAATTGACTATCTGTATCTAACCACTCACATAATTCACGATATGCAAAGTACACATCACAAATCCAAAGACTACCTAAACCTAATTCTACAGCTGTAAGAGACATATTTTGAATTGCAGCTCCAATTGATTGTATGTTTGCCATCTCATAAAAACGTTCTTCAGCAGATAAGTTTTCTAAAGGTGACTTTCCCAACTTGTTTAAAATAAAAATTGTTATGGGAGCTTGTTTCATAATTTCAACAGTATAATTTGCTCCTGCAATATGTTGACGACTTTCTGGAAGAAGTCCATTGTTATCAATTTCATTTTGAATACCTTTGCTCATCGCTCTAAGCATAGATTCTTTTTCTTTTTCAGTGACAACAATAAATTTCCATGGTTGTCTATTTTTAGATGAAGGTGCATCTATTCCAGCTTCAATTATTTTTTCTATAGTTTCATGTGAAATATTTTGATTTTTATATTTTCTAATGCTACGTCTTTTCGATATAGAATTGCTTATCATTATAGTAACCTCCATTTATTTTTGTTAATTTTTCCAAGTAAGGTTTTTATTTAAAAGATTATATTAGTTTTAAAAATATATTTAGATAAAATCTATTTATATAAAATATATTTACGTTATGTTTACAAAAAACATATTCACATATAGAAGAATTGTTTTAATTATTTTATCATTAATTTAGAAAAAAGTCATTGTCTTTCGAAGTAGAACATGAGAATTCTGGTAAAAATAACACTGAAAATTTAATGTAGCTTTATCAAGGTATTAGTACTTGTATATTTACAACCTAGTGCAGAAAGCTCACTCTTTTAGGTGTGGATGGATAGCATAGATAGTGTATAAAAATATTGACATTAAGGGATTAACATACTATAATTATTTAAACATAAATATAAACATAAACATAAAAACAAAAATAAATACTTATGAGGTGATGTAATGAGATTTGATATGGATAATCTGTTATATATACTAATTTATATGACATTATTAGTATCTATCCTTGGATGCATAATTTACTTTTGTAAAGACCTCTTATATCATAAAATTAAATATGTTTTAAGGAAAAACATATTTATAAATAGATTTACATATTCTGAAAAAAGATTGCCTAAGCATTATATTGTTTTTCAAAAATATGATATTTGGAGGTATTATAGTATATTTTAATTTGAAATGATTCTATTACAGTTCAAGAATTTAAAATAAAAGGAGAGAATAGAATGGATTTCATTTCAAATATACTACAAGAGGTATTAAATATATTATTTAGTTTTACAGGAGATTTTGGGATTGCAATAGTACTTATAACTTTAATAGTAAAGTTGATGCTAATGCCATTGTCATTAAAACAAAGATTTTCTATGAAAAAACAACAAGAATTGGCAGAAAAGATGGAACATATAAAAGAAAAATATAAGGATAATGCTAAAGAACTTGAAAAGCAACTACAGATGCACTCTGTGGAAAGTATGAAGAGTATGATTGGGTGTTCCACAATTTTACTACAAATGCCAGTAATATATGCACTGTATCATGTATGCTTAAACATGCCAAAGGGATTTACAACAGTTATAATTCCTTGGATTGCTAATTTAAATACAGCTGATAATTTATTTATACTACCTTGTATATACACATTAACTATGCTAGCTCCAAATTTAATAAATTATATACCATATTTTAAGGTGAGTTCTCAAAGAACATTTAATAAACAAACGATTATAATGACTACTATAACGAGTCTTATAATAACTGTTAGAACTCCAGTAGCCCTAGGTCTATATTTTATAACAAGTGCAATTTATGCATTAATTGAAGAGATTTGCTTTAGAATATATTTTAATCAAAAAAATAAACTAGTATTAAAATAATATAATAAGTATTTTATAAATTCTTAGCCTGCCAACATGAATCAAAGTTGGTAGGTTATTTTTATAAACATATTATTTTCTAAAAAATAGTTATAAAATAAATTAATATAAACTAAAATAAAGTTAAAAAACTGAGATGATAAAATAATAATGGCTAAAATATTAGTAGTAGAAGATGAAAAAAGAATGCAAGATATCATTGTAGAATATATGCAAAAAGGAGGATATACTTGCATAACTGCTGATGATGGAGTAGAAGCACTTACAATAGTGAAGAATAATGATATAGATTTAATGATATTGGATATTATGATGTCATATTTAGATGGATTCTCAGTATGTAGAGTTTCACGTGAAATGACTAATATACCTATTATTATGTTGACAGCTAAAGGTGAAGAAGAAGATAAATTAAAAGGCTATGAGTATGGGGCTGATGATTATAAAATGTTATGATGTATGAGAGTATCTCATTAAAATGATTTTTTATAAAAAGATTGTTCAAAAACTTAATGATTTCAATAATCACAGATTTAGGAGTATAGAGAAGCTTTTTATCAAGAATAGGAGAAATATTTTATTTTCAACATGGTATAGTGGGGAAGATGTAAGCCTTAAATGTAGTTAAAGTAGAGTAGTTAAAGAATTAAGAAGACTCAATAATTAAGAATATTATAGAAAGGAATAATGTATTATGAAAATGCCCAATAAGATTGAAAATATTATGTTTGCTCCCTGTGGGATGAACTGTAAAGTCTGTTATAAACATTGTTATTCAAAGAAACCTTGTCAGGGATGTTATGCAGGTGACTTGGGGAAACCAGAACATTGCAGAAAGTGTAATATAAAAGAGTGTACAAAGATAAAAAAGATTAAATACTGTTTTGAGTGTGAAAAATTTCCATGCAAATTGGTCAAAAACTTGGAAAAAAGTTACAATAAAAGATACGAAGAGAGCCTTATAAAAAATAATATTTTAGCTAAAGAGTTTGGAATAACTACTTTGATGGAAGAAGAATCAAAAAAATGGACTTGTATTTATTGTGGTGGCATTATTTCTTTACATGACTCTGAATGTTCTGAGTGTCATGCTAAAAAGGAATCAAAATAATAATAACCTTATTGGCATATAGCTTTTCTCCGTTTCATTTAATTCTTGATGAAAATGAATATGTAAATGAAACGGAGGTCTATAAAATTTGAACTAGGTTAATTAAAACTATCGTAGTGATTAAAACTATCTTAGTGTATTATGTATAAAAATCAAAATAGAACAATTAAAATTTATCTAGTATATTACCTAGTTTATTTAGTGTATTACTTAATTTTTTTAGTATATTACTTAGTTTCTTTAGCATATTATTTAATTTCTTTTGATTTAAAGATGCCTTGCTTATAAAATTGTCCTGAATAAGGAATAGATAAAGCAAAAAATGCAATTATTACACCTGAAACAATAATCAAGAAATTAATAGATACCATATCAGCAAGTGGTCCAAAGAGTATCATCCCAAGAGGTATAAGACCAGTATATATAATAGTAGGTAAGCCCAATACACGACCTTGCATTTCTGGTACTACATGTTCTTGCAACATGGTCATAGCTGTTGCTTGAATAATTGGGATTGAAAAACTGGTAAAAAACATGAATATGAAAAATTGCCAAGCTTGTGTAACAGACCCCAAAATAATAGAAAAGATAGCATAAGATAACATTGCCAAGAAAAATGTCTTATTTCGATTTTTAAAGCCACCAAATATTCCTATAACTAATCCACCTAGAACCATACCTGAAAAGCCAATCATTTCAATAATAGATAGATAAATATACCCCTTACCAAATGTACGCTCAATCAATAATCCTATAAGAAAGCCTGATGGTACGCAAAGAAAAATGAAAGCGCCATAAGTAAAAACTACTTTTCTAATAAATTTATCCGAAAAAGAGTATTTTATTCCAGATATCATGTCTGTTAAAAATGATACTTTTTCAGTTTGTTTTATTATATTATGTTTAGGTATTTTAATGAAGCAGAGTAATACAATAGCAATAATTGCAGTAATAATATCAATTAAAAGTACTTGAGATATTTTATTTCCTAGACCAAGAATTGCTGCGGATACAATAGGAACTATAAATTGAACTATAGATTGAAGACTGCCATTCATACCATTAAAACGCATTAAGTGTTCCTCTGGCACAAGTTGAGGAATCAGTGCATTTACAGCAGGTGTCTGTACACCACTTCCTAAAGAACGAATAATAGATACAACAGCAATTGCGATTAATTCATTTTCTCCTTTAATTCCTGACATCATAAGCATAAGTAGTATTAGTGTAGAAGCAGCGATTATAGTATCAGATACAATGATGAGTATTTTTCGATTATAGTAATCTGCCCATACACCTGCAAAAATAGATATTAGCATTTGTGGTATGAAGGAGCATACAGTTAAGATTGTTACCCATATGCCTGATGACGTTTGAAGTGTGATATACCATATCATTGCCATCTGTACAAGTGATGAACCAAATAGGGAAATATATTGGCTCACTAAAAAGGTAAGGATTTTTTGCTTCCATGTAAAATGAGTATTTTTGTTTTCCATTCTATTCCTCCTTTGATTTGTGTATTTAATTTTTCTTGCTCTTAAGAATAACACACAAATCAAAGTATGGAGTTAGAGTGGAGGGTTAAGAAAATTGTTCTTTCATGCTTTGAAGATGAGATTTCATTGATTTTGCGTTGTATTCCGCCTCTTTCAATGAGGTTATCAATTTGTCACATACTGAGATAATTTCATCATCGTCTTTTGGAGTATCAATAATATTTTTAATATTAGCATTGGGATTACAAGACAAAGCATTTAACATTCTTAAAATAGCTGAAAGAGAATAGTTTGCAGAGCGTAACGAATTAATAATTTTAAGGCGCTTTATATCTTCATCAGTATATACACGATAACCATTTTGCTTTCTTTTTACTTTTAATAACCCGTTCATTTCCCAATTTCTTAAAGTATCTATTGTAACCTTTAAGTGTTCTGAGGTTTCTTTTCTAGTTAAAAATAACTTGTCTGTCTCTTGTGTGTTTCCATTTAAAATTTCTTTAACAATATTGATTGCTTCCTCAGCATTTGATTTTTCTATTTCTAATTGTTGTAAGTAATGACTAACAAGAGAAATAGCTTTGTCAAAATCTTTATTTGCTGATGTTCTGACAATCTCAATTGCATTTTTTCTCAATCCTCTTTGTGTAACTTCAATTTTTAAGGCTGTACGAGCAAATTTAAATTGCTCTATATGAAAATCGTTAAAAATACGATAGCCATTAGGATTACGCTTAGGTTTAGGTATTAGTTCAAGTTCTTCATATAAACGTACTGTATTAGGATGTATACCAATCAAATCTGCTATTTCTGATGTTGTGTAGGTATTCATTTATATTCAACTCCTCTTGTGTGTATATAGCATCAACAATAATATCACTAAACGAAAGTCTGGTGTTATAGTGGAGGGTTGTTATAATCATTCCATATACAACTATTCTATTATAGAAGTAAGTATATGTTTTTTAATAAGCTGCCATCTATCACGAGGTTTAAAAACTATCTTAGATGGTATTGCTATAACCAAATCGTACTTTGGTATACAACAGATGGCATTTCCTCCAGCTCCCATTGCTGAATACCAAAGAGTTCCATCTTCTTCACATAGCCACCATAGATAACCATACTCATTGGAATTCATTTTGGTTGATTCTTCAATCCGTGATTTAGATATAATACATTTATTATTCCAAATACCATCATTTAAATACAGAGAACCAAATCGTAACATATCTCTGGCACTCAATGTAAGTCCCCAGCCACCAGCAGTATTACCTTGCCTGTCTTTTGCCCAACCTTTAAGATTTTTTCCAAATAAATCTTCAAAATCAAAATTTTCTATATCATAATCGGGTATTTCTCTCATACCAATAGGTTTGAATAGATGTTCATTAGCAAACTCACGAGCACACTTTCCTGTAGTATTTGTAATAATAGCTGAAAGTAGGTGAACTCCAGCTGAAGAATATTTGAAAGTTCCAATGTTTTTGTTTTGACCAAGTTGATTTAGGGCATATTTTACCCAATCTCGTTGTTTAGAAAGTCTCTCTAATGATTCAGTTGTATTTTTAAAAGGGTATGGTGCAGTCATCGTAAGCAAGTGGCGTATAGTTACTGCTTTTTTGTATATATCAGCAGGGCTACAATTATATTCAGGAAAAAAATCAACAACTTTTTGCTCAACATCCTTTATATAACCCTTGTCTATTGCGATACCAATTAGGGCTGATATGATACTTTTTGTGACAGATGCAACATGAAAAGTATCGTCAGCATTATAACCATTATAATATTTTTCAAAGACGATATTTCCTCTTCTCGCTATGATTATTGCGTTTATATTGCTATATTGTGAGATTATTAAAGGTTCAAGCTGTGAAAGTTTTTTTGAATCCATTCCAACACTTGAAGGGTCTATATTTTCAAATTTCAAATCTAAGCAGTAACCTTTATCCATTATAAATACCTCCCTGTTATAGACTTTGAGTTTTCTTTTAGTTGTTGAGGAGAACCCTCTGCAATGATATATCCGCCTTTGTCTCCTCCTTCTGGACCAAGTTCAATAATCCAGTCACAAGTATTTAGAACTTCTATATCATGTTCAACAACAATTACAGAATTTCCATTTTCGATTAATTCATCCAACAATTGAATTAGTTTAGCAGTATCATACAGACTTAGACCAGTAGTGGGTTCATCCAACACATAGAGTATATTGCCTTTTCGTTTTTTACCAATCTCTTTTGCAAGCTTGATTCTTTGAGATTCTCCACCACTTAAAGTAGGGGTAGGTTGACCTAGTTTTATATAACCCATACCAATTTGTTCTAGTACTTTTAAGTGTGAAACAATATTTGGAGTATCTTCAAAAAAAACAACAGCTTCAGATACACTCATATTTAAGACATCATAGATATTTTTATTCTTATATTTAATGGATAGGGATTCATCATTAAATCTTTTTCCATGACACTCATTACATATACTGTCCATACTTAAATTATTTCCCAACCAGATTTTTTCATATCCACTACCACTACACTTAGGACAAGCACCTTTTGAATTGAATGAAAAATGCCCAGCAGTGAAATTTTGTTTTATTGATTCTGGTTGACCTGCAAATAAAACACGTATCTTATCCCATATCCCAATATAAGAGGCAGGAGTTGAGTTCATATTTCTACCAATAGGAGTTTGAGATATTTCTGAATATCCAGAGATATATTGTGTACCACTTAATTTATCAGCAATAGTTTCTACAATTGTATAATCATCCTCATTACTTACTTCATTTTCTTTAATAGTGGTTTTATTATTACTTGCTTGATTGTTGAAGTAACTTCTAAGAAGAGGGAGTAATGTATCTGATATAAGGGAACTTTTTCCACTACCAGATTTTCCAGCTATTCCAACCATAGCACCTAAAGGTAATGATGCAGTAATGTTTTTAAGATTATTTGTACTTGCATTTTGAACAACTATACAATGCATTTTTTCAATGTCCGTAATATTTTTAGATGATGTTCTAGTAGGCATGGAGTATTTTCCTGAGATATATTGTCCAGTAATTGATTCATTTGACTTAAGTAGACCTTCTAAATCTCCTTGATATATTAATTGTCCACCTTCAATACCAGCTTTTGGCCCTATATCAATAATATGTTCTGCCATATTAATTGTATTTTTGTCGTGTTCAACTACAATGACAGTGTTACCTAAATCTTTTAAATCTTTAATGGATTTTAGAATGTCGATTTTTTCGGATTCATGTAATCCCGCAGTTGGTTCGTCAAGTACGTAAATTAATGAGTCCATCTCTGAATCAAGGTGAGAATTTAAAAATAGCCTTTGTATTTCTCCACCACTTAAAGTTGACATCTCTCTGTATAAGGACAGATGACCTAGTCGTGCCTTTATTAGATTATTTGTCTTAATTAAAATATCAGCTATTAAATTTTTACCTAGAATAGTTAGTTTGTCTTGATTCAATAATGACTTTAGGAATTCATGAACTTCTAAAATGCTCATCTTTCCAAGTTCACCAATATGCTTTCCATTTAATAAAACTTGGCGTGCTTCTTCACCAATTTTAAAACCATGGCACTCAGAACAAGTAGTCATGCTATAAATACCATTTAAGTCTTCACCTCTTTGGTGACGACCATGAAGTACTTTTGCTAAAGAAGAACTTTGTTTTCCATTTTCATAGTGACCATATAGTACCTCGTTTTGTACTTCCTCAGGCAATTGTAAGAATGGTATATCTAAGTAATCTTTGAATTTTTTAGATAACACTCTCAAATATCCTGGTGTGATTTGGGCTCTATCCAAAACTTTTTTTAGGGTAGTGCGCTTATCCAAGATAAGTTTTTCAATATTAATCTCAAAGTATGCTCCACGTCCAGAACATTTCATACACATTCCATCTGAAGAGGTATATGAGAAATAACTTGGTCTTAAGCGTTCTTCTTTATTACCACAATTATTACAAATAAGATTGTTGTCTACAGGAGTGTTACACGCAGAACATATTACTTGTCCTTCTCCTGCATATAATAGTGTAAGCATACTAATAATATTGGTTCTAGTACCTACTGTTGAACGAGGATTACTCTGACGGATGATATTTTGTTTAACAGCTATAGTAGGAGCTAATCCTTGAATATTGTCAAATTTATTCTCATTATCAATGCCTGAAAGTATGCCTAAGGACTGTAAGTACTGTTTACGCCCTTCCTCAAATACAATATCGAACATAAGACTGGATTTACCTGAACCACTAACACCTGTTGCAACTACAAGCTTATTTTTGGGGATAGAGATATTTATATTTTTTAGGTTATGTATTTTTGCACCTTTGATTTTTATTTCTTTCATTAATTCACCTCATTTTATTAATTTTATCAAACTATAAAATTAGTATGTTTTAATCATTAATATAAGAAGAGGTTAAGCGAAATCATAGTATTAAAAAGGCTCTATAGGTAAATATATATCAACTATATGTTTATTTTGTGGGTGACTATTTGGGTCATTAAGATATACTTCAAAAGGAAAAGAATTACGTAGTTTATGCTCATCATTTGATAGCCATTCATTATACATAAAATCCCAAGCATCACTATATTCATCTTGAAAAATACTAAAATGTCCCACCAGATATTTCCCAGAAGGTATTGTAATATTGCCAAGGTCGCTATTTTCTTTGACAACAATATTATCTGGAATTGTCATACAAATACTAGTCCTCAAATGATGTTCTTGTGTAAATTGAGGATTATCATGATAAATAGCTAATATCTTTGTCTTTTCAAGTTCAATTAGATTCTGCTCATTTGCATAATCAAAGAGTTTTTCTACAATCTTTGGAAAGTGACTGGCCAAATTTCCATATGACCCAGTGTATCTAATATAAGCTGTATTTACATTATCAAGTTCTAAGATTTCAATTTCTCCCTTAACCTCTCTCTTATTTTTAGATTTAAGTTTTGATATGTGTCTATTATACTGAGAAATTTTATATGGTTCTTTGCAATTCTTGCTATAATTGTTTCTATATTTTATAGGGCTTATCTTATAATAATTTTTGAAGGCTCGCGAAAAAACTGCGGAATCAGTAAAACCGAAATAATGTGCAATATCAGTAACTGTCATATCAGTACGATGAATAAGAAAAGAAGTGGCTCCTTCTAGTTTTAACCTATTTACATACTGTGACAATGTTTCTTTTTCTATCGCTTTGAAAATTCTATGAAAATGAAACTTTGAAAAACCTGCTATATTAGAAAGCTCTTCAAGAGAAAGAGAATCATACAAATGCTCTTCTATGTAGTCTTGTACTTTGCAAATACGACGTAAGTATTCTTTTTTAATTTGGGAATCGGTCATAAGTATACCTCCTTATTGTAAAAATATATATTTTAAATACCCTTATTTATAGTAAATAAAGCGTTGAGTATGTGAAATTTAAAGTAAAAAAATGTTAAATAGATTTTTTATTAGGAGTTTTTCTTATATATAACAACAATTTATATTATAAGAGAATTTCTATCTTACTTTGTAACACTTAGTATAACATAGTGATATATTTTTAGATTGTATATTTGATTATACATTTATATAAAGTTAGAGACTATAACATAGACAAAAACTTTATATCTAGTAGGGTTGTAAACTTTGATACTAAGAACAATATATCAATTTTAAGAAAATGTTTACTAAATAATAAAATATTTATATTAAAAAAATTATTAAATTTATTGTTTAAATAAAAAAGTTAAATCTCATCTATTAACATAGAGCCTTTAAAACTTTAAAATGAAAAATATAGAAGAATGATTTTTAATAAAATATAATCATCTAATAAATTATTAAGAAATACAAAAATACTTACAAACAACTATTTATTTGAATTGGGGGAATAAGAATATGAACAATGGTTTTTATCAATTAAATTCAGCAGTATTATATTTTAACGAGCGAAGTGATGTAAACAAAATAAGGTTTAATCACTATATAATGAGAAAAGAAAACATACAAAGATTAAGGGGAACTTTACCAAGGGGACAGTTTATGATGACTGTAAGAAAGGCTGCATCTGACCTTGATTTATCAATATCTACAATAAGTAGGCTTGTAAATGAATTTATAGATTTAGGAATATTGAGACTAATAAGTCGAGGAGTGAAGGGAAATTGTTGCTCTGTATATAGTTATATATGCTCTGAAAGTAATGATACAGGTGTAATAAAGAAACGTAGAAGTTTTTTTGAAGATATATTAGAAAATATTAATGAAACAAATAATAGTAGCCAAAAGGTATCAAAACATGAATATAAGTATGACAAAGATAAGACCAGTGATACCAATATGTATAGCTATGTAGATAAAGAGTATAGACAATGGGGTTATGACCCAGAACTTCATACTGTAGATGAAACAGAAGATGTAACAAAGAAAAAAGAATTATTAAAAAAAAATTTAAAAAAAGAGTTATTAAAAAAGAACTCCAAGAAAAATACTGATGTGGAAGAGGAATACTGCTATATAGAAAGTATTTATGAAAATATTATAAAAAAGTTAAATAAAGAGTCAGGGGAAAGTTTTAGGTTTGATTCAGAAACAGATAATAAACTTATAGCTGAAAGAAGAAAAGAAGGCCATAGCTTAGAAGATTTTTATAAAGTTATAGAATCAAGAGTGAAGAGCTGGAAGGAGACTCCTACGCTAGTGGATATAAAGCCAGAGATTCTATTTGGTCATGAATTCAAGACTTACTTAAATAAAAAGTGATTATAGTGGATAAGAGATATACTAGAATAGATATTATGAAAAATCTAAAATTTAGATATAGTTTATGTTCAGATATATTATATGTATAGAAAATAGGGTTATTAGTGTTATTAATAATAAAAAATATTACTGGAATTTTTAAAATTCCAGTAATATAAAATTTAAATTACAGTAATAAATAAGAAAATTTTTATAAACTATATCATTAGAGTTATATACTATACTGTATCAACTTCATATTCTAATATTTTTCCAGTGATTGCACTGATTGTTATATCATATTCATTATTTCCCTTTATTATTTCGCCTTCATATTCTTTATCATCTTTATCATATTCAAATTTTACTATTTTACCACCAGGTACTTTGTTTAGCATTATTGACTTAGCTTTTTCAATGCTAATTATAGAGTTATTGTTATTAGAATCACTATTATTGTGATTATTATCAAAGTCATCATAATCATTATCATCATAATCATCGTCCATATCAATATCTATAATTCTTCCATCAAATGCATTTATCTCTATTTCATATGTTTTATTATCTTTTACAACTTTAGCCTCATATTCATTATCGTCAGCATCATATTTACAGTATATTAAATTACTATTAGGAATGGCATCTAGTATTATAGATTTAGCTTTATCTAAAGATATATTTTTGACACCTAAATTATTATTTATATCATCATCTTTTTCAATTTCTATTATTTTACCAGAGTAGGCATCTATTTCTACTTCATATACAATATTATCCTTTATAACCTTACTGTCGTATTTATTATCATCTTGGTCGTAGTAACAAACTAAAACATTACTTTCTGGAACAGCTTTTTTTAATATTTCCTTAGCTTCAATTAAAGATATTTTTTTAGTTTTATTTCTTATATCGACATTTTTTAGCTTTAAGATATCCTCAAATGCTTTTTGGTTATCACCTCCGCCAACTTGTGTTACTTCTTTTATGTCTTTATTGTTAATAAAATCTTTTTGGCTGTTTACAAGAGTGCCATTAGATATTATTACAGGAGAATTTTCTTTGGCTGCCAATACTCCTATTGATAATGCGTCTACTAGTGCATTTTCCTTGTTCATACCATCTTTAGTAACAAACACATTTTTTATACTTTTGGTTTTGTAAAATTGTTCAATAATTTTGGCATTGGTATTGTTTCTATCTGAACCACTGATTCTTTCTTTATTCGGATATTTTTTTACTGTATTGTCTGATAAAATCTTATTTCCACCAACTATATAAGATTTTTTTATAGACCTATTGTTTAAGAAATTTATACTGCTATTATTGCTGTTTTCCTCTGATACTAGTATTATAGGCATATTATGTATTGCTGATGGAGAAGCTATGCTAACAGCATCAGATAACCCCTTTAATCCATTTACAACTGCTACATTTTCCACTTTTTTTATTTTATCTATTTCTTTAAGTAAATTTGTAGACATTTCATAGATATTATTTCCTACTATTTTATTTACCTTTATGTTGAGTGATTTTATTTCATTTTCTACTTTATTAGATATACTATTTCCACTGTCCACTATATATACATTATCTACGCCAAGTCTTTTAAGTTCAGTTTTAGTTGAACTTTCTGTACTATTATCATTTACTAATAGTATAGGAGCATTTTTTAATTTAGCAAAAGGATTTGCACAAAGTGCACTTTGAATAGAGTTGCCATTGACTATAATTGCTACTTTTGATTGAACCCATCCTAATTTACTCACTTCTACAGCCGTTTCATATCTTGTTTTACCTATTAATCTTTCTTGCTTTGTTATGTTGTTTGCAAAGATTACTGAAGAGCTAGAAAAAAACATCATACCTGCCACTAATATAGCTAAGTTTTTCTTATTCATATTTTTTACCTCACAATCCTTATATTTTATTATTTAGTATGAACTAGTAAAATATAATCTTAAAATCAAGTTACTATTAAATGTAACATTTTAAAATTAACAGATAAGAGTATTCAATATAAAGCTTTTATTTTACTATTTAACATTGTATCATAAATCTTTGGGAAAATGTTTTCGATATTGAATATATGTAAATCAGGATGGATTATTTTTATCATTTGATAAATAGGTTTTTCCCCATTATTTCATGTGTTCTAAAACAGGGACAAAGTTTATTCCTAAATCTGTTAGGAAATATTCTACTTTAGGTGGAATTTCTTGATAAATTTTTATAGTATTTAATTAAAAAATAAAAAAACTATTGACTTGAAGTTAACTCTAAGTAGTAAAGTATAATTATAGAAAATTTATAAATATTTAAAAACATAAATTAAAGTAGAGAATACATAAAGGGGGAAGCAGGACAATGGAACAAAAAAAATTAGGGTTTGGGTTAATGCGTTTACCAATAAAAGACGAAAATGATGCTACAAGTATTGATATGGATTACTTAAATAATATGGTTGATACTTTTTTAGAGAGAGGATTCACATATTTTGATACAGCATATGTATACCATATGGGTAAAAGTGAAATAGCACTTAGAGAATCTCTAGTAAAGAGACATAAAAGAGAAAGTTTTACAGTAGCTACAAAACTACCACTAATGGCTTTAAAAACAAAAGAAGAGCAGGAGCCTATTTTTAATGAACAGTTAGAAAAATGTGGTGTAGATTATTTTGATTATTATCTTTTACATAACATTGGTGTATCACATTATGAAATAGCTAAAAAATTTGACAGTTTCAAGTTTATTGAAGAAAAGAAAAAAGAAGGAAAAATAAAAAATATTGGTTTTTCTTTTCATGATAGTGCAGAACTATTAGACAAAGTATTGAATGAGCATCCAGAAGTAGATTTTGTGCAGTTACAAATTAATTATTTAGATTGGGATAATGAAAGCATACAATCTAGAAAGTGTTATGAAGTAGCAAAGAAACACAATAAACCTGTTATAGTTATGGAACCAGTAAAAGGTGGTACACTAGCAAAAATACCAGAAAGAGCCGAAAAATTATTTAACGATTATAATCCAGATATGTCAGTGCCATCATGGGCAATTCGTTTTGCAGCAAGTAAAGATAATGTCATGATGGTTTTAAGTGGAATGTCAAATATGGAACAACTATTAGACAACACAGGTTATATGCAAAATTTTGAACCATTTGTACAGGAAGAATATGATGTTATAAATGAAGCGGTGGAAATTATAAATGAAGCAATTGCAGTTCCATGTACTGCTTGCCAGTATTGCGTAGAAGGATGTCCAAAAAATATCGCTATTCCAAACTATTTTGCTTTATACAATGCAGAAAAGCAAGCTCTTAATACTGGATTTTCAACACAAATGGTTTATTATAATAACTACACTAAAACTTATGGAAAAGCATCAGATTGTATTGGATGTAAACAGTGTGAAAAAAATTGTCCACAACATATAAAAATTGTAGAATCTTTAAAGAATGTAGCAGAAATATTTGAAAAATAATTGCTACTATAAAATAATTAATGATACATAAAGAACTTGAAGTTAATTAAGTATAAGTGAAATAATTAATGTTATATAGAAAAGTTGAAGTTAATGAAATATCAGTAAAATAATTAATGTTATATAGAAAAGTCGAAGTTAATGAAATATCAGTTAAACTATTTAATCCGATTTTAAATTATACAGTATCAAGAAAGGAGGAGGATTTGTATGACAATTTCAGAAGTAAGTAGAAAATACGAACTTTCAGCAGATACTTTACGATATTATGAACGAATTGGTTTAATACCACCTGTAAATAGAAATAAAAGTGGAATTAGGTCTTTTACAGAAAAAGATTGTGAGTGGGTTAATTTCATCAAATGTATGAGAAGTGCAGGACTTTCCATTGAGACATTGATTGAATATGTAACTATGTTTCAACAAGGGAACAAAACTATCAAAGCGAGAAAAGAACTTTTAATAGAACAACGAAATCAGCTTTCTAGAAGAATTGAAGATATGCAGAAAACTTTAGAACGATTAAATAGTAAAATTGATGGATACGAGGATAAAGTTATTGAAAAAGAAAAAACATTAAAAAATAATAGTGAGAGTCAAAGAACGGAGGTATTGTCTTATGAATAAAAGTGTACTTGTATTGTCTGCAAGCCCTAGAAAAGGTGGTAATTCTGATTTATTATGTGACCAATTTATGCAAGGGGCATTAGAATCTAAAAACCAAGTAGAGAAAATATTTTTAAAAGATAAGGATGTTAAATATTGTATAGGATGTGGAGTCTGTTACGAGAAAGGTGGAAACTGTTCACAAAAAGATGACATGGAAGAAATTCTTGAAAAAATGATTAAAGCAGATGTGATTGTTTTGGCAACTCCAGTTTATTTTTATACTATGAATGCACAGATGAAAACTATGATTGATAGAACTTGTTCGAGATACACTGAAATTTCTGGAAAAGAGTTTTATTTCATCGTTGCCGCAGCCGACAATAGTGAGCAGGCTATGGAAAGAACATTAGAAGGATTCAGAGGATTTACGTCATGTCTAAATGGTGCTAAGGAAAAAGGTATAGTGTATGGCGTAGGAGCTTGGCATGTAGGTGATATCAAAGAAAGTGTAGCAATGAATCATGCCTATGAAATGGGCAAGTCAGTGTAGTGAAGGGAGATTTTTAAGAGTATCAGATTTACTAAATTTTATTGATAGAGTGAGTTCAGAATAATCTAGACAAAATAAATAGTAGACTAAAAGTGTTCTAGCATTTAGAGGCTGTAAGTAGATTTGTGTAAAACAAATTTACCTACAGCTTTTTGTTGTATATAATTGGTAAACTAGATAATTAGTTTTTTCATCCATAGCATCAGTCTTCATATTTTATTATTATATCATAAATATAAATACTAATTTTATAAATTAAATAATTTATAAAATATAAATGGTTATAAACAAATCAACTACTGATAAGATGAATTTTAATGATAGCATATAACACTTCAAGGAAATTCTTATTATGGGGGAGATGTTCCAGAATTAAGTGAAAGTGAAGAAGATAAAAAACCATTCATAGGAGCAACAAATTTTATAACTAGAGGCTTTTCTAATATGAGTATTGTCACATTGACAGAGACAAATCAGACTATAAAAAACATTAACTTTATATACATCATTTTTTCTAGACAAAATTTCTATCTTTTCAAGGTTCTTAAACACTTTCATTAACTGGTCAACTAATTCGATTTCCTTTATTCAAGCCTTTAAGTATCTACTTTTATTCTTTTTGATATAGTTTTCTAATGTCATAGAATAATTATCTTTACTATAAATATATTTTAATATATGTTATTCTGTTGCGGATAAAGTAATATCATTTTCAAATAACTCATTAAGCTTATGCATCTAAAACTTATTATATGATAAAGTCGATATTGAAATGTAACATAGATGCTTATGATTATATAATAGAAGCAGTACATGTAGGAGGAAATTTAAGATTACAAAATAACTTTAATGATTATATAGTAAAAGCAATACATAAAGGCTATAATTAGATTTACAGAAAAGTAAATTTATCCACAGCCTTTTGGTATCCACAGTTTTTCAATATGCACAGAATTTTGATATACATACAAATCTATGCACATTTTTATCATTTATTTGATATCTAAATTTATATGTGTTTTAGTAGTTGTTTTGGTTTTAATAGTTAGTAGCATATTAAACAGATTTCTGCATAATATCATTCTCTTTACTAATTAACTTTTTTAGGTTTTTCCAATCTATTTCTTCCATATTAGCAAAATAATGTCCACTTCCTACACAAGTTAAATAGGACTTGCCATCTAATTCAAATGAAGAACCACCAATACATTTTGGATTACATTTTTTACAAGTACGAGTTTTTGTAATACTATCTTTAATAGTTTTAGAACATTCCTCCACAGTATCTCTATATGTATTTAGATTATAAAGGTTTGCTTTAACTCTCCATTTTTTCTCATTACATTCAATAGTAAATAGACTACGCTTTGGTTTTTTAGTTGAATATAATATACGATAAGAACGAGCTCCTGTTCGTGGTTCAATCTTGCAACCTAGTAATTGACCAAGCTTATGAAAATCATAAGCAATATTATAATCTTTCCCACTTAGTACTTTTAGCATTTCTTCTGTTGTTTCTGCTGTTAATGGACTTTTGTTCATAATTAAAAACCCCCTATATAAATAAAAATTTTGCATATAAATAGTAGCTTTATATACAAATAAAAACTAATAATAGTATAGTCAATCAAGTTATCAAAATCAATAAAATAGCTGTAATCTTACATTATTAGGCATGAAATGAGAAGTATTGTTTTGTAGAGGTAAAGACTTAATAGTATGAAAATTCACTCAAACATGATACAATCCTATAAAAGATTTAAAAAATAAGAAGGGAGAAAGTTGCTGAAATAATTTTATACTTTACTTATATTTTATAAAATAAACGTATATCTTATAAAATAAATGGGGTCATTAAAAAATAGTTTTGTAAGTTTTCAGCAGCAGTAGTGGAATGATAATTTTTTGGTTACTATTATACTTGGCTATTATATTTTCAATAGGTTCTATGATAACAAAAGTAAATAAGGTCTGGATTAAAGTGTTGCTATTTGTAGCAGTAGGATTGTCAACCATAGTTCTTTCATACATGATAGCATAATAACTTAAAACTTTAGAACTATTTAAATAAAATTCGCAAATTCTCAAAACAAGAATTCTCAAGTTGGTAAAATTCCAGATATGAGAAAAAAATTAGTACTATAAAAAAACTATTTTCGGATTATTTTTTATGGAAAGGTTTCAATTTAGGTGTTTTAAGTGGTTCTATAAAGTTTTATGAATAAAAAGAAATTGGCATGCTAATTGCTTTAATAAATATTAACATGAACACAAATAAATATAATAATCTGAGTATTGATTATTTGAAACTTTGGACTTGATTTCTTGTCTAGAGGTTCATATTAATATTGGTGTTTAGGAAATTTTATTTTCCTGTAAATATAACTTAATAATAGGAGGTGAAATCATGTCAAAAGTAGTAATAGCTACAGAGAAAGCTCCAGGAGCAATTGGACCATATTCTCAAGCAATACAAGTTGGAAATATAGTTTCTACATCAGGTCAACTTCCAATAGACATGAAGACAGGCGAGTTAGTATCTGACCCAAAAGAAGCAACAAAAGCTTCTTTAGACAATGTAAAAGCAATACTAGAACAAGCTGGTACAACTATGGATAAAGTATTTAAAACTACAGTTTTCGTAAAAGATTTAAAAGATTTTAATGATATTAATGAAGTGTACGCTACATATTTTAAAGAAAATCCACCAGCAAGATCATGTGTACAAGTTGCTCAATTACCAAAAGATGCAGTTTTAGAAATTGAAGCAATGGCAGTATTATAATAATAAAACCAATGACAAAACTAATGAAAATTAAAAACTAATAAAAAAAGTCTACAATTAAAAAGTTTATATTAAAAAAGTCTATATAAAAATCTATCTAAATATTTAACTATTGAGCTTTTCTTATATAACATATATTTTTGTGCCAAAAATATATTTGTTATAGGAGGAAAGCTTTTTTTATTTTATTATTTGTGTATTATAATTAAAGTAATCCTAATATAAAACAATCTTTTTATAATTATTATTATGTATTTCAATGTAAATATATAAATAAGTAATGTTTTATATATATTTTAAAAATTAACTATATGTTAAAATATAGCTAAACTGATAATTTAGTAAATTAAATTCTAATGGGGGAAACTATGGTAAGTAAATTAAAAGAATTTCAACAGGAAATGATAAAATACACTGAAACAGTAGCTAGCGTGTTAGATGTAGATATTGAAATAGTTGATGATAGATTAATAAGAATTAGTGGCACAGGTCTGTATAAATCAAAAATAAATGAAAGCGTTGTTACTGAAGGTTTTCTTTATGATAAAGTTATACAGACAGGTCAGGAGTTAGTCGTATTAGATATATGTGATAATCAGCTTTGTATAGAATGTTCCCATTACATGAAATGCCTAAATAAAGTAATAATAGCAGTTCCAATAAAATATAATAATCGTACTATAGGAGTAATTGGCGCTATTAGTACAGATAAAACTAAAAAAGTAGAAATAAGTGCAAAAATAGATAATTATTTGAAGTTTGTCAATCATATATGCGATTTAATTTCTATGAAGATAGAAGAACATGAAGTGTCAAAAAGTAGCAGTAGAAAAATGAACATGATGATAGAAATAATTGAAAATGTTGAAAAAGGTGTTGTTATATTAGATATAAATAGCAAAATATCTTATATAAACAATATTGCTTTGAAAAAATTAGATATTGGAAAAGATATAATAGAAAATACAGTAAAAATAGTATCTGTTGAATCTTCTTCAAATGGACATGAATTACTAGAAATTGATATTGATAACAAAATTTATAATATAAATGCCAAAATAATTCCTGTATATCCATATATAAATCAATATGACAAGATAATTATATTTGATAAGACATATATAAACCATAAAGGACATGGGAAAGTCAATAGTGGATGGGGAAATAGTAATATAGAGTCTATAATTGGGAACTCAGAATCAATGGTGAAAGTTAAAGAGAGAACTAAGAAATTAGCAAAGTCAAATTCAACAGTTCTTATAACTGGTGAAAGTGGTACAGGGAAAGAGCTAATTGCTAGAGCTATACATGCTGAAGGAAGTAGATGGAATAAGCCATTTATTGCTATAAACTGTGCTGCTATTCCAGAAAACCTTCTTGAAAGTGAGTTATTTGGCTATATAAAAGGTGCATTTAGTGGGGCTAGTAGTGGAGGTAAGGTTGGTAAGTTTGAACTTGCAAATGAAGGTGTCATATTTCTTGACGAAATGGGAGACCTATCTATGCCTTTACAAGCAAAGTTACTTAGAGTTTTGCAGGAAAGAAAATTTGCAAGAATTGGCTCAAATAAACTTATAGATTTAGATATAAGAGTAATTGCTGCAACGAATAAAAACTTACTTAAGTTGGTGAATGAAGGTAAGTTTAGAGATGATTTGTACTATAGGTTAAACGTAATTCCTATAAATTTGCCACCTCTTAGGGAAAGAAAAGATGATATTGAAACTATAATGATGAAATTTGTTTCCAAGTATTCTTTAGAATTAGATATAAAATTGAATCAAATAGAAAAAAATGTAATGAATATGTTGGTTAATTATAATTGGCCGGGAAATATAAGAGAATTAGAAAATGCAGTTGAATATATGATGAATTTAGTTGGAGAAGATGGAATAATCTATAAAGATATGCTTCCATTAGATATTTTGAACTATTATAATATTGAAGGAAATAGTTTTAAGAGTAATAATAAGGTAACAAAGTTTGAAGATGATATAGTCGGGGGAATAGTAGAAAACCAAGAAAAAATACTTTCAATTAAAGAATTGGAGTTAACTTACATACATAAGTTGTTAAATAAATATGGAAGAGATACAAAGACAAAAAAGAAAATAGCAAAAGATTTAGGGATAGGTTTAGCTACATTATACAGAAAACTAGAAGAGGAACAACAATAAATTAAACATAGAAAATAGTTTTAAATGTATGGTAATGTGATTTGTAGGTCAATAAAAATAAAGCCTCTATAATAGAAGTGTCACTAGAAGAGACTAATATAGTAATAATACTATAGAAAAATAAAATTATAAGCTTGTAAGATATTGAGTCAGTATAAATAATAGAAAATAAAAGTTTGAGCTTATAAAGTGCAAATATGTAAAACATAAAAATAACAGTATTATAGAAAGCTAAAATAAAAACATAAAATATAGAAGGTTATAACAATATAAATATAGAAGGTAAAAATAGTAATATACAAGCCAAAATAACAGACATATAGAAAAGTAAAAGCATAATAAAGGAAAATAAAAACAAAGAAACGGTTTCTCGAAATGATAATTCTCGTATTGATAAAAATTTCCCAATATGAGAATTTTTTCTTTTATAAATCTTATTTTTCACACTCAGATTTTACAACATTTAAATAAATTTGAAAAAAGTATGTAATTCCAACATAAAAAAAATATTTTTAGAATAAATAATATTGGCACAGTAATTGCTTTATATAAAGACACAAAGATAAAAAATTAATAATGACATCGAAAAATTTGAAAGGGGAATATAAAATAAATGAGAGAAATAAAATGGAAATTAAATAACTTACCTAAAGCAGAGGAAAAAGAAAAAGGAATTGAATTTTTAAAGGACGAAGAAATTGCAAAAGCTAAAGCATTTCATGAGAGTTTTCCACAATATGAAAAAACTCCTTTAGTTAAATTAGATAACTTAGCAAAATTATTAGGAGTTAGCGGAATATATGTTAAAGATGAATCTTATAGATTTGGATTAAATGCATTTAAAGTTTTGGGTGGTTCTTACTCTATGGGTAAATACTTAGCTCAAAGATTAAATAAAGATATATCAGAGTTAGGATATGAAAAATTAACTTCAAAAGAAATAAAAGACCAGTTAGGAGAAATAACTTTCTTTACAGCTACAGATGGAAATCATGGTAGAGGAGTTGCTTGGACAGCTAATAAATTAGGTCAAAAATCTGTTGTATTAATGCCAAAAGGTTCTTCTGAATTTAGATTAAATAAAATCAAGGGAGAAGGTGCAGATGCTAGTATAACAGACTTAAATTATGATGATGCAGTAAGATTAGCTAATGATTATGCAGAAGCTGATGACCATGGAGTAATGGTTCAAGATACAGCATGGGACGGATATGAAGAAATACCAGCATGGATAATGCAAGGATATGGAACTATGGCTAAAGAAGCTATAGAACAATTAAAAGAATATGGAGTAGATAGACCAACGCATGTATTTGTGCAAGCAGGAGTTGGTTCGCTTGCTGGTGCAGTTCAAGGATATGTTGCTTCAATATATGATGAATGCCCAATAACAGTAGTAGTAGAAGCTGATGAGGCAGATTGTTACTATAAATCAGCAGAAGCAGGAGATGGAAAACCAAGATTTGTAGGTGGAGATATGCCAACTATAATGGCAGGTCTTGCTTGTGGAGAACCAAATACTATAGGATTTGAAGTATTAAAAAATTATTCATCAGCATTCGTTTCAGCACCAGACTGGGTTTCTGCTAAAGGTATGAGAGTTTTAGGAAATCCTCTAAGAGGAGATGAAAAAGTAATCTCTGGAGAATCTGGAGCAGTTACAACTGGAGCATTAGTTTCAATACTTGAAAGTGAAGATTTAAAAGATTTAAGAGAGGCTTTGAAATTAGATGAAAACTCTAAAGTATTATTAATAAGTACAGAAGGAGACACTGATCCAGACAAATATAAAGATATAGTTTGGAATGGAGAATACCAAAGTAAATAAAAAATTTAAAATAAAAAATAAATAAAGTCTAAATAAAAGTTTAATAAGTGAAATATTAATAAGTAAATAAGTAAAATACCAATAAATAAAGTGAAACATCAATAAATTAAAAATTATATGGGGGAATATCAAAATGTTAAATGAAACAAGAAAAAAACAATTAACTGAAGTATGCCAAGATTTAATAAGAAATGCTAGTTATTCAGGTCAAGAAGAAAATGTAGTAAAGGCAATTGAAGAAAATTTTGCTATGCTAGGTTTTGACAGCTGGTCAAGAGATAGATATGGAAATATAATAGGATGCATAAAAGGAAACAAACCAGGGAAAAAAATATTATTTGATGGGCATATAGATACAGTTCCAGTTCCAGATGCAAGTAAGTGGAGTGTTCCTCCTTTTGAAGCAAGAATAGTAGATGGAAAAATATATGGTAGAGGAACTTCTGATATGAAGGGTCAAGTAAGTGCTATGATGGCGGCTGTTTCATACTTTGCAGAAGATACTAATAAAGACTTCGAAGGTGAATTATATGTAGCAGGAGTTGTTCATGAAGAAATATTTGAAGGAGTTTCAGCTAGAGAAATAAGTAAAGCTGTTAAACCTGATTATGTTGTAATCGGAGAATCTTCAGAACTAAACTTAAAGATTGGTCAAAGAGGTAGAGGAGAAATAGTTGTAGAAACTTTTGGTAAACCAGCTCACTCTGCTAACCCAGAAAAAGGTATAAATGCAGTTTATAAAATGGCTAATGTAATTCAAAGAATACAACAATTAGTACCTCCAACTCATCCAGTTTTAGGTGATGGAATATTAGTTTTAACAGATATAAAATCTTCTCCATATCCAGGTGCATCAGTGGTGCCAGATTATTGCAAAGCTACTTTTGATAGAAGATTATTAGTTGGAGAAACAAGAGAAGGAGTACTAGCTCCAATACAAGCCTTATTAGATGAAATGATGAAAGAAGACTCAGAATTAAATGCAAAAGTTTCTTATGCATCTGAAAAAGCTGACTGTTATACAGGAAATACTATAGAAAGTGAAAGATTCTTCCCAGGTTGGTTATATGATGAAGATGATGAATTTGTTCAAGCAGCATATAAGGGATTAAAAGAAGCTGGAATAGATTCAGAAATAACTCAATACTCATTCTGTACAAATGGAAGCCATTATGCAGGTGAGGCTGGGATAAGAACTATAGGATTTGGTCCTTCTAAAGAAAATCTTGCTCATACAATAGATGAACATATAGAGTTAGACCAATTATTCAAAGGTGCAGAAGGATATTATGGAATATTAAAATCAGTTTATAAAAAATAATTAGGAGATGGTTTTGTGAGAACTTTAATAAAACATGGGCTTATAGTAGATGGAAATAAAACACCAGCATATGAAGGGGATATTTTAATAGAAAACGAAAAAATATTAAAAATATCACAGGATTTAAACGAAGAAGCTGACAAAGTTATAGATGCAAAAGGTAGAGTTATATGTCCAGGTTTCATAGATACTCATAGCCATTCAGACCTAGTGATTTTGGTTAATCCATATAATGAGGTAAAGATTAGACAGGGAATTACAACAGAAGTGTTGGGCCAAGATGGAATATCTATGGCCCCTCTACCTCAAGAGCATATATCTTCTTGGAGAAAAAATTTAGCAGGCCTAGATGGTGAAAGTGATGAAATTGATTGGAAATATGAAACAACAGAAAACTATTTAAAAATGATGGATGAAAATGGGGTAGGGTTAAATGAAACTTATTTAGTACCTCATGGAAATGTAAGAATGGAAGCAATGGGGCTTGAAGATAGACCTGCCACTAAAGAGGAAATTCAAAAGATGTGTGAAATCACAGAAAGAGAATTAAAGGCAGGAGCTATAGGATTATCAACTGGACTTATATATATACCTTGTGCGTATTCATTGACAGAAGAAATTATAGAGATGTGTAAAGTAGTAGCAAAATACGATGGAGTATTTGTGGTTCATCAAAGAAGTGAAGCAGATACAATTTTAACATCAATGGAAGAAATTATAGAAATTGGAAAGCAATCAGGAGTAAAAGTTCACTTCTCACACTTTAAGGTTTGTGGTAAATCAAATTGGAAGTATATACCTCAAGTTATAGAACTTTTAGAAAAAGCAGAAAAAGAAGGTATAAGAGTATCATTTGACCAATATCCTTATGCAGCTGGAAGTACAATGCTTGGAGTAGTTTTACCTCCATGGGCACATTCAGGAGGAACTGATAAATTAATAGAAAGATTAAATGATGAAAACGAAAGAGCAAAAATGAAAAAAGATATAGCAAATGGAATCGAAGGTTGGGATAACTTTATAGAATTTGCTGGAATAGACCAAATCTTTGTAACAAGTGTAAAGACAGAAAAAAATCAAGATACAATTGGTAAGAGCCTACTAGAAATTGGAAAGATGAGAGGTAAAGACCCGTTAGATGCAACGTTTGATTTATTGAAAGAAGAAGAAAATGCAGTTGGAATGGTAGATTTCTATGGCTTGGAAGAACATATAATAGGTTTTATGAAAAGAGACGAGCAAAATGTATGTACAGATGGTCTTTTAGCAGGTAAGCCACATCCAAGAGCATATGGTTCTTTCCCTAAAATACTAGGAAGATATGTTAGAGAATTAAATGTACTAACAGTTGAAGAAGCTGTTTATAAAATGACTAAAAAAGCAGCAGTAAGCTTTAGTATAAAAGATAGAGGTGAACTAAAAGAAGGATATTTTGCAGACTTAGTTATATTTGACAAGGATACTGTTAGTGGATGTGATGATTTTATTAATTCCATGCAATATCCGACAGGTATAGATTATGTAATTATAAATGGAAATTGTGTTGTTGAAGAAGGAAAATACAATAAAATTAAAGCAGGAAAAGTACTTAAAAATTAAATCTTAGCTTTAAGGAGGAATAAATTTATGATTTTAGTGGGGAATGGGAGGCTAATAAGCCAAGATTCTTTAAATCCCTATATGGAAGATGGATGTGTTGTAATAAATGACAATCTGATTGAAGGTATAGGTACTACTGAGGAAATGAAAGCGAAATATCCAGGACATGAATTTATAGATGCAGGCAAGAAGATAATCATGCCTGGTCTAATAAATTCACATATGCATATATACAGTTCATTTGCTAGAGGTATGGCAGTTCCAGGAAAACCATCTGAAAATTTTTTAGAAATATTAAACAATTTATGGTGGAGACTTGATAAACAACTTACACTAGAAGATACAAAATACAGTGCATATGCAACTTATATAGAATGTATAAAAAATGGTGTCACAACAGTTTATGACCATCATGCAAGTCCAAATGCAATTGAAGGTAGTTTATTTACAATATCAGATGTTGCAAAAGATTTGGGAATAAGAACATGCCTTTGTTATGAGGTATCTGATAGAGATGGTGGAGATACAATACAACAAGGTATCAATGAAAATGTAAATTTCATAAAATATGCTCAAAAAGATGATACAGACATGATAAAGGGAATGTTTGGTCTTCATGCTGCATTTACATTGTCTGATGATACATTAAATAAGTGTGCCTCAGAAATGGCTGGTCTTGATACAGGTTATCATGTACATGTTGCTGAAGGATTAGCAGACTTACAATATAATGTAGATAAATATGGAAAAAGAGTTTTAGAAAGATTTAATGATTTTGGTGTTCTAAAAGAAAAGACTATAGCAGTTCATTGTATATATATAAGTACAGATGAAATTAATCTTTTAAATAAAACAAATACATTTGTAGTTCATAATCCAGAATCTAATATGGGAAATGCAGTTGGATGTTCTCCTGCAATAGAATTACTAAAAAGAGGTGTTACAGTAGGTCTAGGAACTGACGGATACACTAGTGATATGTTTGAATCGTTAAAGGTTGCTAATATAATTCATAAACACCACTTAAGTGACCCAAGAGTTGGATTTGGAGAATCACAAACAATGTTATTTGATAACAATAAAAAAATAGCAAAGGCTTATTATAAAAATGACCTAGGCATACTTAAAAAAGGTGCTTATGCGGATGTCATAGTAGTTGATTATACACCACATACTCCATTGACAGAAAACACAATAGGGGGACACATCATATTTGGAATGAGTGGAAGAAGCGTGGATACAACTATTATAAATGGAAAAGTACTTATGAAAGACAGAAAATTGGTAAACATTGATGAAGAAAGTATTCTAGCTAAGAGTAGAGAACTAAGTCAGAACCTATGGAATAGAATCTAAATAATTGATAATGACATACAAGTAAGAGACAAGAATATAAGTGTTAAAAATAAAACTTAGACAAAAGTAGAATTTAAATGAAGTATATAGATAAAAAATATATGGAATAGAATATTAAACTAAATATAGAAGGGAGACCCAACATGTCTCAAAATGAAAGCCCTAAAATAGCTCCAGTAGATGAAAGGTTACCTGTATCCAAATCCTGGGTATTTTCACTACAGCACGTTTTAGCAATGTGTGCAGGAGCGGTAGCAGTTCCTATGATGATAGGAACTGCTGCACGACTAGATCATGCTAGTATTGTTTTTTTAATAAATGCTTGCTTGTTTATGGCAGGTATAGGAACACTCATACAAAGTGTTGGTATAGGAAATATTGTAGGCGCTAAAATACCAGTAATTGAAGGAACTAGTTTTGCCGCTGTGGCAGGTATGACAGCAATAGCCTCATCATATAGTGATTCTCAAGTTGCAATACAGACAGTATTTGGCTCTGTAATAGTAGCTGGACTGTTTTGTATATTACTTGCTCCAGTATTTGAAAAACTAATAAGATTCTTCCCTAGCGTAGTTACTGGAACAGTTGTTATGGTAATAGGTATTTCACTATTCCCAGTTGGGATAAAGTGGATAACTGACAACAAATTGGAAGCGGTTGAACCAAACTCATTAGCATTAGCTTTAGCAGTATTGGCGATAACTTTACTTTCATTTAAGTTCTTAAAAGGAATTTGGAATAGTACAGCGATATTGGTAGGTATAGTACTTGGTACATTACTTTCTATGGCAGTTGGAATGGCTGATTTTAGTGCAGTAAGTGGAGTTGGTTGGCTTAACTTAAATGTACCTTTAAAATTTGGAATGCCTAGATTTGAACCATCTGCAATATTATCATTATGCTTAATTATGTTAGTACTTATGACAGAATCAGTTGGTAATATGATAGCTATTCACGAAATGGTAGACAAAGAGGTAACTGGTAAAAATATTAAAAGAGGTCTATTTGGAGATGGAATATCTACAGCTTTATCTGGAATATTCAATTCATTTCCAATAACTCCATTTGGTCAAAATACAGGAATTGTTGGACTTACAGGTATAAAATCAAGATTTATTGCAGTTTATGCAGGGGTAATATTGCTAGTACTTGGTTTCTTACCAAAGTTTGCAGCAATAATAGGAGCAATACCTAAGCCTGTTCTTGGTGGAGTAGGATTTGCAATGTTTGGAATGGTAATGGTTGGAGGAGTAAAAACTCTAAGTAAAGTAAAATTTGATGGAACTAAAAATGGAGTGATAGTAGCAGTTAGTGTTGGGTTGTCTATGATACCACTGACAAATCCTGATTTCTATCATAATTTTCCAACTTGGGTGCAAACGATATTCCACAGTGGAATAACAACAGGAAGTTTATCAGCAGTACTTTTGAATATCTTCTTCAATGAATTAGGTTCAAAAAAGGAAAAAGCTCCTAAGACTGAAGAAGCAAAATAGGAAGAAATAAATGAAAAGCAACATATATAAAAGAGTATCTAAGCTAAATATTAAAAAAATATATTTAATTAAGGGAGAGATAATAATATGGCTAATTTAAAAGTTAATTTATATGGAATGGAATTCTTAAATCCAGTTATGACAGCAGCAGGTCCTGGAGCAAAAGATGGTGATCTCTGTCAAGAGGCAGCAAAAGGTGGAGCAGGAGCTATATGTACAAAAACTATATCTGTGTTACCAGCAGATGTACCAAGACCATGTATGGCAAAAACTAACAGTGGTTTCTTAAATACAGAATTATGGTCAGAGCTTCCAAAAGAACAATGGATAGAAGAAGAATACAAAAAAGTAAAAGCAGCAGGTCTTCCAGTAATAGTAAGTATGGGATATTCAGCAGAACAAATAGCTGAGGTTGCACCTTTAGTAAAACCTTACGCAGATGCAGTTGAATTATCAACTCATTATGTAGGCACAGATGTTGCTCCAATAGTAAATGCTTTAAAAGCTGCAAAAGCTGTTTTAGATGTACCAGTATTTATGAAAATGAGTCCTCATACTGATATTCAAACTATTGCAAAAGCTGTTGAAGAAGCAGGAGCAGATGGACTTGTAATGATAAACTCATTTGGACCATGTATGGCAATAGATGTAAACACAGGATACCCTATAATGGGAAGTAAAGCAGGATATGGATGGTTATCAGGAGCTCCTATAAGACCATTAGCAATAAGATGTATATATGAAGCTTCTCAAGTTGTAAATATACCAATTATAGGTGTTGGTGGAATAACTTGTGGAAAAGATGTAGCTGAAATGATGATGGCAGGAGCAAGTGCTGTTCAAGTATGTACAGAAGCAATCCTTAAAGGGCCTTCTATATATGGAAAAATTGCTAAAGAATTAAATGATTTCTTAGATGAAAATGGATATGCTGATGTTAATGAAATCAAAGGATTAACTCATAAGAAAATGGCAGCTAGAGGATTTAGAACTCATGCAGTGGCTCCAGTTGTAGATGATAATAAGTGTATCAAATGTAAACAATGTGTAACAAGCTGTGTATATGAAGCTTTAGAAGTGACAGATAAATTAAATATAGATGTGGATAAGTGCTTTGGTTGTGGATTATGTGTAACTAGATGTCCAAAAGGTGCTTTAAGTATTTGCTACAATCAAGTAGAAGCTGTTAATGAATAATAATTATATAGAATTTTAGTAATTAACTTAGAGTAATAAATATATTAAGATAATAAAATATATTAGATAAGCAAGTTTATACATTAATAATACAACGTGAAGTTAATAATCTTATGACGTTGATTTAACTAAACATTAGTTTAATTAAATATCATTTTAATTAAATATTAATTTAATTAAATAATGGTTTAATCTAAATATAAATTTACTGTGTATAAGTGCTCTAATCAAATTACTTTAAGTTAATTTCTTCAGATAAAATAAATTGATACGTTATAAGTAAGGTGGAGTCTATATGGGAATTGTTTTAAAAGGTGGGAAAGTAGTAACAAGTGAAAAAACTTACTGTGCAGATGTAAGAATAGAAAATGAGAAAATAGTTGATATAGGTGTTGATATATCAAAAGAAAATGATGAAGTAGTTGATGTTAGTGATTCTTATATTATACCAGGAGGTATAGATACACACACTCACTTTGATTTAGATACAGGAACTACTAAGACAGCAGATAATTTTGAAACAGGAACAAAAGCTGCAATAGCTGGAGGTACTACTACTATCTTAGATTTTGCTACACAATCTAGAGGTTGTTCTTTAAAAGAAGGATTAGATGAATGGCATGAAAAAGCTAGAGATAAATCTTATTCAGACTATGGTTTTCACATGGCTATAACAGATTGGAATGCTTCAGTTTGTAATGAAATGGAAGACATGGTGAAAGAGGGAGTATCTTCATTTAAATTGTATATGGCATATAAAGGAAGCCTTCAAGTTGATGATGGTGTCATCTTTGAAGCTTTGAGAAAAGCAGAAGAGGTAGGAGGGATTATTGGATTCCATTGTGAAAATGGGGATATAATATGTGAACTTGTGGATAAAGCAAAAGCAGAAAATAATCTATCTCCAAAATATCATCAATTAACTAGACCAGCTATATTAGAAGCAGAAGCAACTTCAAGACTGATGAAGATAGCAGAAGTGGCAAATTCTAAGGTGTACGTTGTTCACCTAAGTTGTAAAGAATCTTTGGAAGAAGTTCTAAAAGCTAAACAAAGAGGAGTAGATGTGATAGTTGAAACTTGTCCTCAATACCTTCTATTAAGTGATGAATTATATGATTTAGAAGGATTTGAAAGTGCTAAATATGTAATGTCACCACCTTTAAGGGATAAAGAAAATAATGAAATTTTATGGAATGCTATTTTAAATAATCAAATAGATACTATAGGTACAGACCACTGTTCTTTTAATTATAGGGGGCAAAAGGAACTTGGAATAAACGATTTCAGTAAAATTCCTAATGGTTCGCCAGGGGTGGAACATAGGATGAGTCTTTTATACACATATGGAGTCTGTAAAAATAAAATATCTATCAACAAGATGGTAGAAGTAACATCGACTAATGCCGCCAAACTATTTGGAATGTATCCTGAAAAAGGAACTATAGAAATAGGTAGTGATGCAGATATATTAGTTTTAAATCCAAATAAAAAATCTAAAATAGAAGCAAAAAAACAATTACAAAATGTAGATTATACGCCTTATGAAGGTTATGAAGTAAATTGTCAAATAGAACATGTTTATTTAAGAGGAAAAGAAGTTGTTAGAGAGGGAGAATTAATTTGTAATACTCCAAGTGGGAGATATATAAAAAGGCGTCTAACAGAGGGGGCTAGAGAATGGTAGAATTTATATTAAATGGAGAGAAAGTTGTTGCAAAAGAAGGCAAAAAACTTTTAGACTTCCTTAGAGAAGATATGAATATAACTTCAGTTAAAAATGGATGTTCAGAAGGTGCTTGCGGAACTTGTATGGTCATAATAGATGGTAAAGCAACTAAAGCATGTGTATTTAAAACTGATAAATTAGCTGGGAAAAATATAACAACTATAGAAGGATTATCAGAAAGAGAAAGAGATGTTTTTGCATATTCTTTTGCCAGCCAAGGAGCTGTTCAATGTGGATTTTGCATCCCAGGTATGGTAATTAGTTCAAAAGCGCTTATAGACGTTAATAATAATCCTACTGAAGATGACATAAAAAAAGCTTTAAAAGGTAATATATGTAGATGTACAGGTTATGTAAAAATAATTAAAGCTGTGAGTTTGGCAGCAAAGATATTTAGAGAAGATATAGATGTCCCAAAAGTAAACTGCAAAGGTCTAGTTGGTGAAAGTCTTCATAGAGTTGATGCAGTAGGCAAAACACTTGGATACTCTGAATATGTAGATGATATAAGATTAGAAGGTATGATTTATGGTTCAGCAGTTAGAGCTAAATATCCAAGAGCATTAGTTAAAAAGATAGATATAGAAGAAGCAAAAGCTTACCCAGGAGTTGTTGCAGTTCTTACAGCTAAAGATATTCCAGGAACTATAAAAGTAGGTCACTTAAAGAAAGATTGGGATACTTTAATTCCAGAAGGTGAAATAACTAGATACTTAGGAGATGGAATAGTTTTAGTAGCAGCAGAAACTAGAGAAGCATTAGAAGAAGCGAAAAAACTAGTTAAGATAGATTATGAAGAATTGACACCTTTAAGTACTACAGCAGAGGCTCTTAAAGAAGATGCTCCAAATATACATGAAACAGGTAATGTACTTGTTAAGGAACATTTAGTAAGAGGAAATGCTGAAGAAAAAATAAGGAACTCAAAATACGTTGTAACTAAAAAATACACTACACCTGCAACAGAACATGCATTTTTAGAACCTGAATGTGCAGTAGCAGGTCCTTATGAAGAAGATGGAGTAATAATTTACTCAACAGACCAAGGTGTGTTTGCTACTCAACATGAATGTGCAGATATGTTAGGATTACCACATGAAAAAGTAAGAGTGATAAATAAGATGGTAGGAGGCGGATTTGGTGGAAAAGAAGATATGAGTGTTCAACACCATGCAGCCTTACTTGCATACCACACAAAGAGATTTGTAAAAGTACAGCTTACTAGAAAAGAAAGTATAATTGTTCATCCAAAAAGACATGCTACAGAAATGGAATTTACAACAGCATGTGATGAAAATGGATATCTAACAGGTATGAAAGCAACTATAATATCTGATACAGGTGCTTATGCATCTCTTGGAGGACCAGTATTGCAAAGATTATGTACTCATGCAGCAGGACCATACAATTATCAGGATATTGATATAACTGGAACAGCAGTATATACTAATAATCCTCCTGGAGGAGCATTTAGAGGTTTTGGAGTTACACAAAGCTGTTTTGCTACAGAATGTAATCTAAATTTACTTGCTGAAATGGCTGGAATATCACCTTGGGAAATAAGATATAAAAATGCAATAAGACCTGGTCAAGTTTTACCAAATGGTCAATTTGCAGATGAAGGAACAGCAATGGCAGAAACATTAGAAGCTGTAAAAGAAGAGTATGAAAAACACCCACGTGCAGGTATAGCTTGTGCAATGAAAAATAGTGGTGTAGGAGTTGGGATACCTGATGTGGGAAGATGTAGACTGGTAATAAAAGATGGTAAAGTTCATATAAGAACAAGTGCCTCTTGTATAGGTCAAGGTCTTGGTACGGTTATGACTCAAGTAGTTTGTGAAACTGCAAATTTACTACCTGAAAACATAGTGCATGAAGTTCCAGATACTCACTTGACACCAGATTCTGGTAATACTACAGCTTCAAGACAGACAGTATTTACAGGGGAGGCTACTAAGGTTGCAGCAATTAAATTAAAAGAAGCTTTAGCAACTGGAAAAGCATTATCTGATTTAGAGGGAGAAGAATTTTACGGAGAATATGCAAGTGTTACAGACAAAATGGGTTCTGATAAAGAAAATCCAGTAAGCCATGTAGCTTATGGATATGCAACACAAGTTGTAATGCTAGATGAAAATGGAAAATTAGAAAAAGTAGTAGCAGCACATGATGTAGGAAGAGCTATAAACCCAATCAGTTTAGAGGGGCAAATAGAAGGTGGAGTTGTTATGGGTCTTGGATATGCCTTAACAGAGGATTACCCAGTAGTCAACTCTGTACCTACAGCTAAATTTGGTACATTAGGCTTATTTAAATCTACAGATATACCAGAAATACAAGCCGTAATAGTTGAAAAAAACAAAGATTTATTGGCATATGGTGCAAAAGGAGTAGGAGAGATTTGTACAGTTCCCACTGCACCAGCAGTGCAAAATGCCTATTATGTATTTGATAAAGAGTTTAGAACTGAACTACCACTTCAAAATACGCCATATAGTAAAAAAAAATAACAAAAAAATAAATATTAAATAAAAAAAATCAATTAAATTGTAAATAAAAAAAACCCTTTTGCATAAGGTATATTTTAAATGATAGAATATACATATACAGGAGGGTTTTTCTTTTATAAAATAAGTTTAATAAAATTGAGAGGTGAGCAAAATGAATTTTAATAATAGTCTAGAGTTAACTCAGTCTCAGAAGCTAATCATGACTACACAACTTAAGCAATCATTATCAATATTAAATATGAGTAAGTTGGAGTTAGAAGAAGAGATTAAAAGGGAAGCAGAGAATAACCCATTAGTCGAAGTTGAGAAAAGTGGGGAGATAAATTGGGAAGAATATATAAAAGATATGGAAAAATCAAGACGTTTAGATAGAACAGAAATAAGTTATAACCCTGACAATGAAGTTAATCTAGAAAATTTAGTTAAATATTCGTCAAATTTATATGAGGATTTGAAGTTTCAGATAAGCTTATATAAGCTAACAGATAAACAAATGGAAGTCTGTGAGTATATAATTGATAGCTTAGATGAGGACGGATATTTGAGAACTGAGGAAAAAGTAATTGTTGATACTTTAAAGATAGATGAAGAACTTTTTGAAAAATGCTTGATTAGTGTTCAGCAGTTGGAACCTAGTGGAGTAGGTGCAAGAAGTCTTTCAGAATGTCTGATGATTCAAATGGCAAGCTTAGGAATATATAATGAAATTTTAGAGGAAATCGTTACAAAAGACTTAAATTTAATTGCAAATAATAAATATAAAGAGATAAGCAAGAAGTACAATATGTCACTACAAAAATGCGTTGAACTAATAAATATAATTAAAACATTAGACCCTAAGCCAGGAAGAACCTGTTCAGTAGAAAAAAGTGTATATATACAACCAGATGTAACAGTTGAAAAAATTGATGATGAATTTATTGTGTATTTAAATGAAAAAGACTCCTATCAAATAAAAATAAACAGTTATTATAAAGACATACTAAAAAATTCACAGTCTGACGAAAGTGCAAAAGAATTTATAAAAGAAAGACTAAATTCGGCAACAGGGCTTATGAAAAATATAGAAAGTAGAAAGACTACAGTACTTAAAATTGCAGAAGAAATAGTAAAAGCTCAAGATGAGTTTTTGAGAAAAGGAACAAAATATATAAAGCCCTTAAAAATGAAAGACATAGCAGAAAAATTAGATTTTCATGAATCTACTATAAGTAGAGGTGTAAATGGGAAATATATGCTGACACCTTTTGGAGTATATGAATTTAGGTACTTTTTCAGTAGTGCTATTGAAACTGAAAATCATGAAATGGCATCTAGTACAAGCATAAAAAAAATTATAAAGGAAACAATAAAAGACGAAAATAAAAAGAAACCTTTAAGTGATGACCATATATCTAAGCTATTAAAAGAAAAAGGAATCAATGTTGCAAGAAGAACAGTTGCCAAGTATCGTGAAGAATTAGGAATTTTGTCTTCAAGTAAGAGAAAAGAATATTAGTGAAAAGAGAAAGAAGTATCAGTAAAATGAGGGGAAATGCTAATTAAAATACAAATGAGCATTACACAAATGAGCATTATACAAATGAATTTAAGTATTGGAAAGAAAAGTATTAGAAATAAAATTAAATATTAGGAAAAATCAGGAATTAGAACGATAACTAGAGTCAAAAAAATACAGAGATAAATAAACTGTTATTGTTAATTTTAAGAGCATAAAAATAAAAACATAAAGTATAAAAACAAAGACATATAGAATCTAGCAGAGTAGAACATACAAGATTGAGTCAAAAATATTAGAATAAAAACCAAAAAATATATGGAAAAAATATTATATAAAAAATAAAAAATACTGTACTTTGAAAATGGTGGAGAAATTGCTATAAAACAAAAAAATAAAAAAGTTTTTGAAAAACTATTGAAATCTATACGCAAATCCTATAAAATAAAATTATCTTGTGGGACTTAAATAAACACTAGGGACAAAAAAAGTCCCTAAAGGAAAGCAATAAGGAGTATGTTATGAAGAACTTATTAGAAATTCAAAAGAAACTAATTCCACAGGCAATTGAACTTATGGAAAGAAGATACTCTATTTTAAGACAAATATCTTTAAGTGAACCAATAGGTAGAAGAACTTTATCAAATGTATTAGAAATTAGTGAAAGAATAATTAGGTCAGAAACAGAGTTTTTAAAAGAACAAGGACTTATAGATGTTGCTGTATCTGGAATGACTATCACTAAAGAAGGTTCTGATTTATTAGATAAACTTAAAGACATCATGAGTGACATCATGGGATTGTCTAAGTTACAAGATAGGGTCAGAGAAAAGCTTGGAATAAAAAAGGTAATACTAGTTCCTGGAAGCTGTGATGAAAATGGAAGCTTATTAAAAGATGTAACTAGATATGGATGCGAGTATTTCTTAGGTATTTTAAAAGATGGAGATATAGTTTCAATAACAGGGGGAAGCACTATGTTAGAGTTTTCAAATGTTATTAAAACTGATAAGAGATATCCAAACTCTACAATAGTGCCAGCTAGAGGAAGTATGGGAACTGATGTAGAGATGCAGTCTAATAGTATAGTTGCTTCAGTAAGTAAGAAATTACACTCTAATTGCAAACTTTTACATATACCAGATGAATTGGACGAGAGTGCAATGAAAACTCTTAGCCAAGTGCCAGAGATTAAGACAACTTTGGAGTATATTAAAAGAACAGACATTTTAGTTTTCAGCATAGGTAGAGCAGATGTCATGGCAAAGAGAAGAAAACTTCCAGAAGATAAAGTTAACGAGATATTATCTAAAAATGCAGTTGGAGAAGCATTTGGATATTATTTCAACAAAGATGGAGAAATAGTTTATAAATTAAATACTGTTGGAATTGATTTAGAGACAGTTAAAGAAGTAAAAGAAACTATTGCAATCTTTGCAGGAACAGAAAAAGTAGAAGCCTTATTAGCTATATCAAATATGCATAAAAACATGGTTCTTGTAACAGATGAAGAAAGTGCTTATAAGATATTGTCATTATTATAAAAGTCGAAAACTAGCACAGAGCTAGACAACATACATTTACTTTATAGGAGGTAGCGAAAATGGTTAAAGTAGCTATAAATGGATTTGGAAGAATAGGAAGATTAGCATTAAGAAAAATGATGGAGCAACAAGATAAGTTTGAAGTTGTTGCAATAAACGACTTAACAGATGCTAAAATGTTAGCTCATTTATTTAAATATGATACAGCTCAAGGAAGATTTAACGGTGAAATAGAAGTTAAAGAAGGTGCTTTTATAGTAAACGGAAAAGAAATAAAAGTAACAGCAGAAAGAAATCCTGCTGACCTACCATGGGCTGAATTAGGAGTAGATATAGTATTAGAATGTACAGGATTCTTTACTTCTAAAGATAAAGCAGAAGCTCACATACAAGCAGGAGCTAAAAAAGTTGTTATATCTGCACCAGCAACTGGAGATTTAAAAACAATAGTATTCAACACAAACAGTGAGATATTAGATGGTTCTGAAACAGTTATATCAGGAGCTTCTTGTACAACTAACTGTTTAGCTCCAATGGCTAAAGTATTAAATGATAAATATGGTATAGAAAAAGGATTAATGACTACTATACATGCATATACTAATGACCAAAATACTTTAGATGGTCCTCATCCAAAAGGTGATTTAAGAAGAGCTAGAGCTGCTGCTGGAAACATAGTTCCAAACACTACAGGAGCTGCAAAAGCAATCGGTCTAGTAATACCTGCATTAAAAGGAAAATTAGATGGAGCAGCACAAAGAGTACCAGTTGTAACTGGTTCAATAACTGAATTAGTTTGTACATTAGGAAAAAATGTTACAGTTGAAGAAATAAATGCAGCTATGAAAGAAGCTTCAAACGAATCTTTCGGATACACTGAAGAAATGTTAGTATCTTCTGATATAATCGGAATAAGCTACGGTTCATTATTTGACGCTACTCAAACAAAAGTTATGGAAGTAGATGGAAAACAATTAGTTAAAGTTGTTTCTTGGTATGATAATGAAATGTCTTATACTTCTCAATTAATAAGAACTTTAGGATACTTTGCACAATTAGCAAAATAGTCAGCTTTTAGAAAATAGAAAAGTAGATTGACAAAGTCCGAGTTTGTAGTTTAACACTACGGACTCTGGACTTTTTTTAAGAAAAAATATATAAAATACACCTAAATAATGTTACATACTATATATAAAAATATGATAATATGATATATTTAATAGGGTAAAAGTATGTACTATATTATACTTGGCAATAAAAAATTACTTTATTAAAAGGAGAGATATTTATGTCAATGCTAAACAAAAAAACTATAGAAGATATTGATGTGTGCGGGAAAAAAGTATTAGTGAGATGTGACTTTAATGTACCATTACAAGATGGTGTAATTACTGATGAAAATAGATTAAACGGAGCTTTACCAACAATTCAATATTTAATTTCTAAAGGAGCAAAAGTTATATTATGTTCTCATTTAGGAAAACCAAAGGGAGAAGCTAAACCAGAATTATCTTTAGCACCAGTTGCAAAGAGATTATCTGAAATGTTAGGTAAAGAAGTTGTATTTGCAGCAGATGATAATGTAGTAGGAGAAAATGCAAAAAAAGCTACTGAAAAAATGGAAAACGGAGATGTAGTGTTATTAGAAAATACTAGATATAGAAAAGAAGAAACTAAAAATGAAGAAAACTACTCTAAAGAATTAGCTTCACTTGCTGAAATATTTGTAAATGATGCATTTGGAACTGCTCATAGAGCGCATTGTTCAACAGTTGGAGCAGGAGAATTTTTACAAGAGAGAGTTTGCGGATACTTAATTCAAAAAGAATTAAAATTCTTAGGAGAAGCTGTTGCCAATCCTGTAAGACCATTTACAGCTATACTTGGGGGAGCTAAAGTTTCTGATAAATTAGCTGTTATAAATGAACTATTAGAAAAAGTTGATAATCTAATAATAGGTGGAGGAATGGCTTATACATTCTTAAAAGCTCAAGGTTATGAAGTAGGAACATCTTTACTTGAAATAGATAAAGTAGAATATGCAAAAGAAATGATGGAAAAAGCTAAGGCAAAAGGCGTTAACTTATTATTGCCAGTAGATGTTGTTATGGCAGACCACTTTGCACCAGATGCAACTCCAATAGTAACAGAAGATGCTAATGTAAAAGAAGATTATATGGGACTAGATATGGGACCTAAGACTATAGCAAACTTTGTAAAAGCCATAAAAGAATCAAAAACTGTAGTATGGAACGGACCAATGGGAGTATTTGAATTTGAAAACTTTGCAAATGGAACACTATCAGTAGCCAAAGCTATGGCAGAATTAACTGACGCAACTACTGTAATTGGTGGTGGTGATAGTGCAGCAGCAGTTAATCAATTAGGATTTGGTGATAAGATGACTCACGTATCAACAGGTGGAGGAGCATCACTAGAATTTTTAGAAGGTAAAGAATTACCAGGTATTGCAGCATTAGATAATAAATAAACTACTATATAGAGGAGATTGTAAAATGAGAAAACCTATAATTGCAGGAAATTGGAAAATGCATAAAACAATAAAAGAAGCTTTAGAATTTGTAAATGAAGTTAAAGGAAAAGTTAATGCTGATAAGGCAGAAGCTGTTATATGTGCACCATTTACTTTATTGAAGGATTTAAAAGAAGCGACTAAGGGTACAAATATAAAGATAGGTGCTCAAAACATGCACTTTGAAGAAAAAGGAGCATTTACAGGAGAAGTTTCACCTCTTATGTTAAAAGAAATAAATATGGACTATGTTATAATAGGACATTCAGAAAGAAGACAGTACTTCAATGAAACTGATGAAACTGTAAACAAAAAAGTTTTAAAAGCTTTAGAAGTAGAAATAGACCCAATACTATGTGTTGGTGAAACTTTAGAGCAAAGAGAAGCTGGAAAAACTAAAGATGTTTGTAAAGTTCAAGTTGAAAAAGCTTTAGAAAATGTTCTTAAAGATGATTTAGCAAAAGTAGTTGTTGCATATGAGCCAATCTGGGCTATTGGAACTGGTAAAACTGCAACTGCTGAAGATGCTAATGATGTTATATCTTATATAAGAGAAGTTATAAAAGGATTATATGGAGAATTAGCTAATGAAGTTAGAATACAATACGGTGGAAGTGTTAAACCTTCAAATGTAGCTGAAATAATGGGTCAAAGTGATATAGATGGAGCTTTAGTAGGTGGAGCTAGTTTAGCTGCTAATGACTATTTAGACCTTGTTAATTTCTAAGGAGTGAAATGATGAAAAAACCAGTTGCTTTAATTATTATGGACGGATTTGGATATAATAAGGAAGTTAAGGGAAATGCAATTGCTGAGTCCAAAACTCCTAATTTAGACAGAATAATGAAAGAATATCCAAACACATTAATAAATGCTAGTGGTCTTGATGTTGGTCTACCTGATGGTCAAATGGGAAATTCAGAAGTTGGCCATACTAATATAGGTGCAGGTAGAATTGTATATCAAGATTTAACTAGAATAACAAAATCTATAAAAGATGGTGATTTTTTTAATAATAAAGTTTTATGTGAAGCTATGGACAATGCAAAAGAACATTCTCTTCATGTAATGGGTCTTTTGTCTGATGGTGGAGTACATTCACATATAGACCATCTTAAAGCTATAATCAAAATGGCAAAAGATAAAGGTGTAGAAAAAGTATATGTTCATGCATTTACTGATGGTAGAGATACTGACCCTCAAAGCGCATTGGAATATGCTAAGGAAGTACAAGCTAGTATGAATGAAATTGGAGTAGGTGAATTTGCTACAGTTTCTGGTAGATACTATGCAATGGATAGAGATAAGAGATGGGAAAGAGTAGAGCTTGCATACAATGCCATGGCTAGAGGTATTGGCGAAAAAGCAACTTCTATTGAAGAAGCTATTCAAAACTCTTATGATAATGGAAAAAATGATGAATTTATAATGCCAACAGTTATTGTTAAAGATGATAAAGCAGTTGGAAGTATAAAAGAAAATGATTCAATTATATTCTTCAATTTCAGACCAGATAGAGCAAGACAAATAACAAGAGCTTTAGTAAGTGAAGAGTTTGATGGATTTAAAAGAGAAGAAATTAAAAACTTCTTTGTATGTTTAACAGAGTACGATATAACTATAAAAGAAGTGCATATAGCATTTGGACCACAATCTTTAACTAATACTCTGGGTGAATATCTTGCGAAAAATGGAAAAACTCAATTAAGAGCTGCTGAAACTGAAAAATATGCGCATGTTACTTTCTTCTTCAATGGTGGAGTAGAAGAGCCAAACAAAGGTGAAGAGAGATTATTAATACCTTCTCCAAAGGTTGCAACTTACGACTTACAACCAGAGATGTCTGCATATGAATTAACAGACAAAGCTTTAGAAAAACTAGGAGAAGATAAGTTTGACTTTATAGTTTTAAACTTTGCAAACCCTGACATGGTAGGTCATACAGGAAATATTGAAGCAGCTATAAAGGCTGTTGAGACTGTAGATACTTGTGTAGGAAAATTAGTAGATAAAATAATAGAGCTAGGTGGAAGCGCAATAATAACTGCTGACCACGGAAATGCTGAATACATGTTAGACCCACAAACAGGAAAGACTGTAACAGCCCACTCTATTAATCCAGTACCATTTGTGGTTGTTGGACAAGAATTTGAAGGTGCAAAATTATTAGACGCAGGAAGATTATCTGATATAGCGCCAACTGTTTTAGATATGATGAAGTTAGAAAAACCAGAAGAAATGACTGGTCATTCACTTATTTCAAAATAGTTAAGCTTAATAAGTATTATCTATTAATCTAGTGCCATTTGAAATTTTTGCTAAAGAATTTGAATATGCAAAATTAGGTGCTAGAAATTGAATTAATAAGTTTATAAATTGAATTGATAAGTAGAATAGTAACTTACAATAAAGTAAACTTAAAAGTATTTAAGTCTAAGTGAATTTTATAAAGTTTAAGTAAAATGATGTAAAAAATAATAATTAATATATATTATAAAATCAAAAATTATTAGAATCATTAGTTGTAAATTTTGTGTTTCATGTTTTAAGTTTATCTGTATATTTATGTATTGAAGATTGATTTTGGCTAATAGATAAGTTAAAAATTATAAAAAATAAAATAAAAATAGAAACTTTTACAAATTTACCCATCAAATAAATTTGTATCTAATTTTCAAAAATAACTTTCTGTACTATAATATAATAAGTAGATTAAAACTAGTAGACGGATGTTTACAGTAAATGAAAATTTAACTAATAGAAAAATCGAAGGGAGATATACAAATGTCAGTTATTGAATTAGTATATGCTAGAGAAGTATTAGACTCAAGAGGAAATCCAACTGTAGAAGTTGAAGTAGTATTAGAAGATGGAGCAATGGGAAGAGCAATAGTTCCATCAGGCGCATCTACAGGAGCTTTTGAAGCTGTTGAATTAAGAGATGGAGACAAAGGAAGATACTTAGGAAAAGGTGTAGAAACAGCTGTTGCTAACGTAAATGAAATAATAGCACCAGAAATCGAAGGAATGGATGCATTTGACCAACCAGCTATAGATGCAATGATGATAGAATTAGATGGAACTCCAAACAAAGGTAAATTAGGAGCTAATGCTATATTAGGTGTTTCAATGGCAGTAGCTAGAGCAGCTGCTGATGAAATAGGTTTACCATTATTCCAATACTTAGGTGGAGTAAATGCTAAGCAATTACCTGTTCCAATGATGAACATATTAAATGGTGGAGAACATGCTGATAATAACGTTGATGTTCAAGAGTTCATGATATTACCAGTAGGAGCTTGTTGCTTTAAAGAAGGTTTAAGAATGGGAGCAGAAGTATTCCATTCATTAAAGAAAGTTTTAGGAGAAAAAGGATTAGCTTGTGGTGTAGGTGACGAAGGTGGATTCGCTCCAAACTTAGGTTCAAACAGAGAAGCTTTAGAATTAATAGTTGAAGCTATAACAAAAGCTGGATATAAGCCAGGAGAAGATGTTATGTTAGGACTTGATGTTGCTGCTACAGAAATGTACAACAAAGAAACTAAAAAATACGTTTTAGCTGGAGAAGGAAAAGAATTAACTGCTGCTGAAATGGTTGCTTTATATGAAGATTGGTCAAACAACTTCCCAATAATAACTATAGAAGATGGTTTAGATGAAGAAGATTGGGATGGATGGAAATTATTAACTGAAAAATTAGGAAACAAATTACAATTAGTTGGAGATGACTTATTTGTTACTAATACAGAAAGATTAGAAAAAGGAATTGAAAATGGAGTAGCTAACTCTATATTAGTTAAAGTTAACCAAATAGGTACAATAACTGAAACTCTAGATGCAATAGAAATGGCTAAGAGAGCAGGGTACACTGCTGTTATATCTCATAGATCAGGAGAAACTGAAGATTCTACTATAGCAGATTTAGCTGTTGCAGTAAATGCTGGACAAATAAAAACTGGTGCTCCATCAAGAACTGATAGAGTTGCTAAATACAACCAATTATTAAGAATAGAAGAAATGGTTGGAGAGCAAGCTAGATACTGTGGATTAAAATCTTTCTATAACTTAAAAAAATAGTTTTTAAGGATTAAAAAGATAGTATAAAAGATTTTAAGTTTATCTTATAAGAGATAAATGGGATAAGTGTTAATTGATTTTTCAAAGCACTTATCCCTTTTTATATGTAAGCCATTTTTATTAGGAAAATAAATAAAAGCTTTGAAATAATTGCTATAATTAAAAACTATAGATATATTTTGATGGCTTTTGATATCAGTTTTGTTTGTGATTTATAACATAATAGTCTTGAAATGACTATATTATTGTGATACACTAAAGAGTAATGAAATTTAAGTAATAGAAAGATAGGAGGGGCAAGAATGGGCAACATTTTAATGGGTGTGCAAGTAGTACTAGGGATTTTACTAGTAATTAGCATAATGCCTCAAGATTCTAAGAATGCTTTACCTTCAGAGTTTGGTGGAGAAGGAAGTCAAGCTTACTTTAAACCAAAAGGAAAACAAGCATTTCTTGCTAGAGTTACAAAGATAACAGCAGTATTATTTTTTATAAATGCATTGGCACTACTTATAGTTAAGAAGTAGTGGTATTGTTGAATAACTGGCCATTATTTAATTAGTGCATTTTGGTTACATTTAAAAATTAAATTTAGTTTTTAATAAAAGTACGTCAACATAAAAAAGTACGTAAAGTAAAAGCTGGACTAATGATTTTATATTATTGGTCCAGTTTTTATTTTATGAATTGAGTCAGATATTTATAAAATAAATTTTTGATATATCTATTTTTGTTATATAGTTTTTAATATCTAGCTTTTGATATCTAGTTTTGATATATCTAATTTTTAATCATTCTAGTATGCACAATCAACTTTATAATTTGCAAAATAGATACCATACTAAGCATCATTATTAAAAAAAAGTAGGAACTGTTAGTATATTGTGTATTTGTTAATACAAACTTTAATAAAAGAGTGTTGATTATTATTGTTAAAAGACCCATTAATTTACCAAATAAATTATAGCTCTTTTTTAAAATAGTGTTTTGAATTAGCAGTATAATTGCAATTATAGTAAAAACGATAAGAATAGCTATTAGAGCTATTTTAAGTGATTCAATAGGATAATCTCTTTCAAAGTTTCTGTTAGTGTATGTTACCCACCTATGCATTCCCATTCTTGTATTTGCATATTTTTCAAAAACCTTACATCCTATTAGAAAAGCAATTTGAAATAGTATTGTAATACTATAGAGTGTTTTCTTCATTAGTATTTCTCCTTATTATATTAAATTATAGACAAACTAAAAATATTATATTGATTTATATTATAATGTTTACTACTAAAATATTATAATATAAATCAATATAATTTAATAGTAAGATATAAATAGAATGCTGTATAGAAATTTTGTATAAAAAGTAAGATGAAGTATAGATATTTTGTATAGCCAATATTATGTATAAGCTGTAGAATTATTGAATAGAAAAAAGCTATATGATATACTTTTTAGATGAAAACTAGATAAGATGGAGGGAAAAACGTGAAAAAAAGGTTATTAAGTTTAATATTATGTATAGCTATGATTGCGACTTTATTAGTTGGGTGTTCAAACAACAATTCAAATGAAGCAAGTAATAAAGATGCTAATGCGGAAAAGGTTACAGCTGACCCAGTTGATACAACAAAAGTATTTGTATCACCTAAGTGGGTAAAAAGTGTTATTGATGGAAATCAACCAGAGTCTAAAAATTATGTTATTGCAGAAGGCTCATGGGGAGCAACTGAACAAAATGAAGGCTACTTGAAACAGCATATACCAGGAGCTATTCATATTGATACAGACTCTTTAGAATATGATAATGATGAAGGAGTAAAAGACTTTGATAACTACAATATCAAACCAGCAGATGTAGTTGAAAAAGTATTACTTAGCAATGGTATTACATCAGATACAACTGTTATACTATATGGTTCTGATTCAGGAGTAGATAGAATAGCATTCATTTGTCTTTGGGCTGGTGTTAAAAATGTTAAAGTTATGGATGGGAGTATTGAAGCATGGAAAAATGCAAAATATGATGTAGAAAAAGGAGCAGTAGAGCCAAAATCTCAAAAAGAGTTTGGTGTAAAAGTTCCAGCTCATCCAGAATATGTAATGGATATAAAAGATGTAGAAAATAAATTAAAAAATGACCCTAACTTTAGACTAGTAAGTATAAGAAGCTTAGAAGAGTTCTCTGGAAAAACAAGTGGTTACAATTATATTGATAAAGCTGGAGAGCCAAAGGGTGCTGTATGGGGGCGTGCAGGTACTGATGCAAGCAGTATGCAAGATTATATGAATGAAGATGGAAGCTATGTAGATTTTGATAAAGTATTAGGTTATTTTAAAGATATTGATGTGACAAAAGATACAAATACAGCATTTTATTGTGGAACTGGATGGAGAGCAACTATTCCTTGGTTAATGTGCTATGAAAATGGATGGAAAAACATCACTTTATTTGATGGTGGATGGTGGCAATGGCAAACACAACCTAATCTGCCAGTACAAGTAGGAAATCCTAAAGATGGGGATGTTAAGTATACAACTGTAGGTGAATTATCAACTGATAAAGCTAAAAAATAATATAAAAAAAGAGGATATGCCAATATAATTTTTATAAGTAATAAGCTATATACTATTTTTAAAAAAAGCTTGAAATTTTATGAGTTTCAGTAAAGAATACAAGTTTCAATAGAGAATATAAATTTCAATATAAAAGGTGAACTATATTTATTATAGTCCACCTTTTTTATATTTTTTGGAGTTATGAGTAGTACTTATTTTCTGTATATATTTATTACAATATCAATACATATTTACTATGCTATCAATATGTGTTTCTTACAATACAAGTATATATTTCTTATTATACCAAATTATACTATAGGATATTACTAAATAAGATTATTCTGTTTTAAGATAAATATTATTATAAATACTGTGATTATGGAAAATGCAGAGGTAAATACTACAATTTGTCCAGCAAGTTCACTATCAGAATTCATCTGTTGGGCCATTGTAAATGAAGAAATAGCAGTTGGAGCAGATAACATTATCATAAGTGAAGCTAATTCTACATTTCTAAATCCAAGAAAAATGCTAATTGGTAAAAATATAGCAGGTATAAGAATAAGTTTTCCGCACACCCCCAGTATAATTGGTCTTATATGTCCTTTTATAGCAGAAAAGCTGAAAGACCCACCTAGAATTATAAGTGATAGGGGAGTAGCAATTTTGGAAATATCACCAATGGTTTTATGTAAAAACTCAGGGATTTTAATATTTAAAATAAGCATTATCAATCCTATTACAGAAGCTATTATGAGAGGATTTGTTAAAACACCTTTAATCATGTGCTTTATATTTATTTTACCACCTCTAAAAATCTCAAGTATTATGACTGATAATACATTGAACATAGGAACAATAACTGCAATTAATAAAGATGTAACCCCAATATTTTTATCACCAAATAGTGAGATTGTTACAGGTATACCAAATATAACAAAATTACTGCGAAAGATACCTTGTATTAATGCACCTCTTGTTTTATTATCTTTTTCAATCTTAGGTATAATAAAAACTAAGAGTAAAAAGATTGAAAAAATACTTATAATAGCTACAGCCATAAGTTTGAGGTTAAGAGAACCATTTAAATCCGTATTGTATATATTAAAAAATAATAGTAATGGCAGGAAAGATTTGAAACAAACATTATTCATTTTATTTAAAGTATGTTCATCAAATAAACTTAATTTTTTCAGAGCATACCCAAGTGACATTGTGAGAAACAAAGGAAGAACTACATTTATAGATAGAATTAAATTTTCCAAAGTTTATTCTCCATAACTTGACAATTCGATTAAATTTCCATCAGGGTCTCTTAAGTAAATAGACTTCATTTCACCAAAGGCTCCTGTGCGTTCTACAATTCCTTGCTTAATTTTAATACCATTTTGTTCTAAGTTTGTTTTTGTCATGTCAATATTAGTATTTATCTCAAAACACAAATCAGCACTACCTGTTTGTACGTTTTTGCTGTGAGGTGAAAGTTCATGACCTTTTAAATGGACATTTATTTTGAAATCTCCAGAGTAAAGTTCATATCTTTCATTTGTCTTCTTTAATGTAAAACCAAGCTTTTTATAAAAATTTATGCAGTTTTCTATATTATTAATAGTAATGACCACATGGTCTATTTTTTTTATCATAATAACTCCTCGAAATTTTATATAGATTTATTAAATGTGTTGATATCTTCTTTTAATAAGGCATAAAATAATAATTAGTTAAATATAAGAAATAACCTGAAATCCATTGATTTAATAGTTAAACAAAGTAAAAAAAATAACCTGAAATCCATTGATTTAATAGTTAAATAAAATATAAAAAATAATTCGAATCCATTGAATCAACAATTAATTAAAATAGAAAAATAATTTAATAGCAATTAAGCTAATCATTAATTAAGTGTAACAAATTAATGATTAGCTATAGTAAATCTAATTAATTAGAATAACTCCCTTTAAGTGTAAATCTATCTAAAATATGCCCATCCATGGCTTCAAAAAACTCATTCATATAAAATCCCTTTTCAAGATTAAGAGTAGTATCAAGGGCAAACACATGTATTTCATAAACATGTGGTCTATCTGGAGGAGCCATACCACCATAAACACTAGCTTCTAATCTACCAATATCACCTAATTTACTATGCCAACTAGTAGTCCCTTGAATAAAATCAGTAGCTGTTATGCTTTCATTTTCCTTTAATTCATCTTTTGTTATATTTGCAGCTAGCCAATGTATCCATGCAAATCCACATACAGGAACTGAATCTTTGTCCTCTAAAAATACAGCAAAGGACACTGTATGCTCTGGAGCATCTTCAAATTTTAGAGGTAATGAATATGTAGGCATACCACCTTTATTAAATTGATTTCCTCTTTTTCCATATTTATCTTCTATAACACCGTTTACTATACCTGTACTAGTTACTTTCATAATAATTTGCCTCCTAAATATATAATAAATTAATAAAAATTTTCTGTAAGTTTATTATATACCAGTTGTAAATAATGGTAAATTACTTACTTTACCATTCTCTAGCATGAAATTAATTCCTATATCTTGCATTATAGCCAAAGCATCTAACATCTGCTTTCCACGAATAGGTGTAAGTGAATATTCAACTTTAAGTGGATATCCTTCATAGGTTTTTTTATCAACCAGCCCAAATTCAATCAATTCTTTAAGTTGTTCAAGCAACATTTTTTGGTTGATTCCATTAATCTCTTTTTCTAGTTTTGATAGAGAAGTTGGACCTATACGTAATCTCCATAATATAATAGACTTCCATTTACCTTTTATCATATCATGTGTTAGTTCTAATGGACATGTATATTTTTCACGAAGCTTCAAGTATAGTCACCTCCAATTTATTTTGCCAAAATACGTTTTGAAGCAAGTTTATATACAAGTTCAACTTTTTTATTTGAAACATCCCATGAGTTTAATTCGTTTTTTACTAAATCTGGATGTTTTTTACTTATGTCTCTGAGAGCATTTCCAACAGATTTTCTTAAGTATTCACTGTCCTCATCTTTTAAACTAGAAAGCAATGATATAGCTACAGTGGGGTTGGTCTTAAAATAGTCTCGGATAGTCCAAACTCTAAGTCCTTCTGTTACAGCTCTCTTTATATTTGGGTTGTCAGAACTTAACCACTCTTTTATCACAGGAAGTGATTTATCATATCCAACTTCACTACAATAATAATCAAATGATTTAGCTAATATTTCTTGTACTCTCCAGTTTTCATCTTTACTCACATTGTTTTTTAAAAATAATAAGGCTTCAGAAATATCTATTGATATAAAGCCTAATATAAACACTGCTAATTCTCTTACTTGATAGTATTCTGATCTATATAAGTAAATTGATAGATAATAACACTTCTTTGAGTCATTATTTTTCACAATTTTTTTAGCAATATTTTCGATTTCTTTAAAACCATTTTCTATGGTAATAATTTTTGCAATTACTTCTTCCAAGTTTATCTCCTCCAATAAGTAGATTAGTTTAAATTTAATATATTATTTATAATAAAAAAATTTATTTAATTTATATAAAATAAAGACTTGTCAAAAAACGTTTGCAAGCCTTTAATATTAGAATAAATAAAAAACAATAAAAAATCAACCTAATTTAACATATAAATTTACTTTTATTATAAGTTTTATATTATAAAAAGTTATATTTAAAAAATTAATTGAGTTATATAAATTTAACTTAATTTGAGTATACTAATAGAATAAATTATTATATAGTAATACTTAGATGGAATGAATATTTTACCAATTCTATATGATGGTGTATAATTAGGTGATAAAGTAGCTGTAATAATGATATTTTAAGTAAATTACAATTGTGCTTATGATAACTTAAACTATTATTAGAGAATTATCATAACTTTTTTAAAGATTTATTAAGATAATTTCAATTAAATATAAAAAACATATAATAATTGATTTAACTTGAAACAATAATAAAAGAATATAAAAAACGGTGTGTGAAGATATATGAAAGGTAATATAGAAGATATACAAAGGGTAATATAATAGAAAACTAAAAAAATAATATAACAAGAAAGTAAAATAGGAGGAAAAAATGATACCAGGACTTAAAGAGAGTTTGTTAGGATTAATAAACGAAAGTGCATATAATCCTCTAAAAAAGGAAGAATTAGCAGAAATTTTTGATATACATTCATCAGAAATGCCAATGTTCTATAATTTTTTAGAAGAATTAGAGGAAGATGGATATATATGTTTTACTAAGAAAAATAAAATAGTATCATCAAATCAAATGGGATATTTTGTTGGTAAATTTACATCACATAAAAAAGGCTTTGGATTTGTAGAATCTGATGTTGAATACACACAAGATTTATTTATCTCAAGTGACAATATAAATGGAGCTATGCATAATGATAGAGTTATGGCAGAGATAGTTGTACCTGCAACTGAAGAAAAAAGAGCAGAAGGAAGAATCGTAAAAATTATAAAGAGAGAAATAACTAAAATAGTAGGTACTTTTCAATCAAGTAAAACTTTTGGATTTGTAACACCAGACAATAAGAAATTTACTAAGGATGTATATATACCTAAAAGATATTTTAGTGGTGCAGTAGATAATGATAAGGTAGTTTGTGAAATTACAGTATGGCCACAAGAAGATAGAAAACCAGAAGGAAAGATTATAGAAATACTGGGTCAAAAAGGTGAAAGAGGAGTAGAAATAGACTCTATAATAAGAGAACATGGTCTTCCAGAAGAATTTCCTAAGAAGGTATTGCAAGAAGCAGAAGCTGTTGCTGTTGAAATTCCAGAAGAAGAGGTAAAAAGAAGAAGAGATTTAAGAGATTTAAATATATTTACTATAGATGGAGATGACGCAAAAGATTTAGATGATGCTATATCAATAGAGGTATTATCTAATGGAAACTTTAAGTTAGGGGTTCATATAGCTGATGTTACACATTATGTAAGAGAAAAAAATAAATTAGATAAAGAGGCTTTAAAAAGGGCTACATCTGTGTATTTAGTAGATAAAGTAATTCCAATGTTGCCAAAGACTCTTTCTAATGGAGTATGTAGTTTAAATCCATTTGAAGACAAATTAACGCTTTCTATATTTATGGAAATAGACCATAAGGGAAATGTAGTTAAGCATGAAATATGTGAATCTATAATAAATTCAAAGGCTAGAATGACTTATACAGAAGTATCCGATATATTAGAAAAAGATGATGAAAAGCTTAAAAAGACTTTTGAACATGTTGTAGATGATTTTAAAAATTCTGAAATTTTGGCTAGAATTCTTATGTCAAGAAGAGAAAAAAGAGGGGCTATAGACTTTAACTTCCCAGAAGCAAAGATAATTCTAAATGGAAATGGAGAAGTTGCAGATATAAAACCATATGAAAGAAGAATTTCTAATAAAATAATAGAAGAGTTTATGCTTATAAGTAATGAAACAATTGCTGAACATTTTTATTGGATGGGTATACCATTTGTGTATAGAATACATGAAACACCATCTTTAGAAAAAATGGAAGAATTGAGTAAATTTATATCTACATTTGGATATACAATAAAAGGTGATAAAGAAGAGGTACATCCAAAGGCATTACAAGGAATAATAGAGAAGATAAAAGGCAAAACAGAAGAGGGAGCAATCAGTACCATAATGCTTCGTTCTTTAAAACAGGCTAAGTATTCACCAGAATGTAGTGGACATTTTGGGTTAGCTGCTAAATTCTATTGTCACTTTACTTCACCAATAAGAAGATATCCTGACCTTCAAATTCATAGAATAATAAAAGAGTCTTTAAATAATAAGATAAATGGAAAGAGACAAGAGCAACTTACTACTATAGTAGATTATGCATCTGTTCAATCATCTGAAAAAGAGAGAAAAGCAGAATTGGCTGAAAGAGATGTACATGACTTCTATAAGGCTCTTTATATGAAGGATAAAGTTGGTCAAGAGTTTGAAGGTGTTGTATCTAGTGTAACTTCATTTGGAATATTTGTTGAGCTAGATAATACTATAGAAGGATTGATAAGACTTGCAAATATGAATGATGACTATTATATCTATGATGAAAGTTCTTATAGTGTGTTAGGTGAGAGAACCAAGAAGTCATATAAAATAGGTGACCTTGTTAAGATAAAAGTTGAAGGTGTAAATGAAGACTTTAAAGAAATTGACTTTGAGATAGTTGAAAAGATTGAAGAATAAACAAAATATAAAGAATAAGGTTTAATATTTGAAAATAAGAGTAAACAGGAAAAAATTAATATCTTAAAATAGGAAAATACAGAAATATTTAAAAGTAGACATGAAAATTTGTAGTGTTTATGGTATGACTAAATGTAGAATATTTGATAAAAAGTAGATGTTTAGACCATATTTAGCATTTAGCAAAAATATATATTAAAAAAATAGATTTTTATAGGAAATAAGTGTATCATTTAGAAATTGAGATACACTTATTTTTTATTTTATATAATTTTGACACGATAACACATGTATTTTACTAAAAAGATAGAACTAATTTATGCAATATTAGTGCATGTGTGTGCGTAATAAAATTCTTTGGTTCAACATCAGAAATATTACCTCATGTATACTTTGATTTTTAAGATGTAATGACATTTTTTTTAGTGAATTTTCTTGTCAATACCTTTTGTTATGAGTTAAAATTATAAAAATACTACTTAGGAGGGAAGTAATTATGGGCATGATAGGAAGTTACTTTAGAATAAGTGAAGAAAATATTTTGAAATTACAACAATCAACAGATAACTTAGAGGATTTTATGTTTGAAGATGTACAGGAAGATAGCAGTATTAATATTGATAAAGCATGGCATGCAATTCAGTTTACTCTAACTGGTTGTCCTTTTGGTGGAGATAATGCTAATATTTTTAGTAAATTAGTGTTGAGTGGAAACACATTTATGGAAATTGAAGGAGAATTTTATCCTATGTTAATTACAGCTAATGATGTAAAAAAACTATCAGAGGCAATGAACAATTTGGAAGAAGAAGAATTTAGAAAAAAATTTAGTGTCAGTGAAATGCTAGAAAATGAAATTTATCCTGTTATGGATGATGAAGATGAGGATGAATTTTTTGAATATGTATGGGCTAATTTAATTGAACTTAAAAAATTTATGCAAGTAGCTTCTAATGAGGGACAAGCTGTAATATTTTGTATAATGTAATGATTATTATAAAGCTATTTATCATAAGATTGTAAGTTTTATAAAGTTGTTTACTATAAAGTTGTAAATTTTAATAAAGTTAGATATGAGTAAATGATGCCTTTATAAACGTACATATTGAAACAGCAGTAGAATGTAATCCAATTATAGTAATTTTAAAAGAACTTTTTAAATAGTAATATTATCTTTAGACACTTCAATTATTTTTAAATCACTATAGTACAGAAGTCATTAGTATATAAGCGTATTTATTTTATTTATTAAGAGAAATTAGAATCTTTAGAAAAAATTTAGAAATTTCTAAATAATATCTTAAGTTTTAGAATTTATTATGGAAATATAATAAAAAATTAATAAAAATAAAATACTATAAAATGATTTATGGGGGTGTACTTATATATGGAAATGAAAATATCAGTGTCTAATCTCAGTAAGAGGTTTGGTTCAAAATTGGCTCTTGAAAATGTAAACATTGAAATTGATAGTGGAATGTTTGGACTTTTGGGAAGAAATGGAGCAGGAAAAACAACATTTATGCGAATTCTAGCTACTTTATTGTCAAAAACTGATGGCTCAATAGATATGTGTGGAATTCCTATAGAAAAAACGAAAGAAATTAGAGATATGGTTGGTTACCTTCCTCAAGATTTTTCAATGTATCCAAATATGACAGTGTATGAAGCAATGGATTATCTAGCTGTTTTATCAAATATACCATCAGGAAAAAGAAGAAAAATTATCAATAAGTTATTAAGTAAAGTAAATTTAACTAATCATCAAAGAGTAAAAGTAAAATCTTTGTCTGGAGGTATGAATAGAAGACTTGGAATTGCCCAAGCGCTGATTCACAATCCTAAAGTTTTAATCGTAGATGAACCAACAGCAGGACTTGACCCAGAAGAGCGTATACGATTTAGAAATTTATTATGTGAGATTGCCAATGATAGAATAGTTATATTATCAACACATATTGTAGGAGACATAGAAGCAACATGTGAAAATATAGCTATATTAGATAATGGAAAAGTTATATATAATGGAACAACTGAGGCATTAACAAAACTTGCTTATGGAAAAGTATATAGTGTTGAAGTAGATAAAAAGGACATAGAAAATATAAAAAATAGATTTGTAGTTATAGGTATGTTGACTCAAGGTGGAAAAGCTACACTTAGAATCATATCAGAAGAAAAACCTTTTGAAACAGCAGTAGAATGTAATCCAACTATCGAAGATGGCTATATGCTTATGATGGGAGGAAATAAGATATGAATCTATTTATAAAAGAGTGTAAAAACATATTAAAAAGCACAGTCTATTATGTTTTTATTGTAGTATTAGTAGTTTTCTATATTTCACAACTTGGAAGCTCAGTTTCAGAAGATGTAAGCAAAAATATTCCTAATGAAGGGAATCCATTAGTTGCTCCTCAAAGAGTAGAAAACATTGATGAATACTACTTAAAACACAATCAATATCCATATGGTCAAAAAGAATCTTTGAAGTCTGATAAAGTAATTCCAAGTGCAACTATAAGTTTAATTAGAGAATATCAAGAAAATTCATATACAACATATCCAATGGGAATTATTAAGCATATAAAATTAAATGAAAGCAAAACCCAAACTATAGAGAAGTATATTGAGGAGATAACTGGTAACAGTATTGACAAAGTAAACTCAATTTGGGAAAGTGGAGAAAATATAGAAATAAATTCTTCTAAATTATCATTTGAAAAATTTGAAGAAATAATGCAAAGCGTAGATGAAATTTTAGGTGGTGGGTCTGCGTATGCCATTGATAAATTACAAAGATTTGGTATAGTTCCAATTACTTATGAAGAAGCTATGCAAAATTATAACTATACAATACAAAAAGATAAAGTAACTAATGGTTATGCAAGAATTTTTTGTGACTATATTGGTATAATTTTAAGTATATTTCCAGTATTTGTAGCAGTTTTTATGTCAATGAAAGATAGACGTTCAAGAATGAGCGAAATTGTCTATTCAAAACAAGCATCAACATCTAAAATAATTTTATCAAGATATTTTGCTCTTGTATTTATGATGATGTTGCCAGTTTTAATTTTAGGTATAAAAGAATTACTTCCTTTAATTTCATTTGCTAAAGATGAAGGAATTTCTGTTGATAATTTAGCATTTATAAAATATACACTGTGGTGGTTATTGCCAACTCTTATGATAGTTACAGCTGTAGGAGTGAGTCTGACTGTTTTAACAGACACACCAGTAGCAATTATTGTTCAATTAATTTGGTGGTTTTACAGTATAAACTCTATAGGTCTTGAAGGAGATTATCCATCAATGGGACTAATGATAAGACATAATAATGTACTAAATGGAACTATTATAGCAGAAAACTTTAATACTATTATGAGTAATAGACTTTTAATAGGATTGGGAGCATTAATAATTGTCTTGATAACTACATTTTTATATGAACAAAAAAGAAGGGGGAATCTTAATGTTGGTTCAAAGTTTTCAAAATTATTTAGTTTTAATCAAAGAAAACTTCAAATTAAGCACTCTAATTAATCTAATATGTTCAATTGGTATGTTATGTTTGATTCCATTTATACAAGGGGTAGCAAATTTAGATAGTGTTTCAGCAGCTATATGTCTTGAAAACTATGTTGTAATAGTAGGAATAATAATGATAGTTCCTATATTTTACTTAGAACAATCAAAGGAAATTGATGAGATAGTATCATCAAAATCAGTATCTCAAGTAGTTATACAATTAATAAGAATAATAATGTCAATTATAAGTATACTTGTGTTAATTGCTGGATTTGTACTGATGTTAAAACATCTTGGAGGCAATTTTCCTATATTTAAATATATTGTGGGGAGTTTTGCATCAGCTATGTTTATAGGAAGTTTAGGTATGTTATTTTCTAATTTATTTAACAATACTATTATAGGATATATGGTATCTATAGGATATTTAATTTTAAATATGATGACTAAAGATAAGTATGTTGGAAATTTCTTTATAATGTCTATGAGTCGAGGTAGCTTTGATGAAAAGTATTGGTTGATATGTGGAAGTATTGTGCTTATGGTTGTATCTCTTTTGATAAAGCCAATAAAGAGAAAGATTGTTTAGTTAGATTAAAATTGTTTATTGTAGGTAAATTAAATAGAGTAATACAAAAGTTGTTTATTGCGGATACATTAAACAGAGTGATATTAAAGTTGTTTATTGCAGGTAAATTGAATAGAGTGATATTAAAGTTGTTTATTGCAGGCAAAGTAAGTATACTAATATAAAAATTGTTTATTATAGTAAAACTAAATAGATTAATAATAGGCATTTTTAGGTTAATAATCAGAACTATAATAAAAGTTATTAGATTTATAATATATGCTATCAATAATTTTATTTAATTGGATTTATTGATAATTGAATGATTTAACGCAGATAAGATTTGAATTAGAGCATTAGGTAAAACGAATATATCTTTAAATATGAATTTATATTTATAAAAGAGGCTATTAGTAGATTTGAGGCTGTAAGTAGATTTGTGTGTAGAAACAAATTTACCTACAGCTTTTTTATATTTACACTGATGTCTTTATATTATAAAATATATCTATTTACTAAATTTTATCTAAAGATGTCAAAAGTATATTTTATATTAACTTTACATGAATAGTTTTATAAAATTTTCATAAAATTTCTATTTTTGCTTAGAAACCTTATTATTCATATTATCATTAGTAGGCATGGCTCCAAAGCTTAGTTTTTCGTACATTACTTGAGTAGGAGCTAACCAAACTGTACCATTTCCAGTAAATGTATTTAAGAAACCTTCACCATTTAAAGCAGAACCAATTAAAGATTTATCTGACTTTGTAACAGAAAAATTAACTCCAGATGTTCTGGCTATTGCAAAGTTACCATCTACTTTTAATTCTTCTCCATTGCTCAATTCATATTCTACAATTTCACTTTGAGGCACAACACATTCTAGAACAACTACACCAGTACCACTTAACTCTATTTGGAAGAAACCTTCACCACCAAGTAAAGCAGAAGAGAAGTTCTTTTGCGTAAATGCCTTTACTTCTATAGTGTCAGAGCAACAATAGAATAGACCTTTATCGACGATTATAGAATCATTATCAAGGCTCATAAATAAATAATGTCTAAAAGAAGGCTCTAAGTAAACTTCGCCAGTACCCTTATATGTAGGTTTCATCATTGATTCATTAGTAAGTGCTCCTGATATTCCTTTTTTGAAAAGACCTCCAACACCACCAATTTTAGTTTCAGAAGATATCTTTCCTTTATAATAGTACAGTGCACCAGCTTCTGTTTTTATTGATGAATTATTTAATTTTATCTTAATTTGTCTAGCCTTCAAGCCAGCTTCTCTAGCAAAATATAATCCCATTGCCATCATTGGGCTAGAAGCACCTTCAAGTTTTTCAAATTCTAATATTTCAAATTCACTTCTACCATCTGATGTATTTTCTAAAATTTTTACTTTTTTGCTTAAATCCATACAAATTTCTCCCTACTATATTAAAATTTATCTCTAAAATCTTATAAGATATAACTATATATTACATTTTTTTTGAAAAATTAGCTACTTTATCATCAAAGTTTTACATAGATATTAAGAAATTTTAAGAATATTTATAATTGAAGTATATTGTTTGAGTACGTATTTTGAGTAGTATTTATAATTTGTGGGTATTATATTTTATGGGAGTGTTAAAATTATTTAAAAGTGAAAAGTGAAAAGTGAAAAGTGAAAAGTGAAAAGTGAAAAGTGAAAAGTGAAAAGTGAAAAGTGAAAAGTGAAAAGTGAAAAGTGAAAAGTGAAAAGTAGGTATTAGAGTATTAAAATTTTTGTTTTGAGTTTGATAGATTATTTTTAGTAATTTATTTTGACTTTGCATTAAATAGAGTAGATGCAATTTCTTACAATATGTTGTTATATTATTTAATATATCTTGCTTAATTAGTTTAATGTATGAGTTGTCATATTGACTAAAGTACTTGAATATGTTATCATACAGGGTAGTCAAAAGATTTGTAGATATAAAATAATTAGTAAATTTTTAGTATATATTAAAGAAATTTCTAGCAAAGAAGGTGAGATTTATATGGCTGGTAAAAAAATATTAGCAACAAACAAAAGAGCAAGACATGAATATTTTATAGAGGAAACCTATGAGTGTGGAATTGAATTAAAAGGAACAGAAGTAAAATCAATAAGACAGGGTAAAGTCAACCTAAGTGATGGATTTGCATCTGTAGATAACAGTGAAGTATTTTTAAAACAAGTTCATATAAGTCCATATGAGCAAGGAAATATATTTAATGTTGACCCTCTAAGAGTGAGAAAGTTATTGCTTCACAAGCATGAGATAAGAAAACTTATTGGAGCAACTACTATAAAGGGGTATTCACTTATACCACTTAGTTTATATTTAAAAAATGGTAAAGTTAAAGTAGAGATTGCTTTAGCAAAAGGTAAGAAGTTATATGACAAGCGTCAAGATATGGCTAAGAAAGATGCCCAAAGACGTATAGAAAGAGAAATGACAGGGAAATATTAAACTAGTTAAAAATGTATTTTTTAGAATAAAATTCTTTATTATCTAGAACATAACATTGATTTTTATTCTTAAAAGTATTATATTATATATACATTAAAAATTTAATAAGAATGGTGATAAAGTTTGCGAAGAGTCTAATGGACTATAAACTACTCAAGGGGGCGTAAAGGTTTCGACGTGGGTTTGGAACTTGAGGCTGCGTGTCGTGTTACTCTGGGTCACGTAAAAACTGGGGAACTTTAAAATAAACGCAGACGATAATTTCGCGATAGCAGCCTAGTTGCTGCTCGTCCCTCTTAGCCCTCCTGCCGGCTAAGACTGGACGTCATTATGCAGGGAACTACTTTGAGGGTGTCTCGACTTAGGGTAGATTAATTGGGACTGGCTAAGCATAGAGCCTGCCACTTGGCGTTATGTAAGGTGAGATATTAGTAAAGTTGGCTACACATGTAGATGCAGCGAGGAAAAGATTTGCGGACAGGGGTTCGACTCCCCTCGTCTCCACCAATTTTTAAAAGAGAATGATGAAATGACTGGGATTACTTAGTTTTAGGCTAAGTAATCCTTTTTGTTTTGTTGGAAAGCACACAATCAGCACACAACCATGGATTTAGATTAAAAATGGTAAAATTTAATACACCTTATTTCTATCAAAAAATATCATTTATTTTATCAACAGCATCTTGCTTGGTATTGTGCATAACGTGTGTATATATATCCATAGTTATACTTATATCATAATGACCCATTAACGTCTGAACAGTCTTAGGAGGGACACCAGCCTCGAATAATCGTGTTGCATATGTATGTCTAAGAGCATGAAATTTAATTTTAGGTATATTTAATTTTTTTAGCAAAGAATCTAAAATTTTACCAGGTCTATTATTGTTTAAAGCAAGACCTGTATCATTACAAATTACATAATTATTATTTACATAAGCATCACCTAACAATAATCTTTGTTCTGTTTGTTGTATTTTATGTCTTTTTAATTTAACTAAAATATTTCTTGGAATAGGAACTGTTCTTATAGAATTTTTAGTCTTTGGATATTGTTCAATAACCTTTTTTTCTCTAGTTCCATCTTTATTTATTTCAGTAACTCGTTGTAAAGTCCTATTAACAGTTAAAGACTCATCATCAAAATTAATATCACTCCATTTTAAACCAAGTAATTCTCCTAATCTTAAACCAGTACTCAAAGCAAGAAGAAAAAGTATTTCGAACTTATCTCCATCAATGCTATCAATAAATTTTTTTTGGTCAGTAATACTTAATATTTGTACCTCTTTTATCTTGTTATCAGATGGGAGTGTTACCATTTTACAATAATTTTTTTGAATATAACCTTGTTTTTCTGCTTCTGTTAGGCAAGGCTTTAATCTTGTATTTAGAGTTATAATTGTTGATGCAGGTTTGTTATATACATCCATAAGTTTATTGTAATATCTTTGTATATGCGTAGCTCTTAAATCTATTAATTTTATTTTCCCAAGTTCAGTATCTTTTATGTAATTTCTATAAATGCCCTCATATCTTTCAAAAGATTTAGGTTTTAAATCTTTTGCTCTATAATCAAATAACCAAGTATAAAACCAATCCTCAAAGGTTATTTTATCAGCTGAGACTATAGAGCCTAAGAGCATCTTTGTCCTATAAATATCTAATTTTTCTCTTACCTCTTTTTGTGTTTTTCCAGTAAATTGTTTTCTTATAAGTTTGCCTTTTTCATCACGACCAATGCTTATAGAAGCACGCCATCCTATCTGAACACCATTTCTTATATTTTTAACAATAGACCCCTCGCCATTAGCTCTTTTAGTTGCCATTTTGCCACCTCTTATACAGTATTAATTATATTCATTATACTATACAATTATCTTTTTTCATTATATGCATTTTCTTTGTCAATAAAATAATTTGATAATTTATAAGCACTAATATCTAATGCTTTTGATAATGATATAATTTGTTGTATGGTAGGACTATTTATAAAAATATCTTGTTCTAAGCGTGAAATATAACTTTGACTAATATTAGCAATTTTACTTAATTGTTTTTGAGTTAAGTTTTTGTCTTTTCTAGCTTGTTTTAGCATTAGATGTCACCCAATATTATTATATGTCGAAACAGGTCAAAATATTCGTCGTACGAATATTTCTAGTATGGTAAAATATGGTAATATATAAATATAAATAACTAATGTACATAAGATTATTTAAAAGTAGCAATTTTAATTTTTTTATCAAAATAGGGGTGATTTTATGTGCAAAGAGAAGGAGAAAAAAGCCATTTCTATAAGTGAGCTGAAAAAAATGAATAAGGAAGATTATGATTATTTTATAAAATTTGTAATTAAAATTGCAGAAAAAAGAAGAAATGAAATTTAGATTTAATAAATATTCCATAAAATACATTGGCATATTGTCAATGTATTTTATTTTGTCGAACGATTCAGAAATATATATTGACATATTTTTCTTATTTAAAACAAAATTATTGTATAATAAAAATAACAAACCATAAATCCAAGCATTTTTAGGGGGAGGCGATTATGTGGATTTTTCAGATAAAATAAAACAATTTAGTAAAAGAATAGAGGTGATAAAAGGAAATTTAACTACAGAAGAAGCAACAAAAACAGCATTAATAATGCCATTCTTTCAAATCTTAGAATATGATGTTTTTAATCCATTAGAATTTATGCCAGAATATACAGCAGATGTTGGAGTTAAAAGAGGGGAAAAAGTCGATTATGCAATACTAGAAGATGGTAAGCCAATTATTTTAATAGAAGCCAAGAATATAAAAGATAAGCTTACAAAACATGATGCACAATTGTTCAGATATTTTACAGCTACTGAGGCGAGATTTGCAATACTTACAAATGGAATAATTTATAAGTTCTTTACAGATTTAGAAGAAAAAAATATAATGGATGAAAAGCCATTTATGACTATAAATTTACTGGATATAGATGAAAATAAAATATCTCACTTAAAAAAATTTGCAAAAACAAATTTTGATATAGATGTAGTTTTTAATATAGCTTCTGAATCAAAATATACCAATCTAATAAAAGAACAATTAAATGAACAGCTTGAGAACCCATCTGATGAATTTGTACGATTTATAATAAATGACTTTTATAATGGTGTAAAAACACAGAATGTTGTAGAAAAATTTAGACCTATTGTAAAAAGGTCTATTCTACAATTTGCGACTGATTTTATGAATGAGAAATTGAAAACATTACTAGAAAGTAATAATGAAGAAAATGAAAATGAAAAAAAGAAAATGACTGAACAAAAATCAAAAGAGGATTCAGAAAAAAAAGCTAAAGAAAAAGTTGAAAAAGAAAAAATAAAGAAAGACGAAGAATGTCAGAAAAAAGACATAAAAACAGATGTTACAAAAGAGGAGCAATTGCAAGAAATAAGTAGGGAAGAAAAAGAAGCTTTTAACATAGTACAAGCTATTTTGGTAGATTTCTCATGTAAAGAAGATATAACATATAGGAAGGATAAAGATTGGCTAAAGGTACTATATAAAGATAATGAGAAGTCATGGATATGCAATATAAAGCTCACTCCCTCTGATAAGCTAATATCTTTACCAAACCAAAATGATGAACCTACAGAGTATCGCATGGATGAGATTATAGATATAAGAGAGCTGAAAGATGAATTAAATTATGTATTATCAAAATATATAAACTAAAAAAATACATAAAAAAATACATTGATTATTTTATCAATGTATTTTTTTTATTTATTTTTCTTTATTAAAGCATCAAGCATATGCCAAATTACTTCTCTATCTTCTTTATCAAGTTCAAATATTATGTCAGTCAGTTTTTTGACATCTTCATCAATTTCAATTATATTATTTGTTATATTTTCAGAGGGTTCCTTTTTAACAGCAATGTCTCCTAATATGGAGTCTACTGATACATTGAAGAATTTAGATATTTTTATAAGAGTATCAAAATCAGGTTTTCTTTTATTCAATTCATATAGAGATAAAGCAGAGCGAGATATACAAAGCTTTTCTGCTAATTCTTCTTGGGTTAATTTATTCTTTATTCGAAGCGTTTTTAAATTTTCACTAAACATAAGATACCTCCCTTTTTTATAATTATACTCTACAAAAAGTAGCAAAACAAATTTAGCTACAAAAAGTAGCAAAAATATTAGAACACTCTTGACAGCTACAAGATGAAGCATTATAATTAAAAATATAAATGCTACAAATTGTAGCTTAAAGGAGTGATTAATATAAAATGGATAAAAGATTAAATCTAATATCAGTAAGAAAAAAAATGGGTCTAACACAAGCAGATGTAGCAAAATATTTGGGAATAAATAGAAGCTACTATGGATTTATAGAAAATGGAATCAGAAATCCAAATCTGGATATAGCAAATAATATAGCCAAGTTATTTAATTTAGAATTAAAAGAAGCATTTCCAGAGGAAATTTTTTTTGCTAACAAATGCTACAAAATGAAGCTTTAAAGTATAGTTTAATTCTATAACAATAGGAGGATAAAAGTAAATGTCTAAACAATACCACAATATATACCAAATTAGTAGAGAAAACGTAGAATTAACACAAGAAAAAGCATCAGAATTACTAGATATATCAGTAGAAAGTATTAGAGCATATGAAAATGATAAAAGAATCCCAAATAATCAAGTAGTGGCTAGAATGATATGTATCTATAAAAATAAACTATTAGGATATGAACACGTTAGAAAAAGTACAGAGGCAGGGATAATGTTCCTACCAGAGCTAAAAATAAAAAGTCTTTCAAGTATAGCATTAAAATTACATAAAGAGATAAAAGATTACTTAAAAAAAGAAGATGATTTCATAGACATAGTTGAAGATGATGTAATTGAAGAACATGAAGAAATAGTATGGAACACTACTATGAAAGAATTAGATGCTATATTTGAGGCTATATTAGCATTGAAATTTGCAAAAAAATAGGGGGTATTTTTATGGAAGTTAATGAAAATATGCAAACAAAGGTTGTAAATTTTAAAACTAAAAAATCTAAAAAGGTGATGACTGTAAAAGAGTTTTCCGAAGAATATGGTATAGGTATAAATAATTCATATGAAATGACTCATATAAAAGGATTTCCTGCATTTACAGTGGGCAGAAAAATATTTATTTTAAGAGATAAAGTTGATGAATGGTTTTTAGACAATATTGGTGGCGAATTCTAAAATAATGTGTGGAAAATGTTAATAAGTAGGTGGTAAACAATGAGATATATGTTTTCTCCATTGGATATGTCGCCAGAAGAATTACTAGTATATCATCAATTATATTTACGAAGTGACCTTGAAACCATGATTGTTAAATATACTGATAGGCAAATTGAAGAGTCACTGAAAGACTTCAAAGTAGGGAGAAAAAAGATAAAAACAATATTGAAAAAGTTTGTTGATGAAGGATTATTCGTTGAAATTTCAATGGGGGTGAAGGGGAAAAATCCAAAACCAGCTACTGGAAAACTTGTATCAATAAAGGCTATTTTAGGAACCTTAAACGAACCTAAAAAGAACCTAAAAGGAACCTTGGAAACTGTTGAAAATAGCAATGTTTACAATGTTGAGGAACCTAAGACGAACCTTGAAGGAACCTTGGACGCTCCACTTATTAAGGAACAAGGAATAAGGAATAAAAAACTATATGTCGAGACCTCTAACGAGTATCGACTAGCAGAGTTTTTATTTAAGCATATAAGAAAAAATAATCCTAATGCAAAAGAGCCTAACTTACAAAACTGGTCAAAAGAATTTGATTATGTTCTCAGATTAGATAAAAGAAATTTAGAAGAAGTCCAAGAACTAATTAGGTTCTGCCAAAACGATAGTTTCTGGTGTGCAAATATTTTAAGTGCTTCTAAGTTCAGAAAGCAGTATGACCAGTTGTACCTAAAATATAAAAGTGAAAAAAAGAAAAAATTAAAAGATTTAAAACAACAAGGGAAAAGTTATTTAGACTTAAAAAATTTTGAATCTTTCTAGGAGGGAATGAGAGTGCTAGAATTAAATAATTTGCAAGCAGAACAAAGTATCCTTGGTGCTATTATGCTAGATAATACAGTTGTTTATGTCTGTAAAGAGTGCAATCTACTAGAAGAAGATTTTTTATATAATAGCAATAAAATAATATATAAAACTATGATTAAGTTAAGCAATGAGGATAAGGCAATTGACATTATTACACTTACAGATGAACTAAATAGTGTAAACCAACTTAAAGATGTTGGAGGATTAAGTTATATAACAAGTTTAACAACTATAGTTCCAACTGTTTCAAATGCCAAGTACTATATAGAAATTGTAAAGGAATTGTCTAAAAAAAGATTAATAAGTGAAAAGCTAAGTGAGGCTATAAATCAAGTTACTACGAGTTCTACAACGGAAATTGTATCTTTACTTGATGAAGTAAAAGAAATAGCCTTAGATGCTAAAAAGATTGATGATTTGTATATTGATGCTTCATTAGTCAAGAGAAATAAAAGTAGCAAAATGTGTATCAAAACAGGTTTTAGAGTTCTGGATGAAAAAATGAATGGACTTACTTATGGAAGCATGACAATAATTACTGGTGACCCAAGTAGTGGTAAATCAACTATAATTAATCAAATAGTTGCAAATGCAATTTCAGATGGATATAAAACATTTATTTATTCTGGTGAATTACCATCATATCAGTTAAAAGAATGGTTTGTAAGAACTGTTTGTAATGATTATCACCTAGAAACAATGATAAATTCATTGGGAGAAAAATACAAGGATGCAACTGAATATTCATGGGAACTTATTTCCGAGTGGATAAAGAAAAAGTTTTATATATATGGTGAAGATTCAAAAGCTAATGAAAAAAATCTAATACAGACGATAGAACATTTATATACAAGAAAAGGTGTTAGATTGTTTATTCTTGATAATTTAATGACTATAGATAGTAGTGGTAAGGATAAGTACGAAAAACAAGAAAATTTAGCAAAGGAATTAAAAAGAGTAGCTAAAAAATATGGGCTTGTAATTATACTTGTAGCTCATCCAAATAAGAGTAGTCATATGAATAATGAACCTTCAATGTTTGATGTATCTGGAGCAAGTGAGGTTGTAAATTTAGCTGATTATGTATTAAAGACAATCAGAACAGTTGAAGATGGGAAAGATGAAAGTTCTATATTGATATTGAAAAATAGGATAACTGGAAAACAGAGAATAACCATAAGAACTTATTTTAATTCAGAACGTAAAAGATTCTATACCAATGATAATACTGAACTTAAAAAAGATTTTGGATATGATCATAATAAAAAATTTGTTCAAGCAGTTATAGAGGATGATATTTTTGGAGGTAAGAAAAATGAATAGTGTAAGTTTAGTTGGCAGAATCGCAAGACAACCAGATTTAAGATATATTCCAGTAACAGGCACACCAGTAGCAACTTTTCAAATTGCTATAAATAGAGATTTTGTTAGAAAAGATGGAACTAGAGAGGCTGATTTTATTAATATAGAGGTTATTGGCAAGTCAGCAGAGGTTTGTGCCAATTATTTAGAGAAAGGAAGGCTTATATCATTACAAGGGTCAATAAGAGTTAATAATTATGAAAAAGATGGTGAAAGAAGAACATATACAAAAGTTGTTACAAAAAGAATTCAATTTTTAGATTACAAAAAGCATGTAGAAGAACAAAAGCAACCAAACTATACAGCTATAGAAAATGACCCAGATATACCTTTTTAAAGGGGTGGATTTAAATGAGTAAGTGTAAGTATAAAGATAAAACTTTAAAGCCTGGTAAGTATATTTTTTGTGGATGGTGTGGTAGAAGGTTTTATAAATTAGATGTACAGAAAAGTGTTTATTGTTGTAAGAAGTGTGTAGCTTATGCAAGGGGGATAAGAAATGGATGATAAGATAATTAATAAAATTAAGAAATTGCTAGCTCTATCAACTAATAATACAAGTTATGAAGAGGCTCAATCTGCTATATTAAAAGCACAAAGATTGATGGCTAAGTATGATATAGATGTAATGGATATTAATGAAGGAGAAGACGAAGAAGAAATAAAAGTATCATATGAATATGTAAAAATATCAAGAGCATGGAAATATGAATTAGCATCAATAATAGCAAATAATTTTAGATGTAAATCTTTTACTAGAGGAAGAAATATAGCATTCTATGGGCGAAGCACAGATTCAGAGGTAGCCAAAGAAGTCTTCTCATTTTTATTTAAGTTAGGACATAGTCATGCGAATAAAATGATTTACAAAAAAGCAAAAGAAGACAGATGTTGTGTAGGTATATATAATAGCTATGTTGTAGGGTATATGGATGGTATTAAATCTAAGTTAGAGGAACAAAGTACAAAGCTTGCATTAGTCATTCCAAAAGAAGTGGAAGAAGAATATGAGAATTATGTGATAATCAAAAAAATGGGTGTTAGAAAATGTAAATCTTTAGTAGCAAGTGGAATGGATAGTGATTCATATAAAACTGGTTTATATGATGGTAAACATGCCATGCAAAGTAGAGAAATTTGTAACAAGTAATTATTTGAAATTGAAAGATGATATTTATCTTTTATAGAAAAGCAGTAAGAAAGTTAGATAGTATGAATTAAGAATGTATTTAAATAAATAAAAATGGAGTGATGTTATGAGTAATGTAAAAGATGATATATTTAAAAGAACAGAGGGTAAGTTATATAGCTATAATAGATTAAAAGCAGAGATAAATTATTTGAATTTGGAGATAAAAAAGAAAGAGAATTCTTACTTGGAGTGTAAATCTATAGGATACAGCGAAAAAACTAGTCAAACTTATAATATATCAAGTTCAGTTGAGAATGAAGTTTTGAGAAAAGAAAAAGAAATAGAAAAGATAAGAAGAGAAATAGAATCAAAAGAAATTTTAATAGAGAAAATTGATAATGTAATGTCACTATTGAATGAAGAAGAAACTGTATTAGTTCAACATAGATATTTCAGTAAAAAGAATAATTCATGGGGATATATAGCTGACTCAATAGGGTTTTCAGCTACAAGATGCAAACAAATGCGTATAGAGATTATAAATAAAGTAAAAGACCTATTAGGTTAACTTATAGGTAACAATTATACTTAAATAAACTAAAAAGTGTCTTATTTGTGACCGATTTGTGACCAAAAAGTGTCTGAATTGTGTACGAAAAGTGTCCGATTATTATACGAATTGTGTACCATTTGTGTCTTTAATTTGTATATAATTAATACATGGTTAACTGATTAGTTAGCTATAAGCAAACCACTATATATTAAGTTACAGAACTAAGACTGGTAACTTTGTTCTGATGAAAGACTAGATTACGGAATCTGGTCTTTTTTTATGCCTAGAAAGGGGTAGGTATGGCATGGGTAGATATAGATAAGATAATTAATAAAGAATTTAGGTTATCCAAAGAAGAAAAGGAGTTAAAAAAAGAAATGGAAATGATTCCTGGGTTTAATAAATCTAAAGAAATGGAGGGAAGAAATGTAAAAGGTGAAAAGACCCGCAAAGCCAATAAAAAAACAACAAGATGTACTCGATATCCAAGATTATCTAAGATATAAAAGTTATAGAAATTATGTAATCTTTGTACTTGGTATAACAACAGGATATAGAGCAGGTGATTTAGTTAAATTAAAAGTCAGAGAAGTAAAAGAAGCTTTAAAAAGACAAGAATTTACTATTTGGGAAGGTAAGAAAGTAAACAGTAAGAATATAAGAGAAAAAAATAGAAAGCCTAGGACAGTAGAAATAAGACCAAAAGTTGTACAGATTTTAAAAAAATATATAAAAAATAAAAAAGATTATGAGTATATGTTTCCATCAAGAAAAAAAGATTATCCTTACATTGGAGTAGCTGCAATTAGTAAAATTCTTAAAGAAGCAGGAGAATATTTTGGACTATATGATATAACAGCACATAGTATGCGTAAAACTTATGCTTATAAAATTTATATTGATAGTGGAAAAGATATTGTGGCAGTTAAAGAATTGCTAGGTCATTCTTCGATAGAAGAAACGAAGGCATATTTAGGTTTAGATAAAGAGCTATATCATCATTACAGTGAATCGTTAGACGATTTTGTGAGGTGATATTTTTTTATTTGCCTGTTTGAATGTCTAAAAATTTGGTGTATTACTATTTAAGGTGCCAAATTCTCTATATAAGAAGTAGGAAAAATTTAATTTGAATGTTTGATTTACTAAGAAAATAGAGGATTCAAATGAAAAAATACGAACTATATTTATTAAAAATATAATAATATTCGCATTTAAAAAGAGGTGTTTTATGAAAGAAATAGAGCTAGATAATAAAGAGATTGAGTTGGTTATTTCAGCATTAGATTTAAAGATTTCTCGTGACTTAGACAGAGTTTATAATAATGTTCTATATCCTTTTACTAAAAAAGAAGAATATAGAAAAGGTGTGGCTACTATGGAACTTTTAATTGATAAGCTTTTGAGTAAGCGTGACGAAGTAGAAAGTGAAGAAGTTTTAACTATAGATTGGAATATGAAAGAATTTAAAGAGAAGCTTAAGGAAGTTATTGAGGAAGTGCTTGTGTAGTGGCTAGGGAGTTTAGTCGAAGCTTTTATAATAGCAAAGCCTGGAAGGAATGCAGGCAATCAATTATTAAGAAATATCTAGGCTTGTGTGCTGAGTGTGGGAAGCTAGGAGAAGAAGTGCATCATATAAAATATTTAACTCCTGCTAATATACATGATGCTGAAATAACTTTAAGTGAGGATAATTTAATATTGCTATGTAAAGACTGTCATAGTAAAAAACATAAGAGTAATAAAGACATTACAAGAACAGGTTTAAAATTTAATGAAAATGGGGAATTGATTTCGATTTGAGAAAAAATAGTATATCCCCCCCTAAAAACGACCCTGGGGGGCTGATTTCAAATACCGATGTCCCCACCTCAATTTTCCTCCGCACGAAAAAATCAGAAGGGGAGGGGGGTTATTTAAAATAATTTACGAACAATTAGAGAAAGAAAAAAAGATAAAACAAGAAGTAAGCAGATTAAAGAAAAACTATAAAGATTTAGAAAAAGAAAAAGTTAAAATTCTAGATGGGTTGGTAAATGAAGCGGCTTTCTTGAAAATATCTTTAGAAGAGACAAGAGAAATTTTGACAAAAGAAGGTTTGACTGAAATTTTCAAACAAGGTAAACAGGAATTTGAAAGAGAAAGACTTCAAGTTAAAATATATTTAAATTTTATGAAGCTTTATTCTAGTGTCATGAAGCAACTAATTGATATTATTCCAAGTGATATAAAGCAGGAAGAAGAGGATGAGCTTATTGAGTTTATAAAAAAGGGTAGACTTCAAAAATGACATACATTGAAGAATATTATCAAAAAATATTGAGTGGAGAAATAGTTGCTTGTAGCAGAATTAAGCAAGTATATAAAAAGCTTGTTCAAGACTTGTATAATCCAAAAGGAAATTGGGTTTTTGATGAAGAGCTTGCGAACAGACCTGTCGAATTTATAGAGACTTTTTGCAAACAAGCACAAGGCAAGCTAGGAGAACCTTTGAAGCTTGAATTATTTCAAAAAGCTAAACATCAAGCTGTATTTGGATTTGTTGATAAAGAGACAAGATTTAGAAAATATCAAGAAGTATTAGATATTCGAGGTCGTAAAAATGGAAAGACTACGGAATTAGCAGCAGATGAATTATTTATGTTAATTGCAGATAATGAAGGGTCACCCGAAGTTTATAATATTGCAACTAAATACGAGCAGGCACAAAAAGGGTTCAAAGAATGTTATAAAATGGTACAGCAATCCAAAGTTTTGTCTAGGCATGTTAAAAAAAGGAAAACAGACCTCTATTTTCGTGGCAATTATGGTTTTATACAAGCACTTGCTAGTAATTCAAATGGACTTGATGGATTGAACTCACATATGGTAACAATAGATGAATTAGCAGCTATAAAAAATAGAGATATTTACGACTTAATGAAACAATCTATGAGTTCAAGAAATCAACCTCTTTTAAATTGCATTACTACAAATGGTTTTGTGAGAGAGGGTATTTTTGACGCACAATATGAATATGCTTGCAATGTCTTGGATGGAAAAATAAAAGATGATAGGTTTATAGCTTTTATTTATGAGCTAGATGACAAGGACGAATGGGATAGAGAAGAATGCTGGATAAAAGCTAATCCGGGTTTAGGGACTATAAAAAAGCTTGATTTTTTAAGAGATTGTGTTAATAAAGCTAAGACAGACCCAAGTTTTAAGCCTACTGTCATGGTGAAAGATTTCAATATGAAAGAAAATTCTGCGACTGCTTGGTTGAGATGGGATGAGCTGAACAATGAAACTAAATTCAATGTGGATGAAATGGAATTTAGATATGGAATAGGTTGCTTTGACTTAGCTGAAACTACAGACCTGGCATCAGCTAAAGTTTTGTTGAAGAAAAGATATGATGATAATATTTACGTTCTTTCTATGTATTGGGTTCCATCTGAACGATTAGAACAAAAAACTGATGAGGACAAAATTCCGTATAATCTGTGGGAAAAGCAGGGCTTGTTAAGGGTATGTGAGGGAAATAAAATAAATCCATACGACATCCTATCGTGGTTTAGAGAAATTAAAGAAGAATATGACATTTATATTTCGTGGATTGGATATGACCCTTGGCATGTTGATTCGAGTCTTCTTTTAACTTATGAGAATGAGTTTGGAAAGGATGTAATGATTAAAGTTAGACAAGGGGTTTATACTTTATCTGCTCCCATGAAAGAGCTACGGGCTGATTTAAAAGCTAATAAGGTTATTTATAATAATAATTCTATCGACAAATGGTGTCTTAGTAATACGGAAATAAAAGTAGATGTAAATGGAAATATACAACCTGTTAAGGGAATGGATAGACGACGTAGAATTGATGGAGCTGTATCTTTGATAATTGGTTATGTTGTTCTGAAAGAAAAAATGTCAGAATATGAAAACATGATTTAGGTGAGGGGGTGAAAAATGAATATATTTAAATCTAAGAAGAAAAATAAAGAAGCTCCTGGAAAAGTTATAATGGAACTTATTTCAGATTCGGGAAATGGATTTTATAGTTGGCATGGTAACTTATACAAAAGTGATATTATAAGGAGTATTATACGACCAAAAGCTAAAGCAGTTGGCAAAATGACAGCTAAGCATATTAGAAGCAATGAGACTGAATTTAAGACTAATCCAGAAATTTATATTAAGTTTTTGCTTGAAAATCCGAACTCGTTTATGAGTGGTCAAATACTTCAAGAGAAAATGGTTACTCAGTTAGAGCTTAATGGTAATGCTTTTGCGGTGATTATTAGAGATGATGATAATATACCTACGCAAATTTATCCTTTAAATGCTTTAAATGTAGAGGCAATTTATAAAGATAAAGTTTTGTTTTTAAAATTTTCGCTTAGAAATGGAAAAGTAGTTGCTTATCCATACACAGATATAATTCATTTAAGAAAAGACTTTAATGAAAATGATTTATTTGGAACATCTCCGACTAGAGTCATTGAACCACTTATGGAAGTTGTAAATACAACAGACCAAGGGGTAGTAAAAGCTATTAAAAGTAGCAATACAATTAAATGGTTACTAAAATTTAAAACAGCACTTAGACCTGATGATATAAGGAAAGAAGTCAAGGAGTTTGAAAAGAATTACTTGCAAATAGACTCAGACGCAGGCGGAGCTGCTGCAACTGATTCTAAATATGATGCTGAACAGGTTAAAGCTGAAAGTTATGTTCCTAATGCAGCGCAAATGGATAAAGCTGTACAACGTTTATATTCGTTTTTTAATACAAATGAGAAAATAATTCAAAGTAAATATACAGAAGATGAATGGAATGCTTATTATGAGTCTGAAATTGAACCAGTTGGGTTGCAATTATCTAATCAGTATACAGAAAAACTTTTTACTAGAAAAGCTCGAAGTTTTGGAAATGAGATAATTTTTGAAGCTTCTAATTTACAGTATGCAAGTATGTCTACTAAATTGAATTTGGTTCAAATGGTTGATAGAGGTTCACTTACTCCAAATGAATGGCGTAAAATAATGAACCTTTCGCCAATAGAAAATGGCGATAAACCTGTTCGTAGATTAGATACTGCTGTTGTGGAAGGGGGTGAATAAAATAAATGGTTAATGATAATTTAAATGAGTTTTTAAAAATTAAAAACTCAACAGAAACAAGTTCAGACTTATTTTTTTATGGAGACATTGTTTGTGATGAGTGGGACGCTTGGACAGAGGAAGACCAGTACCCACTTTCAATTAAAAATTTTTTAGCAACTGAACAGGGAAAAGATTTAAATATTTATATAAATAGTGGCGGTGGGTCTGTATTTGCAGGTATGGCAATATATAACATGCTAAAAAGGTATGAAGGATTTAAAACTGTTTATGTAGATGGTGTAGCTGCAAGTATTGCGAGCGTTATAGCTTTAGCAGGTGATAAAGTTGTAATCCCCGAAAATGCTTATTTTATGATTCACAAACCCTGGATGGGATTATGGGGTGCATATAATTCAGACAAATTAATTAAAGCCTCGGAGGATTTAGACAGAATAGAAGAAGGTATTTTGAATGTGTATAAAAACAATTTAAGGGAAGGAATTGACATTGAAGAAATAAAAGAAAAGTTGAGAGAAGAGACTTGGTTTACTGGCAAAGAAGCATCAAATTATTTTAATTTTGAAGTTGATGAAAAAAAAGAAGTTGCTGCTTGCGTGAGTGATTGTTTTGATAAGTACAATAAAGTACCTCATGTCTTAAAAAATAAAATAGATAAGACTAGTAATGAAAAAGAAAGTAATAATAAAAAAAGAGTTCAGATGAAACTGAACTTATTAAAATTAGGGGGTTTAAATGACTAGAGAAGAGTATTTTAAGAAAAGACAAGAAATGATAGACGAAGCACAAAAATTACTTGATGATGAAATTGGAGAAGAAGGAACAGGAGAAGAAAAGACGGAAGAAGCTGAAAAAATAGCTAATAAAATAAAAGCATTAGACGAGGAATATGAAAGAAATGTAAAAGCTAGGGCAAATTTAAAAGCATTGCAGGATAATGTCAAAATCGACCCTACTATTTTTAATTTAACTAATAACAAAGGTAAAATAGAAGGTATAGAAGGCACAACTGTTAAGGATAAACAAGAACAATATAAAAATGCTTGGGCTAAAGATATGTTAGGAAAGCCGTTAAATTCAGAAGAACAGGAAATATTCAATAGTATTAACTCAGAATATAGAGCTGAGGTTCAAACAAGCGAAAATAATACCATTTTAATTCCTAAAACTGTAGCTACAGGCATATGGAAAGAAATTGGAGATATGTATCCTCTTTTTGGAGACACTTCACCAACTTTTGTAAAAGGTGATTTGACAATCATAGCAGAGGAAGATGGTGGTGATGATGCAGAGTGGTATGACGAAGAAACAGAGGTCAAAGAGGATGGCTACAAATTAAAAGAAATAACATTAAAAGGTTGCGACCTTTCAAAAGATATAACTGTATCATGGAAGTTAAGAAAAATGAGTATTGATGAGTTTATTCCATATATAACTACCTTATTAGCTGAAAAAATGGGGGCAGCATTGGCGAAAGCCATTATTAATGGAAAAGGAAAGCCAGGAGAAAGTGATTCTTTTAAGCCTCAACCACTTGGAATAAAAACTGTTTTAAGTAAAGAAATTAATAAAACTCAAATAATAGAGTACACTGATAAAATAGTCTATACTGATATAACTAAGCTAATGTCTGTACTAAACAAATGGAGTAATGGGGCTTGTATTTATGCTAATAGTACAACTATATGGACGCAATTAGCAGAAATATTAGATACAACAGGGAAGCCAATTTTTATCCCTGATGCTGTAAATAGTGATGGAGTTGGAAGAATGTTTGGTAGAGCTGTTAAAATGGATGATAGCATGGTAGATGGCGAGATTCTTGCTGGAAATATAGCGAAGGGTTATGCAATAAATATAAATGAAGATGTAACTTTATATACAGAAGAACATGTAAAAAGTAGAAAAACAGATTATTTAACTTATTCTCTAGTTGATGGTAATGTTATAAGTAGCAAGGCTTTTGGTATGATAGTAAAAAAAACTAGTGCGGTTACGAAGTAGGTGTTTTGAATGATTGTATCATTAGAAGAAATAAAAGAATATTTAAGATTAGAAGCAGATTATAACGAAGACAATAATCTGCTTTTGTCCTTTCTGAAAGTAGCAGAGGAAAGCTTGGAGAATCAGACAGGGAAGGTTTTTAATGAAAATAATAAATCTGAACTCGCTAGTTTATATATAAAAATGTATGTTGCAGAGCAGTATGATAAAAGGGGAGCAACAGAAAGTAATAGTGAAAAAGTGAGGTTTGTTTTAGAAAGTATAATATCTCAACTTAGTATATGTGGGAGGTATAAGTAATTGGATGTTGGAAAATTAACTCAAAGGATAGAAGTTCAAGTATTTGGAGAGACAGAAAATATAATCGGTGAAGTTATCAAAGGATGGGCTACTTATAAAACGTTGTGGGCGAATAAGTCTTTATTAAGAAAGAGTAGTAACTATATCTTAGATAAAGAAGGCATTGAATATTCTTATAGGTTTAAAGTAAGATATAGAACTGATATAACTGAAGATATGAGGATTGTTCATGATGGAGTTATTTATGATATTAAGCATGTAAATAATATAAAAGAATTAAATCAATATGAAACTAATATTGATTGTGTTGTTTATAAAGAAGGTGTTTACAACGAGTAATACAGATTTTAATGTAGGTGGCTTAGATAACTATACAAATAGAATAATTAACCGACTAGCTAAAGAATATCCTAAAGAAGCTAAAAAATTAATGAATGGAATTATTGGAGGTTGTAAAGGTGAAGCTATAGCAAGAACACCTAAGTCTGATAAAAAGCCAAAAAAGTATAGAAGAAGTAAACATATGAAAGACAATTGGAAAACTAAGGTAACGCAAAAAAAAGGAAATTGTATGGGTTTATTAAAAAATAATTCACCACATGCACATTTACAAGAAAATGGTTGGTCAACAAAAAATGATGGATATGTGGAAGGAAAGCATATGTTACAACAGACTATGGAACACCAATCCCCTAAGATTGATAAAAAAGTTGATAAATTTCTTGATAAAATGTTTAATTTGTAGGAGAAAAAATATGTTAAAAATAGTCTCTGTAAAAAAGGCCATAGTAGATAAATTAAAGCCTTTAAAAATAAAAATAGTAGCAAATGAGATAAGGAGCGGGTTTGAAAAGCCTGCTTTCTTTATTCAAATTATTCCAGTTGAAATTTCAAATGACCCTGGATTTGCAAGTAATAAATTAATAGTTAATATACATTATTTTCCTAGAGAGAAAACAGAGTTAGAAAACTTAGAAATGATTGATAGATTAAATGTATTATTCCAGGATTGTATTTTAGAAATTGATGATGGGGAATTGACAATAGAAGAAAAAAATGCAGAAATAATTGAAAATGTTCTACAATATAAATTTAATCTGCAAGTAACAGAAATTATACCAGAAGATGAAAGTGAATACGAACTTATGCAAAATCTTGAAATAAATATTTAAAGGAGGTATATATATTGGGATTACCAGAAGCCATAATTGAGTTTGAGAGACGTTCAAAAACTATAAAATTTAGAAGTCAAAGAGGAGTTGTTGCTTTAGTTCTTAAAGATACTACTGCAACAAAGAAGTCTTATTCTTTAGATTTTTTGATGGATATAAATGAAACTGAATTTACAAAAGAAAATTATGATTATATAAGACTTGCATTTTTAGGAAGTCCTAACAAAGTCATTATAGAAGTTATGAATGATTCAGTTGAAGATAAGAGAACTTTAGATGATGTGCTGAAAGCTTTAGATTTAAAAAAGTTTAATTATATAGCTATTCCTTGGATAGATGCAGAGGCTGACAAAACTAAAGTAGTAAACTGGATAAAAGGAGCTAGAAGACAAAAGAAAATATATAAGGCTGTTTTACCAAATGTGTCAGATGCAAATGAAAAAGCTATCATAAATTTTACAACAACAGGAATAAAAGTTAATGAAAAAGATTACACAACAGCAGAGTACACAGCAAGAGTTGCAGGTATTTTAGCGGGGATATCTCTTTCAGAGAGTTGTACTTATTTTGTTTTAGATGAAGTAACTGAAATAGAAGCAAGTGAAAATCCAGATGAAGCTGTTGAAAGAGGAGAGTTAATTCTTATAAGTAATAATGGAATAAGAATAGCAAGAGGTGTAAACTCTTTGGTGACATTAGGTAAAAGTGAGATAGAAGACTTAAAGAAAATAAAAATTGTTGAAGCATCAGATATGATACAAGATGATATTTTACAAACTTGGAATGAAAATTATGTAGGAAAAGTTACAAATAAGTATGATAACAAAATACTATTTTTATCTGCTGTAAATAATTATTTTAAAGAACTACAGCGTGATGAAGTACTAGATAATAGTCAAGAGGCATCTGCACAAATAGATATAGAAGCACATAAGAAGTATTTAAAAGAAAAAGGAATTGATTATAGCGAAATGACAGAGCAACAAATAAAAGAAGCCAATACTGGTTCTTATGTATTTGCAGAGGGAAGTATAACAATTACAGATGCAATGGAGGATTTGAAATTTAAAATATATATGTAAGTGAGGTGATTAATTAAATGGGTGATAATAGCAATATTTTAGGAAGTAGGCAGATTTCTGGTACTTGGGGTAAGCTTTGGCTAGATGGAAGTTTAATCGCAGAAGTTCTCAGTTTTGAAGCTAAGGTGACAGCAAATAGAGAAGAAGTTCAATATGGAATGAGTAAGGACTCTAAAATAACATCTTTAAGTGGGGAAGGAACCATAAAACTTGGTAAAGTATATTCACGTGGGAAGAAAAAATTGCTGGAAGCATGGAAAAATGGAGAAGACCCAAGAAGCACAATCACGAGTAAGTTGAAAGACCCTGGGACACTTGGAAAACAATCAGAAGCAACCACTATTAACAATGTTTGGTTTAATGAGTTAGCTTTAGCTCAGTTTGAAAAGGGTGGAAAAATTGAAGAAGAATTAAGCTTTGGATTTACGCCAAATGATGCAGATGTTATTGATGAAATTGAGGAGATTTAAGGATAGTTTTTTACTATCCTTTTTTATGTAAAAATATTAGGAGGATTAAAAAATGGATAACAAAAAAAATAAAAAAGAAATAATAACAATAGAAGATATTTTAAGAAGAAAAGAATATTTTTCAAATAAAAGTGAAGAAACAAAGCAATTATATATTCCTTCTCTTGGTGCAAATATAGAAATTGCAAAGCCTGATAGGGAATTATGTATTGATGCGACTGAAATGGAGGATGCAGATGAAGGTGAAAAATATTTTGTTTATGAAGTAGTTAAAAATCCAAATTTAAAGAATGAAAAATTACAGAATGAATTTAAATGTAATGACCCATTAGAAATAGTTGACATCTTATTTGAACCAGGAGAAATTACTGATATTGCTAAAATTGCTATGAAATTTGCAGGTTTTGGAACTGTTGAGGAGATTGAAAGCTTAAAAAACTAATTAAAAGCGATATAGAAATGCAAATGTTTAGTCATTACTTAGATAGAGGGATTGACTTAGATAAATTGACTAATTTAAGAATGACAAGAAAAAATTTTTATATTGCTAGTATGCTATATGAAGAAGAAGAAAAAATAAAACTTATTTCTGAACTGATAAGTGCTATGTTTGGAGGTTCAAAAAATGGCTAGAAGACATATAAGTGCAGTTATATCTCTAAAAGACAACATGAGTGCAACTATGCGAGGAATTAGAAGAGAGCAAACGCAATTCCAAAGGGAAGTTAGAAGAACAAGGAATGAAATGCGTGCAGCAAGTAGGGAACGTATGCGTATAAGAATGGACGCAACACCTGCTAATAGAGTTATGCAGAATCTAAACCAAAAACTAGCACCTCTTAGGACTAAACTTGTAAAAATAGTTGCAATTAAGGATTTGGCAAGTGAAAAAGTTGAGAGAATAAAGTCAAACGTAAAGGCTTTTGGGAGATTTATTGCAAGACCAGCTATAAAACTAAAAGATGAAACAAAAGGAATGATTGATAAAATAAAAAATCGCCTTACAAGTTTATCTACTATAGTCCCAATTGGAATGGCAGCAGGTGCGGCTGCTGCTACTGTTAAAAGTGGTATGGAACTAGAGCAACAACAAATAAGCATGAGACATTTTATGGGGGTTGGAAATAAAGGTAAATCTAGTAAAGAGTTAGATGGTATGAGTGCAAGTTATTTAAAAGAATTAAGAGGAAATGCTAATGCCACACCTTTTGAAACTGGGGAAGTTATATCAGCAGGAACTCGTTCTTTACAAATTGCAGGAGGAAACACAAAGAATGCTATGCAGATGGTAAAATTAGCTGAAGATATGGCAGCGTTAAATCCAGGTAAAACTGTTGGTGATGCTATGGAAGCCTTGGCGGATATGAACATTGGAGAGATGGCTAGATTGACAGAATTTGGAGTCAAGGCAAGTAGTACAGATGACCCAAAAGATGTACAAAAAAAATTAGAAACAATGTATGCAGGAGGTGCAGGTAAACTAGCAGAGAGTGGCTCTGGACTACTTTCTACAATAATGGGGAAGTTAAAATCTAATGTAGCAGATATTGGGTTAGGTATGTTAGAACCTTTGAAGCCTGTAATGTCTGGATTAATTGGATTTATAGACCAGGCAAGCCCTAAGATACTAGAAGTAGGTACAAAAATAACAAGTGGTATAGGAACAGCAATAGGATGGTTTCAGCAGCAAATGCCAACGCTAGCACCTATTTTTCAGACAGCATTTAGTGCTATATCTTCAATTGTATCAACAGTTGCACCAATAATCGGGCAAGTTATAAGTGCGTTAGCTCCGATTTTTATGGGATTACTTTCTGTTGCCTCATCTGTTCTATCAGGAATTGCTTCTGCTGTCAAAACTGTAGCTCCTATTGTAAGTTCTTTAATTTCTAAGTTTTCGCCAGTTTTTTCAAATGTTGGAAGTACTTTAAAATCTATGGGTAAGATTTTTAAAAATGTTTTTGATAGTGTTATGAAAGTAGTTAAAAAAGCATCTGATTATATAAAACCACTTATAGATGGAATAGCAGGTGCAGCAAATGGATTAAGCGATGGATTTAACTGGGTTGTTGGTAAATTAGCAGGAAATGCTACTGGTACAAAGTACTGGAGTGGTGGACTTAGTGTAGTTGGTGAACATGGTCCAGAACTTGTGCAAATGCCAAGAGGTTCTAAAGTTTTTACTAATTCAGAAAGTAAATCTATTGTTAATAAGAGCATACCTACATTAAGACAGAAACAAGAAGGAAATGTAAATTATAATATATCTATTCCGAAGTTAGCCGAAACTATAGTAATTAGAGAAGACGCAGATATTGAAAAGATTATGTCAAGATTAATAACAGAAATACAAATGGCAAAAGTAGGAGGAGTAGTTTAATGGAAATGTGGCTTAGGCAGGCAAATGATGCTTTTAGATTTCCTGTTTTCCCTTCAAGCTTTGAGATAAATGGAAATATAAATACAAATACATCAAATGTATTGAAACTTGGAGAAATAATAGTATGTGGTGGTGTAGGACTTAGAACAACAGAGGTAACTAGTTTCTTCCCAAGCCAAGAATATCATTTTTGTAATTATAAAGGATTTCCACAACCATATGACTGTGTAGAAAAACTTAAAAAGTGGATGGAGCAGGGACTAATTTTAAGATATATAATAACTGAAACAAATATAAACATGGAGGTCATTATAGAAAGTTTTAAGTATGGGAAACAAGATGGAACACGAGATATACATTTTACATTAAGCTTAAAAGAGTATAAAAGAATACAGATACCTAAAGTAAATACTAATAATGATGAAAAGCTATCTTCTGCAAAAAATGTTCCTTTGACAAAAGGATTCGACACCAAACAAAAAACACATAAAGTTGTCAAAGGTGATAGTCTTTGGACATTAGCACAGAAATATTATGGAAATGGCGATTTATATACAAAAATTTTTGATGCTAATAAAAAAACAATTAAAACAGCCGACCATATAGAAGATGGTTGGCTGTTAGTAATTCCATAGTTTAGAGGTGATTTATAATTAACAATATAAAGTTAAAAGTACACATAAAAAATGGCAATATCTATAATATAACTGATATAGTTGAGAAAGTAACTTGGAGTGGTGATTATAAGTCGCCTTCTAGGACACTAGAATTTTCTATAGTACAGTCAGCTTCTGATATTAATTTTAGACAGATAGATATACCTATAGCTAGTACAGTTTGTTTTTATGTAGATGATAAGGAAATCTATCGAGGAATGATAATTAATAGGTCTAAAGACTCTAGTAATAATAGTATTAGTTTTGTTTCTAAAGACATGGGATTTTTACTTACACAAAGCGAAGTATCATACAATTTTAAAGATAAGTTAGTTGAAGATATTGCGAAACAAGTATTTAATGACAATAAACTTGCAATAGGAAACATACCTAAAACTGGTGTTAAATATACGAAGATGTTTATTGGTGTAACTGGCTATGATACTATAATGAGTGCATATACAGAAGCTAGTAAGACAACTAAAAAAAAGTATATGATAGAAGCTACTGTAGATAAATTTAATGTCATTGAAAAAGGAACTGTTACACTAAATGTTATGTTTGAAGAAGGTTCAAATCTTATAAATACAAGCTTCTCAGAGAGTATGGAAAATGTAAAAAACAAGGTATTAGTTGTAGACCAGTATGGTAATAAAATTAGTGAAAAAGTTAATGATAAAATTTTCAAAGATGTTGGAGTAATAATGCAAAAAGTTATACAACAACAAGAAAATCAAACAACAGATATAGATAGCGAGTTTAAGGGAATAGAGCAGACTTGTAATCTTAAAGGTTATGGTGATGTAAGTTGTATAACTGGTAGAGGTGTAAAAGTTAAAGATTCTTATACTGGTTTAGTTGGGTTATTTTATATAGATACAGATAAACATAACTGGGACAGTTCTGGAAATTATGAGATAGACTTAGATTTGAACTTCCAAAATATTATGGATGAAAAGACCGCAGGACAAGACGAGCAAAAAGAAGAAAGCTCAGATTTTAGTGGTGGCGAAGGCACTCTAAATGGGAAAGAAGTAAAAGCAGAATTTACAGCATATTATCCATCCAACAATCCAATGGAAGGTGGCTATTATCAAGCTATGGACAACAAAAGACTTGTACCTAGCAATAATACTTGTGCTGCACCTAGCAAACTTAAATTTAAAACACAAATTCAAGCAAAATGTCCTGGCACTAAAATTGATGGCAAAACTTATACAGTAACAGATAGAGGAGGGGCTATTAAGGTAACAAATGGAGTATATAAAATAGATATACTAATGTCTAGCAAAGAAGAATGCTATAATTTTGGCAGACGAAAAGGAACAATAATAATTGGAGATGGTACAGGATATACAAATGCAACAGGAAAAGCAAAAGAATTAATTAGTATAGCAAAAAGCAAACTAGGCTGTAAATATGTCTGGGGAGCTACTGGTCCAAATACATTTGATTGTAGTGGTTTTACGCAATGGTGCTATAAAAAGATAGGTATAAACATTCCTAGAGTATCAAGAGACCAGGGAAAGGCAGGTAAAGCAGTAAGTAAAGGAAGTTTACAGCCAGGAGATTTAGTTTTCTTTTCTAGTAAAGGAGCAAATGGAGCAATAGACCATGTTGGTATGTTTGTTGGAGATGGAGAATTTATTCATTCGCCACATACTGGTGATGTAGTAAAAATAAGTAAGTTAAGTGGTAGTTATTACACTAAAAATTATGTAACAGCTAAGAGATTTTTATAAAGAGAGGTGATAGAGTGGCTAATCCAATCAATGAATTTATAGGAATAATAAGAGAAGAAGGAAAGCATTACAATGAACCTTCTTTTTTTATTGGAAAAGTTAAAGATAAATTACCAAATTTAAAAATAGAGACAAGTAATATTATATTAGAAAAAGAAGATATTTTAATAGATAGTTGGATGCTTGATAGACAGATAGAATTATTTGATACAGAAACAAGTCAAGAACATAAACATGAAATAAAAAATCCGTTTATAGATACTTTTGAGGAAGAGGACACAGTAATAATGTTTAAGATAGGTGATAAATTTGCTATTGTAAGTAAGTTGGTGAGCTTATAATGAGTACAATATTCCCATTTATAGGAGTGCCAGCGGATTATATCTTATCTAAAACAGAAGAATTACCAATCTTTCGTGAAGTAGCATGGAACTTTGAAAAAGATGAGCCTATTTTGGAAAATGGAGATTTTAAGATTGTTGAAGGAAATGAAGCTATAAAAGTGTGGGTGTATAAATGTATTAAAACAAATAGGTATGAGCATGAAATTTATAGTTGGGGATATGGAACAGAGCTATCTGAATTAATAGGTCAAAAATACAGCAAAGGACTTACAGAAAGTGAAGCATCTAGGTATATAAAAGAGTCCTTACTAGTTAATCCATATATACTAGATGTTAATGTTGCAAATACAAGGTTTACAGATGATTTACTAAGTGTAGACATAACTATAAATACAATTTATGGGGAGGTGGAAGTTAATGTATAGTAGTCAAACATATGATGTTGTTAAAAACAGAACTCTATCCAACATAGATTTAAATATCTATAAAGGCGAGGGTTCTTTTTTAAGTGATATGGTATCTCCTGTTAATAGTGAATTAGCAAAATTCTATATAGAACTTTCATATCTTCATAAGAAAGCTTTTATAGAAGATAACTTCGATGATTTTTTAGATAAACGAGTAAATGAATTTGGAGTGTATAGAAAACTAGGAACAGAAGCTACAGGGGAAGTGACATTCGAGGGAAAAGCTGGAACAGTAGTCCAAAACGGAACTACTATATCTTACAATGAGCTATTATTCGTAGTAATCAAAGATATAGAAATCGGTTCGGAAATCGAACAAAATACAAGCCCTATACAGGCTTTAGAAATCGGAATTAGATATAATATACCTGCAAACACAGAATTTAAGCTACAAGACGAAATAAACGGTATAACTAAAATTTATAATAATGCAGATTTTAAAGGTGGCACAGAAATAGAAACAGACGAAGAATTGAAAGAAAGATTCTATAAAATACAGAAAAACCAAGCTACAAGTGGAAATAAAGCACACTATGAGGAATGGGCTTTAGAGGTTGATGGTGTATATAATGCAAAAGTATATCCAAGATGGGATGGAGCAGGGACAGTTAAGGTTTTATTATTTGGTCAAAATAATCAAGCTGTTGAAGAAGAAATAATAACTAAATGTAGAGAACATATCGAAGCAGAAATGCCGATTGGGGCTACACTAACAGTCGCAACACCTTCGCCACTTAATATAAGCATAAGTGCAACTATAAAGCTAGAAGCAGGATATACACTAGATTTTGTAAAAGAAAGTTTCTTAGAAAATATTAATGGCTATTTAATAAATGTTAATAAAGAAATAATTTACACTAAAGTAAGTGCAATACTTGCAAGCGTGGAAGGTCTACATGACTTTAGTAATTTACTTTTAAATAATAAAGCTGAAAATATAGTATTTGAAGAGGACAAAGTACCAAGCGTAACAAAGCTAGAATTTAGCGAGGTGGTTTAATTGAAATTAATTGATAAACTACCTTCTTTTTATAACAATGATATTACTAGAAAAATACAAGAAGCTTATGATATAGAGCTAGAAACACTTAGAGAAACTTATGACGATACATTCGACCAATTCTTTGTAGACACAGCCACATGGGGCTTAGATTACTGGGAAAATATTTTATCTATTAAAAATAGATTTGATTTAAGTATAGAAAATAGAAGAAGCAATATAAAAGCAAAGATGAGAGGTAAAGGTACAACTACAATAGAGGTTATAAAAGCGATAGGAGAAGCTTATACAAAGACTAATGTTGATGTAGAAGTGTTCAGTAATCTATTTAGCTTTACACTTAGCTTTATAACAAATAATTGTAGTTATAACACTATCTTGGAGTTAGATAAGAAAATAGAAGAAATAAAACCATGTCATCTTGAACATAAATTTGAGATGATTTTATTCAATAAAAATGACATGTTTGCAGGTTCTACAATGAATACAGGTGAAACAGTTACCATATATCCTTACAGTCCAACTGATATAACTTCTTTTGGAGAATTGACTATAACTACAGGCAATGACAGAAGTATGGAAAAAGTAACATTATATCCTAGACAGGAGGTGGTATAGGTTGGCAGAACAAAAATATTATACCCTTTTAACAAAGGTAGGTAAGGCATCTATTGCAAATGCTACAGCACTTGGTAATAAAGTAGATTTAGTTAAATTACAACTTGGTGATGGAGCAGGAGCAGAATATAATCCAACAGAAGAGCAGACAACACTTAAAAAAGTAGTTTGGGAAGGTTCTGTAAACAATGTAAAAGTAGATGAAGAAAATCTAAACTGGATAGTAATAGAAACCATAATACCAGGTAGCGTTGGTGGATTTATGATAAGGGAAGTAGGTATATTTGACTCGTTGAATCAATTAATTGCAGTATCTAAATATCCCGAAACATATAAACCTACTGCTGATAGTGGGAGTGTAAAAGACTTAGTTATAAAAATTATTTTAGTAGTATCTAATACTTCAAGTGTAAATTTAAAAGTAGACCCAACTGTTATATTAGCAACACTTAAAGATATACAAGAGTTAGACACTAAAATTGATACAACTAAAACAGAGTTAACAAGCAACATAGAAACTACTAAGACAGATTTAAATGGAAAAATAGGGGATACAACACTACTTGAAACAACAGATAAAACAAATATAGTTAGTGCATTAAATGAAGTAAAAACTAGCGTAGATAGCATAGAAACAACAGCAGAGAAAACAAGTATAAAAGATACAGATAATCTATTTACTAGTAATAATGTAGAAGATGCTTTAAAAGAGGTTTTTCAAAGTGGAGTTAATGCTAAGAATAATG
>NZ_JACVVY010000005.1:0-224293 GCF_020658175.1 Clostridioides sp. ES-W-0018-02 | reverse complement strand
GCCAGGATCAAACTCTCAAATAAAAGTTTATCAGGCTCAGATACTATTGTTATCTAAATATCTGGCTTTATGGTTTGTTTCTTGTTTTTATAAATTAACCTACTGTTTAATTTTCAAAGTTCATTTTTCATGTTTGCCCTTTTCTTAAGGACAAGTAATACTATATCACCTTAAAAATAATTCGTCAACACTTTTTAAATTATTTTTTTAAGTTTTTTTAATTTCCATTGTCATATATTCTATCATAATGTAGTAATACCATAGTCTCAATCAATTTTAATATATTTATAATTTTTTATAAAAAATCACATTTGCTTATCTTAACTATTAATATTTTAAATATTTCTATATACAAATTCAACAGTTATAATAGAATTATCCCTATATAGATTGAAAAAATACAGTAGAAAATACAGACAATAAATAAGAATATAGAAATAAATGTAAATAAATATAATAATAAAAGAAGAAGTATTAATACAGTTAGAATAAACTTATCAATACTTCTTCTTTTATTATCTATCTTTTAATATTATAATCTATTCATTTTTAACTTACATATTATCTCATAGCTCTCATAGCATTTAGTACTGCAATAAGTGCTACCCCTACATCAGCAAATATAGCCTCCCACATAGTAGCTATTCCTCCAGCTCCTAATGCCATAACTATAACTTTTACACCTAGAGCAAATATTATATTTTGCCATACTATCTTATTAGTCTTATTTGCTATTTCAATGGCTTTAGATATTTTACTTGGTTCATCTGTCATAAGTACCACATCTGCTGCTTCAATAGCTGCATCTGAACCTAAACCTCCCATTGCTATACCAACATCTGCTCTGGCTAAAACTGGTGCATCATTTATTCCATCACCAACAAAAGCTATTTTTTCTTTTTCTGTTCTACCTTCATACAACTCTTCTAGTCTATCTACCTTTTCATTAGGAAGTAAATTAGAGTAAACTGTATCTAACTCCAACTCTTTAGCAATGTTTTTTGCTACTTTTTCATTATCTCCAGTTAACATTACAACTTTTTTTACTCCTATTGATTTTAAACTTCTTATGGCATTTTTACTATCTTCTTTTATCTCATCAGATATAACTATATAACCTCTATACATTTTATCAACAGCAATATACACTACTGTTCCTACTTCTTTAGCTGGTGAATAGAATATATTTTCCTTTTTCATAAGTTTCTCATTACCTGCCAATATAAGTTGACCATTGTATTTTACTCTGATTCCATAGGCTGCTATTTCCTCATAACTATCTATTGTATTTAAATCAATTTTTTTATTATAGTAGCTTAATATAGACTTTGCTATTGGGTGATTTGAATTTACTTCTGCAAGAGCTGCATATTGCAATAATTCTTCTTCTGATATTCCTACAGGATTTAACTTAGTTACATTAAATACACCCTTAGTAAGAGTTCCTGTTTTGTCAAACACTACTGTATCTACACTTCTTAAAGCCTCTAAGTAATTACTTCCCTTTATAAGTATTCCATTTTTAGATGCAAATCCAATCCCACTAAAGAAACTAAGTGGTATTGATAAAACTAATGCACAAGGACAAGAAACAACTAAGAATATCAACCCTCTGTATAGCCAATCACTAAATACTTCACCTGAAATAACAAGTGGTGGTACAAATGCTATCAATAAAGCAGCTATAACTACTACTGGAGTATAGTATCTTGAAAATTTAGATATAAAATTTTCTGTTTTTGATTTTTTAATGCTAGAATTTTCAACAAGGTCAAGTATCTTTGAAACTGTTGACTCTCCAAAGCTTTTTGTAACCTCAATAGTAAGTAAAGCATTCTTATTTATAACACCTGATAAAATTTCGTCTCCTTTTTCAACTTCTCTTAATACAGACTCACCTGTAAGTGCAGAAGTGTCTAACATAGATACTCCATCTACTACTACACCATCCAATGGCACTTTTTCACCAGGTTTTACTACTATTATATCACCTATATTTACTTCTTCTGGAGATACTACTTTCACTTCAGAGTTAACTTTTAGGTTTGCATAATCTGGTCTTATTTGCATAAGTGAAGTTATAGACTTTCTAGACTTTCCAACCGCAACACCTTGTAAATACTCTCCTACCTTATAGAAAAGCATAACTCCTACTGCTTCTGATAGTTCTCCTATTAATAATGCCCCTACTGTTGCTAGAGCCATTAAGAAGTTTTCATCAAATACTCTTCCTTTTGATATATTTCTTATTGCTCTTAAAAGTACATCTCCACCTACTATCACATAAGCAACTATAAATACTATATTGCTAAATTGACTTTCAAATCCTGTTGCTGTTTGATATATACCAAAAATATATACAAGAGCTCCTATTATAAGTGGAATTAATTCTTTTTTATTTGCATCGCTCACAGTTTCTGACTTTTCAACCGTTCTAGATTTTGTTTTGTCAGAAGACTCTACTTGTATATCAAGCCCTGGTTCTGTTGAGTCTATTATTTCTTTTATTTTATTTATAACAGCATCTTCTTCAAAAGTACTTATTATGTTTACTGTAAGTTTTTTATTTACAAAATTCAAATTAGAAGATTCAACCTCTTTTAGTTTAGAAACTTTGTTGTTAATCTCTTCTGCACAATGTGCACAATTTAACCCTCCTAATATAAGCTCCTTTTTAGCTGATGTTTTGTTGGCTATTGTATTGTCTTTAGAGCTTATTTGTATATTAAGTCCTGGTTCTGTTGAATCTATTATCTCTATTATCTTTTCTATAGTATTTTCTTCATCAAAACTATTTTCTATATTTACTGTAAGTTTTTTATTTATAAAATTTAGATTAGAAGACTTAACCTCTTGTAGCTTAGAAACTTTGTTGTTAATCTCTTCTGCACAATGCGCACAATTCAATCCTCCTAATACAAATTCCTTTTTAATTATATTATTTGCTTCCATATATATTCACTCCTCTCATTTATCATTTATAAGTCTCTCTAATATGATTTAATCCACAGTCAAATATTTGACTTATATGGCTATCATCTAATGAGTAATATACCGTCTTTCCTTCTCTTCTAAATTTTACTAACCTAGCCTGTTTTAATACTCTAAGTTGGTGAGATATTGCAGAGTGAGTCATATTTAATAAACTTGCTATATCACATACACACATTTCATTTGCAAATAATGCATATAATATCTTTACTCTAGTAGTATCTCCAAATACTTTAAATAATTCTGCTAAATCATATAACATTTCTTCATCTGGCATAGTTGACTTAGCTTCTGTTACTATTTCCTCATGTATTATATTACAACTACAATCATTTATCTCTTCTCTCATTATATAATCCTCCATTATTTTAATATATGAATAACTGTTCATATGTTCATTATATGCTATTATATCTAATTTCGCAACAATATTTTTTTATTTATTTAAAATAATTAGAATGCACATATTATGGAGTTTTTTAATATATATATTATTAGAATAAGTTTTTGTAAACTTTTTTATAGTTTTTCTAGGAGGTGCAAGTTTAATATGAGTAATAAGAAAAAAAAGAACTTAGATACTAGCTACATGCCTTACTTAGACCCTGCTAATTATGCAGATTATATTACTAATGAAGAAATTCCTCAAGATGAGTTGAGAAATGACCCACAAATCCCTAGTGGTTATACAAAAATACCTAATAATCAGAATATAAGTAACATTTATCCTAATAGCGTAAATAATTATCCTAAAAGTAGTAATTCTCCAAACAACTTGCCTAACACAAATAATACATCTGGAAATATGAACTACAACACATCTACTCCAAACAATATGCCTAACAACATGAACTATAATACATCTAATAATATGAACAATATGGGTGTACCCACTAATATGTCTGGTAACATGAATAACAATATGGGTATGCCTAACAACATGTCTGGTAACATGAATAATAATATGGGTATGCCTAACAACATGTCTAGTAACATGAATAATAATATGGGTATGCCTAATAACATGTCTGGTAATATGAATAATAATATGGGTATGCCTAATAATATGTCTGGTAACATGAATAACAATATGGGTATGCCTAACAATATGTCTGGCAACATGAATAATATGGGGTATAATATGAATAACATGTCTGGCAACATGAATAATATGGGATATAATATGAATAACATGGGTATTCCTAACTTATCATGTAATCAAAATATGCCTCCTAATGTACTTATGATGATACCAGGTGTTATATGTCATAATACAATGAATGGTATGCCTGTAGTTATGCCTAGTAATATGCCTTCTAACATGTATCCGACTCCTTATGGTTCTAGTAATATGTCTATACAAGGCATGCCACAAACTAATATTGAGGAGTTTGATGAGGAAGAAATGTAAAATATTTTTATTTTTTAAATAAATTGTATAAGACCTTAATAATTGAATATAATAGTAAATGTATTCCTCATAATATTCCCCCAATATTATTATAGGTATAAAATTTTGATTGAATATCCTTTTATTTAGTCAAAAAATATTAACATAATCTAATAAAATAAATGTAAATAAAAAATCAGATAAAATAAAATTTTATCTGATTTTTTATTTACATTTAACTTAATACTTAAAAAATATCCCTGCATATCACTATTTGTTTGATGTTTATGGAAGTAACCCACAAATCCTTGAATGGAGTAATCAATTACATCACTTATATCTTCATTAACTATACCAAAAAACATGCTGGCATTTTCTTCTCTTTTAGATTGTCAAGGATACATGGTCTACACTCTTTCTCATATTTTTTGGATTTATTTGGCAGTTCTCAACTTAAGTTTACTAACTCTATGTTATAATGACTCTAACAAGTCATTATCTTGTTTATAGTAGGCATTATTTTGAATAAAATATGTGTATTTTACTTTTCTGGAACTGGTATGATTCTAATATATTTACAAATAAATAAAAGCTAGTAATTCTATTATAACTATCATTCATGACTCTTTAAGATTATTTTATTTTCATTATAAAACTTCATTGCTTCATCATATAACAATCATAAAATATATCTTACTCCCTATATATCTAGTAATATGTTTAGATACGGTATGCTAAAAACCAATATTGGCAAATATTATAAAAAAAAGAAATAAAATATTTTTATATAAATTGTATAAAATTTTAATAATTGACCACAATAATAAATGTATTCCTCATAATATTCCCCCAATATTATAGAAATAAATTTAAGCGAGATTAAATTCAGTTAATCTCGCTTAAATAATGTCAAAAATCATATACTATTCCAAAAAATCATCAAAGTCTATTGAATCTGACTCTGCAAAATCGTATAAAGCATTTTGCTCAAAGAAAAATTTCTCTTCAAATTTAATATATTTGCTATAATTAGACTGACTTATTTCATTAATACAATTACAATCATTATCACTATAAGTCCCTATAAAAAACTTGTTTCCCATTAAGTAATATATAGCTTTCATATCATTATTTATTATATATACATTTTCTTTAACATGGTCATTATTAAAATTAAATCTAGTAAAAAATATACCTTCATTCATATTACTTTTTAATAAGAACGGATTTTCTTCATAAAATACTTTTGCAAATTCCTCAGGTGAACTTACGCTATATACACTTACAAATTCACTCTTAGAAATTTCATCAAAAACTTCAAAATCGTACATAGGCTCTTTATCTGTTACTAACATAGAATTGATTTTAAAACCAGTATCATTACATTTACTTATACAAAAGGCTATTTTACATGTATAATACCCATCATTATCTTCATATAAAGCCTCACTAATATACCTACCTTGTCCTTTATTACTTACTGTATTTTTAAGTAATGTACCATTGATATTTGTAATATGCATATTTGCAATCTCTTCACTTCCTGAAAAGTATCTTAAGCTTTCTCTATCCCATGCTATAAACCTCATAGTCATATAGTTTATGAATTCAACTTCCTCATCAACTCTTTTACATATTTTATTATATAATTTTTCTATAGTTAAATCTGTTTTATAATTTTTTATAATGTCAATGTATTCACATTTATCTCCTGGCAATATCTTGTTATAACAAATATTCTTATTTCCAAAATAAGATACTAAAAACAGAGATTCCTCCTCTGTTAATCCAATTCTATCTGAGCCAAATCCACCCATTAATCTTTCTTCTTCCCTATAAGCTTCTTCTTGTGTTGGATTTTTTAAACTCACATAATCCGCCAGACCTAATCCTTCTGCATCCAATAAAAAATATTGACAAAAGTGATTGTTTTTATTGTCTATCCAATTTATTATAAGACCCAAGCTCCCCATAAGTCTAGAATTTGTAACCTTTGCAAAATTAAAATTCATACAATCACGTCCTTTAAAATTTAAAATCTTTGTTTTTTAATATATAAATTATTATACATATATTTTAACAACTTAGGTATAATTTATAATATAATATAAGGAAATGATTAATTGAGGTGGTTTTTATGAAAAATATAGCAGCTTTTTTTGATATAGATGGTACTCTTTATAGGGACTCTCTTATGGTTGAACATTTTAAGAAATTAATTAAATATGATATAATTGACCAAAAAAATTGGTATAAACACGCCAGAGATACATTTATGGATTGGGATAAAAGACAAGGCAACTATGATGATTACTTACTAGAAATATGTAATCTTTATGTTGACTCCTTAAAAGGCTTAGACAAAACTTGCATTAATTTTACAAGTGACCAAGTAATTAAATTAAAAGCAGATAGAGTTTATAAATACACACGTTCAAGAATAGATTGGCATTTAAATCAAGGTCACATAGTTATCTTTATTTCTGGCAGCCCTGGGTTTTTGGTTGAAAAAATGGCTAAAAAATACAATGTAACTGACTTCTTAGGAAGTGATTATGTATTTGAAGATGATATATTTACAGGAACAGTCATACCAATGTGGGATTCTATAAGTAAAAATAACGCTATAAATGATTTTGTTGTAAAATATGATTTAGACCTATCAAATTCGTACGCTTATGGAGATACTAATGGCGATATAAATATGCTAAAAAGAGTTGGAAATCCAATCGCAATAAATCCTACAAAAGAACTTTTGGCTCAAATATCACTTAATAAGGAAATTTCTAAAAATGTTGAAATAATAGTAGAAAGAAAAGACATTATCTATTCTTTATCTACAGATGTGAATATGGTAGATATTTAATTTATATTAGCTCTTTTAAAGACTTATACAACAAAAGTCTTATTATAATAAAGGATGTCATCATTGAAGTGATATCCTTTATTTTTATTCATATTATATATTTTAGTTCATAGATGGTAAGTATCTATTTCAAATATAAAAATTGTTATTGCTAAAACATTAAAAGTTTGTATAACAACATAAAAAGACTCTGATATAAAAATCAAAGCCTTTTTTATTAAATAAACTCATACATATGTTAATTTTATTTTTATATTTCAATGTCCCTTTGCAAATGTATTATTCATATAAAAATTAAAACCATTCTAAAGTAAAACATTAAGTCAGTTGTTATTTTTAAATAACATCTTTCTTAGTCTATTATTGTAATAATCTATAAAAGAACTATATACATAATCGTATATTATAAAGGCTACCTCAAATGAAGCTACTATAATAATATTTATTGGAATATAAACTATTGTCCTTAATATAAAGTACAATATAACTATCATTATATTTGCAAATACTACTTTCATAAAATACTCAATATATATTGACCTATCTTTTTCTATAAAATATTTAACAATACCATATATCCCAAAAGTAAGAGAATATACAATCCATTGAGATTTACTTGCCATTACTATAAATCCTAATGCTACAGAACCTATATAAAAAGCAATTCCACTTTTAAATCCCCATTCCATTATTACAATTGATACTAAAAGCGATGCTAACCCCATAATAAACAATGTATTTACAGGAATAATATTTGTAAGAGTTAACAGTATCACATTTAATGCTAATAAAACTCCTCCATAAGCAACTTTTATACTCATATTTATCATCCTAACAACAAGATATTAAATCTCCACCAAAACATTCACAACAGGAATCTAGACACCAAAGTTTAGCGCAGTTTTCACAACAATCATCACCTAGACAGCAACAACAGTCATCACAACAACAGCAACAACATCCATCTAAATCATTACGTCTTCTTCTATTATAATTATCAGCTCTATTGTTATATTCATTTCTATATTGTGTATAACTTCTAAGTGCATCATTGTATTCTTGATTTTCAGGCTCCATGAATTTTGCTCTCTTTAAGAAGTCTTCTCCTTCTTCATAATATCCAATATTCATCGCAGAAAAACCAGTTAGATAATACCACTCTGCACATTTGTCAGTTAATGTTTTTAAAAAATCATAGGCTTTTTTAAATTCACTATTTTCCATAAAAGCTCTTGCTCTCATAAAATTTTCATTATTATAAGTATTACTGTACATTCTTTCCACCTCTACTTTCTAATATATTCATGTATCTTAAATAAACTCCAGAATAAATTATATTTTCTATTATTCCAACGTTTTTATTTAGATTTAAATTATCAATTCCCCTAGCTAAAAAACCTAATGATGTTACAATTATTTTTTTTACTTTTTCTTTTAACTCATCATTTTTATCTATATATTCTATAAAAGGATTATATCTTCCTTTCTTAAAATCTTCATCTAAATCTTCATATGCATCTAGTAAATATATATATTTACCTATATTAAAGCCTATCATTCTTAGATTTCTCTCATTTTCATCTTTTTTATATGCAAATACTTCTCCCATTATATTTCCAAAGACATTAGACACTTCATCTATATTTATATTTTTGTCCTTTTCCAACTTATTTAATTCATTTAATTGTTGATTTATATACTCAGCTTTTTCAGGATATTTCTCATAGGCTAAGTTTAATTTGTTTTTATATATATAATATGCTAATTTATCTTTTATGCGTTTATCATCCATTAAATTATCTTCCAATTTATAATACGTTAAAAGAACATTCATACTTGCTGCATATTCGGTAATATCATTTGTTATTATCTTTTTCTTCTTAAATGGACTGACTACACACACTTCTTCTGTACTTATAGACTCTGGCTTATATACTGAGGTTAATAGAATAATTAAAAATGTTATATCGTAGTTTAAAGAAAACCTTGAGATTTCTCCATGATTTCTTTTTAGATATTTACATAACCCACAATAATAAGCTTTGTAATGGTCATATTCTCTAAATGTTAAATCCATTTTGTTTATTTTAACATATCCAAACATAAATACTCCTTCTTGTACTACTTTTTATATAATAAATTATAATTTGTATTGTAACAATCTATATCTATAAATATCACATTTAACTCTTTTATATTCTCAATACTTCTTTATGGTTTATAAAAAGTATTGTGACTTACATAAATATTTACTTTGTTATCTATAAACTCATTATATTTATTTTCTAAATCATTTATTATATAGTACATTATGTAAGTTTTTACTCTTTTTTACTTACTAATGTTATATATCCTTTTGACTTACTATGTGTTATCTCTAAGTTACTTATATCATTTAACAGTAGTATATCCTTTGCATTTGAACAAGTCATTATTTCTCTATTTTTTATTAATTATTATTATATCATTAATAAAATTATAATTCATTGTTTAGAATTATTTTTCTGATGGTTTTTATGAGTCTTTACGAATACCTACTGCTCTTAATGGACCAAGTAACGACATTCTAGCAAGTATCAGTGCCATTTCATCAGGAGATTCTTTCATGTTTTTTTCAAGCCAATATTGAATTACACCTAAGTCCGCTGAAAGTATATATTGTATAAAATATTCTTCCGAAATTATTGCCTCATCTATGTTAAAATTTTTTAATTTTTGTTTCTCAAACAGATTGATTTCAATAAATTTTTTTATTTTTCTTTCAAAGGTAGGGTCACCTTTTGGACCTAAAATAGATTTAATAATTACTGAATTTTTTCTAAAATATTCAAAAAGCTTTACCATAAATGGAAGAGGTTCATTTGAGGCATCCATGTTCATCATGTTGACTGAATCAAGGTGCTTAGTCTCTTCTTCAATTTCCTGTATTATTTCATTTTCAATTTTCTCTAACAAGTCATACTTATCAACATAATGCAGGTAGAAGGTTCCTCTATTTATATCTGCCCTTTGAGTTAAGTCAGTAACTGATATATTGTTAAATCCTTTCTCATCTATTAACTCTGCTAATGCAGACCTAATCATTTTTTTAGTACGTATTGTTCTTCTATCAACAGATACTTTTTTCATGAATTATTTCCTCGCTCTATATAAATTTTTTTAATTTTAATTGACAATTTTATATTAAATGTTTATTACTTAACAATTTAAATATTATTGTTCATTGCATAAATCAATATACATATTATAATATACATATAGATTATTAATCAACAATGTGTTCATAAAAAATAGCAAATTGATTTGAAGTAAATGTTTAATATGACCTAAAATTTCGCCTTTATATGGATGCATTATGGGATATCTTAAGAATAGTATTAATGGAGGATAAAAATGAACAATTTAGATAAAAACAATGTTAATGAAGTTTTGGATATGCTATTAAGAACTCGAAGATCCATAAGAAGTTTTACAAAAGAAGTACCTTCAAAAGAACTGGTTGAAAAAATAATTGAAACTGGAAGACTTGCACCTTATGCAATACTTGCAGTAGCAAAACAAACAGATTTCAGACATTTCTTTGTTATCTCTAATAACAGTTTACAAATGGATAAAATAAAAACTATTCTTGTTGATGTTATTAAAACTCAAATATCAACCCATGAGAAGAAGGCTGAGAACGACATCGCTCTACAATCCTTCATTACTTCTTTAAAGATGCAAGTTAAAAAAGGGGTTCTTGGTGTAGGGTCAACACCTTATCTTATTATTGTGGCAGAACGTCGTGGAATACCAGCCATAGAACAAAAGTCATTATCTCATGTTATGCAGAATATGTGGCTTAAAGCAACTGCTTTAGGATTAGGTTTTGAACTTGTTAGTGTAATAGGAAGATTAAGTAATAATAAAGATTTTTGCGATATTTTAGGAGTACCAACAGATGAATATGGCTTTGATGCCTGTACAATCGGTTTCCCTACAACATCTGTAATTAAGGAAGGCAGAACCATTCCTCATCCATCAATAAAATGGATATAATAAATAATATTGAAAACCAAATATTTATAAACTATTCTTACATATTTTTAATAATAGATTACATGCTGTTTCTCAGAGGAATCTATAATTTAACTGAGCCTAAGATAATCAAATTAATTACAAACAAAGAATAAATATAATAAAAGGACTTATAAATTATAAGTCCTTTTATTGAGCCTGAAATTAAATTCTTTTCCTTCAACCCTGGTAAATAACTTTCCTGTATTTCTTTTAAAGTATATGTATACCATCATAATCAATTATTTTTACTTTTGTTTGTGTCTTAGAATTAATCGTTCCTATGGCTCTCAATATATATTTATACTAATTCATACAATTCAATCTTACTTACATTAAGTTAATTTTTAAATAATTGGAGTATATTCAAAACTGCCTAAAGTATCTTTTAATTCCTTTTTTGCTTTATCTACAATAGATTCATCAAGCATTACATCATTTATTGAACATGCTATAGATTTTGATGCTAACAACATCGCTTTAAATCCCATGTCAGAACCTGCACTAGCGCAAGATTGCCATGTATGAGCAGAAATACCAATAGGCCAAACTGAACAAGAACATTGTGCTGTGGGAGTTATGTAACTAACATCTCCAATATCTAATGATAGTGATATACAGTTATTATGAGTAAAGGTATCATCTGTAACTTCATCATGTAGATTCATCTTAGTAATTTCCTTGTTTCCACTTAATACACTAGACACACTAATTCTTTTATCTATAGAAACTGTTTCAACTAATTTTTTTGCAAAATAGTAATCATCTTCATCATACTTTTGTACTCCTATCAATTTCATGTTTTTTGATAAAACATCTGTTAATATTGTATTTGGAATATAGTCATATACTCCACTTACAATATTATATTCCATACTAGTACCAGTCATCAATGCTGCTCCTTTTGCTATATCAACAATTCTGTCAAATACATCTCTTACATGCTCCATTTTAACTCCTCTTATGTAATACCATACTTCTGCAAAGTCTGGAACTATGTTTGGCATTTTTCCACCATTAGTAGTTACATAATGAACTCTACAGCTATCAAATATATGCTCTCTTAAATAGTTACAGCCTATGTTCATAAGTTCCACTGCATCAAGTGCACTTCTTCCGTTATAAGGAGCTTGTGCTGCATGTGCGCTAACACCCTTGTATCTAAACTTTACAGAATAATTAGCAAGAGTTGGAATTCTTATTGGAGTGTTTATATCAAATGGATGCCAACTAAATGCACAATCAATTCCATTAAAGAAACCTTTTTTTATCATTAATACTTTTCCTGACAAATCTTCTTCTGCTGGACATCCATAATATTTTATAGTTCCTTTCAATTTTTTTAGTTTGATTAGTTCCTTTATTGCAATTACAACTCCTATTGAACCCGTACCAAGTAAATTATGTCCACAACCATGACCCGAACCACCATCTGAAATAGGTTCTTTTGTAATGGATACTTTTTGAGACAAACCATCTAATGCATCATATTCACCTAAAACTGCTATAACTGGCTTACTTTCTCCATAGCTAGCTACAAATGCTGTATCCATATCCTCTAATTCATCTACACTAAAATCATGTTTTTTTAAATATTCTTTTTGTAAGTTTGAAGCATAATATTCTTTATATTGAAGTTCTGGATTTTTCCATATTTTATCTGATATATCTCTTAACTCTCCTTGTATTTTATCTATATAATCCATTATAAATTTTTTATTTGAATCATTTATATTAACCATATTCTCCTCCATAAGACTAATAATTATATTATTTGATTATATAAAATAATTATTTTTTAAATAGCTTCTATATTATAATCATTTTATATAAGAAAACCTCTTGACTTGTAAATTACACTTTATCAAGTAAGAGGTCTTTTAAATTTATAAAATTTTTAGCATGTTAACCAATCAAGCATATTAACCCATAATTTATTATAATATTTCCAATCAGTAAATTCTCTTGGACCCCAATGAGGTGCACAATCAGAACTAAAGATAGCAGATTTTCCTTTTCCAAATTCGCCAACAGCTACAAATGGGTCTCCTCCAATAGTCGCTAGCACAGGACAATTATCTTTAGCTATTGTCTTATTATATCCTAAAAACTGTGGCCATTCCTTTGGTATATCTTTTAAAACTGGATGTTCAGAATCAACAACGACTGGAGTTATTCCTGCTGGTTTTTCAACCCTATCATCTTTATCTATCATTGTTATTGGCAATACATCTTTGATAGCAGTTTCTCCAAATCTAGCTTTTGCATCTATACCTGTAAATGACATATATCCACCTACCATGATTAATGCTCCACCGCTATTTACATACTCTTTAACTAACTCAAGTCTATCTGGTTTACTATTACAATCTATAAATGTACTATTAGATAATAAGAATGTATTAGAACCTATATCAGATAATATTATACAATCATACTCATTTAACTCTTCCAATTTATATGGAAAACTGTCTGCTGCTACATGTGCAGGCATATGAACTGCTTCATATCCTCCAGACTCTACTGCTTCTTTTAACCATTTTACTGCTTCTTCATAATGTGTTGTAACAAATGTGTCAAATCCCTTTATATGAGTTATATTTTTTACCCACGATTCCCCTACTATTAATACTTTTTTCATCTATATATTCCTCCTACTTTTATAAGTTTAATATTAGACTGGCATACATAAGTATACTGTCTAAATACTCTTGAATTTCAACATACTCATCTATTGAATGACATTGTTCTATTGAACCTGGCCCTAATATTAGTGTTGGGATTTTAGCTAAGTTTTTCATCAGTCTTGCATCATTTCCAGCCGTTGACCCCTTTATATTTAGCTTTCTTTCTAAGGTTTCTTCTAATATCTTTTGAGTATTAACTATAAATTCAGATTGCTTGTCCATCTCAAAACCTAATCCTGATTGATATATATTTATCTCTGGTTTATTATCTTTAAGCCACAAATCTCCATCAGCTCTTGTCATTATAACCTTAGTTATATCTTCCACAACTTGCTCATAACTCATTGTATTTGGCAAGAAATGTACACATAAATTAAATACACATTTATCTGGTACAGTAGAGCCTGCTGTTCCACCATTTATTACGCCTAGATTTATTGTAGGTGGAGGTAATAAAGCATGTTTATATCTCATAAGCCAATTATGTTCTAACTCTTTTATATCTTGGAGTAATAACATTGCCTTTTCTATAGCATTTACACCTTCCCACTTACTTCCACAGTGGAGAGATACACCTTTAACTTCAACCTCAAAGAATACAAATCCCATATGTGCAATTATTATGTCCTTCTCTGATGGTTCACAAATTACACAGTAATCTCCATCAATTCCATTCATAACTGCATTTATAGTTCCATTTCCTCCGCCTTCTTCATCTACCACCGACATTACCTTTATATTGCCAGGTATATTTAAGCCACTATCTTTTATAAGTTTTACAGCTAATATTGAAGCTATTAGACCAGATTTCATATCTGCAGTTCCAAGTCCATAAAGCTTACCTTTATCTTCTGTAGCACAATATGGATTATATCTCCATTTTTTTATATCACCAGGTGGCATAGTATCTACATGACCATTAAAAACTATTGTCTTACCAGGCAAATTATCACTGTACTTACATATTAAATTATATCTATCATCATAATTGTGACCTAGATTACCTTCTTTATATATGTCTTTTGCCTTTTTAATTAAATCTTCGCTCATTTCTTGCCTATTTACACTAAAACCTATGGAATTTGCAAGTTTTTCAATATATTCTTGACCTTCCTTTTCAAATCCACCTAGTATTCCATGACCTACATCTTCGGTTTTGATACTTACAAGCTCTTTTAAATAGTCTATATATTCTTTTTTATTGCTATTTAATGTATCTAAGAGAATTTTTTTCATATTTCCTCCTAAGATTTATTTTCACATTTAAGATTTCAAAGTTAATATCCTCTGCTTAAATTACAATGTTTCTTTTTATTTAATACCTATCCTTTTTATTTAGCATCTATGCAAAACTAATAATTCTTATAGCTTACTAGTTAAGTAATATTTATTATTTTACTTTAGCTGATTTTTTTAATTTTATGTTATTTATCCATATAGCAAATAACATTACCAAACCTTTTATAATCATCTGATTATATGAAGATACACTCAATAGGTTTAATCCATTTCCTAATATTCCTATTATTCCAACACCTATACATGTACCTACTATAGAACCAGAACCACCCATCATATTAGTACCTCCAAGCACAACTGCTGCTATAGCATCCAATTCGGCTCCATCTCCAACAGTTGGTGAACCTGATGCTAAACGTGAAGATAATATTATTCCAGCTAAAGCTGTTAATAATCCAGCTAAGGCATATACTTTAACTATAACTTTATTTACTTTTACTCCACATAGTCTAGCTGCTTCTTCATTCCCACCTACAGCATGTACATGGCGTCCAAAATCAGTTCTTTTTAAGAGAAAATGTCCTGCTATTACGACTATAATCATAATTATAACTGGTATTGGTATTGGTCCAACATATCCTCTACCAAGCATCTTAAATGCATCTGTGTTTACTGATATAGGTCTCCCTCCTGTAAACACAAAGCTTGCTCCACTTATTATTGTCAACATAGCTAAAGTTACGATAAATGGTGGTAATTTTTGTGTCGAAATAATTGCACCTTTTATGATACCTAGTATTGTTCCAATTGCTAATGCCAGTAACATACCAACCCATACAGGTGCATTGTAATTCACTACTGTTGTAGCCCAAAATGTACCTACTAAAGCAATTACTGCTCCTACACTTAAGTCTATTCCTCCTGTAATTATTACAAAAGTCATCCCTACTGCAAGAATTGCATTTATTGATATTTGTCTTCCAACATTAATTAAATTATCTAAAGTTAAAAAATTAGATGAAGCTACACTCATTATTATAAAAATTATTACAAGTCCTATAGCTGCACTCCCCTGGTCTTTAAATACACTTGTTAATTTTGATAATAATGGAGATGAAGCATTTTCTTTATGCTTAGTTATTGAACTCATTAATTTTACCTCCAAAAGCCAATTTTAATACATTATTTTCAACCATTTCTTCACCTTCTAAAAAGCCACTTATATGACCCTCTCTCATAACCATTATCCTGTCACTCATTGATATCAACTCTGGTATCTCTGAAGATATCATTATGATACTTACGCCATCCTCTACCAAGTCACCCATTAGATTGTATATCTCTGCTTTAGCATTTACATCTATACCTCTAGTCGGTTCATCCATAATTAATATGTCTGGTTGTAATAAAAGCCATCTGGCTATTATAGCTTTTTGTTGGTTACCACCACTTAAGCTCTGTATAACCTGATTCATATGTGGAGTCTTTATTTTTAAAGCTTCTATGTATTTTTCTAAAACTTCTTTTTCTTTTTTTCTATCTATAACTGATTTAAATTTAGATACTTTCTTTAATCCTGCCATAGTTGTATTTTCTTTGACACTCATCTGTAAAAATAATCCAGTGCCCTTTCTATCTTCTGTTATCAAACCTAAACCATTTTCAATTGCATCCGATGGTGTTTTAAATTTAATTTCTTTATTATTTAAATATATTTTCCCAGAACTATATGTTCTAAGTCCAAATATAGCCTCTACGATTTCACTTCTCTTGCTTCCAACTAATCCACCTATTCCTAAAATTTCTCCTTTTCTTATATTAAAGCTGACATTATTAAAAACATTGTTTTTAGTTAGATTTTCTACCCTCATAATTTCTTCTTTGATTTCTACCTTTCTTTTAGGGAAAAATTGGTCTAATTTTCTATCTATCATTAAATTAACTAATTCTTCCTCAGATGATACTTCTTTGGTATTCAAAGTCGAAATCATTTTCCCATCTCGCATTATAGTTATTCTGTCACAAATCTCAAAAAGTTCTTCCATTCTATGAGAAATATATATTATACTAACTCCACTACTCTTTAAATCATTTATAAGTCTAAAAAGTATCTCAGTTTCTTTTTTACTTATTGAAGATGTTGGCTCATCCATTATCAATACCTTAGTTTCTGATGATAAAACTCTTGCTATTTCAACCATTTGCTTTTGAGCTATACTAAGTTCTTTGACTAAGCTACTTGGATTTATATCTATTCCCATATTGTCAAAAATCTTTTTAGATTCTTCATTCATTTTTTTATCATTAGTTAAGACCTTGCCATTTATTTCTTTTCCCATAAAAATATTTTGTGCTACTGTCAATTCATCAAATACTGTTAATTCTTGATATATGGCATTTATACCTATTTTTTTAGAAATATCTGGTGATATATTTTCTATCTCTTTTCCTTCAAAAATAAATTTACCAGCAGTCTTTGCATGTGCACCAGTTAAAATCTTTATCATTGTTGATTTACCAGCACCATTTTCACCCAGTAGTGCATGAACTTCGCCATGAAATAACTCAAAATTAACATTATCCAACGCCCTAACTCCAGGAAATTCCTTAGCAATATTACTTAACTTTAGAATTATATTACTCATAATGACACTCCTTTTTAGATAGGATTTCTTTTAAATAATCTTATTTTTTATTAATTCTTAAAGTCTTTTATATTTTCTTTATCATAAAGTAAGGCTGGTACTGGTATATTTTTCTCTACCTTTTCACCTTTTATAGCCTTTACTACTGCTTCTACTGCCAAACGTCCCATTTCTTTAGGTTGTTGCTGAATCATAGCAAGAACAGTTCCATCTGTTATTCCAGTTGCTGCTTCATCAGTTAAATCAAATCCTACAATCTTAACATCCTTATTTTTTGCAGATTCAAGTGCAGCTTTAGCTCCTAATACACTATTTTCAGCTGTTGCATATATTATATCTACATTTGGATTAGATTGAATTAAGTTTTCTACAGTATTAAGAGATTCTTCTCTATCATATCCTGGTTGTGAGTTTAATATTTTAACATTAGCTGAACCTTTTAATGCCTCTTTAAACCCATCTATTCTTTGCATTTGTATTTGAGATTTTAAATCTGTTACTATTGCAATTTCTGATTTTCCACCTAAGTTTTCATCTATATACTTTTTAGTGTATTCGCCTAATTTTTTACCAGCATCGTAACTAACTGTTCCAACATAACTTGTAATATTTTCAGTATTTAATACAGCATCTACTGTAACTACAGGCATTTTTTCAAATGCTCCCTCTACAGCTGGTACTATAGCTGAATTATCTGTTCCAAGTACTATCATTCCATCTACATCCTGTTGTATAAAATCTTCTATAGCTGATGTTTGCTTAGCTACATCTTGGTCTGGGTCATTTACTATGACTTTTACACCTAGTTCTTTAGCTTTTTCTTTTATCCCTTCATCAATGTCTATAAAAAATTGATGTTGAAGAGTTATTGTAGATACCCCTATAGTTAAATCTTTCTTAGCTGAATTATCCTTCTTTTCTGATTTACCTGGTCCATCCATTGAACATCCTGTTAACATTCCTACTGCTAGTGTTGCAACAATTCCTAAAGATAAAATTTTTCTCATAATTACCCTCCATTTTTAATAGTTTTAGATTTGAACAATTTTAATTTTTATTTATTAATATCTAAATATTTTTCAACATCTTCCCTATAAGGCATTCCAGATTGAGCACCTAATTTTGTTACAGATAGTCCTGACACTACTACAGCATACCCTACTGCTGTATATAAGTCTTTGCCTTCTGTTATAGCTACTGACAATGCTCCATTAAAAGTATCACCTGCCCCTGTAGTATCTTGAACATCAACATTTATACAAGACACATGTTTTACTTCTTTACCATCATAAAATCTAGCTCCATTTTTTCCTTCTGTTACTACAAGTTTATTTGGATGTTTTTTTAATACTTCTTCTATACTTTCCTCTGTGTCAAAAACTATCTTATATTCATGTTCATTTGGTGTTAAATAGGTTACTTTTTCTATTATATCTTCATCTAATCTTATTGCTGGTGCTGGATTTAATAAAACCTTTATATTATTTTCAAAACAGAAATTTACTACATATTTTATTGTTTCTAGTGGAATCTCTAACTGTAGTAATACTATATCTGCATTCTTTATCTCTTCTTCATTCTTTTTAATTAAGTTTATATCTACTAGTTCATTTGTTCCTGGCACAACAACAATACTATTATCATTTTCACATAGTGTTATGACAGCAACACCAGAACTTTTTTGATTATTTCTAGCTATCAAATTATAATCAACTTTATTCTCTTTAAAATTTCGTATCAATTCTTCGCCTAAGCTATCTTCCCCTACACAAGATATCATTTTTACATTTGCACCTAACTTAGATGCTGAAACTGCTTGGTTAGCACCTTTTCCCCCAGGTGATGTAAAAAAGCTATTACCTAGTATTGTTTCTCCTTTTTCTGGTCTTTTATCTACAGAACATACCATGTCCATATTTACACTTCCTATGACAACTATGTTTCCCATTACGTTACTCCTTTACATATCTATTTATGCTTTTCATGCTGTTAATTACTTTCTTTAGTTGAAGCTCTTATCACTAGTTCTGCCTTAAAAATTAATTCATCAAAGGATTCTTTCTTATCTCCTCTTAAACAATTTATTAATATTTCACTGGCTTTATATCCTATATCATAAGATGGTTGTCGTACTGTTGTAAGTGGAGGACTTATTAAACTAGAAGTTTGAATATCATCAAATCCCACAACGCTTACATCGTTTGGTATATTTAATCCTCTTTCTTGAAGACCTCTGATAACACCTATTGCAATTAAATCATTTGCACAAAATATCGCATTAAAATCTATCACTTCTAAATTTTTTATAAATTCTTGCCCCCATTCAATCTTATATTTTCCTTCAAATACATAATTAGAATTGTAATCTAAATTACACTCAGTTAAAGCTTTTTTATATCCTTCTAATCTATCTATTGCTATTTCATTTTGAAGTGGACCACTCAAGTATATTATTTTCTTATTTCCAATATCTAATAAATGTTTTGTAGCTATATATGCACCCTCAAAGTTATTTATTTTAACTATGCCTTTTAAGGTTTCTTTATTCATACTTATTTTCTTATCGATTAATACTGTTGGTATTTTTATATCTTTGTAATTTGCCTCTTTCCAGTTTGTATTTGATGATGCTGCAAATATAATTCCATCTATCATTCTTTCTGATAATGTTCTTATCCCTTCATATTCCTTTTTGGCATCTTCATCTGTATTACATAAAATTATATTATAACCTTCCTCATTAGCTTTATCTTCCACACCTCTTGATACATCTGTGAAAAATGGATTTCGTATATCTGGTATAAGAAGTCCTATTGTATTTGTTCTTTTAGTTACTAAACTTTGTGCTAATTTATTTGGAACATAATTTTTTTCCTTCATTATTTTTAAAATCTTTTCTCTTGTTGCTTGACTTATATTTTCATCTTTATTATTAATGACTTTTGATACAGTTGTTTTGGAAACACCAGCCAATTCGCCAATCTCTTTTATAGTTATACTCAAGAAGTTCACCCCCACAATTTAGGAAACCGTTTTACTTAACCGGTTACCTAGATACTATCATATCTTTTTTCGCTTTGCAACTACTTTATACAAATTTTGATATTTTTCTTATTTTTCATAATATTGCAATTTATAAATTCAAATTTAATATTTATATTAATATACAAAAAAAAATTAATATACTTTTATAATTATTTAAAAGTACATTAATTAATTTAAGTAATCTTTATTAAAGTTCAAGTCCTTGTTCTATAATCATTTTTTTATCATTTTCAATTCCATTTCCTACAGTTGTTAAATAATCACCTACAATTGCAGAATTTACACCACCATTAAATCCAATTTTGTCATACCCTTTTAAAGATAGCCTTCCACCAGCATATCTTATGTATACATTAGGAATTATAAATCTAAATACTGCTGTTGTTTTTAATATTTCCATAGGCTCTAATACATCATAATTTTCCATAGGAGTATTCTTAATAGGGTTTAAAATATTTATTGGAATTGATTTGGTATTTAATTCTCGTATTTCAAAAGCCATTTGTAGTCTTTGTTCTTTACTTTCATTCATCCCAATTATTCCACCTACACATACATCTAATCCAGCCCTTTTAGCTTCTTTAATTGTTCTTATTCTGTCTTGATAAGTATGTGTTGTACATATATTATCAAAATTATCTTTAGATGTCTCGACATTATGATGATATGTAGTCACACCTACTAATTTTAGCTTTTTAGCTTGCTCATAATCTATAATTCCTAGAGATGCACATAATTTTAAATTAGTATTTTCTCTTAATCCTTCATAGATATTTAAAATATCATTAAACTCTTTTCCTGTTATACCTTTACCACTTGTAACTAAAGAGAATCTATGTACTCCTTTACTTTCCATTTCTTTGGCTCTCTTTAAAATCTCATTATAATCTAGTAATGAATATTCTTCTATCCCAGTTTTATAATGAGATGATTGTGCACAAAATTTACAGTCTTCACTACATTTGCCAGACTTAGCATTCATTATTGTACATAAATCTACTTTTCTTCCCATAAAATATTCTCTCATTTCATTTGCAGATTTTAATAAGATATCAAAATTGTTTTTGTTATTAGTGTCAATACTTATTAAATTAAGAGCTTCTTCATAATTTATTTCTTTTCCACTCAATATTTTATTTTTTAATTTGACTATGTATTTTTCCATATATCCTCCTATTTGTCAACTTATATTTTTTATATAGTTTACTTATTATATATAGTATTACATAGACAACATTTATTGGTCAACTTTATTTTATATATAGGTTTACTATTACGAAAAAAAAATACTGTTCTAAAATAGTATTTGTATAATATCTTATACGTATCATTATTAAAACAGTATTTTTTATTAAAGAATCATTCTTATTAATTTATAAAACCATCCTTGTCTTAACTCCATCCAAGCTTTCTATTGTAACAACCTCTAAACCTTCATACTCTCTAAATAGCCATTTTAAATCCTTCATAGCTTGATTAACCTGACTTTTTGTTAGATTATTTATAAAATATTCTTTTCTAGTTTCCTCATACTCTTTGCTAGTTAAAAAGTTTCTTAGAAAATTAAATGCAAATACACTTGGAATATTGTTTACATTAGCTTTCTTGCTATTTTCTTTCTCATAGTAAATTTTCATAAATGCATACTCCTTTGATACTTTTAAATTTCTCTTACAATAATTATATGCATTTAAGTCCTACTATTCTTATAATTTTATTAATTCATATTCTTTATTTCCCATTCCCATTTCACACGCATAGTCTATTATTCTAGTTCCATTTACATGAGGATGCTCATGTTTAAACACATCATGACCCATTTCCTTACAAACCAAATCATAGCATGCTTGTTCAATAGCTACTGGGTCTGTTGATGCTAATATTCCTATATCATGTGCAATCGGTCTACCTGACCAAGGCACACAATCACAAAGTGGAGTCACATTCATAACAAAAGTTATATATCCTACCTTATCTTTTTTGTTTGATACTGCTCCATAAGCGTATTCTGCCATCTTTTCAACAAATACATCTGAGTCACTTTCCCATTGTATAGTTACTGCTCTAGTTGGACAGACAGTTGGACATTCTCCACATCCATAACACACATCAGAATCTATAATTGCCTTCTTATCTACTATACTTATAGCTTTTGTAGGACAAGAATTAACACATTTTCCACATCCTACACACTTCTTCTCTTTTACTACTGGCGTAACATCAGAATGTTGCATTTGCTTTCCTGCTGCACTTGCACACCCCATAGCTAAATTTTTTAATGCTCCTCCAAAACCTGCTGCTTCATGACCTTTAAAATGACTCATTACTATCATTGCAGAAGAATTATAAATTTCGCCACCTATTTTCACACTTTCAAAATGTTTTTTATCTATTTGTACATTTTCATAATTTCTACTGTACAATCCATCTGCAATTATTACTGGCGCATTTACCACTGCATAGGCAAAACCATTTTCTATAGCTGTTGTAAGATGGTCTACAGAATTTGTTCTACTCCCTGTATATAATGTATTTGTATCTGTTAAAAATGGCTTTCCTTCACAATCTTTAATCTTATCAACCACTTGTCTAACTGCTACAGGACTCATATATGTAGTATTTCCTTTTTCTCCAAAGTGAAGTTTGATTGCTACTTGGTCATTCTTTTCTATTAAATCTTTGAATCCTGCTGTATCAAATAATCTTTTTACATTGTTTGGCACATTTTTATTTTGCGAATTTGAGTATAAGTCACAAAAATATACTTTTGACTTTTCCATATCTACACCCCTTTAAAATATTTACTTGAATTAATTTTATCACTTTTAAAGTAATTTTTTAGTATATTTTACCACAATTAAAGATTCTTATCTTTATTTAATAAAAACAATATTATTTTAACTCCTTACTACATTTTTTAATTCTTTATTAGTTTAGGCTCTATATACTATAGCATATCTTAAATAACTGATAATCACTAGATTATAATCTATCTCCTTTTTTATTTTTAAACAATTCCTTAAGCTAATAATTTAATTATTATAAAATATAATGAGTACGACTAAAACAAAAAAAGACTTGAAACTTAAGTTCAAGTCTTTTTTACTTAGATATATTCTTATATATTACTAAGTATATTTTTACACAATACAGTGCTATTTACATTTATAATAAAGATATCATTAAACTGGTTTTTTATTAAATAAAATAACAGCTGATAACAGACACACTATCGAAATAATAATTGTTACAATGATTGGAATAATAAATTCTGGAGCTGTCACTTTACCTGAAATCAAATCTATATTTTTTGATAATATGAAATTAGGCGTATAAGGTGCAACCTGTTTAGGAATAGAAATTAAACTCAAAACAAGAGTTACTACTAATACAAGTAATACACTTGCAAATGCTGGTCTAAATAGTACACATCCAAGAATTAATATAGTAATATACATAATACCAATTATCCATAAGTTAAATGCTGAAAATACAACATGATTAAGATTTGCAGTTGGCCAAAAATACATTGTATAACCATAAGTACATAAAAAGCTCAGCCAGAAACCAATGGTCATAATAATTACTGCAATAGAAAATTTAGACAATACTACAGACGAACGTGACAATCCTTTAGTCAACATAATGACAAGTGTCCCTTTAGAATATTCGTTTGATAAAATATTACAAAAAATAATTAGAGTTAAACTCATTCCAAGACCAGAAATATTGCCAGAAAACTGTGTCCAAGAATCTAAAGCAGTTGGTAGAGCAGTAACTTTTAAAGTTGGGGCAAAATGAGCAATCAAGTCTGGCATAAATTTAGCAGAAAGAGGACTCATTATTCCAAATATTAAAAATAAAATAATCAAACTAAATAATTTATAATTTCTTACGTTCTCTACAAATTCTTTTTTTGTAAATGCTATGTATTCTCTCACTTTACTACCTCCAAAAATAAATTTTCAAGTGACAATTCTATTAATTCCATCTTTATTGGACAAAGATTCATTTCTGCAAGTGTAGATATGGCTGTTTGTTGTATTGATTTTATATCTTTACCATGGAAAATAATTTCCATATTAGTCTCTTCTGAATCTTTAAGTAAGGATTTAATGCTACTACTAGACTTAAATGCTTGGATTTCATCATTACTTGAAAATTCCAATAAAAGTCTATCTTTTCCGTGCATACTTTTTATTTCTGAAAGTGTACCACTAAGAGCAATGCTTCCGTTATTTAATATAGCTACATGGTCACAAATTCTTTCAACATCAGACAGTATATGTGTTGAAAATATTACAGTTGTTGAGTCTTTGATTTTAAACATAATATCTAATATTTCTTTTCTCCCAACAGGGTCAAGTGCGCTTGTTGGTTCATCACAAATAAGTAATTTAGGGCGTGAAAGTAATGCTTGAGCTATCCCAAGACGTTGCTTCATTCCACGAGAAAATCCACCTATTCGTTTCTTTTCATTTCCAAGTCCCACAAGTGTCAACAACTCTTCACTTCTTAACTTTATTTCTTGTTTTGAAAGCCCTGTGATTTCTCCACAAAGAGAAAGATATTCAAGTGGTCTCATATAGTTATAAAACTCTGGAACATCAGGTAGATAACCTACATGGCGATTAGAACTTGTTCTTCCATAAGTCACCTTCTCACCAAAAACATTTATAGTTCCACTATCTGCTTCAAGTAACCCAAGCACCATTTTCATTGTTGTAGTCTTGCCTGCACCATTCTTACCTACAAATCCAAATACTGACCCTTCTGGTACAGTAAGATTTAGCTTATCTATTATCTTTCGATTACCAAAACTTTTTGATAACCCATTTATTGAAACAATATTCATCATTCATCACCTCTTCCTATAGTGAAATATAAAATTGGACCTATTATACTTATAAATAGCACTAAAATAATCCATATTGCCTTATTACCAATTTTATAATTTGGATGTTTTATTATATGAATAAGTGCAGTAATTACAAGTATTAAATTTAAAATAATAACAGGAAGTAAAAGTGGTAGATATTCCATTAAATTTTCCATAATCTTATTCCTCCAATAAAGATAATTTTTCTATAAGAAATCTGTATTCTTTGTTCTCATTTAATACAGAGAACATAGGATTATTCTTAATAGCAGCAACAATACCTGCCTTTACAATTGTATCATCACGTGTAATACCTGTTCCAATCTCAGAAATCCAGCAATCAATATGATTAAAAAAGTCATCACTATGTAGCATAATTGGATATATATCACTTATTGCCAAATCTACATATCTTTGTAACGACTTAATAGCTCCTTTAGTATTTCCATGTATTAAATTCATTTGTATCTGAGTCAAATATACAGAAAACATAACACCAGGAGATAATTCATTAAGGTCAAATGTATCTGAAATTATTAAAATACGTCTTTCTATTTCTTCAATTTGTGATTTATCTGAGTTTTGCAGAAGTCCCACTAAATCTTGAACTAATAATGTAAGATTCTGATATGCTCCAATCTGTAACGTTTCATTAGCTTCATTAGTTTGACCATTCATCATTTGTCCCTGTGCAAGAAGTATGCTTTCATTTACCATGGGAAAATTGCTATCTTGAAATAAATCAATAACTTCTATAGGTTGATTTAACAAGATATAACAAGTTGCCTCCATACCTTTTGACTGACGACAAATTTCTATATCATCACTTGTTCCTCGTATTCGAATAAAAATTTCTAATGCTTCACTAATTAATAGTTCACGTTTTTCTTCATCTACAAGATCATAATGATTAATTATCAAAATACCCATCTGATAAATCAAAGGAAAGCATGAATAATATTTTTTTATGGTTTCTCTTATTTCATCCATAACTTCATCAAATGGTTTAACAGTAAAATCTTTACACAATCGCTGATATAGTTTATTAATATCTTCCTTAATCATTTGTGGTTCGTAGCAAATTAATTCATCAACTGTAATGTTGAAATATGTCGCGAGTTGTGGTAAAAAAGTGATATCAGGATAACTTTGCTCAGTTTCCCATTTAGACACAGAAGCTTTAGAGATACCTATATAATTTGCAAGTTCATCTTGTGTAATTCCTTTTTCTTTACGCTTTAAAATTAGTGTTTTTGCAATGTTTAATTCATTCATATCAACACCTCCTTTGTATAATTATATCCTTAAATCCATAAACCTAACAAGCGATTTGAAGTTGACTTTTGATGAAAAAATCAACCATAGAGAAACAAATAAGCAGGTATCTTAGATACCTGCTTAAATATATTTTTAAATTCAATTTATATAATTTTTTATTTATTCCAATCATTTCCACATTTTTATACAAAACCACATATGAATATATCCAAATATATTTTTTATTTATCATGTTTTTTAAACGTCTTGTATAAAATATCTTTTAATATGAGTACATTATTCTCATTGCTCATCCTGTATTCCTTTTCAAATCTTGAATATAATTCTTCAATAGCTATTTGATACTTTTCTATCCCTTCTATGTCAACATATGTTTCTAAAATAGGATACTTAGAGCTCCATGCTTTTGTCCAGTCAACATCCTTACTAATATTATCAGTTACATCTTTAGAACATAAATTACTTTCATCGATTAAGTAATCATAAGTAATATTAAATAGCTTTGATATATTTTTTATATTTTCTAAGTCTGGCTTAGCTTGCCCTAATTCCCACTTGCTAATAGTTTGTCTAGATACATTTAGTCTTTCAGCCAACAATTCTTGAGAATAATTATATTTCTTTCTTAGTTTTGTAATCTTGTCTCCTAAATTCATATATTAAACTCCTTTCAATGTAAAAATAATTATATTTCAATTATAAAGTATTAAACTCAATGGTTCTACAAAGCAAAGTTTGAAACATGTAAACTTTAGTTTACATACATGATGAATCATTCTATATGAACAATACTAATATTAATATTTAATTATAGATTTTTTAATAAAAATTAATTATTTATTCTTAAATAATAAAAAAAGGCTTGTGTTGTAGTTAACTCCAAGTAGTATACTCTATTTAAGAATTGAGTAAAACATAATGAGTTTTATGTAGAGATATTATACAGTTTATAAATCATATCATACTAAAAAAGAAATAAGGGAATTGTTTTCTAAACTTACAGGTGTTAATGTTGATGAAAGCCTATATTTAATACCACCATTTTATACAGATTTTGGAGAAAATATAAGAGTTGGAAAGGATGTATTTATTAACCATGCTTGTACATTCATGGATAGAAGTGGAATTACGATTGCAGATGATGTACTGATTGGACCTTAAGGTAAATCTTATAACAATAAACCCTCCTTTAGAGCCCTCAGAAAGACATTCCACTGTGTCTACACCCATAGTTATAAAGAGGAATGCTTGATTAAGTGCAGGAGCAATGATTATGCCAGATATTACAGTAAGTGAAAATACTGTTGTTTCTGCAGGAGCAGTAGTCACAAATGATGTACCTCCAAATACTGTGGTTGCAGGTATCCCTGCTAAGATAATAAAGACTGTATGTTAGATTCTAAGTTTAAATTTGGTTATTAGTTCAATAGAATATTATTATAGTATTTCAATAAAAAAGACATTTTTAATTTAATTAAGTTTGTCTTTTTTTATTGATTTTTATTATACTCATTTCAAGTTTTATTGTCAAAGTTCTTGACAAGTAAACTTGTCATAAGTATAATAAAAGTACCAAGTAAACTTGGCATCCAAATAGGAGGTATCTTACATGAATAAAGAAGAAATTTTAAGTAAGAGTCGTCAATCCACTAAAGATGAAGGCTTAGAGTATATTGAAAATAAAGGCAGAAAAATAGGATATTCAATTTTCATATGTGTCTTCGCTTTCATTGTAATATTTAACGCCTTTATTGGACAAAAGAGTGATGCAGTATCTGCTTTATTTTGGACATTTGGTCTTGCTGAAAATATAGCAAAATACCAATTCACACATGAAAAAAAGAATTTAATTTTGGCTATTGGTTTCTTAATTACAACTATATTCTCATTAACTAATTTTGTTTTATCATCATTAAGGTAAGCAATATGAATGAAGAATTAATATTAAAAAATCACTTAAAAATAGCAAGAACAGAGAAAAAATTATCTCAAAGTCAGCTAGCTGAAATGGTCGGCGTGTCAAGAAACACTATTAGTTCAATAGAAACAGGTCAGTTTAATCCAACAGCAAAATTAGCACTTATTTTATGTATAGCTCTAGATAAAAAATTTGAAGATTTATTTTACTTTGAATAAAATGTATTGTAGTCATAAAATATAAAAGAAACCATAGTTATTGTATATTTTATTCACTTCTAAAACTCAAAATAAAAAGAGTTAAATAAATAAAACAAAAAGAGTAAATGGTTAGATATTTATTATCTTATCACTTTACTCTTTTATTTATTTTAAAGTCTTATACATCTCTTTAATACCCTACATTCCATATTCATTAAAATAACTCCTATTTTCAAAAACCTCATTTTTAAATCCATATGTTGTCTAAATATAAAATAAATATACAGGTACCTTAATAAATATGTTGCAAAATTATTAAGGTACCTGTATAATATATTTCATAAGGTGCCTTATCATTATAAATCATATTATTTAGGAGGATAACATGGAAAATGAAAAATCAAACATTAAATATTTAAAAGAAGAACCAATAAAAAAAACTATTCTTTATTTATCTATTCCTATGATGATAGGAATGTCAGCTGGAACTATCTATAATGTAATTAATGCCTACTTTATAGGTTTAGTTCATGACACAGCTATGCTTAGTGCAATAACATTGGGACTCCCTATATTTACAATTCTAATGGCTTTTGGAAATATGTTTGGCGTTGGTGGTAGTACATTCATAACTAGGCTAATTGCACAAAATAATAGTGATGAAGCCAAGAAAATTGCTGGATATACTTTTTATGCAAGTATTATAACAGGTCTATTGATAGGTCTAATTGGCTACTTACTAATGAATCCTATTATTAGATTATTAGGTTCCGATATGACTACATTTGAATATACAAAACAATATGCAATTACACTATTTGTTGGCGGATTTTCTATTATATTGAACTTCTCTCTTGAACAAATTGTAAGGTCTGAAGGTGCATCAAAAGAATCTATGTATGGTATGTTTGTAAGTGTAATAGTTAGTATCATATTAGATGTTTTATTTATACTAGTTCTTAATATGCATGTGTATGGTGCTGCATTATCAATGATACTTTCTAACATTGCATCTAGTGCTTATTATGTTTGGTATTTAAATGTTAAAAGCGAGAACCTTAGAGGGTTTTTACATTACATAAAAATCAGCATAAACAGTCAAGTTGAAATATATAAAGTTGGTGTATCCCAATTAATCCAATGCTCTTTCTTAATTGTGACCACATTATTATCCAATAACTACTCTATGCAATATGGAAATAACATAGTTGCTAGTTTTGGTATAGCACTTAGAATTGCTCAAATTCCAGAATTCTTTGTTATGGGTATTGTTTTAGGTGTAATGCCACTTATAGCATATAATTTTTCTAATAAGAATATACCTCGTTTAAAGGAAAGTATAAAGTATTCTGCTTTATTCATATTTGTAATCGCAGTTGTATTTTCAGGAGTTGTTTATATATTTAGAACCCAAGTAATACAAACATTCTCAGTTGATACGTCAGTTATTGAAATAGGAACGTATGTATTGGTAGCTATGTTAGTATCTGCCTTATTCAATGGAGTTACATCTTTATTTATGACAATATATCAAGCATCAGGAAAAGGCATTGAAACAGGTATAATGTCTATAAGCCAAGGTGGATTGTATATACCTATAGTAATATTGCTTAATTATTTTTATGGACTTGATGGGCTAATATGGTCTATGACAGTAACAGAAATTATAACATTTTTAATAGGTGCAGTTTTATATATACCTTATAGTATAAACCTTAAAAAGGCATCAACTAAAAATAAAGTAAGTCTTATATAAGATTTACTTTATTTTTAATTTTAATGTTAGTCAATACAAATTATTTTATTATATGTAATTATTAATATATTAATCAATTTTATTAAAAATAACAGACTTCTCTTTTAAAGAGATTTTTCCTACTTGATATCCATATTCATTTAATTCTTTTTTATATTTTAAAAACGAATGGTCTATCTCTATTCCTGCAATATCTTTTATTTCTTCAAAAGTTAATTTAAATGATTGATTACCATTTTTCTTGACATATTCCCATAAAGAACTATATTTGCTCATTTTATATCACTCCTTTTAAAATTATATCTTATCTATTAGTTTATATTCTATCACTATTAATTTATAAAGTTATGCTACTTATTATTTATATGAAAAAATATACAAATAATAAGTAGCAATTTTTTATAATTATCATATTTTCTTCATATTTAAGAAAAGTCACTCGTAGTTAAAATATTTTTTTAAAGAAAGTTTACTTCATCAGAAAACAAATTTTAATTGTTCTTATTTTTATTATGTAATTATTCAAGACAATATGTCATTGTTGAAATACAACTCTAATAACTAAATATTTTTATACATTCACTATTTAAAAATCTTTTTTATTGAATTTAAGTTAAATTTATCGACATTTCAGTAATATCGTTTTCTTTATTTTCAATATGAATGTCGATTCTATTATAATTAAAGCTCTACATCAATCTTTTTACCACTCATTGAACAACAACTAACTTTTGCCTTATCAATAGAGAATATTTCAAACTTACCGTCTCCTACAGAGTACATCTGACCTAAACTTGGCATTATTTCAAGTGCCTTAGCTTGTGTTTCTTTTGATGTAACAAATACTGCTTCACCCAAAATACGTAGAGTATTAAGTTTTTGGTCTATACAGCAAAGTTCAACCTTTGGATTAAAAATAAGTTGCTTAAACATATCTTTTTGATTAGATGTGCAAAATGTAAGTTTGCCATCATATTCCATAACAAATCCTAGAGGACGCACATGTGCTTGATTGTTCTCATCAACTGTTGCTAAATAATAAACTCCTGCTTTGTTCAAAAATTCTAATACTTTCATAATTACTACACCCCTTTTAAATACTTGTATTAAGGATTATCCTTTGATATAATTTTAATATAAAATAAGAAAAAAACAAGTATGCAGTTTTTTCTGATAAAGTATAAAAAAGATACTATTGGAATTGAGGAGTGAATTAAAATGAGTTTGGATAATAAAAATAATATAACTGAAAATGCTGAAGGATTAACTTGCCCTATACGTTACGCATTAGATATTGTTGGTGGAAAGTGGAAATTGCCTATTATATGTATGTTAGCAGTTGATAATCCAATTAGGTATAGTAGTATAAAAAGAAAATTAGATGGAATTACAAATACTATGCTAGCTCAATCATTAAAAGATTTAGAGTCTGATGGTATTGTTCATCGTAAACAATACAATGAAATTCCTCCAAAAGTTGAATATACATTGACAAGTAAAGGCAAAAGTATTGTGCCTATTTTACAACAATTTGCTAATTGGGGCGCTATTAATATGCAGGAGAAAAACACATGCGGACTTAATTGTAAGGAATGTCGAAAAATAACTTAATCATATAATATACAATCATTACAAACTTTTTTTTAGTTCTTTAATAATATATAAAAATATTTTTGTTAGTTTTCAATATTTGCTATATATATTTATTTCTATATAAAATTTGTTATTATATATAATTTTAAAATTTAAGATAAGGGGAATTAATATGTCAAATAATATCAAAATAATAAAAAAAGAAATAAACTATTTCTTATTAATAAATTTTTTACTGATTGCTTTTACATCAATATTTTTATTTTGGTCAATATCAAAACCAAATAATAGTGAACTTATATCAAGCTTCTCCGTATTATTTATGTATATTCCTGCATTTTCAGCAATTGTTGTCCTAAAAAAAGTTTCTAATTACAAGTTTGATTCAACAGTGGATAAATTTTTAAAGTTTTTTGCTATAACTACAATTGTGAGAATAGTAATATCTATAGCTGAAACATTTTTAATCCATAGTAGTATTATTTCTTCAACAATAGATACATTAACATCTTTTTATCTTTTAGCGGTTGTTCTTTACAATGAATTTCAATTTGAAGTTTTAAATTTATCTTTAAGTAAAAATTTCAAAAAAGTTTTAGGTATTCTATTAATATTCTTGATATTAATTATAGTTAGAAGTGTTATTGATAAAGAAGGTTTATCAATTAATATTGTAAATAAATTTTTCACAGTATTTATAAATATAATTATAAATTTATGTTTTGGTTTTAATTTATTTTTTGGAGAAGAATTTGGATGGAGATACTTTCTTCAACCTAGACTACAAAAGATTTATGGCAAAAAATTTGGTGTATTAATTTTAGGTTTTATATGGGGAATTTGGCATTTTCCTCTTTGTGTCACTTTGTACAGTCCCGAAACCCCATTTTATTGTGTTATTTCCCATATATCATATTGTACCTTTATAGGAATATTTTTAGGATATACCTATATGAAGACCAAAAACCTTTGGGCACCAATATTAATCCACTTAGTAAATAACAATGTTTATATTATACTTAAAGGAGGTACCGAATCTATATTTACATTAGAATCACTATTATGGAGTATTCTAGTTGATGCTATATTGTTTTTACCATTCTTATTTACTAGAGAGTACAAAACTAATAACTATGATGAAAGTTCTAACTAGTCTATAAATACATAAATCTCTAGACATAGAGGCTTTTTATATTTGTCCATAATATTGATAAAATACCTGTTTTAATATATATAAGAGTAGTCCTTATGGTATATAAGTAAAATAAAATTACTTTTTATGTAAATTTTAATAATTTGCTCATTTTAAAAACCACTTTTCATTAGATGTAAAAAAGTGGTTTTTAAAATAATATTTCTACATTTAATTTTTAGCTCATTCTTATCTAAAACAGATTATTATATATTTATATCAATCTAAAAATAGCCATTTTATGTTTTATGGTATAATAAAAATAATACATACCTTACTTTATTTTAAGTAAAATAATTTCTTAGTTTAATTTATATAGAACAGTTAAATCGGCAAAAATCAATCTAATAAAGGACTTCATAAATTTAAATATGGATATAGAAGTAGCTCTTCAAAATCTAATCGTTATTTTACATTTTGTGGTATAATAAAAATCAAGAAGGACTATACTTTATTGTTGTAGAGTAGAGTCCAGAAATTATTGATTATTCTTTTTGAACTTAACTTTTAGTTCAAAACTAAAGCTACTCTTTCGTGAACTGTACCCACTGTTTTATACAGTTAAAACATGTAAAAATAGGTTTTGCATTTGGATATAGTTCTATTGCTTTATCAAAAGTTTCGAACACCAAGTTATTGTTACATATGAAATTATACTTCTATCGCCTAAATCTAGAATTGCACTTAAATAGACCTTCATCCCATTGGTTAATTTAAATTCAGTTACATCTGTTAACCATTTTTAAGAGGTTTTATCTGCACTAAATTTTCTACTTAATACATTTCCAGCGATTACTTCTGGTGTACATTTAACATAACTGAATTTCTTTTTTCTACAAACAGACCTTAAACCTACGCCTCTCATTAGTCTGTACACTCTCTTGTGATTGACATTAAGTTTATACTCTCAGTTTAACTGCAGAGTCATCCTTAAAGAGCCAAAAAAACCCATTCTTTTCTTCATATATCTTAGTTATCAAAGCTGCTAATTTAATGTTTTCAAGTTCTAAATTACTTTTATATTGATTGAGCCATTTATAGTACGTTTACAAAAATTTTTAGTTTAAATTATAATTTTATAAAAAACTAAATAATTTCAATATTACAATTAATAGATGATAAAATTAAAACTATATTGCTTAGAAAAATAATTAAGAATTTGAAATGGTGTATCTACCATATTATATTTTAAATATTTTTTAAAAGTTAATATATAAAACAGGATGAGTATATAAGTCATCCTGTTTTATATATTAAGCTCTAAATTTAATCAGTTCAAGTGTATCATTCAACACAGATGTATTATCTATTTGAATCATTAACCACTTACTACCCTTAAAAAAATCTATCTCACTGTATATTTGTTTGATATAATCACAACAAGTATTAATAAATAAGTCAACCTCCACTCTATTACTCTCATTTACAATGACTAAAGCTTTAAAAGAACCTTCTTGTGGATATAAAGTACATAATGATTTACCTCTTTTTTTGTATTTTACATTCCAACCTCTTTGCATTGAACATTTACTATATTCAAGCTTAGGCTCTACATCATAAGTTGAAGTCAAAGCATTATTTAGATTGTCCCATAATGGACTATTTATAAACGCTTTGATTTGTTCAGGTGTTGGTTTATTATCTTGAAAAAACATATCTTGCCAATCCATATTCATCACCCTTTCTATTGTTCAATAGACACTGGAATAGTCCAATGTTCCATATATGCCACTTCAGGTGTAGTAGGATAATACATTTCAATCGCAAAATCAGTGGCTATTAAATTATGATTCTTCATCCATCTTTCCATAAACTTATCCGCTTTAAAAACAGCTGAATCAACTAACTCATTAAAATTTTCTGCTTCAAATCCACACACTAAATATTCTTTAGCAGGTAACTCAAAAATACTATATCCTTCCACCAATGTACCTGGCTCCACTTCTATACCTGCCATATACATACAATTACCTTCTTTTGCACTTCCCATATAAAGAGCAGCAAATTCATTTCCACCTGGGATTTTATTTGGTATATTGTGTTTTTGACTTCCAAGTTTCATCCATAATTCCTTTGCTATCGCTATGCCAGTTGTCTCACCACCCATCAACTGGCAAATAGGTATTTCTTTTTCTATTCCAATAAAAGTCCTTGAGTTACTCAATCTTCTGCGAGTTACTTCAATTACTATATCATCGGCAATCAGTGGCACACCTTCATCAACCATAACATAATTTAAAATTAATTCTGGCTTAACAAATTGATTAAGTTTTACTGGATTTGCTCTATATTCCTCTGGAGTTAATCCATATGCTTTTTTAAAAGCACGTGTAAATGTCTCATGGCTATCAAATCCAAAATTTAAAGCTACATCAAGTATACGATTTTTATTTTCTGCTAAGTATTCTGAAGCTTTTGCAAGGCGACGAAGCTTTATATATTCCATTACGGTCTTATTAACTAACCTTTTAAATAATCGTTGATAATAAAATGGTGATAAATTAGCTGCATTTGCTAAATCATCAATAGATATTTCTTCTGATAACCTTTCTTCTATCAAGTCTAGTGTAGTTTGAATGGATTCCCATGCATGCATATTATAATTCCTCCTTATAGTTATCTTAAGCTTCTATATTTATATTATCAAAATCATAAAAATTCTTCTTGATATACAGTGCCTTTTTTAATCTTTACAATACTTACCAACAAGATTATTTAAACTTATTTAACTTATCTTTAGACAAGTATTCTCCCACTTCTAAGTAATATCATAAGTGGTTATTAGTTCTCTACTCTATGTTAAATATTGTAATATTAATAATAGGCTATATGACAATTACAATATTTTATTGTAAACATAAAGTATTGCAGTAAAAATAAAATATAGCAAATCTTATTTGAAGATTTGCTATATTATATATTTTATTAAATTGTTTTTAAACACTGTATTTATTTCTTTACTAAAAAATTCCTTCATATCATCCAACTGCTCTTTAGTATATACATATTTTCCATATCCAAATTGACCATATTTAAACTTTCTATCATCATTTTCCATTGGCAATAATGTGTCTGGATAAATTTCTAATATTCTATTTTTAGCTTTAGTTGTATATCTATGAGATATAACTTCAAATATAATTTTTCTATCAAAATCTTTTGGAAGAGCTTCTTTTATACTTCTAATCAGACTTCTATACTCCTCTTCCCAACCTTCATATAAAAACACAGGAGCTATTATAAATCCAATCTGATATCCAACTTTTGCAAGCTTTACAGCTGATTCTATTCTTTTCTTTGCAGAAGCTGTATAATGCTCATGTCCATCTATAATTCTAGGTGTATTTATGCTAAATCTTATCTCTGTATGGTTATTATGCTCAGCATCCAACAAGCTATCTACATCACTGTATTTAGTAACAAATCTAAATCTTCCCTTTTCTTCTTTTCCAAAAAACTCTATTGTCTTTTTCAATGAATTAGTATATGGCTCTACTGGAACAGGGTCTGATGTAGCTGCTCCTTCAAATATGGTTACTTGTGGTTTTCTATCTTCAATATACTTCTTTGTTTGTTCAAGTATCTCATCTATATTTACAAACACCCTTATAAAGGGTTTATCACCTAGTTGTGTGTTTAAATAACAATATTCACATCTTCCCATGCATCCACTGACAAGTGGTAATTGATAATTAGCAGAAGGTTTACATGTTTGAAATTTTAAGCTTTTCCTAGTACCAACTACCATGGTTTGTTTTCCATTTCTATATTGTTCATATAAATTTTCTCCTGGGATATGTTCCTTAATCCTATTTGATGATATCTTAATTATTTCTACATCTTTTTTATCCTTAAATTTATCATATATGTTTTTCCCAATATCAGTATCTAAGCTACCCTTTTCAAATATTATTCTTTTAGGATTAAACATTTATTTCACCTCTACTTAAAGTTTTTAAAATGAAGATTTTTATAAAATATTACTTAGTTAATCTTCCCCTTTTTAAGTTTCTTTATTTATCAGAAAGTAAAATAAACATTTGAGATAAATTTATTTTTTTGCATTAACTAATTACAAGTTTATTTACTTATAACAACTAACACAACCAATTTTTATCTAAAATTTAATTTATAAATTTAATTTACAAAGATTTATAGTATATTTCTCTTATTTGTTCCTTATTAAAAGTCTTTGGATGTCTCTTAATATTTGTAGCAGATATTTTCATACAGTTATCAGTTAACCAATCAATATCTGATTTTACAATACCTAAGTCACTTAGCTTTATATCTAAATCTATCTTTTTAAGGAAATTTTTAACTGCACCTGAACAATCTTCTGCACAAGTTCCACCCAATATTTTTGATATATTTCCAAACCTTTCAATATCACTATCCCATGAACTTTCTACAATAGTTGGTGTTAAAGCTGCAAGCCCTTTTCCATGCATTACATCTTTAAGACCACTTACAGGATGCTCCATTCCATGTTGAAGAGTTGTTCCAGCTGTACCAATTGTCATCCCACCAATAGTGCTTGCAAGTGTTATTTTCTCCCAAGCTTCTAAATCATCAGAATTATTGTATACATTTACTAAGCTTTCTGATATAAGTTCAATCCCATAGATAGCCTGTACATCTGCAAGAGGATTTCTTCCATTAGAAAGATATGCTTCTATGTTGTGAGCAAGTGCATCAAATCCAACTGATGCAATTATATGTTTTGGCATTGTTACCATAAGCTCTGGGTCAATTATTGAGGCTTTTGCATACATGCTATTCTTTTTTATAGATTTTTTATCTTTAGTATCTGAATTTGTAAGCACTGCAAAACAATTCCCTTCACTACCTGTGCCTGATGTTGTTGGAACTAAAACTATAGGTAGGGCCTCTTCACCTTGTTTAATTCCAAATATGTAATCATTTAAATCACCTGGATTTTTATAAGAAAAAGCTATACTTTTAGCTGCATCCATTATACTTCCACCACCAAGACCTAAAACACAATCACAACCAGTTTCTTTTATAGCTTCTACGCCTGCATATATAGTAGTTATAAGAGGATTTTGCTCTACTCTATCAAAAACTTCATATTCTACTTTAGCACCTTTTAGCAAATCTATTGTCTTATCAAGTAACCCTGTTTTCTTTGTACTGTTTTTCCCAGTTACAATTAATACTTTTTTACCATATTTAGATACTTCTATTCCTACATCATTAATTCTTCCTCTTCCAAATAAAATATTTACTGGCAAACTATAATTAAAATTCATGCTAAAACCTCCTATTTTTCTACTTTAGTAATAACTTTATTTTTTAATAAAAGTATAATTATGTATTGAAACATAATTTATAAAATAATCTTTTACTTAATTATATGTATTATTTTATTTCATATCAAGTTAACTCTATTTAATCAAATATATTTCTTGCTGAAGTACCATTAAATGATTAAAACTTAACTAAAAATTATAAAAATAAAAAAGAGTTATCTAAAGATAATTTCAATCATCTTAAGACAACTCTTTTCATTTTTGTATCATACAAATTTTTTAAACTTTATTTTCCTATATTTTAAGTCTATAACTCTATTAACATATTCATAAGTTTATTACTTCTTTGTACAAATGAATCTAATTCTCCTGGCTTTAATTCTTTATTAGAAAGTAAAGCTAAATCAGCTATTTGATTACATATAAGTGCTACTTTATCTTTCTTTTCTTCATCATCTTTAAGAGAAACTAATTTTTTGATAATCGGGCTGTTTTCATTTATTACAAGAGTTTTTTCTTCCTCAAAGCTCATTCCTAAATCCATTCCAGCAAATCTTGACTGCATTTCTGCCATTCTAATAGATTGTTCAGATACTAAAATCATAGCTGGAGTTTCTTCGTTTTTTAATCCCTCTACAGAATAATTTTTCACTCTTTCTCCGACAGCTTCTTTAAATAACCCTTCTATCTTAGCTATCTCTTCTTTATTTTCTTCACTATCTTTATTTTCATTTTTGTCTTTTAATACATCAGAAAGGTCTGCATCTATTCTGTTGAATTTAACACCATTTTCTTTGTATTCCATAAATGAAATAAAATGAGTATCTATTGATGAATTTAATACCACAGCATTTAGGTCATATTCCTTAAATAATTTTATATATTGTGATTGTTGCTCTTTATCACTTACATAGAATACTTTATTTTCATGTTTTTCTTTACATTTTTCTAAATAATCTTGAAGTGTTATATACTCATCATCAATAGTTTTAAATAATATACATTCTTTCACTTTTTCATAGAAGCTCTCATCTTTTAAACAACCATATTTAATGAATATTTGTATATCATACCAGAACTTGTTGTATTCTTCCCTTTGATTTTTACAAAGAGATTTTAACTTATCTGCTACTTTTTTAATTATATGTTTAGAAATTTTACTTACATCTCTATCATTTTGTAAGAAGCTTCTTGATACATTTAGTGGTAAATCTGGGCAATCTATTACACCTTTTAATAAAAGTAAAAACTCTGGTATAACTTCTTTTATGTTGTCAGCTACAAAGACCTGATTGTTATATAATTTTACTTTTCCTTCTGTCAATTCAAATTCATTTTTTAATTTAGGGAAATAAAGTATACCCTTTAAATTGAAAGGATAATCAACATTTAGATGTATCCAAAACAAAGGTTCATCAAATACATTGAATACTTTTCTATAAAACTCTTTATACTCATCATCAGTACAATCCTTTGGAGATTTAAGCCATAAAGGATTAGTATCATTTAATGGTTCAATTACCTTTGCATCTATAACTTCTTCTTCTTTTCCATCTTCTTTTTGCTTTTTAGCTTTTTCTTCAGCTTCCTTAGCTTCTCTTTCTAACCTTTCAACATCTTCTAAATATATCTCTACTGGTAGGAAAGAACAGTATTTGTTTATTATTCCTCTTACAGTAAATTCATCTAAAAATTCCTTACTATCATCATCAATAAATAGTGTTATCGTAGTTCCTCTGTCATGTCTACTATCTGATTCAGATATTTCATATTCTGTACCACCTTCAGATATCCATCTTACAGGAGTTGCTCCTTCCATATATGAAAGTGTATCTATTTGTACTTTTTTAGACACCATAAATGCAGAATAAAATCCTAACCCAAAATGACCTATTATGTCATTTGACTCTTCCATTTTATCCTTATATTTATTAAAGAAATCTTCTGCACCTGAAAAGGCAACTTGGTTTATGTATTTTTTTATTTCTTCCTCAGTCATACCTATTCCATTATCAATAAATTTAAGTGTACCCTCACCTTTATTTACAGATACAGTAATTTTATAATCTGATGGATTATTTTCTGATATTTCTCCTAATGATATAAGTCTTTTGTGTTTACTTACTGCATCACATGCATTACTGATAAGCTCCCTTATAAATATGTCCTTATCAGAATATAACCATTTTTTAATTATAGGAAAAATATTTTCTGTATGAATTGAAATACTTCCTTTTTCAAACTCCATTTTTATCCCTCCTCATTTTATAATTACTATTTTAAATTTTTTAAAATAGTATGTCAATATATTATAAACAAATTATTTTAAAATAAAATAATTTATTTTTCTTAGTTATTTTTTTATTCCTCTTTTAAAATTTCCTTTACCTTTGAGTTATTATACATACTATTAGGAACCTTATTAACTAGTTTTTTTAATGTCAATTTAGAGTTTTTTAAATCACCTTTATTATAATACATCATACCTAAATTATAATACGATTCATCAAAATAGGCATCTTCTTCTGAGTAATTTTCTACATACATTTTATAATATTCTTCAGCAGTATTATAGTCTTTTAATTTTTCACTAAGAATAGCTACTTGATAAGTTGCCTCTGATGTATTGCCTTTATTTTCACCAGTATCTACTACCTTTTTATATAATTGTATAGAGGACTTGGTTTTCTTTTCCTTCTTTAAATTATTCGCTTTAGACATCAATTCATCTTCTGTAAATAAATCAGTATTTTTATCACTTTCATTGTCTACAGTATTTTTTTCAGAATTTACATCTTCTTTGTCATCACTTCTATCATTATTATTTGCATTAGAAGTCTTATCCTTATTTTCTTTATCATTTAAGCTAGAATTTAATTTTTCTTCATTTTTAACACTAGTGTTTTCAGACATCTGATTTTTTAAATTATTCATCTTATAAGAGCTATATATATTTTGTCCTATTAATAATATACCTAATATTATTGCTAAATGTAGATATTTATTTTTTTTAATACTTTTTTTCTCATTAGAAGTTAAATTTTTCTGTTTTTCAGTTATATTATCTTTCTTAACAACATCTTTAGTTCCATCAAATTTAGAGTGTTTAATATTTTTATGTGAAAATTCACTTTCATAAATATCTACATCTGCATTACTTTTAATTTTTTTATTATATGTATCTAATATATTATTCTCTTGGTTTAATAAATGATTTTCTTTATCAATTCTTTTTAAAACTTCTAAACATTCATCAAATTTTATGTAATCTTCTTCTTTATCATAAATCAAAGCAAGTAACTCATAAGGCTCTATTAAGTCACTATATTGCTCAGTTATAAATTTAAAACCTTGTATAGCTTCTTTGTACATTCCTTTATTTATGAATCTTATAAGCTGATTATATTTTTCAAAGAAAATTAAAAACTCCTCAGATGTAAGCATATTTATATACTTTTCACACAGAGCAGTTTTTTCGCAAAGGGAACTCTTATAGAAACTTTCTACAGCCTCATCAAAATTACATTTTAGTAGGTTTACAAGACCTATAAGATTTAAAATATCTACATCATTTGGGCTTAAATCTCTTGCTTCTTTTAAAAAGTTTAATCCACTTGATATACAATTATTATTTATATTATCGATAGATTCATTATATAGAACACATGAGTCTTTTTTATTGAGTTTTAATATATCTTTCTTTACATCATTTAAGTTTAAAATAAATACCACCTCATGCCATAAGTATTAATTGATTTTGTTTCTAAACAAGAGATTTTACCATGTCCTCTTCACTTACTATACTTGTTACTTTTACACCAAAGTTTAAGTCTACCACTACCACTTTTCCATAAGCCAGTACTTTATTGTCTATTAGTATTTCTACATCTTGGTCTGCTAAAGTATCAAGTTCAATAAGAGAACCTTTATTTAGATTTAAAATATCTCTCAAACTCATCTTAGTTCTTCCTATAACTACAGATAACTCTAACTTAAGGTCAAGTATTCTATCTATATTATTTCTATTAGTTTCAGAAATTTCTAAAGCTAATTCATTATCTCCACTAATTTCTTTTTCAATTTTATCATTCAGTAACATTTTTGCTTCTTCATCTGAAATAAGATTACTATTATCCATAACTACACCTCTTTTTTGACAGCATCATTTATTTTCACACCCTTTTTACTTGATATAAATCCTGGTGTTGCTGTGTATGATTTTGAATTTTCTACATATACATCTATATAATCATTTATCTTTTTATTTGTTACTATTACATCTCCAACTTCTAGTTTAAGTAAATCCTCAACATTAATTGATACTTTACCTATCTCTGCAATAACTGATAATTCTATATTAGATACACTATCATAGATTTTCTTAGTGAATTCCTCTGAATTATCCCCTGCATCCATATCTAAAAATTCTACTACAGAAATATTTTCCAAAACGGCCTCTAAAGCATTGTATGGGAAACAAAGTGAAACATTACCAATATGCTTATTATCATTTAGCACTTTTAAATCTACAACACATACAGGTGCAGTTGGTGAACACAATTGTGGTAAATTAATATGTGTATGTGTATCTAACACTTGTATGTTTTCAAAGCCTTCAAATAAATGCATATTTCTTACTAAATCCTCCATAAGATGTAAAAGTAATTTCTTATCAAGTTCTGTAAGTTCTCTGTTAGTATCTATTGTAACTCCATTTCCTCCAGATGTTATATCAATCCACATATCAGCTACACTTCTATCTATTCTAAAAGAAAAGTTTTTCATAATAGGTTCCATCGAATTTTGTACTACTAAACATGAAGATGTCACTTTATCTAAAAAAGTTTGATAATTTACTTGGTCTATATTCTCAACCACCATACTAGAATTACACTTAAGTTCATAAACTATATAGTTTTTATATTTTTTACAGAATTCAGCTAATAAAAAATTTAAGCAAGTTAAATTTTCTCTTGAATAACTCTGAGGTTTGCCGAAATCATAATCTTTCATATCATACATGAATATTCCTCACCTTACATAATTATTTAGCTCTTAAATTATTAGCTATTTGCCACATTTCATCAGCTGTCTTTATTCCTTTTGAATTCATTTGAAATGCTCTTTGAGTAGCTATTAAATCAACAAATTCTTCTTGTAAAGAAACATTTGACCTTTCTCTGTAGCCTTGAACTATATCAACTTTTCCAACTTGTTTGACTTCTCCTGCATCAGTTGCAACAAATAGGCTATCTCCTTCAGATATAAAATTTTGAGTTCCTGTAGGCTCATACAAATTTATCGTTCCTATTTTTTTATTATCTACAAATAAATCTCCATTTCTTGAAACGGTTAAGTTTGTATCAGTTATATTTGTATTATTGTAGTTATAACCTGCATCAAATTGGACATCTAGTATATTTCCACTATCATCTACAATCTTACCTAAAGCATCTACATTAAATCCACCATTTCTTGTATATGCATATGTCCCATCATTTCTTATGACTCTAAAGAATCCTTCTCCATCTATTGCCAAGTCACTTTTACTATTTGTTGGAGCTAATGCTCCTTGTTCATAATTTCTCATAGGAGCTGAGGCTTTAGAGCCAGTTCCAGTTGATATATCTTTACCATTTGTCGGGTAAGATGGTCTATTTAGTACTTCATCTACTAAATCAGAATATTCCATATTTAGCTTTTTATATCCTGTGGAATCAGTATTTGCTATATTATTAGATATTATATCTAGTTTACTTTGATTTGCTGATAAAGCTGTTTTACTAGTATAAAACATTGTGTACATAAAAATTCACCTCCTATTATCTATCTTACTGAACCAATCTCGCTTGCTATTTTTGCTAATTTAGAATCCATAGCTTGAATTATCTTTTGATTTGCTTCATATTCTCTTGAAATTGTCATCATATTATTGATTTCAGATACCATATCTACATTAGACGACTCTATAGCATTTTGTATTGTATATGCATTATTTGCTTTTATAGCTCCTTCTCCAGAATACAGGTTATCGCCTTCTTTTTTTAGCTTATTATAGTCATTAAAATCTACCATATTAAATTTGTACATAGCATTTCCGTCCAGTGATATTGTATTATCATTTGCTACTTCAAATTTCTTATTTCCTACATTTATATGACCCACAGCACCAGTTACAGTATTTGTTCCAAGAACATAGTATCCTTCACTAGTTATAAGGTCTCCTTGATTATCTGTCCTAAAATTACCATTTCTAGTATAAAACTGATTCCCAGCTGCATCACTAACCAAAAAGAACCCCTTACCTTGAATAGCTACATCCATTTTATTATCAGTCTGCTTTATAGGACCTTGGTTAAAATTTGTAATAGTTTCATCCATGGAAATACCTGGACTTATTTCACCTATCTCTTGCTTTTGTTTAGTTCCATTTACGTAGTTATTGTAAGCTTCTAATTTCAATGAATCAAAACTCTTGGTTAAAAGCTGTTTACTTTTATATCCATTAGTGTCCATATTGGCTAGATTATTGACAACAACATTTTGCTTTTGTTGATTTGTTATCATAGCCGAAACAGCTGTATATAATCCTCTTATCACATCATGACCTCCTTTTTCGTAAATTGTTTAACAAGATTATTTATTCTAAAACTTTCATCTCACTTGAATATTTCATCCCTAATGCTCTGGCCTTTTTTTCTATCTCTGCTTTGCTCATATCATTATTACTAAAAAGCATTATACATAAAGTCGATATTAATATACCAATCCCTATTCCTAAAAGTACTTTTTTGTCAAATAATAATATTCTTATATTTTGTAACAACTCTTTATTAATGACAGCTCACCCTTTCCAATATCTAGCATCTTGCATATTTCCACATCATCATAACCAGAATTTATAAGATGTTTCACTTTAAGAGATAGCTCATTTTCTTGTTTTATTTCCTGTCTTGATTCTATAAAGATATCTTCTTTTTTTTCATTAGTTTTTATTAAGTTATAATTTTCATAAACTTTTATATGATTATTACTTCTTTTTTCAGCAAGTACTTTATCTAAAAAGAATCTTCTTTTTTCTGCAACTATCAATCTATCATTTGCCTCATATTCCTGTTCAAATATTTTGTCAAAGTACCTGTTATCTTTGTTTTTCGATTCCTTATGTAAATTTGCTATTATAGTTACTATTATCAAAATAGACACTACTATTAATATAATTTGTATCATCACATCAATCACCATCTATATAGAATATTTAAGTTCTTTTATTTTACTTCTCAAGTTTCTTATTGATTTTCTGTGGAGTTGTGAAACTCTTGATTCTGAAACACCTAGCACTTTTCCTATTTCCTTTAGATTTAAATCTTCATAATAGTACAGTGAAAGTATTAATTTTTCCTTTTCCTTTAAATTACAAATTGCTTGAGATAAAATTTCTAGTTTTTCTTCTTCCTCTATTACATTTGCTGGAATATCTTCATCTCTGTCACTTATTGTATCTTGTACAGTTTCATTTGTATCTTCAAAGATTACATGGTTTAATGATACAATATTTAGCATGTCTATATTATTTTCGATATCATAAAGTTCCTTTTCTGAAATATTTAATTCATTCGCAATTTCATATGAAGTTGGCTCTCTTAATAACTCAGCCTGCAATTTTTCTACTACTCTATTATATTTATTTACTTTAGTTAAATTATGCTTAGAGATTGGACTTTGATTTCTAATTTCATCTAATATAGCTGATTTTATTTTTATATAAGAGTAACTAGAAAATTTTGCTCCTTTTTCAACATCAAACTTATTTATTGCATCAATCAATCCAATAACTCCACTATTTACTAAATCTTGATATTCAAAGCCTTTCCCAGGTATAAAAAATTTTCTTGCTATACTCTTTACAAGAGGCATATTCTCTTTTATTAATTCTTCTCTATTCATTAACTACGCCTCCTTAGCTTTTAAATATACTAAACATTTTTCTTAGTAGACCCTTATTCTCATCAATATCTTCTCTTGACTGACTTACCATTCTCTTTGCTATAGATATAATACACTTTGAAGCGCTACTTGTAGGATATTCCAGAATAAATGGTATCTGCTTTTTTACACATATTCCTACTTTTTTATCATCTATTATATATCCATATAACTCTAAATTAAGATTTAAAAATTTGTCTACAACCATCTTTATTCTGTTGTATGTAGATTTTGCTTCTTCTAAATTTATTACCCTGTTGATTATTATGTTTGCACTTCTCTTTATCCCAAAATTACTTATGGCCTTTAGTAAGCTATATGCATCAGTTAATGATGTTGGTTCTGGAGTTGTTATTAAGAAAAATTCAGTACTACAATATATAAATGACAATAGACTTTTACTCATACCAGCACCTGTGTCAATTATTATAAAATCGACATCATGAATCTGTTCTATGCTATGTATAAACTTATTTCTTTGAGCTTCTGTAAAATCTTCTATATGATTAAGTGCAGAACCTCCAGAAATTATATTCACACCATATTTAGTACGTGAAATTATATCTTCTATATTTTTTTCTCCATTAATTACATCAATTATCGTACCTTTTACATTTACACCCATTATTATATCTATATTTGACATTCCTATATCTGCATCTAATATAAGAACTTTTTTATTAAGCCTAGTCAAACAGATAGACAAATTTGTAGCGAGATTACTCTTTCCAACACCACCTTTCCCAGAAGCTATTGTAATTATCTTAGGTGCATTCCCATTCTCCACTATAAATTCATCAAGTCCTCTTTTTTCTATTGCCATCTTTCTCAAGATTTGAGCTTGGTCAATCATATACTTTCAACTCCTAATAGTAATCTTATAATCTTATCTTCATTAGGTTTTATAATGTCATCAGGAACACTTTGCCCTATTGTAATATACGATATTGGTTTTTGTGCATAATTCACTATGTTAAAGATGGAACCATACGTGATTGTTTCATCCAGCTTTGTAATTATTACGCTTTTAAAGTTCACATTTCTATATGAATCTATAATTGCTTTTGTATCATTTTCTCTTGTTGTGCAATTCAAAACTAAGTGTATATTATCAGTTTCAGCTTTATCTATGAGATTTTTGATTTCTAGTATTTGCATAGAATTTTTATATCCTCTACCTGTAGTATCTATTAATACAACATCACAATCTTTCATCTCATCAAGTGCCAACTCCATCTCATCGGGACTTATTACTCCTTTAAAAGGAATATTCATTATGTCAGTATATATCTTTAACTGCTCCACAGCGCCAATTCTATAGGTATCTATAGTTATTACACCTACTTTTTTATTTTCCTCAAATACTAATTTTGCGGCTAACTTTGCTATTGTAGTTGTCTTACCTACTCCTGGTGGTCCGACTAGAGCGATTTTCCCATTTATCGTTGGATTTTCTATTTTAATCTTTTTCTTTAGACTTTCCACTAAATTTTTACTTGTATCAATTCCATTGAACTTCATCTCTTGTAAGTCAGTTCTTATGGACTCTACAATTTCTTCATTTAACTCTAGATTTAGTAGGTTCTTACATATTTTATCTATATCATTGTCATTCTTATTATCAAACCCCATATTACTTATAATTGACTTTAATTGTTCTACCTCTCGTTTCAAGTCATTTTGTTCTACATTATCTCTCTTTTCCCATCCGACAGTTAATTCGATATCTCTCTTTGAAAAAATACCTCGTATTCCAGATTTTCTTACTTCTTTTTTATCTATTAATGTAATATTGTCACCCAATTCCATTTTGGCTAGATTCATAGCATCCTGAATTGTATTAGCTGTATACTTTTTCGTCATCATATATGCTCACCACACCTTCTGCTTTGATTTTAACATCATTAGGTATTTCATTTAATGATAGTACAGTCAAATTAGGATATACAATCTCAACTAGTTTTCTAAATGGTGCTCTTATCTTTGGTGATACTACTATTACTGGTATATTATGATTGAAATATACATTACCTATTACATCTTGTATACTCTCAAATATTTTGTTTGTGTTTTCTGGGTCAACAGCTGGATAAGTTCCATTTACAGACCTTTGTAAATTATTAGATACCAATTCCTCGGTTTCTGGAGATAATGTAGCCACTACAATTGACTTATCTTCATCCACCAAATTCGTACAAATACTTCTAGCTAAAGCTATTCTCACATATTCAGTAAGAAGCTCTATGTCTTTTGTGTTCCTGGACTGGTCTGCAAGTGTTTCAAGGATTGTAACCCTATCCTTTATATTTACTTTTTCTCTCAACAGATTTTTAAGTACTTTTTGAACTTCACCAAGTGTCATTAAGTCTGGTATCAACTCATCAACTACAGCACTATAATTTTCTCTTGCTGCATCTATAATAGTCTTAACTTCTTGTCTTCCCAGTAACTCATGTGCATTGGATTTTATTATATCTAGTAAATGGGTTATAAGTATTGTGGATGAATCTACAACTGTATAACCTTTTAACTCTGCATCTTCTACCTTATCACTTTCTATCCAAAGTGCCTCTATTCCAAAAGTAGGCTCAATTGTCTTTATTCCAAATATATTAAAACCTTGATTCATAGGGTCCATACATAAAACCATATTAGGCATTATCTCATATCCACCAACTACATTACCTTTTATCTTTATGTTATATTGGTTTGGATTTAGTTGTAAATTATCTCTTATTCTTATAGGTTGTACAACTATACCCATGTCTATGGCACATTGTCTTCTTATTGATGCTATTCTCTGAAGTAAATCTCCTCCTGCTGATTCATCAGCTAAAGATATTAAGCCATATCCAATTTCTACTTCTATAGCTTCTACATTTATTAAGTTTGTTACATCTTCTACTTCGTTTTTGTCTGGATTTACCATATCAGGTTTTTCAAAATCTAAATCTTCTAAGGTATCCTTCTTTTCTCTTCCTAAGAAGTAACCTGCTGCTATTGCACCTATTCCCAGTGAAAAAAACGCTGGCTTGGGTAATCCAGGCATCATACCAAGTATAATTAAAACACAACCAGTCATCATTACTGCTTTTGGTATTGCTGTTAATTGCTTACCTACTAAGTCACCAAAGTTTTCATCAGTCGAAGCTCTTGTTACGATTATACCAGCTGATGTGGATATTAGTAGAGCTGGTATCTGGCTTACAAGTCCATCACCTATAGTAAGTCTTACATAAGTCTGAGCTGCACCCATAAGAGTCATGTTTAGCATTACAGCTCCTATTACAATTCCTCCTATTATATTTATTGCTGTTACTATAAGACCTGCTATAGCATCTCCTTTTACAAACTTATTTGCACCATCCATAGAACCATAAAAATCAGCTTCTTGTTGGAGTTCTTTTCTTCTTTTTCTAGCAGTTTTGTCATCTATAACTCCTGCATTTAAATCTGCATCTATACTCATCTGCTTCCCTGGCATGGCATCTAACGTAAATCTAGCTGTTACTTCAGATACTCTTCCAGAACCATTAGTTATAACGACAAATTGAACAATTAATATAATTAGGAATATAATTATCCCTACTACGTAATTTCCACCTACAACAAAACTTCCAAATGCCTCTATAACTTCACCTGCGTATCCTTGAGTTAAAATTAATCTAGTTGATGAAAGATTTAATCCCAATCTAAATAGTGTTGTAACAAGTAACACTGTTGGAAATATAGATAAATCAAGTACATTTGTTGTAAATAATGTCATTAATAAAATTAGCACAGATAAACTTATGTTAATTGCCAGTAAAATATCTAATATAAATGTAGGTAATGGCACTATCATCATAAGAACAATTCCTACAACACCAAAAGCCACTATTACGTCCATATGTTCTTTTAGATTAAACTTATTCATTACTTATCCTACCTTTTTGGGACTTTGTATCTATTTTTGATTTTATATACTGCTACTAAGATCTCTGCAAAAGCTTGATACATGTCCTCTGGAATTTCTTGGTCTATTTCTACTTGCTTATATAACAACCTAGCAATGGGTTTATTTTCTATTATTGGGATGTCATTTCCCTTTGCGATTTCCCTTATTTTAAAAGCTAAATAATCTGCACCTTTTGCCACTACTACTGGAGCTTGGTCCTTCCCTTTTTCATATCTCACTGCTATAGATAAGTGAGTTGGATTGGTTACTATTACAGTAGCGCTTGGTACTGCTTGCATAGTCCTTTGAGATGATATTTGTCTTTGTTTTTGTTTTATCTTAGCTTTTATTTCTGGGTCTCCTTCTGAGTTTTTATATTCATCTTTAACTTCTTGTTTTGTCATTCTCAGTTGTTTTTTATGACTATACCTTTGATAAAAATAATCTGCAACTGCTATAACTATCATAGCTATACAAATTTTACTTAATATGGAATATACTAAGTCTTTAACTGTATACATTAAAGTTGGTAAGTATATATTCCCTAGTTTTAAGATATCTAAATAATTATCTTGAAAAAATTTATATCCTATGTAAGCTAAGACAGATATAATTGCTGTATCCTTTATTAAAGTTGATAAACTTCTCATAGAAAACATGTTTTTGAATCCACTAATTGGATTTAATTTTGATAAATTTGGTTTCAAAGTTTCCCCAGTAAATAATATTCCCACTTGAAATAGGTTAGCTACTACACCTAAGACCAAAAATGGAATAGCTATAGGCAAAAATATCTTGAAAAAATCCATTAATCCTACTATAATTAAGTTTTCTAGGTTTGAATAATTTATGTTCATATAAAAATTCACGCTTAAAAAATGATTGAGTGAAGATTTAAGTGTGTCTACTACATATGAAAATAATGTAGGGACTAACAAAGTGAATGCAAATAAGGTCATTGCAACAGGTAATTCTCTACTTTTTGCTATATTACCTTTTTTTCTTTGTTCTCCCCTTTTCTTTGGAGTAGCGTCTTCTGTTTTGTCTGTTGAACCCATAAAAAACATAGGGGCTAATGCAAAAGTTCCCTCATACATCTTTGGTATTTGACTCAATAAATGACTTATTTGGTTGACAATTAAAGGTATTGATATGATAAATAATGCTATACCAACCAATATTTTTAATGGCATACCAACTATCATTACGTTTAGTTGAGGTACACTTCTTGATATAAGACCTAATATAAAATCTGCCATAAGCAGACAAAGTACAATAGGTATTGCTATTTTAAACCCAGTTATAAAGCACTGCACAAATATGTTTATTATATAATCTATATTATTATCTATAAATGATTTCCCTATTGGAATTAACTCAAAACTATACCTTATACCTCGAATTAAAATATGGTGACCATCCATGCTAAAAAATATCATAATTGCTGTCCAGTTCATAAGATTATCAATTAGAGTTGTTTGAGTCATTGAGTTTGGGTCAAACATATTAATCATTGATAATCCCATCTGTTGGTCCATCATAGAACCTGCCATTCTGATACTGTAAAAACATAGATTCGTTATATATCCAAGAATAATCCCTGTTATAGTCTCATTTATACCATATAAAGTAAACATTACAATATTGTCTATATTTGTTACATATTCAATTTGCATAGTACTTGAAATCAATATTGATATAATGATTGCAAAGAGTGACTTAAATAAAGCAGGCGTACCAGCTGGAAATAGCATTCTCAATGTTCCAAAGAAGGCTACTATTCTAATAAATACAAAAATCATATGTATCCTACTTACTTAGTTATAAGAGACATCATATTGAATATCTCAGAAGTAAAACTAATAAGAGTATGTAACATCCAACTTCCACCAATAGCTACTACCAAAAGAATTGCTATTAGTTTTGGTACAAATGTCAAAGTTTGCTCTTGGATTTGAGTTGTAGCTTGAAATACACTTATTAAAAGTCCAACTACAAGAGAAACAATGAGTACTGGAGCTGCAATCATAGCTCCTGTAAACATACCATTTTTAAGAACACTCATTATCATAAATTCACTCATATTATTTTTCTCCTATCCAAATCCCAATATCAATGTTTTTACTATCAAGTTCCATCCATCCACCATTACAAATAATAACAACTTAAATGGTAATGATATCATAACTGGAGGCAACATAAACATTCCCATAGACATTAAAACACTTGCTACAACAAGGTCTATTATCAAAAATGGTATGTATATTAAAAAACCTATTTGAAAAGCAGTTTTTAGTTCACTTATTGCAAAAGCTGGAACTACAACAGATAAGGGTATATTTTCACGAGTTAATTTTTTTTCTTTTAACCCTGCTTGTTCTACAAATAAATCTAAGTCAGTTTGTCTAGTTTGCTTTAGTAAAAACTCTTTAATAGGTACTTCTGCTTCTTTCATGGCTTTTTCCATAGTAATATCTTCTTTCATATATGGTTGTAATGCCTTTTCGTTTATTTCATTTAATACTGGTCTCATTATAAATATTGTCAATACTATCGCAAGCCCTACCAAAACTTGACTTGGAATTGCTTGTTGTGCTCCTAATGCTGATTTCAAAAATGATAAACTTATGACTATTCTAACAAAGCTTGTCATCATGAACATTACAAATGGTAAAAACATTAATGCCGTTAGAAATAAAAACAATTGCATTGAACTTGTATATGGTACGTCAGACAAAGGTAATTTTGATAATAGTTCCATTTACTTATCTTCCTTTTTTGTAAATTTTCCAATATATCTACTGAAATCATATTTTGCTTTGATTTTTTCCATTTTAAAATCTTGGATTTTAAAATTTCTCTCTTTAATGTCATCTTCTATTTTTGATATTTCTTCTTTGGTCAAATCTTTTATCTTATTCATACTAGCTGAAGAAGATGCAATAATACATCCTTCTTCACCTACTTTTAAAATTATTATGCTATTGTTTTTATTTATACTTACAATGTCTAGTATTTTTACATATTTGTCATTGTATTTTTTTAATAAAGTTCCCTGGCTAATTTTTAAAGATAAGACTATCAATATTAAAATTATTGGAATACATATTAATATCTTTAATAAATAAAGTATCATGTCTTACCATCCTTTTATTGTACTAATATATTTGTGAAATATATGTTTTGTATTACATTTCCACCTAAATTTGTATTTAAAGTATTTTTTATTTCATCTTTTATATTATTTAGGTTTTCAGCAGCAAAATCATCTGCTCTTTTTGCCATAAGGCAATTTATAATATTATCTCTAATTAAAGGTGTATTTTTTTCTATATCTTTATATGAAGCATCATAAGATACAGTTATTGACACCTTTAAATATCTTACACCTTCATCAGCTAGCTTCAATACCATTTCTTCTAAATCAAGATTTTCTGTCTTTATTTCATCTTTAGCTTTTCCTGTTGGAATAAACAAACCTATAATCTTATCAATTTGTCCACTTCCACCTTTACCTAATATAAAAAACCCTGCTCCTGCTGAGAAAACAATCAGTATCAAAATAATTAGAATAATTTTTTTATTTTTGAACAAAACTCTTCCTCCTAGTCGATAGTTATAAGTATATTAACTCTTCTATTTTCAGCTCTTCCCTTTGCTGTATCATTTGAAACTAAAGGTTGATACTCTCCACATCCTGTTGCTGAAAACAATTTAGGGTCCATGCCCTTTTCTTCTACAAAGTATCTTACAACACTTACTGCTCTACTAGAAGATAAATCCCAATTGGACTCATGTGTACTTGATTTTACAGGTACATTATCAGTATGACCTTCTATAACTATCTTATTTTTCATCATTTTTATCATGTCATATACTTTATTTAGAGTAGCTTTACTATCAACTTTTAACTCCGAACTCCCAGAGTCAAATAATATTGAGTCATCTAACTCTAATAAAATCCCTCTACTATCATCCTTAACTGTTACACTATTTTGCAAGTTAGAATTATTAACCTTATCTTTTAAATCTTGTTCTAAATCTGACTTATCATTTTTATCCACTAAACCACTATCTATTGGAGACTTTGCACTTGTACTTGAACCTGTGTTAAACATACTTACTCCAGAAAACTGACCTTTTAATGCATCTGATATATTTTTAAATTTTTCCATATCTACAACTGATGTTGCATATAGAAGTACAAAAAATGTAAGAATTAGAGTTATTGTGTCTGCATAAGTGGCCAACCATGCATCTGGATTTATCTCATCTTTTTTTTTATTTTTTCTACGCGCCATTACTCATTGCTCTTTCTGTATTTTTATTGGATTTCATAAACTGTAATTTTTCAGTTTTTGAAAGGTATGTCGCTAAACGTTCCTCAACTACTATACTGCTTTCACCAGATTGTATGCTTATTATACCTTCCAGCATCATCTCTTTTATGTAAACTTCTTTTTCCGTTTTTTCATCTATGTTATATGCAATTGGATTTAAAGCAATATTTGCAAGTAGAGAACCATAAAATGTTGTAATTAACGCCTTTCCCATACCAGAAGCAATCAAATCTGGTGATGTAAGGTCAGATAGCATTTGTATAAGACCGATTAGAGTCCCCAACATTCCAAATGCAGGTGCGAATGTTCCCCAAGTTTTAAATATCTTTGAATATCTGTTATTTGTATCTTCAACAGAATCTATCTCTAATTCTAATATAGACCTTATTTCATTGACTTCCAGACCATCAATACATAACTCTAATCCTTTTTTCATAAATGGGTCTTGTATTTTCATTACATCACTTTCTATTGACAAAAGACCTTCTCTTCTTGCTTTTTTTGAAAGTGCTTTAAATTGATTCAATAAGTCTAATCTTGATATACTCGTTGTTTTAAATGAGTATTGTAATGCATTTTTTATAAGTTTCATGTCATCAATAGTAAATGTAATCATCAACGCTCCAAATGACCCAAATACTGTTATTAATATTGATGAAAAATCAAAGAAACTTTTTAATCCTGAACTACTTCCTTTTACTGCTCCAAATAAAACTAATACTGTAGATAATATTAGTCCAATGAATGTCAGTGAATCTGTTTTTTTCATTACTTTTCGCTCCTAATATAACCTACATTTATTTTCCTTTTATACTTTATCACTTTATCTACTATCTCATCTACAGACTCTTTTACAAGATTTTTTTCTCCTGTTGTAAGTAATATTCTACTTTCTGGAACGGAGTCAATTCTTACTATAAGGTCTGAGTTTAATATGTAGCTTCTTCCGTTTAAGTCTGTTACTCTTATCATACTATGTACCTACTATCTCTTAAGACTTATTATTTCTTGAAGTATCTCATCTGATGTAGATATTATTTTACTGTTTGCTTGGAAAGACCTACTTGCTATTATCATTTCTGTAAATTCTTCTGCTATGTCTACATTGGAAGCTTCTATTGCTCCTTGTATTATTGTTCCTGTAGCTCCTGCTATTTGTGGGTCTCCTGAGTTTGCTGATGGCTTGTATAAGTTTCCTCCTTCTGCATCTAATCCTGCTGGATTTTGGAATACATATGTTTGTACTTTTTGAAGTTTTCCATCATTAGTTGCTATTGCAGGATTTGGTACTTTTCCTACTTCAGAATTGTCAGGAATATCATACACAAACTGAGTTCTTTGACCATCACTCAATAAAAATTCTACTGTTCCATCTTTTGATATATTGTACTCCAGTACATTTTGTACTGTACCATCTTTAGGACTTATACTTTGAAGAGGAATTACAATGGGTTCTTTTCCTTCTGCAGTAGCATTTTTAGTAAATTCACCAGTAGTAGCATTATATGTACCCTTATAAACCTCACCTTGTAACATATACCCATCTCCATTTACAAGTCTTCCACCTTTGACACCGTTCAGAGGTCCAGCTGTTGCTTTAAATCCTGTATCTAAGTTAAAAGAACCATCTCTTGTATACATAACTGTACCTTGCCTTACTACTGGAAGATACCCATCTCCATCTATCATTAAATCTGATGGTCTATTAGTTGGCTGTACATTTCCTTGTGTCATATCTTTATTTATACTTGATATCTTACTACCTACACCTACTTGTCCTAAGTTTGTTCCCCCTAATGCAGCTGTTGGAGCACTTGCATATAGTACAGTTTGATAAAATGAATCTGTTATTCTAGCTGAACTTTTCTTAAAAGCAGTAGTCCCAGCATTTGCTACATTGTTACCTATTACATCTAGTTTAGTTTGATTTGCTTTCATTCCACTTACACCTGAATACATCGCTTTTATCATGAATTTACCTCTTTTCTAATTTAATATTATTCTTGTTCAGGAGATTCTTGCTCTGGTGGGTTATTTTCTTCTCCTGAAGTTGTATCTACTTCTCCTATTTTAAGTAATTTTTCATATTTAACATCTACAGTTTTATCACTACCATCTACTTTCAGTTCTAAGTGTACCTCTCCATCTTTTATATATGTAGACTTTACTACACCTACAATGTTTTCATCTTCCTTCTCTTCTCCGGATACTTCTACTTCTTTACCAATTAATGACGTTGCCATACTCAAAGCAGAGTTTATTAGAGTAGAGTTACTTAAAGCTAAGAGTATATCTAGCTTGTCGTTCATAGCTGACATCTTTTCTAAAGTTGCAAACTGAGCTAATTGTGATACATACTCTGTTGGGTCTTGTGGATTCATTGGGTCTTGATTACCCATTTGTGCTACAAGTATTTTCATAAACAAGTCTTTATCAGCATCATCACCCTGTCCTATAATTGGAGTTCCATTATCTGTTACTGTCTGATTTCCTTTACTTCGAACTTGTTTATTAGCAATATCATTAATATTTCTTTCAAGTTGGCTCAAGTTATTTGACCTATAGTTTCCTTGAACCCCTGCTAAAGCTGTTGCCACTCCATACATACAGTATTTCCCCCTTATTAAGCTAATAAATCTACTCTATCATCATCAATATTTTCTTTAATTTCATCTTCTATGACCATATTGTTACGCTTATTATTTGTATTTTGCTTATTCATATTTTCTTGGTTATTTTGTCTATTCTGTTGTTCAAATGCTTTATCAAAAGTATCTGATGTACTTCTATTATCACTATGCATTTGCACAGATACATCTTTTATATTTACATTCGTAAGTTCAAGATGTTGCTTTAAATCTGTTATATTTTTATTTATAGAGTCAAATACGTCTTTATTAAAAACAGTCACAACAGCTTTCATACTTTCGTTATCTTTCAATAATTGTATGTTCATATCTCCCAATTCTTTTGGCCTTAATCTAATTGTTAATTCTTGGATGTCATTTGTTTTCATATGTTTAATAGCTTTGATAGAATCATCCATAACATTTGATTCTATATGTTTTAAGTCAACATTATCATTTTTAACTTTGTTTATATCCATGCTTTTATTTATTACTTGACCAAAGTTTCCACTTTTATTTCCATTAATACCTGCTAGTTTTTCCAAAATATCAGAGTTATCATCTCTTTTCTTATTTGAATTAAGGTTATCCATTCTATTACTATCAAAGTTGTATAAATCTATGCTTTTATTATCATCCTCTGTAGTTTTACTAATTACTTCAAAGTTTTCATTAACATTATTATCTAAAAACTCTCTTAACTTCATCATGTCTAAATTTTGCATATCATTATAGTTATTCATGTCAGCCTTATTTAACTCTGCATTTTGCTTTACAATATTATTCAATATATTTTTATTAAGTTTAAGCCCTTGTTTCAATTCATCCGATATGTTTAGTTTTTCCATACCATTCAATATAGAATTTATATCTTTATCTTTTTCATTATTATTTTTTAAAAGAGTCAATAATTGTTGTAAAATCTCATTATTCTTACTACAATCTTTTTCATATGTACTTTCATCCTCTAAGTGATTACTTTTATCTACATCTGAATGACACTCATTATCACTATCTTCTGATTTATTTGAGCTGATATTTTGATTACTTGTTTCTTTTTTGTCTTCAACTTTCCTATTGTCTGTTGCCTTATATAGATTATCTTCAAATTTATCATTTTTCACATCTTTATTCTTGGATGAACTCTTTTTACTCCCAATATCTTTGATAACATTATAAGAATCTGCTTGTATCTTCATACAATAATATCCTCACTTCCTACTCTTCTTATAGAACTTGTCTCTTTCTCAAATAACTCATGCTTGCAAACTCATCATTAGTTTTTTGTTCTTTTAAATTTTCTTCTTTATAATATTGGCCATATTTTTTTTCTTTTAGTTTTTCTAATGATTTTCTTTCTATCTGCTTATCTATAAGTTGTTTTCTAGCCTTTTCAAGTTCATTTGTTGACTTGTCCAATTCCTCTGATAAATCTTTTATAGAGTTATTTAAAGCTAACAAATAGTTAATAGTTATTTTTTGATTTTGAATACTATCATTATTTTTACTTATTGAATACTTGATATAATTACTTTCCAGGTTTTCTAAATTATTTTCTATATCTATTTTTTTTTGTTGAATCTTAGCAAATTCCATTTTTATCTTCTCTTCATCTTTCATTTTTAAGTCTAAAACCTTCTGCAATCTAAACTTAAAGTTCTTATCCAACTCTATCACAACCTATTCAAATATTTTTTTAAGTTATTTATTCAAATATTCTTTTCAAACTACTTATAGTTTCGTTAAAAGAACTCTTTTCATTTATCCCTTGTTTTAAAAAATTGATAATATGCTCATGATAATAGATTGCTTCATCTATTTTTTTATTGGTACCTGAAGCATATGCACCTATATTTATCAAATCTTCTGCTTCTCTATATTCAGAGAGCATATCTCTTGCAAATGATGCTACTTTTATATCTTCTTTTGAAGCAATTTCATTCATAAGTCTACTTAAACTATTTAAAACATCTATAGAAGGATAATGATTCTTGTTAGCTAAATCTCTAGATAGAACTATATGACCATCAAGTATTCCTCTTGTAGTATCTGCTATTGGCTCATTAAAATCATCTCCATCAACTAATACTGTATAAAAAGCGGTTATAGAGCCTTTATCTGATGTCCCTGTTCTCTCCATGAGTTTTGGTAAAATTGCAAATACAGATGGTGTATATCCTTTTTGTGCTGGTGGCTCTCCTATGGCTATTCCTACTTCTCTTTGCGCCATAGCAAATCTAGTCACAGAATCCATCATAAGTATTACCTTTTTCCCTTGGTCTCTAAAGTATTCGGCTATTGCAGTGGCTGTAAGGGCACCTTTAAGTCTAACTAATGGTGCTTTATCTGATGTTGCGCATACAACAACAGATTTTTTCATTCCCTCTTCACCTAAGTCTTTATCAATAAAGTCTAATACTTCTCTTCCTCTTTCTCCAACAAGGGCAATTACATTCACATCAGCTTTTGCATTTCTAGCAATCATACCTAGCGTTGTACTCTTACCTACTCCACTTCCTGCAAATATTCCTATTCTCTGTCCTTCACCACAAGTAGTAAATGCGTCTATTGCTCTTACACCTGTTTCCATTATATTTCGTATCTTTTTTCTCTTCATTGGGTCAGGAGGTTCATTATTCAAGTTGTATCTATCTCCTAAAACAACTTCTGAGTTATCTATAGGATTTCCAAGACCATCAAGTACTTTACCTAGTAAATTATCACTACACATAACACTTAGAGGTATCCCCTTAGAAATAACTTTACAACCAGGTGATATTAATGTTAACTCTCCTAATGCCATTAATATTACTTCTTTATCTTTAAATCCTACTACCTCACAATTCACTGGCTTATTGACTTGATTATATATAACACATAACTCTCCAACAAAAGCTTTTATTCCTTCAACTTCTACAGTAAGTCCTATTATCTTCTTAACTCTACCTTCTGATATAGTGAGTTCTAAATTTTCTATTTTCTTATTTATTTTGTCAAAATCTATAGATATATCAGTTTTATACATAATTTATTCACCAAGCAATTCTTCTTTTAGTTTTTCCATAGCACAATCAATACCAACTATTATTCTTCCATTTTCCTTTTGTATAATAGCATTTCCTTTATCTATACTATCATCTGCAATAACAAATACACTCGACTTTAATGATGTTTCTTCTTTGAATAATTCAAACTCTTTCTCTATATTATCTTTATAGAAAGAATTACATCTTACTATGAATGAACTACTTCCTTCATAATCTTGAATAATTTGCTTTAACAAATCACTCATAGATTTTTCATCTTCAAAGTGCTTTTTTAGAACAGAACTAGCCATATTGATAGCAAGTCTTATAATCTCTTTATTTTTTTCTTTTATGTACTCAGTCATTTTCTCATTAGCTTGTAATAAGATTAAATTTGCCTGATTTCTTATAGAATCTGCTTCATCTTTAGCTTTTTGGGTATACTCATTATACGACTCTTTATATCCATCCTCATATCCATTTTTCTGACCTTGACTATATCCTTTTTCATATGCTTGCTTTTCTATATTTTGTGCGTTTATTTTTGCTTCTTCCAATATCTCATTCTTTTTTATCTCAGCAGATTCTATAGCTTCTTTTATTACTTCATCTCTAAATCTACAATCATTATCCTCGTTTATATTTGATTCTCCCAATCTAGCTTTATCTATTATAGATAAGTCCAGCACTCCTTTATATGATGCTTTTTTACTTTTAATAATTTTATTATTCGACAAAGTCATCACCAAAATTCCTTACAATAGTTATGGCACCTTCTCTTTCAAGTTTCCTTACAATACTTACTATTTTTTGTTGAGCACCTTCAACCTGAGTAACCTTTATGACACCAACCATTTCCATTTCTTCTTTAAGTGCTTCTGCTGCTCTAGAAGATTGGTTTCTATATATAGCATCTGATATTTCATCATCCACACCTTTTAAAGCATATACTAAATCCTTCATAGTTACTTCTTTCAGTACTTTCTGTATGCTTATATCATCTAACTTGACAATATCTTCAAATACAAATATATTAGATTTAATTTGAGCTGCTAAGGCTGGGTCTTTTTCTTCAATAGTATTTAAAATATTCTTTTCTGTTTTTCTATCAGAATTAAGTAATATTTGAACTAATGTAGATATTCCTCCATAGTCTTTAAAATCTTCACCACTTATTGAATGTAATTTATCCTCTAATGAGCTTTCAATTACACTTATAACATCTGGAGATATTGAACCCATTGAACTTATTCTCATAGCTACTTCATTTTGTAAATCAAAATCTAAATAAGCTAAAACTTCTGCACCATTTTCAGGTTCCATATGTGCAAGTAAAATGGCTATAGTCTGTGCACTTTCATTTCTAAGTATTTCTAATATCTTCTTTACATCTAGTTTTATAATATGTTTAAAAGGTTTTGTACTTGTATCTATTGATATACCTTCAAGTAATTTACTTGCTTTGGCATTTCCCAGAGCATTACTTAACAATTCTTTGGCATATTCAAGCCCGCCTTCTATAACATAATCTTTCGCTTTATTTATTTCTACAAACTCTTTTAATATTTCTCTTCTTTCTTTTGAAGCTATTGAAGAAATATTTGCAATTTCCAAACCTATTTTTTGAACTTGTTTATCTGGTAGACTTTTTATTATATCACTAGCCACAGTTGGACCTAATGTCATTAACAGTACAGCGGCTTTTTTTAAACCTTCACCTTCTACCTTCTCTTTCTTATCATTTTCACTTATATCACTTAAATCAAACGCATTAACATTTGTAATTTCCGCGGACACTTTCTATCCCCCTTACTCGTTTAACCAAGTTTTTATTATCTCTGTGACTTGGTCTGGTTTTTCTTCTGCATACATTTTAACAGCTTCCTCTAATGTCAATTCTGGGTCATCCCCTAATAGAGGATTGTCTTTCTTATCAATAGAATTAGAATTAGTACTATAAACTTCATCTTCATAATCCATATCTTCTTGTTCGCTTCTCTTTTTATATATCAAGTATCCAATAACACCTACTGCAACAACTACTATTACTCCAACAACTGCTTTTATTATATTGTTTTTGAATCCTTCTTTTTTAATATCTTCCATTTCTTGTTTAGCTTCTGCCTTACCTTTAGGGTCAAATACCATTGAAACAACGCTAAGAGTATCTCCCCTAGCTCCATCCATGCCTATAGCATTATTAACAATATCTTCCACATCAGCTTGAACACCTTTAGCTATTTTTCCATCTATAGCAACAGAAGCTGTCAATCTTTTAAGTTCTCCAGGCGCAACTATAGTGTGAGTTTCAATCTTACCTGTTTCATATTCAAAACTCTCATCCAAACTATCTTCTGTATTGGTACCATTTTTATTTCCTTGGTTATTCATATTAGCATCTACACCTTGGACATTATTTGTAGCAGATTTAGATGAATTTTTTGACCTTGTTTCCTTTATAGCAACTTTATCAGGGTCAATTTTTATTTCAGTTTTTTCAGCTGTATCAAAACTCAAATCAGCATTTACTGTAGCTTTTACTTTTCCTGTACCAAATATTGGTTCTAACATATCTAAAATAGATTTTTCTAATTGTTTATTCAGCGCCTGCTCAGATGCCTTATTTTTATCAATACTAATAGCACCATTTATCGGTTGATTGTTTTCATCAACTTCTTCATTATCTAAGATGCCTTCAGATAATAAGTTCATTTTGTTATCAATAACTTGAACATTTTTCTCTGGTATATTTGTAACACTTCCTGATACAAGTGCCATAACAGATTTTATTTGATTCTTCTCTAAAGTAGTCCCTGGCTTTAGCATCAAATAAACTGCTGCGCTCCCTGGAACAGCTTCCTTCTCAAATACAGAAGACTCACCAAATGTTATATGTACTCTAGTATCTTCCACCTGAGGAAAACTCTTAATTGTTTTTTCTATTTCTCCTTGTATCATTCGTTGCTTCTTAATTTGAAACTCTTCATCAGTAAGACCTATTGATGAACTATCATCCATAAGTGCAAATCCTTTAGAACCACTTGTCAAACTTGGAGCTAACTCTAATCTCAACTTATCAACTTCTGTTCTAGGAACATAAATTGTACTTCCTTTTACCTTGGTATCTATCTTTCTAGACTCTAATTCTGCTGATATATCTGCAGCATCTTGAACATCTAGTTCTGAAAATAAGACTGCATACTTATTTTTGCTTGCAGATATTGCTGTAAATACTAGCGCTAAACATATAGCAACAATCCCTATACCTAATGCTATCTTAGTTCCCTTTTTTAGGGAACTTATTTTTGTCCTAGATTTAGCAACTTGCTCCTTAATCTTATTTTTAAAACTGGCTATCATTGATTATTACTCCTGTTCAAAAGGCTAAATTTGTACTTTATTCATTTCTTGATATGCATCATGAATCTTATTTCTAACTTCTATTAAATATTGCATAGATAGTTGTGCTTCTTGACCTTTTAACATAACTTCATGCATAGAAACATCTTCGCCTTTTATAAATTTTTCTTTCATATTATCTGCTGTAACTTGCTGAAAATTGACTTTATCTATAGTATCCATTATTACATCTTCGAAATTCTTTTTTTCTTCTTTATTATTAAAATTTAATGGTTTTGTTTCTCCAATTAAATTATCTAACTTTGCACCTTGCATTAAATTGTTAATTTGTGTAATTGGCATAATTTATCCCTACTTTCCTATTTCCAGTGCTTTTGCTATCATAGACTTCTGAGCATTTAATGTATCTATATTAGACTCATATGCTCGTGAAGCTGTTATTAAATCTGTCATTTCAACCAATATATTTACATTTGGATATTCTACGTATCCATTTGGCTTTGCATCTGGATGAGATGGGTCATATACTTCTTTAAGAGGTGATTTATCATCTTCAACAGATGTGACTTTTACTCCTAGCATACCTAATTTGTTATCATAATTTTCTTCAAAGGAAACAATTTTTCTTCTGTATGCTTCCCCATTTGGACCTCTTGTAGCGTTTATGTTAGCTACATTAGATGATATGATATCCATTTTCAAGCTTTCTGCTGTTAAACCACTAGCAGATATCTCCATTCCACTGAATACACTCATCTTCTAATTACCTCCCACTTATTATTGATTTGGTCATTGCTATTTTACCATTTGCAAAACCTATCAAAGCATTGTATTGTAACGTTGTCATTGCTTGATTTACTTTTTCTTCTTCTATATCTACATTATTACCATCCACTCTTAATCCTTTGGAATTGTCTGTTTTTTCTTCTATTTTAGGCATTGCATCATTTAATGTTTCTTCAAAAGTTACGTAGTGTTTCTTATAACCTTCAGTATTTATATTTGCTATATTATTTGCTATTGTCTGACTTCTTAAATTAGTTGCATCTAATCCCATTTTTATAATGTCATATGTATTCATACTCACTCCTCCTTAAAAGATTTTCATCTACTCTATTTATTAATTAAAAACAGAGTTGCTATATTACAAAAAATGACTTCTTTATTTATTCAAATTAATTACATTTCTATTACATTAATATAATAATGTATCATTTTAGTAAGAAAACAAATTTCCCCTTAGTAAACTCCAGTAAAAATATAAAAAAATTTTAATATATATTTAAATATTTCTTTATAAAGTTGCCTTTTTTTGTAAAATAGTCACTTTTTATATGCTTTATCTTTATTTTAAATTATAAATTGGTAAAATTTGTTATTATATATACTTTCTACTGTAATAAAGTAATTTTTTCATAACAAAATGACCGCCAAAAAGGCAGTCAATTCGACTAATCCTACATATACAGTATACTTAGGACTCTTTTTGGCAACTGGCTGACATAGTTTATATACAAACCTTAGCCCCTATAGCTTTGCGTCACTAAATTTCTCTAGTTTTGCCAATTTAGTTTTAACTTAAGTATACAATAAATAACAAATTTTTTAAATATATTTTTGTGTATATTATTCTGTTTTATTTTATAATTTAATTTTTAATGTATGATATAGTGTTTATTTTTGAATGTAATCTTATAAGATTTGAACAAAAACATTTATTCCATTCTCAATAAAATTTAATCTATTAGTTTAAATATTTTATTGGGAATGGAATAATTAACCCACATATCTTAATTTAAATAGCTTTTATATTAAAAAACTATTATACTTTATCAGTGTCAATAAACTCAGAATAAATATCAATAAACATTTTTCTATATTTATAGTATTCATCTGAAATATATAATAACCCAGAATCATGCACACACCACGGTTTTTTTTGGTTTGGTATTACAACTTTATACTTATTTTTTATAAATTCTATACTTTGAGATAAGTCATAAAAATCCCATCCATCAAATACATCTTCTCGCCATCTCAAATCATATTGAGTTATCATTATTAGACCATCAATACCAAGCACTTCTTCATATTCTTGCTCTACTTCATCATAGCTTAATAATGACATTTTTCCTGTAACACTTGACTCGTATACTTTTCCAACTTGCCAATAATTTTCACAAAATAATTTTTTTGTACCACAAACTCCAATCATTCCAACTGATTTATTACTTTCAAATATACTCATAATATCATATATAAAATTTTCATTAATTATAAAAACATCTTGATGTAGATATACTTTATAGATAGCATCAGATTTACTCTGAGCATTATTATATGCACTTGCAATAGATGATGCATCTCTTATAGATATTATTTCTACTTCAAACCCTTCAGGTCTCTTTAGTCTACTTATATAGAAAAGACACTCTATATATGACAATGTATTATTAACTGCTGTTATAAAACAAATTTTCTTATTATTCATATTTAAAGAATTCTCTCCTAACATCCTTGATAGCTTTTTGTGTTGAATTAAGATATGCATATCCATATTTAGAACATGGTTCTAGTATAGCACCTTCTCCCCATTCATTCCATGCATTTATAAAAACTATATCTTCATCTAAGTTTCTATTTTTTTTATTCATAGTCATAATATCTTTAAGCCACATGTAGTAATATTTTGGAGATGAACCTTCAAATATCCACGACTTTTCAGCTTTCCTTGGGGTGTTATCCCAACTTGGTGTAACACATTTATAGATTTTGTTACATTCATAGTCTATATAGTTTCTCTTTTCAACATATTCTCTATAATCAAAAACTCTACCTTCATAATTATCTTTTATAAAATCAATTTCTTTGTTTATAATACTATATTTAGATAAATCAGTACTTATATTTCCATGTGGGCTAAATTCGTTAGCTGCATCAAACCCACACTGATGATAATAGGAGCTATCTTTACCCCAAGGTTCTTTTGTAGCAATTACGTAAATATCCCCAATGTTATTTAATTTACAGTATTCCCTCCAAAAACCAATTACTTCAATAGGGTCAGGAATATTTAACGGTCTGTATATCATTATAACTTTTTTATTATTTATTTCAATATATCTATCATCCTCTAAGTATCTTTTCATATCATAAATAGCATTTTTATAATCCTCTTTTGTATCTAATTGTTTTACTAATATCTCCTTATTATCACTTTTATACCCTCTTGTCCAGTCTTCATTTGCCCAATATAAACAAAAAGGTATCTTCAAATCTTTATTATTTAAAAGGATATCTAATGGCTTTCTAAGTAATTTTACATCTCCACTCAAATAATAGTATATTGAAAATCCATAAATACCACTTCCTTTTGCCAATTGTATTTGACGTTTAAATGTATCTATAGATTCTAAACTGTAAAATCCAAGATCTTTAGGTAATCTTGGCTGGTAATGTCCAATATATTGTGGAATTGCTCTTGATACATTATCCCATTCTGTACTTCCTCTACCCCACCATTCATTATTGTTATCATCTAAGTGAAATTGGGGTAAATAGTATGCTATGAGTTTACTATCTATTTTATTAAATTCATAATCTAATCTTATATCTTTACTATATTCTGATAAAAAAGAGTTCTTATTATGTATATAATCTATGTACATTTTATACTTGTTTATATCATTCTCTAGACATTTTTTATTTTTTTTGCGTATTTTTAAGAAATACTTATCTACAAAGTATTCCTCTTTAATATCTTTAGTAAGTAAATCACTTAGATTTTCAATCAATTGTAATTCTTCACTTTCCATATCTGTTTTACTATAATATATTTCAACTATTTCATAGCCTGTTTCTTTAAATAACTTATGTATCTCTTTAAATGTAAAAAATCTTAAGTATGATTTATCTAAAACTTCAGAATCTGAATATGAAAATGACCCATTTATAAGTTTTTTAATAACACTTATATGCATTATATTTGGCACACTGACTAGTATATATCCATCCTCTTTTAGATATTCATATATATTTCTTAATACATCCCATGGGTTTCTTAAACAGTTTAATGTATTTGGAAATATAATATAATCAAATAATCCATACATACTTTTCAGATTGATTCCTTCTGTGTTTCGCATTAAATTATTAAATACTATTTCTCCAAGTTCTCCAGAATTTATATTAATTTTTGTTCTATAAGTATTAGCATTCCTATAGATATTTTTTAATTCTAATAGAGCCTCTCCTAAACCATATCCAATTTCTAATACATTTATAGACTCCTTCTTTCGTGATTTAATCATCTGTATAATTTCCGAATAATTTTTAGAACTGTTCTTCATATAAAAATTCCATTTTGAATTTAATCTTTCATTATTTATCTCTTTAATATATTTTAACTCATCATCTCTATAGTGAAGTATTTTATTAAAGCAATGAACAAATGTATCTTTACACATAAGTAAATTATATCCTTCATCTATTACTCTCAGAAATACATCCTGAAATATATAATGCTCCAAAGTAAATAATTTATCTAACTCTCCTATCTGATTCAATACCTCTTTTTTGATTAAAAAACAACTAGTAGATAAACTAAATTTATAATCCCATAGTTTACTATTAGACACATTAAAGCATTTAGAAAAATCTAACATATCTAATATATTGTCATATTTTAAATTCATGTTTTTACATATAGAATCTTCATTTGATACTGCACACACTATACCTATATTATTGTCACTATATAAAGCTTTGCTTAAATTATCTAACCAATTCGGTGTGGCCACAATTTTATTTTCCAAAAATAATATGCTTTCTCCTTTAGAAGCTTCTATTCCCCTAATATACCCTGTAAACATTTCTATAGGATAATCTTTGTTTTGTATTATTTTCAAATCATTTTGCGATTTTAACCATTTGATTGTACCATCAGTTGATGCATTATCAATAACTATTATTTCAAAAGTTCCTTTAGATGTGAATTTCCTTATGCTTTCAATACATAGTTTTGTATATTCTATATGATTATGAACTGAAATTATGATACTTGTAAAATTCGTATTTACTTTGTCATTATTATATTCATATTCACTTATAATATTTATCATATTATTATCCAAGCTCATATTATAATTCATTATCACAAATCTCCTTTTGTACTAAATTTTTTCTTATATAATCCTTCTATTGAAATGAAAACATCAGTTCTTGAATGTCACTATTTCCCTTAATTAATTCATTACTGTTCTCTAGTATATCCATTGCTATTTCATTTTCACCCATAATATTAAAAATTGAAATAATATTGTAGATTGTGTCAACATCATTTCTATCAAATTCAAGTGACAACATAAATATAGATACACATAATTCATATAAACCTATATTATAAGCTTCTACACCAATTCTATTTAAAACCTTATTCTTATTTATTACATTAGCATCAATCAAGAACCTTGCATAATCAATAAATTCGTCGCCATATTTACTTTCTATGCCAAATATATACTCTAAACTACTTTCTATATCTATCTCGTTGTCAATTCTTATCAGTCTGTATTTTAAATCTATCAAATCACTATCTTCATAAACTCTATTTAGATCTACAGCATATGTTGCTTTTATTTTATACTGATACGCTTGATACTGATCCCTCATATTTTCACCTGACATTGAACACAGACAATCGATAAGTTTTTCATCTTCCTCTGTTAATCCAACTATAGATGCAGATACACTATTTATATCATAATTGTTTCCAGAAAATAGTTTTTGAATTTCACTTAATGTAAAAAATCTTAAATGTGTTTTATCTAAAATTCCCCATTCAGCATATGTGAAATTTCCACAAATTAATTCTCTTAACACACTTACATGCATTATATTAGGAATACTTGCAATTATATTGCCATCTTTTTTCATGTAATCTCTAAACGAACGCAGCACATCCCATGGATTATTTAAATGTTCTAATACATCTCCTAAAATTATATAATCAAAATATTTTTTCTTATACGGAATTTTTATTGTTTCTATATTATCAATTAATACATTGGTTATATTTTGCGCTATTTTAGCAGGGCTTTCACATAATTCTATACCATATACTTTGGCATTTTTATATTGATTCTTTAGTTCTAAAAGTGTTGCGCCTGTCCCACATCCTACTTCCAATATATGTAGTTCTTTGTTTTTTTCTTCTTCTATCATATCAATTAAATCAAATCTAATATTATTACTATATTCAACACTAAATTTCCATTTTTCCCTAAACTTCTCTCTATTGTTGTTTAATATTTCATTGTATCTCCATATATCTTCTTTAAATGAAGTACTTCCAAAATGATGAACAAAAGTATCTTTACACAGAATTAATTTATATCCATTTTGTATCATTCTAAAGCATATATCATCATCCTCAAAATTACCTGGCGAAAAAATTTCATCTAATAGACCAACCTTATCTAGGACTTCTTTTTTTATAGCCATACAAAATCCAACTAGCTTAATTCTATACTCCCAATAGTTCTCATTATCTTGATTAAATTTACTTGAAAATTCAATTAATTCTTCTATAGAATTATAGTCCACTTTTATTTCTTGATAATATGAACAATTATTAGTAACTGCTCCAACTGCTCCTATATCTTTGTTACTCCATAATGCCTTATCCAAGTTATAAAGCCAGTTTGGAGTTACTATAACATCATTATTTAAAAGAATTATATTTCTACCACTAGATATCTTAATTCCTTGATTACACCCTTTTGGAAACCCTTTGTTCTCATTATTGAATATGATTTTTAAGTCATTTTGTTTTTTTAACCATTCCACAGTTCCATCTGTTGAATTATTATCAACAACAATAATCTCATATGAATTTTCATATGTGAACTTTTTTATACTTGCTATACACAGTTTAGTATACTCTAGCTGATTATAAGTTAATATAATTATACTTGTGAAATTTTGTACATCTTGATTTTTAATTTGATATTTTTCCACAAAATCAATCGAATTATCCAAATTTATATATCCATTCATATTTATTACTATCCTCTCAAATTAAATTTATTTCATATTATATCTCAACTCATGAAGATATTTTATATTATATAAAGTATCTTCATTTGACATATCCAAAGAATAGGCTTTTTTTAACATAAACTCAGCCTCATTAAAATTTTTATCTATAATCATTATTATACTTTTTATATTTAAAATTCTTGCATCATCTTTAAATGTTCTGGAATATTCATCAATTAATATTTTAGCACTTTTTAATTCTCCATTATTGATCATACATTCTATATTATTAATAAACTCATCCTTTAATTTCTTAAATTCATTACTTTCATTTAAACTTTCCTCAAAATCCTTTATTAATATTTTTATTATTCTTTTATAGTAAGGATACTCATTAATCAAGTTTTTTATTTTATTAATATACTCCAAATTATTTATACTATCATTATTATAAAGCATACATTTGAATTCTATTGTAAATCTGTCTATATCATTACATAAATATTTTAATAAATCAGCATCCTCAAATTCTTTATATAAAAACCTTATATACTCATAAGAATATACTATATAGAAATAAAATAATTCTATATATTTATTTTCTTCTAAACTACAGTTATCTAAAATAAGTTTAGATATTACCTTATAAATTTTTATCTTTTCAATTTCAAAAGTAGTTGGAACATATTTTATATAATTATATAAACTGATAGCAAATTCATTATCATATTTAATAGCATAGCTCATATATTTTTCTATCCAGATTACGTCTAAATCATTTACTGTATTAAATATATCTAATTTATTTTCATATGCTACATTAATGAGCACTCCATAAATAGGATTTTTTTCATTTTTTAATATTTCTTTGCATTCATCTAATGATATTTCATTTTTTAATCTTATATAATTTAATCTTCCATAATTTCCCTCTATAGCAGAAAGCATACTATAAAGTTTTAACTTTTTCTCTTTCTTTAAGCTTTTGATTAACTGTTCTAGTCCATAAAAAAAACTATCTCTTTCTACATTAGAATTTGGTAATTTATTATAATACTCCAATATTTCATCCAACTTATTTACTTTTTCTAAAGATGCAAATAAAAATTTATTTACTTGTCTTTTATATATATATTTATTTATATTATTATACTTTTGTATAACTTTATTGTATTCTTCCATCGCATAATACATAAATATAATTTCGCAAAGGATATTATCTCTATTAGACATACAATTCCCATCAGCAAATAAAGAATTTGACTGTGTACTAATATCATAATTATCTACAAGATAAATATATCTCTCAAACGATATAATACTGTTTTTTATTTTTCCAAGAAATTTTTGTACATTACCTAGATAGTAATATATATCAATATTATTTTTATCTTTTGATATATATCTAGTACATAAATCTTCAGCCTCTTTATATTTTCCATTTACAATATATCTATTTGCCAAACTTGTGTATACATATTCTGGTACATCTCCATGTTTTCTATATAGTTTATATGCTTTTTCTATATATTCAAGTGACTCTACTTCTTCACCTTCAGATACTAGGTTCTTACCCATTTGATAATTTATATATGGATTATCAGGATTTTCTTTTAACTCTGCACATAATAATATTCCATTTCTTTTGGTTTTATTAAGTTTAAACTCTTCGTCCTCATAAAAATATCCATAATGATCAAATTCAGCTATGTTTTTATATATTGGTTCTTCATATATTGGTTGTTCATGAATTTTTCCCTCATATTTAAAATTATCATTTTTAAATAATCTCATTAGTGTCACAGTTGTTGTCAATCTCTCATCAGACTCAAAATTTGCAAATATATTTTTTAGGTTTACTGAGGCAGAATTATATTTTTTATACATTCCTGTTTCAAAAAACATTAATAAATCTTCATACTTAGTTAATATCTCGTCTGCATCTACTATAAGTATCCATTCCCCCTTTGAATAAGATATTGATTTATTTCTCATATCTGAAAAATTATCATTCCACTTTTGAAAATAGATATTATTTGTAAACTTTTTTGCTATTTCTACAGTTTTATCATGAGAACCTGTATCTAGTATTACAAGCTCACTATCTAAACTTTCTATAACAGGAATCAATGATTTCAGTGTTTTTTCTAGAAATTTTTCTTCGTTTTTAACCATCATTACAATACTAAGTAGCATAATTATATTCCTTTCTGTGATAAACTATTAAAAATAAAGAGTAAAGCAATGCTTTACTCTTTATCCCTTACTTTTTTATATTATCCTAATAGTTGTAATACTCCTTGTGGTTGTTGATTTGCTTGAGCCAACATTGATTGTGATGCTTGTACTAATATATTCATCTTAGACAAATTAACCATTTCTGATGCTACATCAGTATCTCTTATTCTAGATTCAGCAGCAGTTACATTTTCTAATGTATTATTTAAGTTATTTTGAGTTGATTCTAGTCTATTTTGTTGTGCTCCTAATTTAGCTCTTGCTGAGTTTATAGATGCAAGTGCTTTATCTAGATTAGATACCATTGTTTTAGCACTAGCAGTACCCACTGTTCCACTATCATTTAAACTTGATATTGCACTAGCAGTTATTCCAGCTGTACTCATTACACTTGCAGTATTAATCAGATTAACTGTTATTTGGTTATCACTTGCATCATTTGCTCCAACTTGTAATTTTATTTCTGTAGCCTTACCATCTAACAATGTTTTTCCATTAAATGATGTTGATGTTGATATTCTTTCAACTTCACTATTTAATTGGCTTAACTCATCAGATATTTTTTCTCTTTCTTCTTTAGTATTAGTCTCATTTGAAGCCTGAACTGATAAAGTTCTCATTCTTTGTAGTATATTACCAGTTTCTTCTAACGCACCTTCTGCAGTTTGTACAACTGATATACCATCTTGAACATTTCTTCCAGCTTGATCTAAACCTTTAATCTGAGCTCTCATTTTTTCAGATATAGCAAGACCTGCTGCATCATCTGCTGCTCTTTTTATTCTGACCCCAGAAGATAATTTCTCCATAGATTTACTTTGTCCACTTACATTTCTTCCCATTTGGTTATTTGCTATTAAAGCACTTACATTTGTATTAACTCTCATTATTTACCCTCCTTAGTGTTATTGACATCCTTGTCATTTCTACTATTATTTTATCTAATTATATAATCGGACATATTGTGCTTAACTTTATACTTTTTTATTGAAAATATTTATTTTTTCTCTGTTTGAATTAGAATACATCGTATTAACTTGTTTTGTTAGTCTATATTCATACAATTCTTTCTTCACTATTGCTAACTGTTCATTAAGAATTCCTTTAATCTCATTATCGATTTCAAGCATTCCTAATTCATTGTATTTTTCTATAAAAGAATCTTTATCAATTTCATTTATACCATTTATAATATCTTGTCTCTCATCCAGCTTGCTATTTATATCCTTATATTTGTTATTTGTAATCATACTTAAAATTTGCTCAGATATAATTTTGTATAGATTTATCTTTTCTTCTAATTCATTCATGATACCTCCTACTCTTATTTATTCTGTGAAAAATAGTTCATCTGAGAATTGTATTTGTTTAGTAAAGATTCAAGAGCTGAATATTTGCTATACAACTTAGCCTCCTTAGCATTCATTTTTTCTACAAGCCTATTTATATTTTTTTCTTTATCAGCAATATCTTTAGAATATATATTTTCACTAGCAGATGCAGTTTTTGCTATACCTGATTTCTCAGCCAATTTCGACCCAGAACTACCAGCATATTCATACACAATACTTTTTAGTTTTTCAAACATACCTTTATCTTCAAAATTTGAAGAAAATCCAGCCAAATTTTTATAAACCTTATCACTATCTTCTACAAGTGCCTTTGAAAACTTTTCTTCATCAAATGATATCTGACCTTTTTTATTGTAATCCGCGTGTTCGCTTATACCCATACTTTTTAAAAGATTAATATTACTTGAAGAGCCAAAAAAAGATTTTTGGATATCTTCAACAAAGGATCTCAATTCACTGTCATTTCTAAGTATTCCTTCTTTTGCCTTCTTATCCCACTTCTCTATTTCCTCAGTTGTCATATCCTCTTTTTGTCTTTCTGTAAGAGGCGGGTAATCTGGAGATTTTTTTGTAGTTACTAAGCCATATACTTTATCCATTAATTTATTATAATCTTCAACAAAATCCTTCATATTCTTTACTGCTTTTTCAGTATCTGTCACAGAAGTAAGTTTTGCATTCCCTTTTCCATTAACTGTATAATCTACATTATCTATAGTAAATACATTTTCAGATTTGCTTATGTATGTATCTCTACCCTTAGAATCTGTAACTTTAGCTTCTAAATTCTTTCCTACCAATACAAAATCTTTGTTCCCACTTCCATCATCTGTGGAAGCAACACCATTTTCTATTGATATTTGATTGGCCAATGCATCATTTCCTGTTACTTTTAAATCAATCTTTGAATCTAAACCTGTTTGTTTTCTAGAAATAATTAGTTCACCTGTCATTTCGCTATATGATGCTTTTATATCTGTATCTGAACAAAGAGAATTTATTTTACTAACTATAGTACTTGTTGTATCTTGCTCTGTTATTGGTATATTTACATCACCTATAGTCAATGAACTAGCACCACTCGCATTTGGAGGAAACTGTGTAACAATTGGAGAAGTTGTATTTAGTTTTATTGTAAGTTTAGCAGGCTCAGCCATTTGACTTACTGCAAATTGATAATTTATCTTATCAGCTCCTGCTGAACCACTAGCTGATATTATACTTTCATCAGAACTCTTTATGCTCAGTGATGAATAAGCTTTATTATTTAGTATACTATTTTCTGATGTTACACTAAGGTATTTATCATATAGATTCTTGGAATCTTGAATAACCTCTCTATAAATTTCTTGTTTCCATTTAACTATCTGCTGTGCTTGTTTAGCTTTGTCAACAGCTTCTTTATCTTTTATCATACTAGCCTCTATTACACCTTCCATATCAAAACTACCTGAGAGACCTGTAACTCTAATTGGACTTATATTTGACATAATAACCCTCCTTATATTACTCTCTACTTTTTCTACTTGCCTCATACCATATATCTCTAATTTGCTCTATTATTGGAAAAACTTCATCTATTATTTGTATACCATTATTTAAATCTGCATTTGACAATTTATACTTTATAAAATCATACACTTTGTACATATCTTTTGCCCACTGACCTGCATCTTGATTCAAAGTAACCATAAGTTCTGCAAATATATCTTGTACCCTAATTAACTCCTTATGGGCACTATCCATATCATTATCAACAATAGCAGCCCTAGCTACTCTTGTATATTTTACTGCTCCATCTACAAGCATAAGTAATAGTTGTTCTTGCGAAGAATATTGTAATTTTTCTATGTTTAAACTCATTTAATTATCCTCTTGTTCTTTCATCTTTACTTTTTTTATCTGCTTCATACCAAGTATCCCTAATTTGTTCTATTATTGGTAATACTTCATCTATTACTTGTATATCTTTTCTTATATTAGCTCTTGATAATTCATATCTTACAAAATCATAAACTTTATACATATCTTTTGCCCATTTACCTGCACTTTGATCTAACGTAACCATTAGCTCTGTAAATATATCCTGGACTCTAACAAGTTCTTTATGTGCCCTTTGCATATTTTTATCTATAATGGATAGTCTAGCTATCTTTGTATACTTCACTGCACCATCTACAAGCATAAGTAATAATTGTTCCTTTGATGCCATAAATATTGAATTTTGCTTATAAGAATTATAAGGGTTTTCTCCATACATATACTACTTCCTCCAAATACTTTTATTTTAATTTACTTAAAATCTCTATATTTATCTTTGTTGCCTTTATATTTTCATCTTTTATCTTTTCATAAATTTCTTTTCTTAGTATTCCTATATCATTTGGTGCTGATATAGCCAATTTAATATTCTTTCCATCAACACCTACTACCTTAATCTCAATATCTTCTCCTATAAGTATTGACTCTCCCTTTTTTCTAGAAATCACTAACATCCATCATCACCTCTCAATAATGGATGTCTTATACTGTAATTTTCTTCTTGTAAGATTATTTGCATTCCATAATTATTTTTTATATTTATTATTATAGGAGCTTTCATATTCACAGTTGATTCTTTTAAAGTTGGCCCAAGAGTTAATATATTAAATATTATAATATCATTAGGGGATTCTACTTTGAGTTTTTCTATTATATCTTGATTTAAAGTTATCTCATATTCATCAATAATCTCAAATGGTGATACAACAATAAATCCTATACAATCTTCTTCAATAGAATTAAATTCTTTTAAAGTATTATTATTTTCTATATCTAAAAGCTCATATTCTTTTAGATTTTCAAACCCTAGTATACCTTTTTTTAATGTAATTTTCATCATATCTTCGTTATTTTACTATATGTAATCTAATATAGATACATTAAATAACTTTCCTCCTGTTTGTAGTGAAGCTTGATAAGTTAATTCTGCCGCCTTTAATTGGACAAGTTTTTCTCCATAATCTATCTCTTCATTTTGTGATAGAATATCCTTTAACTGAATCAAATTTTCATCATTCTTTTCCTTCATTGCATCTACAGTATTTGCTTTAGTTCCATATATAGATCTAGTATTCACTGTATTCTCAATCAACTTATCTACACCGCTTAAACATGTCGTTGTCAAGTCTTTTATATCTGCATCACTAGGATTTATTAACTTTCTCGATATATTATTTAAATCTTCAAATGGATCTGTTTTTGTTGGGTCAAAACCAAGAGAACTTAACTTGACATTATATTCTACATTTATACCCTGAGCTATGTTCATACTTAAAGAATCTTTTAGTTTGTTTAAATTTATACCACTGTTAAATTTTAAGCTTACAGAACCATCTGCATTTTCAACATATTGAACAGGTGGTGTACCTGTATTTGATCCTGAAAATATATATTTACCTTCATGTGTTGCATTTAAAGCATTTGCAATTTCCTTCATTTTTTCATTAGTTGAATTACTAAGAGTCTTTAGTTCATCCTCTGAATATGCACCATCACCACTTGCCACCAAAGTTTTCTTTACATCTGATAATAATTTCCCAAGTTGATCTAATGCAGTATCAGTAGTTTCTAACCAATTTCCTGTATCATTACAGTTTTCAATATAAGTCTCCATAGTCTTTATTTCACTTTTTGAGTTCAATATTTTTATTGCTTTATATGGATTATCAGATAGTTTGTTTATTTCTTTTGTTGTATTAACTTGTCTATTAACTTTATCTAACCTTTGTAGATTATCTTGTAGTGAGTTTAGATAACTGCTAGACATCATACCTGTACTAACTCTCATTATAAATTCCCCCTTCTACTAAATTATCCCATTTATCACAACATCCAACAGTTGTACAGCTGTTGACATAACTTTTGCACTAGCTTGATATGAACGTTGTACTTTTATAAGCTCTGTCATTTCTTCATCTAAGGATACTCCTGAAACACTCATTCGTGAACTATCAATATTATTTATAATTTTACGTTGATTCACTTCATCTTGATTCACTTTTTTAGAATCTAAACCTATTGATTCTGCAAAAGCTTTATAGTGGTCACTTATCGTACTTACTTTTCCACCAACTACCCCAATATCTATTTTTTCATCTTTTAGCTTAGCAATCTTTGAAGCCTCATCAGCAGTAAGCTTTAATTCATTTGGGTTACTCTTTATAGCTGGATTTACCTTTATAATATCTTCACCAGCTACATTTGAAGTTATAAAAAAATCTGTTACTGTTATTCCAGCAGATGTATTATAAACATCATTTATCTGTTTAGCTAATCCATCAGATACGTCTTTTAAATCGCTTTTATATGTATCAATCTTACCATGCATTTCAAACAACCCTTGTAAAGTACCCGACACACCTTTTTTCCAAGTTCCATCTGCATTTTTTAATTCATTAAGTTCTAATTTCCCATCTGCAAGCATATTTTTAACATCACTATTTTCAAGGTCTAGCTTAAAACTTAAATCATCTAAGATTCTATCTCTTTCATCAAGTAAATCATTTGGGGTAGATCCAGAGCCAGATATAACATCAATAGATTTATTCAAATCTTCAAGACTTTTTAACATGTCATTTATCTGTTTTATCTCAGAGTCTATATTGTCATCTATATCTCCTTTTAACTTATCAAGCTTCTTATAACTTTCACTTATTAAAGTTGCTAAATTTGATGCATTTTCTACCACGAGACTTTTTTTACTGTCACTATTTATATCTTTTGCTAATGATTCCCATCCTTTAAAAAAGTCATCTATACCTGCAGATATTCCATAATCCGATGGTTCATTTATTATAGTTTCTATAGTATTATAATAGTCATACTTTGAAACTGTCTTACCATATTTATGGGCTTCTGCTCTAAATTGATAATCATAAAAACTATTTCTAGCTCTTGTTACATCTGTTACATGTACACCTGTACCTAATTGACCTCTCCCAATTGCATTGTTCAAGCTAGGCATATACATAGGGCTATTTGTGGCAAATTCTGTTCTTTGCCTAGAATAACCTTCCGTATCTAGATTACTTATATTATGAGAAATCGTCTGTATTGCTTTTTGATGTGCATTCATTCCTGAATTGGCTGTATTTAAAATGGAAAATAATCCTGCCATATTTTTCCTCCTAATATCTATTTTCTAATATTTCCATAAGAATTATAAGTTGTAGTTTGTTTGTCCATTGGTTTTATAAAATTAATCATCTTTTTTGTAAAGATAAGTTCTTTCTTTATTAGAGAATCATTTGACTCTTGTTGATTTTTAGCCAAAGCAATAATGTTCTTTAAATCTGTATATATTTCTTTTAGATATTCATCATTACTATTTTCAACAACTTCACTCATTGAAATATCTTCATTAAAAAGTTGTCTTCTCTTTATCTCTATAGATGCAAGTTCCCTACTAATATCTTCTAATTTAGGATTTAACCTATTTAAATTTTCTATATCTTTTGCAACTATATAGTCAAATTGCTCTTTTAATAATTCCATCATATTACTAAGTATCTTTTTTTCTTCATATATTATAACTTTTAAGTCTGTAATCATGACTTTATCCTCGCATATCCTCTATCATTTTTTTCGCAATTTCTTCTGGTTTTATTTTGTAAGTTCCATTTTCCAATGCATTTTTTATTTCATCGATTTTTTTATTTCTAATAGTCTCATCACTCATATTTGATACACTTGCCATTTCCTTTGCAAATTTAGATAGCTCTATCTTGTCTGTTTTACTAGTTTTTTGAACTTCTTCCACTTTTTTTACACCTGATGTATTCTTTAAATAATTATTTATTACAATATTTGAACTTACATTTTTAATATCCATATTTTCACCTCCAAAATTACATACTTATAATTTAGTTATCGCTCAAAAAATAAAAACATTTATATGATTCAAACATATTTTAAATTTTTTATAAAAATATCCCCTTAGCTAAACTCATACAGAACAGCTTAAAGGGATACTATTTAAAATGCTAATTTATATCTGAATCTTCTATTTTAGATAATCTTACAGATAATTTCTCATTTGTAATAATGCTTTCTCCATAAGCAAACAATCTATCATTTGCATATATATCTAATTTTTCATCCACATTCTTATTTAGTTTTATTATAGAACCTTCTTTTAATTCTAATATATTTTTTATTGTTTCTGTTGTATTTCCTATAGAAACAGCTACATTTACTTTTGCATTAAAAACATTTTGATTTTCTTCTATAACGCCAGTCTTTTCTTCTATTAGTTGCCCAAAATTCAATTCATATATATCCTCTTTTTTGCTATTCATAAAACTTTTCTCCTTGTATAACCTTATCTATACATATCTATCAACAAGCCTTGTATCATATCAACAGTAGAAACAATATCTATGTTTTCTTTTTCTTCACTAAGTAATTTACTAGTCATATCCTCAAGTTTATCATCAACAATCTTTACATTCTTATAGTATTGATGCTCCCAAAAACTGCTATTTTTATCAAGTGAATACATATTATCTACAACAGATTTTAGGTATTCTTTTACTGCATTTTTGTATATACTAATATCACCATAGTTTTGAGTAAGTACAAGCCTTTCCCCCGCCTTTTTTACACTTTCCAGATTTCGTTTTATATCTTCCATTGAAGAAGATTGTTTTACAGAGTTTAAGTTATCAGAAAATTTATTATTCTCTTTTAGTTTTTTAACCTCTATATTTCTACTTGGACTTATGTTTAGCTTATCTATATTTATACCCATAATAAAGCCTACCCTCTATAATATTTCATAACCTTAGGAATATAATTTTGTGTTTCTTTTGGCATTTTATACAGGTCAGAAATTGATTCTACCCCTCTGCTTTTCATCCTTCCAGGACCACCATTATATGCCATCAATCCCATTTCTATGCTCCCTCCAAACATATCAATGTATTCCTTAATGTGTCTAGTTCCAGCATCTATATTCTGTTCTATATTAAAAGGGTCTGTAACACCCAAATCTTTGCAATTTTCCGGCATAAGTTGCATAAGACCCTTCGCACCAGCAGAAGATACAGTATTTGGATTAAAATCTGATTCAACTTTAATTATTGCTTTTATAAGGTTCGCATCCACATTATATTTTTTTGATGCTTGCTCTACAGCACTTTCAATTCTTGACTTTAAATTTTTATCTTTTGTATCAACATCTATAAACCTACTAGATGTATTATTTACTGCATTATCAAGCTCGTTAAATAAATTTTCAGAATTAGACAATAAATTATATCCATTAGAAGTCTGTTGATTATTTTGTGACAATGCTTTTAACAATGTCATCATAACCATGTCAAATCCAGATGAATTATTATATGTACAGTTACACTGATTTGTAGTGTTGCTACCAGATAATTGAGTTAATGCCAATATATTAATTAATGAACTTATCTCATTCAATATAAAACTCCCCTTTCTAAATTTTATAAACTTCAAAATTAAACTGATAGAACAGATTTCCACCAATATTCATGCTCTATATACCATTTAACTGTTTCTTTTATACCTGAATCAAAATCATATTTTGCCTTCCAACCTAACTCATTCTCTATTTTAGATGGGTCGATAGCATATCTTAAGTCATGACCAGGTCTATCATTTACATAGGATATTAAATCCTCAGATTTACCTAAAATATTTAATATAGTTTTTACTACTTCTATATTACTTCTTTCATTATGACCACCTATATTATAAACCTCACCAATTTTTCCTTTATGTATTATTAAATCTACAGCAGTACAATGGTCGTATACATGTAACCAGTCTCTTATATTTTCTCCATTTCCATACACTGGCAATTGTTTGTCTTCAAAAGCATTTAAAATCATAAGCGGTATCAATTTTTCAGGAAAATGATATGGCCCATAATTATTTGAACATCTAGATATAGTTGTTGGAAGTCCATATGTCCTATAGTAAGAGTTAACCAATAAATCTGCTGCTGTTTTAGACGCTGAATAAGGGGAACTTGGATTAATAGCTGATTTCTCTGTAAAGAATAAATCCCTTCTATCAATTGGTAAATCACCATAGACTTCATCTGTAGAAACCTGATGATATCTTTTTATCCCATATTTTCTACATGCATCTAAAAGTACTTGTGTTCCTATAATATTTGTCTGTATAAATAATTGTGGATTTTCAACTGACCTATCTACATGAGATTCTGCCGCAAAGTTAACAACTATATCAAACTTTTCCTCTTCAAATAATTTATAGACATGCTCTCTATCTGAAATATCTCCTCTAACAAATTTATAATTGGGCTTATCTTGTACTTCTTTTAATGTTTCCAAATTACCAGCATAAGTCAATAAATCTAGATTAACAATAGAATAATCTAGATACTTATTAAGCATATAATGTACAAAATTACTCCCAATAAATCCTGCTCCTCCAGTTATCAGTATTTTTTTCATATTTTTCTCCTAAATATTAATTCTAATAAATTTTATTAACGTTCTATACAGATATCTTTAAAACTTTTTTGTTTTTTGTCCTTTACTGATAAGAATATTTCTTCAATTCCTTCTAAAGGCCAATCAATCGATACTTGCTTATCATTCCACATAAAACCACTCTCAAATTCTGGATAATAATAATTTGTACACTTATAACTAAATACAGCTTTTTCTGATAAAACTAAAAATCCATGTGCAAATCCTTCTGGAATATAAAATTGCTTTTTATTTTTATCAGACAGTATTACTCCTTCCCACTCTCCAAATGTTTGTGAATCTTTCCTTAAGTCAACTGCAACATCGAAAACTTCTCCCTCTGTAACTCTAACTAATTTTCCTTGAGGATATCTATTTTGAAAATGCATTCCCCTTAATACACCTTTCCTTGAGCTAGATTCATTATCTTGAACAAAACACATATCAAGTCCAAACTCCATAAAATCTTTTTTATTATAACTCTCAAAAAAATATCCTCTATCATCATAAAACACATTTGGTTCGACTATATATAGCCCTTCTATTTTTGTCTTTATAAAATTGAATTTTACCATTACAATAAACTCCTTTATTGAAATAAAATTTATAATAAATTTTATTTCATATTACATATCTTCATTGGCTAGTTTTAATAGATACTGGCCATACTCAGTTTTTATCAGTGGTCTAGCTAGTTCAATTAACTTCTCTCTACTTATATATCCCTTTGTATATGCAATCTCTTCTAAACATGCTATATACAATCCCTGTCTTGTCTGAACTACTTCAACATAATTAGAAGCATCTAATAGCCCCTTATGTGTACCAGTATCAAGCCAAGCCATACCTCTTCCTAAAAGTTCTACTTTTAGTTTTCCTCGTTTTAGATATTCATTATTTATTGAAGTTATTTCTAGTTCCCCTCTATCTGATGGTTCAACAAGCTTTGCTATTTCTACAACATCATTGTCATAAAAGTATAACCCTGGTATAGCATAATTAGATTTAGGTATTTTAGGTTTTTCTTCTATTGATAAAACATTAAACTCTTCATCAAATTCCACAACCCCAAACGCATTTGGATTACTAACATGATATCCGAATATGGTTGCTCCAGTTCTTTTAACTGCATTCTCTAATCTTTCGCTAAATCCATATCCATAAAATATGTTATCACCTAATACAAGAGAAACACTATCACTTCCTATAAATTCTTCTCCTATTGTAAATGCTTCTGCAATCCCATTTGGTTTTTCCTGAATTGCATATGCTATTTTAAGTCCCAATGAACTTCCATCTCCAAATAATTCCTCAAAAGCTATTATATCTCTTGGTGTAGATATTATAAGTATTTCTTGTATCCCTGCCAACATAAGAACTGACATTGGATAATATATCATTGGCTTATCATATATTGGAAGTGTTTGTTTTGATATACATTTTGTTATAGGATATAGTCTTGTTCCAGACCCTCCTGCTAAAATAATTCCTTTCATATTTATTCCATCCTTAAATTTACTTTGTCATATAATGATTATCGGATAAATAAAAGAAATATTTATATTTTATGTAATATCTTATTTTATTTTTTATAAATAGAATATTTACCTTCTACTGATATCATATTCTTTTAAATACTCTTCTATAGACTCTTCCCATTTTCTAAATGAATTTAATCCAATTAATTTCAGCATAAAATTATCAAGTACAGAATATTGTGGTCTTTGAGTTTTACTCTTAAAATCTTTACTTTTAATTGGATTTACTTTTATATCTATATTTTTTAACTCAAATATCTTTTTAGCAAAATCATACCAACTACACTCACCTTCACATGTGGCATGATAAACTCCATAATTCTCTGTTTCCATAATATTTATTATAACCTTTGCTAAGTCTACTGTACTTGTTGGACTCCCAAACTGGTCATCAACGACATTAACTTCTTTATTTTGTTTAGAAAATTTTATCATAGTCTTTACAAAATTATTTCCATCACCATATAGCCATGCTGTTCTCAATATAAAGTACTTATGTGAGAATTGTTCCACAAATTTTTCTCCCATAAGTTTACTTTTTCCATAAATAGAATTAGGTTCAGTTTTATTATCTTCTTTATATGGATATTTAGAAATACCATTAAATACATAATCAGTTGATATGTGGACAAGTTTAGCATTCACTTTTTTTGATGCTATTGCTAAATTCCTAGCTCCTAAAGAATTTATTTTATATGAAGTTTCTATATTGTCTTCACATGCATCGACCTTTGTATATGCTGCACAGTTTATAATTACATCAGGTTTATTATATGTTATAAAGCTATCTACATTAGCTTGATTAGATATATCTAAATCATCTCTTGTTGTAGGTAATATATCATATTTTACTTGTTTTATACTTTGATTAATTGATTCTAATTGATTGACCAATTCTCTCCCTAATTGACCATTAGATCCTGTTATTAATATTTTCATTGATTGTTTTACCCTCCAATAAATATTCAATTCCTCTTAATAATTAATTATAACATAGCTTATATTTTGACTTAGGTAGAATATATATTATTTTTATATAAATAAAAAAAGAGATGTAACATTAAATGATTATCATCACATTATTACATCCCTTTAAATCTAAATATATAAAATATATTGTAATTACCAATTAATTACCAGAATCCTATCTAAAATACTTAACTCCAGATTCAAATATCTTTTGATCTTTCTCACCTATGATATTCTTAAATACTTCCTCACCAATTCTCTCAGAATGTCCCATTTTACCAAACACTCTACCATCAGCACTAGTTATACCTTCAACAGCATAGAATGAACCATTTGGATTAAATTCAATATCATAAGTAGCTTCATTATTAAAATTAACATATTGAGTTGCTACTTGTCCATTAGCAATTAATTCTCTCATAACATCTTCACTAGCAACAAATTTACCTTCTCCATGAGAAATAGCTATATTGTGAATATCTCCAACATTAGTTTGAGCTAGCCAAGGAGATTTATTAGATGAAATTCTAGTTCTAGCAATCTTAGCTTGATGACGTCCAATATTATTGTAAGTAAGTGTTGGTGCACTTTCACTTGGAACTCTTATTTCTCCATATGGAACTAAACCTAACTTAATTAATACTTGGAATCCATTACAGATACCTAACATCAAACCATCTTTTTGAGTTAAAAACTCATTTATAGCTTCTTGAACTCTAGGGTTTCTAAATACAGTAGCTATAAATTTACCAGAACCATCTGGCTCATCACCAGCACTAAATCCTCCTGGTAACATTATTATTTGAGAAGATTTTATTTCATTCACTATTGTATCTATAGAATCTTCTATGTCTTTATAAGTTAAATTCTTAAATACTCTTATATTTGCATTAGCCCCTGCTCTTTCAAATGCTCTTGCAGAGTCATATTCACAGTTTGTTCCAGGGAATGCTGGTATAAATACTCTTGGAGTAGCTATACTTAATGATGATTTTTTAGCCTCTCCTTGTGATATATAGCTTATAGTCTCTATTTTTGACTTTACTTCTTCTGTTTTAGTTGGGAATATAGGCTCTAAAGTACTACAATGTGCTTTATATAATTCATCTAATGAAAGTTCTTCACCTTTAATGAATATACTAGCATCTTTAACTGTACTTCCAAGCACTATGTAATTATATCCATCTAACATGCTTAAATCATCATTTGCTAATTCAAGTACTATATCTCCATAACTAGCTTCAAATAATTTATCATCTGTATATACTTTTTCAGCTTCTTCATTAAACTTAAATCCTATTTTGTTACCAAAAGCCATTTTACTTATTGCTTCACCTACACCTGCAAATCCCAATGCATATGTTGATAAAACTTTATTTTCATGTATAAGTTCTCTTACTTTATCTAAGTTTTTCTTTAGTTCTTCAAAGTCTATAACATTATTTTCTGCTTTATTTACACATAACATTACTACTTTTGAATCTGCTTTTTTAAATTCTGGAGATACTACTTTTCTAGCATCTACTGTATCAACAGCAAATGAAACTAATGTTGGTGGAACTTCAATATCTTTAAATGTACCAGACATACTGTCTTTTCCACCTATAGCAGGTATTTCAAACTTACTTTGTGCATAAAATGCTCCTAAAAGTGCTGAGAATGGTTTGCCCCATTTTTCTGGATTGTTACCAAGTTTTTCAAAGTACTCTTGGAATGTAAGTCTTGTTGTACTGTAATTTCCTCCAATAGCAACTAATTTACATACAGATTCTACTACTGCATATAAAGCTCCATGGAATGGACTCCATTTCCCTACTTTTGGATTATATCCATAAGTCATTATTGTAGAAGTATTAGTTTCTCCACCAAGAACTGGTATCTTAGCAACCATACCTTGAGTTGGAGTAGCTTGATACTTTCCACCAAATGGCATAAGTACTGTATTTCCACCAATTGTATTATCAAACATCTCTACTAATCCTTTTTGAGAACAAACATTAAGGTCAGATAATACTTTTGTAAATTTGTCTTTCATACTTGCACACTTAACATCTTTTACTATTTCATTAGAGCTAAAGAATGTGTTTTCTTCATCTACTTTAGTAACATGGACATCAGTAGTTTGTTTCACTCCATTTGTATCTAAAAACTCTCTATTTATATCTACAATTGCTTTTCCATTCCAGAACATTCTTAAATATCCTGTGTCAGTTACTGTAGCTACATGTGTAGCTTCTAAGTTTTCTTCTACTGCTAATTGTATAAATTTATCTTTATTTTCTTTTTTTATAGCTACTGCCATACGCTCTTGTGATTCTGAAATTGAAAGTTCAGTTCCATCAAGCCCATCGTATTTTTTAGGCACTAAATCTAAGTTTATATCTAAACTATCAGCAATCTCACCTATAGCAACACAAACTCCTCCTGCTCCAAAGTCATTACATCTTTTTATCATTTGAGCAACTTCTTTATTTCTAAAGAATCTTTGTATTTTTCTTTCGTTAGGAGCATCACCTTTTTGGACTTCTGCACTACAAGTTAATATTGATTCTTCACTATGTTCTTTAGATGAACCAGTTGCACCTCCACAGCCATCTCTTCCTGTTTTTCCGCCAAGAAGAACTATTACATCTCCCGCTTCAGGTCTTTCTCTTACTACATTTTCTTTTGGTGCTGCTGCTATAACTGCACCTATTTCCATTCTTTTTGCAACAAAGTTTTCGTCATATACTTCTGCAACTTGTCCAGTTGTAAGACCTATTTGGTTCCCATATGAGCTATATCCATGAGCTGCTTCTGTAGTTATTTTTCTTTGCATAAGCTTTCCAGGTAAAGTGTCCTCTAAAGTTGTTCTTGGGTCAGCACTTCCTGTAACACGCATTGCTTGATAAACATAACTTCTTCCTGATAATGGGTCTCTTATAGCTCCACCTAGGCAAGTAGCTGCTCCACCAAACGGCTCTATTTCAGTTGGATGGTTATGAGTTTCATTTTTAAACATTACTAAATATTTTTCCATCTTTCCATCAACTTCAACATCCACATTTATACTACATGCATTTATTTCTTCACTTTCATCTAGATCATTTAACTTACCATTTTTCTTTAATTCTTTTACTGCAACTGTAGCTATATCCATTAAGCATATATCTTTATGTCTATTTACATATACATTGTCTCTTGAGTTAAGATACATTTGATACGCTTCTTTTACTATATCATTAAATTTACCATCTTCTATTTTCACATTTTCTATTTCAGTCATAAAAGTAGTGTGTCTACAATGATCAGACCAATAAGTATCTAGAACTTTTATTTCTGTTATAGTTGGGTTTCTCTTTTCTGTATCTTTGAAATATTTTTGAACATGTTGTAAGTCTCCTAAAGTCATTGCTAATCCTTTGTCACTTACAAATGATTTTAATCCGTCTTCATTTAAATCTATAAATCCATCTAATATTTCAACTGCTGTTGGTATCTCAGTTTCCATTTTTAATGTTTCTGGTTTTTCTAAAGATGCTTCTCTACTATCCACTGGATTTATGCAGTAATCCTTTATTTTGCTAAATTCTTCATCAGTTATTTTACCTGATAATATATAAACCTTTGCTGTATTAATAGCAGGTCTTATACCTTGATTTACTATTTGGACGCATTGAGCTGCCCAGTCACCCCTTTGGTCATATTGACCAGGTAGGAACTCTATTGCAAATACTCTTTCTCCATTTAATTCTGGTATTTCCTCATAGTATACTACATCTAGATTTGGCTCAGAAAAGATTGTCTTTGCTGCATTTTCATAAACATCTTCTGATATTCCTTCTACATCATATCTATTTAATATTCTTAAATCTTCTATACTACTTATGTGCAAGCTTTCCACTAAATCCTTTTTTAAAGCTTTAGCCTCAAGGTCAAAACCTTCTCTTTTTTCAACTAGTACTCTTCTAACCATTGAGTCTTTATTTCCAGTATTCAACATACCTTATCCTCCATTTTTGAAAAATTATCTACCTATGTCTGTTCTATAGTGCATTCCTTCAAAGTTTATTTTTTTTATATTTTCATAAACTTTTTCTGCTGCATCTTTAACTGTAGCTGATTTTGTAGTTATACCAATTACTCTTCCCCCATTAGTAACTAAATTGCCGTCAAGCATCTTAGTACCACTGTGGAATACTACTATATCATCATCTAAATTTTCAAGACCAGTTATAACTTTTCCTTTTTCATAACTGTCTGGATACCCACCTGATGTAAGCATAACACATACAGCTTCATCATCACTATAATTTATTTCTATGTCTTTTAACTTATTATCAAGTATAGCTTCCATTATTTCATGTAAATCTGTTTCTAATCTAAATAAAACAGATTGTGTTTCAGGGTCTCCAAATCTTACATTATATTCAAGTACTTTCTCTCCATCATCAGTTATCATAAGACCAACAAATAAAATACCTTTAAAGTTAAGTCCATCTTTTTTGAATCCTTCTAATGTTTTTTCTAGTACTGTTTCTTTTACTTTATTTGCTAATTCTTCTGTATAGATTTCACTAGGTGAAAAAGTTCCCATTCCACCTGTATTCGGTCCTTGTTCATAATTGTTTACCTTTTTATGGTCTTTTGCACTTGCCATAGGAACTATTGTATTATTGTCTACAAATGCCAAGATAGAAGTTTCTATACCTTTTAAAAATTCTTCAATTACTATTTTATCTCCAGCAGTTCCAAATTTCTTATCTGACATCATTTCTTTTAAAGTTGCTATAGCATCTTCTCTATTTTCAGGTATTACAACACCTTTTCCAGCAGCTAATCCGTCCGCTTTTATTACTACTGGATACCCAAAGCTATCTATTTCTGATATAGCTTCTTCTAAGTTTGTATATTCTTTATATTTTGCAGTAGGTATGTTATGCTTTATCATAAAATCTTTTGAAAAAGCTTTACTTCCTTCAAGTTGAGCACATTTTTTATTAGGTCCAAATACTCTTAAACCTTCTTTTTCAAATTCATCTACTATTCCCATAACTAGTGGTACTTCTGGACCTACTATTGTTAGACCTATTTTGTTATTCTTGGCAAATTTTAAAAGCCCTTCTACATCAGTATCACCTATATTTACACATTCTGCTACATTTGCGATTCCTGCATTACCTGGCGCACAATAAACTTTTTCTACATTTTTTTCATTGCTTAATTTCCAGCATATAGCATGTTCTCTTCCGCCACCGCCTACAACCAATATCTTCATAATATCCTCCTTAGTGTTTGAAGTGTCTTATTCCTGTAAATACCATAACCATATCATACTTATCACAAGCTTCTATTGAATCTTTATCTTTTATAGAACCACCTGGCTGAACTACTGCTGATATTCCATATTCATGAGCTAATGTTACACAATCATCAAATGGGAAAAATGCATCTGATGCTAAAACAGCTCCTGTAAAATCTTTATCTTTATTATTTTCAAGAGCATTTTTTAATGCCCAAATTCTTGATGTTTGTCCACAACCTAGAGCTAGAGTTTGACCATTTTTTACTATTGCAATTGCATTTGACTTCATATTTTTTACCACTCTCATACCAAATTCCATGTCTTTAAGTTGCTCATCTGTTGGTTTTGCTTTTGTTACATTTTCACTTTTTTCTGCTAATGTATTGTTTCTATCTTGTATCAATAATTTTCCATCTAAGTATTTCATTTCATATGGTTGTAAACTATTTTCTATCTTAGCTAATTTTAAGATTCTTAGATTTTTCTTTTGTTTAAGTATCTCTAATGCTTCTGGTTCAAAATCGTATGCTACTACTATTTCTAAGAATATTTCATTTAATTTCTCTGCTGTAGCTTTGTCTACAGTAGAAGTTATTCCTACTATTCCACCAAAGATTGATACTTTATCTGCTTCATAACATTTTGTATATGCTTCAAAAGCATCTTTTCCTAATCCTACACCACATGAATTAGCATGTTTTATAGCTACTGAAACTACTTCTTCACTGTCTTTAAATTCTCTCATAACTTCTAAGCAACCATGTAAATCATTTAAGTTGTTGAAAGAAAGTTCTTTCCCACCTAGTTGTTCATAATTTAAGATTGGATTTTTTGCATTTGATTGTGAATATAAGAAACCATTTTGATGTGGATTTTCTCCATATCTTAAAGTTTGTTCTTTTTGGAAAGTTAAATTTAATATGTCAGGATATGTATCTCCTACTTCTCCAGCAAAATAGCTAGATATTAAAGCATCATATCTTCCTGTAGTTGAGAAAGCTTTATATGATAATTTTTTTCTATCTTCTAATGTCATTGTCTCTGTTTTTAATTTTTCTATTATAGAATCATAATCTTTTATATCTACTACTACTATTACATCTTTATAGTTTTTAGCAGCAGAACGTATCATAGATGGTCCACCGATATCTATATTTTCTATCATTTCATCGTGGCTTTTTCCAGATTTTAAAGTTCCTTCAAAATCATATAGATTTACAGCTACTAAATCTATTGAATGTATTTTATGTTCATTCACAGTTTCTACATGAGATTCTTTGTCTCTTTTATAAAGTATTCCACCATGTATATATGGATTTAATGTTTTTACTCTTCCATCCAATATTTCTGGGAAGTTTGTAACATCTTCAACTTGCATTACATTAACTCCATTTTCTTTTAATGTCTTAAAAGTATTTCCTGTAGATATAATTTCATAGTCTAACTTATTTAATTCTTTAGCAAATTCAACTACACCTGTTTTGTCAGTTACACTTATTAAAGCTCTCTTACTCATTTATAAACACTCTCCTACCTTGAAGTTTTAATTTATTTTCACAAAAAAGACTTAAACTCTCTTCCAAAATCCTATGTTCAACTTCTAACACTCTTTTTGCAAGTGTTTTTGCATCATCATCTTGATTTACCTTAACTACATCTTGCATTATTATTGGTCCAGTATCAGCACCTTCATCCACAAAATGAACTGTAGCACCAGTTACTTTAGCCCCATAATCTATTACTCCCTGATGGACTCTTTCTCCATAGAATCCAGCCCCACAAAATGAAGGAATTAATGATGGATGTATGTTTATCATTTTGTTTCTAAACTCATTAACCAGCTTTGGGCTGATTATTTTTAAATAACCAGCCAAAACTACTAAATCTATTTTATTTTCTTTAAGAATTTCTATTATCTTGTCTTCATTAGTTTCACAAATTGCCTTTATGTTATGATTTTTAGCTCTCTCTAAACCATAAGCATCTTGCTTACTTGAGATAACTACTTTAACCTGACCTTTTATTTTTCCAGACTCAGTACCATCTATAACTGCTTGTAAATTTGTTCCTCCACCAGATATCAAAACTCCTATATTTAGCATAATTCTACACCTTCATGACTATCTACTACTTCACCAATTATATATGCTTTATCTTCTAATAATTCACTATACTTTTTATCTACATAAGCAGCATTGTCATTTTCTCTATTATTTATAAAGTTTACAACATCGTTGGCATTTTCTTTATCTACTATTAAAACTAGTCCAATACCCATGTTAAAACTCTTATGAAGTTCTCTCTCATCTACAGCATTAAAACCTTCTATCATTTTAAATATAGGAGGCTTCTCCCAAGATTTTTTATTGATGTCTAATCCTAATCCTTTAGGTATAACTCTTGTTATATTTTCTATAAGCCCTCCACCAGTTATGTGAGCTATAGCTTTTATATCATGTTTAGCTAATACATCTAAAGCTAACTTAACATATATTTTAGTTGGTGTTAAAAGTGCTTCCCCAACTGTCATTCCTAGTTCTTCTACATATTGTTCCATCTTATAATCATAAGTTTCTAAGAATATCTTTCTTATAAAAGAAAATCCATTACTGTGTACTCCACTTGAAGATATACCAACTAATACATCTCCTGATTTAACATCATTTCCAGAAACAATCTTTTCTTTGTCAGCTATACCTACAGAGAATCCTGCTAAATCATAATCATCATCTCCATACATTCCAGGCATTTCAGCAGTTTCTCCACCAATTAGTGCACAACCAGACATCTTACAGCCATCTGCTATTCCACCAACTACTTTTTCTATATGCTCAGGAACTAATTTTCCAAGAGCTATATAATCAAGGAAGAATAATGGCTTAGCACCTTGACATATTAAATCATTTACACACATTGCAACTAAATCTATTCCAACAGTATCATGCTTGTCCATCATTTGAGCTATTTTTAACTTAGTCCCAACACCATCTGTAGATGCAAGCAAAACTGGTTCTTTCATTCCCACAAAATCTTTTAAACTGTATAATCCACTAAAGTTTCCTAAATCTCCAACTACATTTCCATCATAAGTTCCTTTAATTTTACCTTTTATAAGGTCTACTGCTCTATTTCCTTCATCTATATCTACACCTGATTCTTTATATGTTAACATGAAAGTAGTTCCTCCTTATCAATTTTTTTAACTGGGTATTCTCCATCAAAACAAGCTTTACAGAAAGTAGACTTATGTTCTGCTGCATCTAACATTCCTTCTATATCTAGGAATTTTAAACTATCACATCCAATATATTCTCTCATTTCTTCTACGTTGTTACTTGATGCAATTAACTTAGAGCGATTTGGAGTATCTATTCCATAATAACAAGAGTAAGCTACTGGAGGAGATGTTATTCTAAGATGAATTTCTTTTGCTCCTGCTTCTCTTAAAGATTTTACTAACTGTTTAGATGTAGTTCCTCTTACTATTGAATCATCTACTAAAATTATAGATTTTCCTTTTATTACTGTTGAAAGAGGATTTAATTTTATTTTTACAGCTATTTCTCTTTCCTCTTGTGTAGGTTTTATAAATGTTCTTCCTACATATCTATTTTTAACTAGACCTTCACTTATTTTTAATCCACTAGCATTTGCATAACCAATAGCTCCTGGCCAACCTGAATCAGGAACTGGAACTACTACATCTGCTTTTACATTTTCATCTTGAGCTAATCTTTCCCCACATTTAATTCTGAACTCATATGCATTTACATTATCTATAGTTGCATCATTTCTTGCAAAGTATATGTGTTCAAATATACAACTTTTCTTAACTGGTTTATAATTTTCTGAATAAAAATATGATTTTAATTCACCATCTTTAACTACTATTATTTCTCCTGGCTCTACATCTCTTATAACTTCTCCGCCAAGTATGTCTATTGCACAATTTTCTGATGCAAATATATATTCATCACCCTTTTTACCAAGTACAAGAGGTCTGAATCCATGTGGATCTCTAACTGCAACCAATTCATCTTGACTCATTATTACAAGGGCATATGCACCTTTGATATAGTCCATTGTTACTTTTAAACTTTCTACTATATCACCTTTGTAATATCTTGCAAGTATATATAAAATTACTTCTGTATCTGAATTAGTTTGGAACATATATCCATCTTCTTCTAGCATATCTTTTAAATAATTTGCATTTACTAGATTTCCATTATGAGCTATAGCTAATTGTCTTTTTCTGCAACTTCCAACTAAAGGCTGACAGTTAGAAACATGACTTCCTCCAGCTGTTGAATATCTAACATGTCCAATACCTATATTTCCTTTTAACTTAGATAATTCACTTTCCTTAAAAACATCTCCAACTAATCCCATATCTTTTTTGTACTTAATTTCTCCATCATCTAAAAGAGCTAAACCACAGCTTTCCTGCCCTCTGTGTTGCATAGAATATAAAGAATAATATAGTTCTTTAGTTACATCTTTATTAGAGTAAATCCCTAAAACTCCACACATACATTTGCCTCCTATTTATTATTCATTCTCGAAAGTACTTCCATATAACCTTCTACAAGGTCTCCAAGGTCTCTTCTAAATCTGTCTTTGTCTAATTTTTCATTTGTGTTTACATCCCAAAGTCTACAAGTGTCTGGTGATACTTCATCTGCCAATATTATGTTTCCTTCTGAATCTTTACCAAATTCTATTTTAAAGTCAACTAACTTTAGGTTTAATTTTAAGAAGAATGTTTTTAGCAATTCATTTATTTTTAGAGTTTCTTCTCTTAAGAATTTCAATTCTTCTCTAGTTGCTAATTTCATTGCCACTGCATAATCGTCATTTAGCATTGGGTCACCATAATCATCGTTTTTATAGCTTATTTCAAAGATTGGCTCATCGAAAACTACACCTTCTTCAAGACCAACTCTTTTGCAGATAGAACCAGCAGCAATATTTCTTACTATCACTTCTAATGGTAAAATTTCTACTTTCTTAACTAGCATTTCTCTGTCTGATAAACTTTTTATAAAGTGTGTATTTATATTATTTTCTTTTAACATTTCAAAGATTATTGTTGATATTTTATTATTTAGTATACCTTTTGAAGATATTTCTGCTTTTTTTTCTCCATTAAATGCTGTTGCATCATCTTTATAATAAACAACATATTCGTTTTCATTATCTGTAGAATATACTTGTTTTGCTTTTCCTTCATATAATAACATTTCTGTTACCCCCTTAAGTTCTTGTCGTCTTCTAGCACCTTTTGTGCCATTTCTTCTCTATATGATTTCAAATCTTCTTTTAATTTTGGGTATTTTAGAGTCATTATTTGTAATGCCAATAAAGCTGCATTTAAACCTAAATCTATTGTAACTGTTGCAACTGGTATTCCTTTTGGCATTTGAACTATTGATAAAAGTGAGTCTAATCCATCCATAGTTGATGATTTAATAGGCAATCCTATTACTGGAATTAGAGTTTGTGAAGCTATTACACCTGGTAGATGTGCTGCTTTTCCTGCTGCTGCTATTATTACATCTGTATCATCTTCTATTTCTTTTAGGAATGTTGAAAGTTGTTCTGGTGTTCTATGAGCAGATAATGCTCTTGCTACAACTTCTATTCCATATTTTTCAAGCAGTTTTATCCCTTCTTCTAATTTTGGATAATCTGATTTTGAACCCATAACTACTGCTACTTTCATTAGACTTCCCCTCTCCGTTTATAAGTTATTTTACATTTTAAATCATTCGTATCATTATACGAATTATACACCTTAAATTTTATATTAATATACATATATTATCAACTCTTTTTTGAAATTTTTTAAAAAAAATATTACTTGTATTTTTTTTATTCGCCCCATATCGAACTTTATTCGCTTTTTTTGATACCTAATAAAATTACTTTTCATTTATTTATTATTTTTTGATAAATAAATATATTTTATATAATTTTAAAGTAAACTTGCATAGTATTTTTTAAATTATAAGATTTATAATTCAGTAAGATACTCATTTCTATACATACTTGTATCAGAGTCTATACTAAAAAAGGAAGTTAATTATTATAAATCATCTTCCTTTTCATTAGTGTATAATTTTATAGTTGTTAATTTAAAAATATAAAGTGCCGTTTTTAATTCTGTATTTTATCAATAAATTCATATCTTGCCAATAGTTAATCATCCTTAAATAATCTTTTATATAACAATTTCATTTCTTGATAATCTAAAATTACAAAATCAGGCTCATAAATCAAATCTTCTAAACTATTCCCCCTATGATTCATCCAGATACTCTTCCATCCAGCTTTTTTAGCACCTACTACATCATTTTTATAAGAGTCACCTATATAATATGTATTTGCCCTATCTAAACCCATAAATTTCTCAGCTAATCTAAAAATATTAATGTCTGGCTTAGAAAAGCCAACTTCACTAGAAATAAAAATATTCTCTTCATCAACCCACTTTTCAATATTTAATTGCTTTAATTTCATTCTTTGATGAGAAGATGGTCCATTAGTTATAATTCCAATATTAATATTTTTTTCTTTAGCAAAATTCAAAACTTGCTCCATCTCTGGTATTAGAGTTATTTGTGATTGTTGATATATATACTCATCTTGAAAATTTTGAGCATCTTTTTCTGTAATGGGGTTTCCTAACTCTTCAAAAGCTTTCATTATTCTATACACATGCATTTTTTCAATTGGCATCTCTCCACTCTCAGTCAAATGAAATACCTCATCACTATACTTTCTGCTACTGATATATAAATCTTTAACAGAAATATTCTTTATTGAAGAAAATACTTTATCATATGCGATATAAAAAGGTGTTAACTGATTGTATAAAGTATCATCTACATCAAAAATTAAATTAATCAAAATATTAGTCCTCCAAAATTTAATAGTGGTAAATATAATTATAACTATAAATACCTAGTATAACAATACCTACCACTATAAGTCCTATTATTTATTTAAAATTCTAGTAGTTACACCTTTTAGATTATAACATTCTGCATAATCACGTAAAGGACGCTTAATATGGTCTACAACAAATCTTTGACCATTGATGTTATTTTTTCTTAAATTACTATAAAGCATTTCTATCTCTCTTTTAACATCATCATTATTGAATGTATAGTGACCTGCAATATCTAATATTTCATTAGATAAAACTTCATCCTTAAAGATTTCTTCAGTAGTTAGATTTTTCTGTTCTCCTATCACCCATTTTCTCCAACGTCCACATTCAATAGCATCTACAAGAAGAACATGTCTAATATTTGAAGTCTTTTCAATTAATCCTTCTTCCTTTAGTTTTCTTTCAACTTCTGCTAGCTTTAAGTATGCTCTAGTCTCTTCAGTACCATATTGAGGAGCAACATTTGTCGCAATAATTTGAGATGGTATATGTTCTAATAAAGTCACATCATCCAAATAATCTCCATTATGTTCCTTTAACCCAACTCCATACTTTTTAGCCATTTGAGCTAAATCATAAGCATTCTTAAAGTTAAAAGTGCCTACCTGTTCTGTTTTTCTAGTTAGAGTACCTGTCTGACCAACTATAAATGTCGGCATTGGCAAATCTCTCTTTTCAAGTTCAACCTTTAATCTAGTTATAAATGTTTCATATGTCTCAGTTGAAGTTAAGCCTCCATTTGTTTCCTCTGTCCCAACTTCATATCCTATCTCTGGCAAATTAAGTCTTTTTCTTTCTTTTTCGCAATATTCAATTAATTCTACAGTTCGTTCTAACACTATATCCAATGGAATCACTTTTCCCATTTCAAATGGGTCTTTTGTAGGGTCAATCATTAATAAATCAAAACCTGCCTCAATATCAGCTAAATAAGATTTTTTTCCTAATTCCATAGCTTTGTCAACAGGTAAATGGTCATTTCTCTCTTTATCTCTTTGCCATGGTCCTCCATGGTCTCTGCATAAGTAATATAAACCATCAAATCCCACTTCATCAGCTATTTTCTTAATATCTCTTGTAAATGTTTCTTGATTCCAACCATTTACATAACCTCCTCCTAGCTCATCTGCATCTACTTGATTTCTACTTGCAATAAACATTAAAGGAAAATCATCATCCTTTGCTAATTCAAAACTCGCTTGTAACAAATTAGGTGACATAGGACCAATCCCTAAAAGTGTTGCACTTTTCCCCTCTTTTTGTAAGTCTAGTAATCGTTGTACGACAGTTTTTATTGGTAATTTTTTCATTACTATATCTCCTTTTATTCTATTTTTTAAGATGTTTTCAAAGATGCTTTTAATAAAATCTTCAATAAAAACATCTTTATGTTATATGTAAAATAAATCAAACTTTATTGAAAAGTATCTTTTATTTTCTTAATTAATGCATCAGATTTTTTAATAATATCAGACACACTCATTCTTACTACTTTCTTGCCTTTAAAACGCTCCATATTTCTAATCTCAACATCATTAGTTAATATTACACAAGTTGCTTCTTCAATTTCTTTAATTGACAACTCATTATCTATTCCAGAGCTTCCTTGAGTTTCAACCTTTATTTCTATACCAAATTTTTTTGCTGATAATTCAAGTGATTCAGCTGACATATAAGTATGGGCCACTCCACTAGGACAAGATGTTACTGCTACAATTTTCATATCTTTATCTCCTTTAAATTTATAGTTCTATATAATTTTCTTACAATTTTATATAAATTAATTTATTATTTTATATATCTATAATTCTTCAAATATTAGTTCAATAGAATCATCTATATCTTCTTCAATTTCTTCATCTTCTTTTACATCTTTCTTTACTAATTTCATCAATATTGCGACAACAACTGCTCCAGTTAGTACAGATGCTATATAACCCAACCTGTTATCAACAACTGGAAGTACTATCAATCCTCCCCAAGGAGCATGATTCAAACATCCCAGTAAAAAAGCCATAATATTTCCAATAATTGAACCAGACATAATACAAGGAATTACTCTAACAGGGTCCGCTGTTGCAAATGGAATAGCTCCTTCCGTGATTCCAACACATCCCATTAGAAGTGATGCTTTTCCTGAATCTCTTTCTTCTTTACTAAATTTTTTTGGGAATAATAATGTTGCTAACCCTAATCCAATTGGAGGTATACAAATCGCAACTCCAACCCCTCCCATTAAGTATGGAAGTGTATCAACTTGTGTTTGAGCAAAAGTCGCAGCAACTTTATTTATAGGACCACCCATATCAGAAGCTATCATTCCTCCCAAAATACCCCCTAAAGGAATCTTTGAAACACCAGACATTCCATTTAACCAGTTCGTCATCCATGCCATAAAAGAAGCTATAGGTTCTCCAATTAAAAATACAATTATACCACCTGTAATCAATGTACCAAGCAAAGGATAAATAAATATGGAACCTAGAGTTCTCATTGTAGGAGCTAATTTTATTTTCTTCAGTTGTAATACAACAAATCCTGCTATGAACCCTGCTATAATACCACCTATAAAACCAGCATTTACTTCTTTTGCTAAATATGCACCTATCATACCTGGTGCTAGCCCTGGCTTATCTGCCATACTAAATGCTATATATCCGCCTAATATTGGAATGAATAAAGCTAGACCTGCAGCACCAATTTGATTTAGTTTAGCTAACCATCCAGTTTCAGGAACAGCAGCTTGTCCACTTAATGTTACTGATAAAGCAAATAATATTCCCCCAGCAACTACAAATGGAATCATATATGATGTTGCTGTCATAAGATGTTTTTGTAAAAACTTTAAAATCCTCATTTTAATCTTCCTCCCCTATCTTTTCTTTTATAAGATTATAAACTGTTTGTTCATCTGCCCCTCTAATTTGATTTCTAAAACTCTCATGCATCAATAAACGTGCCAGTTTTGATAAAATCTTTAAATGAAGATTATTTTCATTATCTTTTGTTACTGATATTAAAAATATCAAGTCTACTTTTTCACCTTCTTCTGTCCATTCAATAGGAACATCAAACTTTCCAATTGTAATACAAGAATCTTTGACACCTATACTTTGACTATGAGGTAGACCTATACCATGCCCAATATATGTTGATAATGTTTCCTCTCTCTTTAAAACATCTTCTAAAAATTGATTTTTATCTCTTAAATACCCCTCTTTTGATACTACATCCACTAATGATGTAATAGCTTCTTCTTTTGAATCTGCTTTCATTTTGAATGAGCATTTTACATTGACTAATTTACTCATACAGTGACCTCCTCCTCATATTTATGAATTAAACCTTCTGCTTCTTCTTTTGTCCTTGCACTTTCTAACATACTAATAAAATTAGTCTTATAAACCATTTTAGTTAAATTAATTATTGCTGGAATTTGCTCTTTCTTATCTCTACTTGCTAAACAAAATATAACTTTAACCTTTTTATCACCAAAACTAATTGGCTCTTTACATATTAGTAAACTTATTGAACTTACTTTAACTAATGAACTGTCATTTCCATGCAATAAAGCAAACTCTTCATCTTTTACAGCATAGAAACCTACATTATTTAAAATATCTATAATATTCTCAGCATATTGTGTTGATACAAAATCACAATTAGCAAGTATATTTGAACTAATTTTAACAGCATCTTCCCACTTAACTTCTCTATCAATTATACTGATAGTATCAGCACCTATTAAATCACTTAATTTAAGCTGTCTAGATAATATTCTCTCATCACTATATCCAAGCTCCTGCCATATGATACTCAATACTCTTTTTTGAGCATCTTCTTCTAAGAAATCCAGCCTTTTTTTGATTGATATATAGTTAGTCAAGACATTCTTTCTTTTTATTCCTTTTTCTTCGAGTTTTAAATAATCGTTTTCCTGCAAAAATGGATTAATCTCAATAACTACTTTAGGCAAAGTTACAACTATCTTTGATGTTGTTATAATAAAATCGATATTTTCCCATTCCTTATAATCTTGTAATTTATATGCTGGAATACTATCCACTATATTTATTTGATAATCATTTATTAGAGTATCTTTTAACATAGCAATTACACCATATCCAAATCCACAAACTAATAATATGTTTTTATAATTGTTTCTCTCATTTCTTTGTACACTTCCTAAAAAGTGTATTGCTAAAAGTATTATTTCATTTTCATTTTTTATTTGATTTAACATCCTATTTTTTTGTATAGAAACCTTAGTAGCTTCAAGTACATATTGATACTTATCTGGTATTACATGAAATAGTTCTTCATAAATCTGTATGTTTTGCTTGATTCTTTCTATTAATGGGGCAATATGATTAAGCAATCCTTTATAAAGAATCATATCTTCTTTAAAATCAACACTCAATATTTCTGACATATTGTAAATTAAATCTTGAACTATTATTTCTGTACTAATCAAATCCATATCTTCATTTAAACTTGCATATTTATTTGTAAAAAACACAAAACTTTTTAGCAATAAAATTTGTTCTTTAGTCAATTTCTTTTGAATGATTTGTTCAAATTCTTGGTCAAATTTATTTTCAAAATATGGTTCACTTAATGAGGAAGATTCCAAAGGATGTTTTTCATCTGAATGTATGTACCATGTAAAAAGAAAAATATTTGAAACATACCATGTGAAAGATTCATCATTTAAAATCCAATCCATTTTGGAAAGTAAATCTATTGACCAATTATATATATTATTCAAGGAAATCCCCTTGAATATTTGTTCAATAATTTTCACTAAGTACTGCTCAAACACACTTAAATCAGACTTTTCTTTACCAAATAGGTAAGAATATAATTTTAATATACTTAGTCTTTGTTTATATATAGTGTTTTCATCTCCACTTATTTTGAAAGTCTTATCATATGTAATAGTTATTTGGTTTCTTTCTAATTCACTTGATAGAACATTAAGGTCGTTTTTAATTGAACTTCTAGAAACCTGGAATTCTTTGCTCAACTTTTCTAAATTTAGCTTATCTATTTTAAACATTGATATAATCTTCATAATAGATACTCTCTCAGTTAAAGAAAATACATATTCATTATTATCTATATATACTACTTGGAAATTCTTAGGAATAATTAGTACACCTTTATTTATTTTTTGTATTAATGGTTTATTTAATGACTGTAAAACTATATTTAAATTATTTATGTCATATCTAACTTTTCTTTCTTCTATACTTAATTGTTGGCTAATTTCCTTATAACTTGTCTTCTCTTTTCCTTTTAGAAAATTCATAATGAGTAACATTCTTCCACTTATCATATTTTCCCTCCTTTCAAAATAATTAGAGTTATTAATACTGCAAATTTTATGTTATTCTGTATATTTAAGTTTTTTTATGTCTAAAAATAGTAACTATCTTTCTATATTCAGAATAATACAATAAAGCTTTAACTACAACTTACAATATTTGAAAATTGTTTTTACAAAATCTGTAGACATATTTTTATTAAAAAATATAATATTTATATTTAAAACTTTATATCACCTACTAATTACAATATATTTTAACATTACATAGTATTTTCAACGCTTTACTAATAACTGCTACATATCTTTAACTATATGGGTAACAACAAAATAGTTAAAAGTTTTACTTAAAAGTAAAACTATATCTGTAGATTTAAACATACAAATAAAAAAAGCAAGCTATATATTTAAATTATATAACTTGCCTAAATATTTAATTTTATAAACCTAATCATTAGGTATTGTTAAATTTTTTACTTTATCACCATTATATGCGAATTCTTCAAATTCATGTATTGATAATGGTTTAGAAAAAACATAACCTTGAATATAATCACATCCAATACTTTTTAAGAAATATACTTGTTCAACTTCTTCAATACCTTCAGCAATTACTTTCATACCAAGTCTCCTGCTAAGTTCAATAATAGATTCCACAACAACTTTACCACGTTCTATATTATTTTTACTAACAAAAAATGAACGATCTAATTTAATTATATCGACTTTAAACTCCTTTAATATCCCTAATGATGAATATCCAAATCCAAAATCATCTATAGAACATTTAAAGCCTTTACTGTGGATATCATCTATTACACAAATTGCTTCTGGATTTTCTAAAAAAATAGATTCTGTAAGTTCTAAGTCTATTAAAGATGTAGGTACATTATATTTAATACATATCATCTCATATTTTTCTAAGAATGATTTATCCTTTAAATGTTGTCTTGATACATTAACAGAAATTATTAATAACTCCTTACATTCTTTTATCCATTTAGAAATCAATTTACATGTTTCTTCAAGAACATATAGGTCTAACTCACATATAAATCCACTTTTTTCAAAAATGGGAACAAAATCACTAGGATAAATCATCCCCTTCTCTGGGCTATTCCAACGAACAAGAGATTCTGCACCACTAACCTTTCCAGTTTTTATATCAATCTTTGGTTGTAAGCATATAAAAAATTCTTTATCATCAAGAGCTTTTTCCATTAAATTTGACAATTCCTTTTCAAATATCAATCGTTTTTTTTCTATATCACTATAAAAATTAAAATCACTTTTATGTGCTTTATTAAAACTTTTTCTTGCTGTATTCACATGGTCTTGTATTGTAATTAAATCTTCGTCATGATTTTCAATTGCGTAAATACCTACTGATATTCTTAAAAAGTATGGGTTTTCTTTTCCTTTGTTAAAATAATTAATCTCATCTTCTATTTTATACAGTAATTCTAAAACTTCTAATACTGGTCTATTCTTCATAAATAGATAGAACAGGTCTGCATCATGCCGACATACAAACTCCTCATCATTAGCAATATTTTTTTCTAAAACATTATAAATATATTTAAGTGTATTATTTCCTTTTTCACTACCAAAACAGTCATTTATTAGCTTAAAATCCTTTATATTTATTGCTATCATCATATAAGTATTATCAGGAGATTTTGAAATTAAAGGTTTTATTAACATACTAAATTTTGTTGAATTAATACCATTTGTTATATTATCTAAATAAGCAATATCTTCAATTTGTTTTATGTATTTTCTTCTAATAGTATATAAAATCCATGTTATAATTCCAATAATAAAAATAATTATAAAGGTCATTATTATTGTAAAAATGTTTAATTTATTCAATTCACCTAAAACAGCTTCTTCAGGCACTATAAGAATGAAATACCAATCATTTAAATCTTTTGTTACTGGATGATACGTTAGCAGACACTTTACATTTTTTGACGAAGTTATTGTAATTTCTCCTGATTCTTCATTCTTAAAGTCATCCATTATTTTGGGAACCCAATGCTCATTTGTAGCACCTTTATATTTATGACTAAGGTCCTTTATCAACTCACTATTTTTACCTATAAAGAGAGGTTTCCCCTTAGTATTAACAATTTCAATAGTTCCTTCTCCGTTAAAACTGTCAATACCAAGAATATTATTCACACTTTCTTTTTGAGAAACACCTACTAAAATACTAGATACCTCATGTTTATAATCAAATATAGGTACACTGTAGAGTACAACATCTATTGACTCTATAAGTTCTGTGTATTCCTTTCCCTCTATCCCCTTTTTATATGAAATAGTATTCTTTAAATCCGCTTCTTTTCCACTTAAAAACTTTGTTTTACCTTTTAAATCTATTATTCCAATATCAGAATATTTATAACTAGTTTTTCTTTTTGCTAAGTAATCATATCGACTATCACCTTCATATTGTTTAATAAAATCTGCCATTAGCCTTAAATCAGATAAAATAAACTTAATTTGATTATCAACATTTGTTACAACTTGTGTAGATACATCATTTAGATAGTTTTTAGTTTGCTTATTAGATATGTTGTACAGTTTTACAGTAGTAAAAACAGTAATTACAAGAATTGAAATAATAAGTGCACATAAAACCACAGACAAAACCATATTGTTTTTTTCGTACCTTGATAATTTCATTTTTTGTCCTCCAAACTATAAGTCCATTTTTAGCATAAATACTAACTCTACAAATTTCATTACCAAAAAACTATTCACACTATATTATAATATTCTACTTATCAATATTCAACAAAACTCCTTTATATTTCAATAATAATTCATTAATAAGCATTTTATTGATTTTATTTATGTAATATTTTTCCTTAAACTGCTGTAGAATATTGTTTAAAAACAAATTCCATAATCTAAGTTTATGTTTCTATTTATTCAAGACTAACAAATTCTATATACTTATATCAAAAAAGCTATCCCATATTTTAAGATAGCTCTTTATTTTAATGAGACACTTAATATCTCTAATATCTCATAACTAAATATATTATTAAACCTTCACTTATTTTCTTTAATAACACAACAAGGATTCCCATAAGCTATAGTATTAGATGGAATTGACTTTGTTACAACACTACCTGCACCAATAGTTACATTGTCTCCTATTGTTACTCCTGGTAAAATAATACTCCCTCCACCAATCCAAACATCATTACCAATTTTCACTGGTGCAGTTATAGTTTTGCAAAAACTAAATCCATCCTCAGTTCTTTCCTCAAATCTATCTTTAGCATTAGTTGGATGAAATGCTGTATATATTTGTACATTAGGAGCAATCAATGCATTGTCACCTATTATGATTTCATTATCATCTAAAAATGTACAATTCATATTTACTTCGCAATTATTACCAAAATAAATATTATTTCCATAATCAGCATAAAAAGGTGCAGTAATCCATATATTTTTTCCCTTTCCACCTAAGAGTTCTGTTAAGATACGTTCCTTGTTAATACTATCATCTGATTTCAAACTATTATACTCTTTTGTTAAATCCTTGGCTTTGTGCCATTGACATAATAATTCTTTATCTCCACAGTCATACAATTCTCCTGCCAACATCTTTTCACGTTCTGTCATCCCAACCTCCTAAAATATATTAGTATATTAACTAAAAATAATATTTGTTATTAATATTGTTCCATATTTATATTGTAATATAAAAAATTAAATACTCAATGAAACTATCTTATTGAATATTTAATTTACTTACATCTTGCAAATACAAAGTTAGTATATAATTATAGGTTCTACTTAAATCAAATCTATACTATAGATATTTTCATTATTCATTGAATCAAAAATGCTAAATTTAAAATCTACTTTTTTCAATAAATTATTTGAAGCCAGATTATCTGATAAAGCACTTGCTAATACTTGTATAAACTTTTGTTCATTATTTCGGTAAGACATAAAAGAATCAATATAGCTTTCTTGAAATCTTCTGATTTTATATCTTTCAGTTGGCATATGCAGTCTCTTTTTATAATGATTTTTTTTAACAAGTGTGTAGTTACTATATCTTCAATACACCAAGCATAACACAAACCATATTTGTATGACAATTCATAATTATATTATTTATTTAGTCATTTTTAAATAATTGATATGAATTTGTATCATATGAATTTAAAAATCATTATTTGATAGAATCGCTGTAACTCTTTTTTTATTTAACTTATCAAAATAAATAGAGATTATAGCAAGTGTACTACCTAAATAATGAATGTAATACATCTGGTAACCATGCAATAATATTTGAAGCACCTGCCAATATCAAAAATACTAATTCTATCTTTCTTAAATAGAAAGAACAGTTGTAGCAAAATGATATTCCATAAAGCTCTAGCAGTAAAGTAAATAGGGTGAAAAATGAAATTGAAGTTAACAAAATATATACTAGTTGTAATTGATTATGTGCAACTCCAAATGAAATACTAAAAGCATAATACAAAATGATGCCTAGAATTGTTAGAAAATTTGTTTTTTGTTCTACTGTATCTATATCACGAAATATGTATGAACCAGTGACTGGAACGATAATTAAAAGCATTGTTAAGTCTGAACCTATCAATATAGGTGCCTTGAAATATGAGTCATATTGATAAATACCTGTACCATACATCTCAATAACCTGCCCATATAGGTTTATTGCTTCATATTTATTATCTATAGAAAATGAAAATATTCCACAAACTGTAATGATTAGCAATAATATGAATATAATGGTTGCTGAAATATTTAGCCAGGTCATTTGTTTTTTCTTTATCATTTAATTTCCTCCCTAAGGTAAAGTGTTTAAAGACTCTAAATGTTATCAGTTAGTATAACTGAAAAATCTTTTGTATAAATCCATAGTAATAAGTTACTATTTACACTATAGCAACTTATTACTATAATATAAATAGTAGATTTCACATGAAAGGAGTATCTTATGCAAATTAAAAACATGATTAGAAATTTTAGTGGTGAAAGAAATAATGAAGTTCGTGGTATTTTTGCAAGCATATTTATTTTACAAAACCGATTACAAACTATTTTTGATAAAGCAGATGAACATCTTACTTTAAAACAATTTATGCTTCTTACAATGGTAAAGCATGCTGATGAAAAAACTACTTTTACTTATCTTGGGAAACTCTTAGGGTCTTCACGTCAAAATATAAAAAAACTAGCTGTTTCTCTTGAAAACAAAGGTTTTATAACTATTGAACATGAACCCAATAATAAAAGAAATACTTCTATTGTACTAACAAAAAAAGCAGATGAATATTCACAAAAAGTACAGGAACTCCATACTGAGAAATTAAACAATATATTTCAGGATTATTCAAATGAAGAAATCAGCCTATTTTATCAAATGATTACAAAACTATATACAGGAGTTGAAAGAGAAGAAAAATACTATGAGTAAAATAATTATTTATAGTTCAAAATATAACTCAATAAAATAAAATTTATCTATATTCACTTTAGAATTATATACCCCTAATCATTAAAGAAATCATTTTATGTAAGATAAAACCAAGGTTTATTCTCATTAGTAATGGATAGATTACTTATTTTAGACTTAACACAGTCCAATCCCTTAAAATCATTGGAAATATGAAAAATGTAAAGATCAAGGTAGACTTTTGAACATTTTATATCAATAGCAACTTTTTAGTGTCAAACAAGCTAAAATGTATTATGAATTTTACAAATATGAGTTAAATACAAATGTAATTTAAAAGAATAATCACACATCACTACATATAGGAAGACACATATGAAAAAATAGAAAAGAGCCAGAAATGCTATATCTAAAGAATTTCTGGCTCACTATCAACTATTCCCATTCTATTGTTCCAGGTGGTTTAGAAGTTATATCATAAACTACTCTATTTACTCCATCAACTTCATTAATTATTCTATTAGAAATTTTTTCTAACACATCATAAGGCATCTTATACCAGTCAGAAGTCATTCCATCAGAAGAAGTAACTGCTCTTAAACCAACTAAATAAGCATATGTTCTTTCATCTCCCATAACTCCAACAGTCTTAACATCTGGTAATGTTGCAAAAGCTTGCCATATTTCTCTATATAAACCAGCTTTTCTAAGCTCGTCCATATAAACAGCATCTGCTTCTCTTAATATATCACATTTTTCTTTAGTTACATCACCTATAACTCTTATTCCAAGACCTGGCCCTGGGAAAGGATGTCTAAATATTAATCCTTCTTCTATACCAAGTTCTAATCCTATTTTTCTAACTTCATCCTTAAATAGTTCTCTTAATGGCTCAACTATTTCTTGGAAATCCACATCTTCAGGAATTCCACCAACATTATGGTGAGATTTTATAGTAGCAGCACCATTTCCATGTCCACTTTCTATAACATCTGGATAAATTGTTCCTTGAACTAAGAAATCCATTTTTCCTAATTTATTTGATTCTTCTTCAAATACTCTTATAAATTCTTCACCAATTATCTTTCTCTTAGCTTCTGGCTCAGAAATTCCTTTTAGTTTAGATAAGAATCTATCTTCTGCATTAACTCTTATTAAATTTATATCGAATTTCTCTCTAAATATTCTTTCTACATCGTCACCTTCATTTTTTCTAAGTAAACCATGGTCAACAAATATACAAGTCAAGTTATCTCCAATTGCTCTATGAATAAGAACTGCAGCAACAGAAGAGTCAACACCTCCACTTAAAGCACATAAAGCTTTTTTGTCACCTATTTTTTCTTTTAATTCTTTTATTTTATCTTCTATGAATGAATCTGTAGTCCAGTCACCTTTTACTTCACATACATTGTATAAGAAATTTTTAAGTATCTTATCTCCCTCTAAACAATGTTCTACTTCTGGATGGAATTGAACTCCATATAGTTTTTGTTCTACATTTTCCATAGCCGCTACTGGACAATCTTTAGTATTTGCAACTATAGTAAATCCTTCTGGAGCCTTTTCTATTAAATCAGTATGACTCATCCAAACACTATTTGTAGTAATCCCTTCAAATAATGATGATTTTCCATAAGTTATAGATGTTTTTCCATATTCTTTTTCTTGTTTATTGCCTTTTCTTACAACTCCACCTAATACATGAGACATTATTTGAACTCCATAACATATACCAAGTATTGGTACTCCTAGTTCAAATATTTCTTTTGATATTGTTGGAGAATCTTCTAAGTATGCACTATTTGGCCCACCTGTAAATATTATCCCTTTAGGATTTTTTGCTTTTATTCTTTCTATGCTTGCAGTACATGGAAGTATTTCACAATATACGTTGTTTTCTCTAACTCTTCTAGCTATTAACTGATTATATTGACCTCCAAAATCTATTACAAGTACTAATTCATGTTTCATAAATTTCCATCTCTCCTTGTATAATATAGTTTTTATATATATTTATTTTAACACAATACAGTCTAAATTATATTAAATCTTTTTACACAAAAAACCTGTATAGTAACTTCCATAATTTCTAGCAAAAGTGAAATTACTATACAGGCTTCCAAAATGCCCCTTATCTTATAGCCAACATATAGGGAGTATAACTCAGCCTACACATTTACTTAACTAGGTCTTTTGGTATAATAATTTCACTCATAGTCAAGATATTTACGGTATCTTGGTAGAGACTCTCAGACCATATCTCTGAGCATATACGAGTGAGTTTATATTTTATATATTTTTTTCTGTTTGCTTTTATTTATTAAAGCTGAGTATTAATTTATCAAAATTTATTACTTATGTCAATAAGTTTTCACTAAATTCTTCTTTTATTCTAAAATTTATATCAGCAAACACTTTTTTTATAGGAATATCTTCATTTTTTGCTATAGTTTTACATTCATCATATTCTGGAGTAGCTTTAACTAATTTATCTTTGTAATACCCTAGTTTTATTGTAACTAATCCATATTTTGTGTCTAATTTTACAAACTTTCTATCTAAAATTTCTCTGTTGTAAGCATTATATCGTACTCCAAAAGTGCTAGTTTCTAAAAGCAATATTTCAATAAATTTTTCTAAATCTACTTTATTGCATAAAATCGATATTTTTGTTGCAGGTCTATTCTTTTTCATATAAATGCTTTCTGTATAAATATCTAACGCTTTCTCGTCTAATATTTTTTCATACAAATAAGAATATACTTCTGAAGACATATCATCAATATTTGCACTAATTTCATAAATTAATTCTTCTTTTTTTTTTCTCCTAATACTGTTCTTAACATATTAGGTACTTCAAATTTCTTATGACCTATTCCATATCCAATTTTTATTGGAGAAAACTCAAAATCCTCTACAAATTCATCACACAGAACTTTTATTATTGCAGCTCCTGTTGGAGTCGTACATTCTCCTTTTACATTATTTAATTTGATTGGTACACCTTTTAATATTTCCATAGTTGCAGGTGCAGGTACAGGCATGACTCCATGGTCACATTTTACAAATCCTGAACCAACAGATACTGTACTAGAATAAATCTTATCTATACAAAGTAAATCAACTAATATAGATGCTCCTACGATATCTACAATTGAATCTATAGCTCCTACCTCATGGAAGTGTATCTTATCTATTGTAGTTCCATGAACCTTTGCTTCTGCTTCTCCAATTACCATAAATATTTTTTTAGCATTAGCTTTTACATTTTCATTTAAATCACTTTCATCTATAATTTCAAATATATCCACTAAATTCCTGTGCATATGTGTTTCTTTCGTAATTACTTTTACTGTTATACCTGATATTCCACTTTCATTTTTTGAGCTTATATTTATATTAAATTCATCGCTCATTTTTAGTTTATGAATTTCCTCCAAAAAAATTTCCTCAGGTACACCTAAATTTAATAAGCTTGCAAGGGTCATATCCCCTGATATACCACTTACTATATCAAAATAAAGTATTTTTTCACTCATATATTTCTCCTCAGTTTTAATAATGAAAAATCTAATAAACATTAGATTAACATCGTATAATTTATGTTTAATTTATATCAATATACCTATTATAATTTATTTATCATAGCTGCCAAATATCCTGCTCCAAAACCATTATCAATATTTACAACAGATATTCCAGATGCACAACTATTTAACATAGCCAATAATGCTGCTAATCCTCCAAAATTGGCTCCATATCCAACAGATGTTGGTACAGCTATTACTGGAACATCAACTAGACCTCCAATTACACTTGCAAGTGCACCTTCCATTCCTGCAACAGCTACTACTACTCTAGCACTATCTATTTTGTGTCTCTTATTTAAAAGCCTATGTATACCAGCCACTCCAACATCATATATTCTATCAACATCATTACCTAAAAATTTAGCTGTATAATATGCTTCATCTGCTACTGGTATATCAGAAGTTCCTCCTGTTGCAATTACAATTTTGCCTTTTCCAAGATTCTCTATAGCATGATTTTGAATTTTAAGAATTTTAGATAATTCTTCGTATTCAGCATGACTATAAATTTCTTTAACTTTTAAAAATGTTTCTTTTCTACATCTTGTCCCCAATATATTAGAACCTTTTTGATTCATTTTATCAATAATTCCTAAAATATGTTCATCACTTTTACCTTCACAATAAATTACTTCTGGATATCCATTTCTTAATTCTCTATGATGGTCTATATTGGCATATCCAAGGTCTTCATAGGGTAAATCTTTTAATTGTTCTAATGCAACATCTATATCAATGTTTTCATTTTTAACCTGTTCAAGCAATTTTCTTAAGTCCATATTATCGCATCCTTTTAAACTTTGATTTATTCTCTATCAACAATTATACCTTAATTAATATATATCTAACATCATAACCTAAAAAATAACAATACAACTTCAAAGATATTATTATAATCCAGATACTAATTATCCAGATATATATATTAAAATTGTAAATGCATAAAAAAATTAAATATATACAAAAGAACTATTTCAACTTAGATACTAAAATCTAAGTCAAAATAGTTCTCTATCTTAAAATTTATATTTTTAAATATTTTAAGATTACATCATTCCTGGCATACCGCCACCCATTCCTGGCATTCCTACATCTTCTTTTTCAGGAAGGTCAGCAACAGCAGCTTCAGTAGTTAAGAAAGTACTTGCTATTGATGCAGCATTTTGTAGAGCACTTCTACTAACTTTAGTTGGGTCAACTATACCAGCTTCTATCATATTTACATATTTTTCATTTAAAGCATCAAATCCAGTTTCTGCTTCAGCGTTAACAACATTTTGTACAATTACAGCACCTTCAAGACCAGCATTTATAGCTATTTGTCTTAATGGTTCTTCTAATGCTTTTTTAACTATTTGAGCACCTAGTTTAACTTCTCCAGTTAAACTCTCAACTAGTGTTCCTATTGCTGGTATAACACTAACAAAAGCAGTTCCTCCACCAGCTACTATTCCTTCTTCTACAGCAGCTCTAGTTGCATTAAGAGCATCTTCTATTCTTAATTTTCTTTCTTTTAACTCAACCTCTGTAGCAGCACCAACTTTTACAACAGCTACTCCACCAGCAAGTTTAGCTAATCTTTCCATTAATTTTTCTCTATCAAAATCTGAAGTAGTTTGCTCTACTTGATGTTTGATTTGATTTACTCTATCTTCTATAGCTTTTTTATCTCCAGAACCATCTACTATTGTAGTGTTTTCTTTAGTTACTTTAACAGATGAAGCTCTACCTAACATAGATAAATCAGCTTCTTTTAAATCATATCCTAATTCTTCTGATATTACTTGACCACCTGTAAGTATAGCTATATCTTGAAGCATTTCTTTTCTTCTATCTCCAAATCCTGGAGCTTTAACTGCTACTACATCAAATGTTCCTCTTAATTTATTAACAACTAATGTAGATAATGCTTCACCTTCTACATCTTCAGCAATTATTAGTAGCTTTTTACCTTGTTGAACTATTTGTTCAAGAACTGGTAATAGCTCTTGTATGTTAGATATTTTTTTATCAGTAATTAATATATATGGGTCATTTAAAACTGCTTCCATCTTGTCTACATCTGTAACCATATATGCAGAAACAAATCCTCTGTCAAATTGCATACCTTCAACAGCATCCAATTCAGTATTCATAGTTTGAGATTCTTCAACAGTTATAACTCCATCTTTACCTACTATTTCCATAGCTTCTGCTATTAATTTTCCAACTTCTTCATCACCAGCAGATATAGAAGCAACTTGAGATATAGCTTCCTGTGTTTCTACTATTCTTGATTGATTTTTTAATTCTTCTACTGCTACTGTTACTGCTTTTTGTATTCCTTTTCTTAAAAGTATTGGGTTAGCACCTGCTGTTACATTTTTTAAACCTTCTCTGATTATAGCTTGTGCTAAAACTGTAGCAGTTGTAGTACCATCTCCAGCTACATCATTAGTTTTAGTTGCTACTTCTTTAACCAACTGAGCACCCATATTTTCAAATCTATCTTCTAATTCTATTTCTTTTGCTATAGTTACACCATCATTAGTTATAAGTGGAGAACCAAATTTTTTATCTAATATAACATTTCTTCCTTTAGGTCCTAATGTTACTTTTACTGTATCTGCTAATTTATTTACACCAGCTTCTAAAGCTCTTCTTGTTTCCTCTGAAAATTTAATTTCTTTAGCCATTTTAAACCCCTCCTAATAAATTTATTCTATATTTATTCAATAACAGCTAATACATCACTTTGTCTTAGTATTGTATACTCTTGTCCTTCTATTTTAACTTCTGTTCCAGAATATTTTTGGAATATAACCTTGTCTCCAACTGCTAATTCCATTTTTACTTCTTTTCCTTCAACTATCCCACCTGGTCCAACTTCTACAACTTCAGCTATTTGAGGTTGCTCTTTAGCTGCTCCTGGTAAAACTATTCCACTTGCAGTTTTTTCTTCTGCTTCCACTTTTTTAATTACTACTCTGTCAGCTAATGGTATTATTTTCATTATTCACGCCTCCTAAAATATTAAGTATAGACTAGTTTGCCTATGTTTTTAGTTATTTTTAAATTAATACTACTTTTATATGTAGATTTATATATATACTTTTTATTTATTATCACTCTATCTACTAGAGTGCTAACAATTATTATAATATACCAATCACACATAATTTTCAATACCTTTTTTAATAATTTTTTATAATATTGGTGAAAACAATCTGGCTACAGATTCTTTAATTTTTTGTACAATATTTCTGTTCTTAAATACCTCTAAATTAAGTTCTTCACAATGACTTAAATCTTCATAGAAATCATCTGTCATTACTTTAATAACATCTTCATCATAGATAAAAGCATTTACTTCAAAATTAAGCATGAAACTTCTTAGGTCCATATTTGCTGTACCTGCAGAAGCAATTTTATCATCTATTATTACGACTTTGGAATGTATAAATCCTTTTTTATACAAATAAACTTTACCACCTGCTCTTAATATTTCTTCAAAATATGAATAAGATGCTATATTAACTATTTTGTGGTCTGCAATTTTAGGAAATATTATTCTTACATCTACACCACTAAGCGCAGCACTTTTTATAGCTTTCAGCAGACTCTCATCTGGAATAAAATATGGAGTCTCTATATAAACACTTTGTTTAGCTTGACATATAGCAGAAAAATAAGCATAATGAATGTCTTCCCAATCACTATCTGGTCCACTAGCTACAACTTGTATCATACTCTCACCTATATTTCCGACACTTGGAAAGTAATTTTTAGTAACTAAAACCTCTTTTGTTGTATAGTACCAATCAATCAAAAATGTCATTTGAAGCATATATACAGAAATTCCTTTAATTCTAATATGAGTATCTCTCCAATACCCAAACTTCTCATTTTTTCCTAAATATTCATCTCCTATATTTATTCCACCTGTATATCCAATTATTCCATCAATAACAACAATTTTTCTATGATTCCTATAGTTTAACTTTCCTCCTATTATAGGGAATTTTGTAGGTAAAAAAGCTGCTATTTCTATACCTACTTCTCTCATTTCTCGGAAAAATTTTCTATTAAACCAAAATCTCCAACACCCTACATCATCATATAAAATTCTTATTTTAATACCTTCCTTAGCTTTTTTTATAAGCTCTTCTTTTAACACCCTACCTATTTCACTGTCTTTGATTATAAAGTACTCTAAATGAATATGGTCTTTAGCTTCTCTTATATCTTCTATAAGTCTCTTGAATTTTTCATTTCCATCTACAAAAACATCTACTTTATTGTTCTTAGTAAATGGAAACATCCCAGTCTTTAGTAGCATACTTATGACTCTTTTTCTATAGCTACCATCTTCCTCATCTCTTAAAAGCTTATTTTGCCTTATAGATTCTTTTTCTAGTTCAACAATTTCTGTTATCTTTTCTAATGTATCAAAAAGTTTCTTTTCTTTTATATTATTAGCTAGTTTTTGAGTTTTAAATAATTTTCGTTTTCTAATATTTCTACCCGAAATAGCATATATAATTAACCCTATCCCAGGAAATATGATAAACATCAATAACCAAGACATGGTTTTTGCAGGATCTCTATTTTCAAGTAATATAATTACAGAAATTATGGCTCCAGCTAGATATGATATAATTAAATAGAACAGAAATATTGTGCCTATCACTCCCATAATTCCTTCCCCCTTAAGTCTATTTTCCTATACCCAACTCTCTTGCATAGTAAAATAGATATTGTTGTGCAAACCCAGACATTTCTCCAAATTTATCAATCCCATAAGTTCTCATTTTAGGTAAACTCATATCTTCATTTATGTAGAACTCTTGCATAACTCTCTTAACCCACACATCAACTGGAAAAGAATCATATTTTTGCATACCAAATAACGCAATACAATCACATACCTTTGGACCTACTCCATTAAATTTTAAAAGCTCTTTTCTACAATCATCTGTACTTAAATTTACATATTCAGATACCTTATCATTATTTTCTATAACTGCCTGTGTAGTACTCTTTATGTACTTGTCTCTAAAACCTGTTTGACATGCTCTTATTTCCTCTTGTGAGGCTTTATTTAACTCTTCTGGTGTTGGAAATGCATAGTATTCTTTACCTTCATACTCACCTATGTATTTACCAAAACTTTTTGATAAGTTTTCTATAGCTCTTTGTATCATAGGAATTCTATTATTAGAAGAAATTATGAATGATATAAGCATTTCCCATCCATCTTGTCTCAAAATTCTTATTCCCCATCCAAATTCAGTAGCTTTATTTAAATATTCATCCATACTTTTTAGATTGTTTTTTATTTCTGTATAATCAGTCCCTAAATCAAAGTAATTATACCAAATGCTATTAAACTCCTCTAAATTTGTATTATTTAAATATACTTTATCATCTTCTTTTTTTACATTTAATATTCTACCTTTTGCAACTCCTGTGTATGAGCCATCTTCTTGCTTATGCCATCTAAAACATTGACCACACTCAAATATATGTTTTGGATCAAAATCTGTTACTCCTTCTAGTATAACTACATTATTCTTTTCATAAACATTCATATAAAAAATCTCCTTAATATTTATATTTTTATTTTATTTATCTACTTAAATATTTAACTGTGATATGTGCATTTTTCTTATTTTAACACAAAGATAAGTAATTTCAAAATTTATAATGTTATTATTATGTAAAATAATATTTTACTTTAAATTTTCACTATAAATAAAAAATGAACTCCAATAAGCTTATACCCATCTACACTTATTAGAATTCATTTTTTATTTATATTATCAGTTATTAATAACATATTATTTTGATTAAGTAAATTGATATTATAATCAATACTTCTATTCTATATAAATATTTTTATCAAAACTATCGCTGATATAACTTGTATTGTTCCTACAAATAGACCATATAAAGAAACTGCTTTACCTTGTCTTACTAAGTCTTTTACATTAACTTTTAATCCAATTGCTGCTAGTGCTATTATTTCAAATTTATTACTTATTTCTTTGCACAATACAGATACTTCTTTTGGTATAATATTAATTGAAAAAAGTGCACAAGTTATGAAAAAACCAATTACATACCATGGTATATTTATTTTTTTCTTTTTTATTTCATCTTTTTCTTCTTCAATAATTTCACTGTTAGACTTATTTTTCAAATGTCCAAATACTAAAACAACTACAACTAAGAATATTACTCTAACTATTTTGAAAATAGTTGCTAAATCCTTTACATTTTCCCCAACTATAGCTCCACTTGCCACAACTTGACCAATTGATTGTAATGTTCCACCTATCATTGCTGATGTTTTTACAAGCTCATGACTATATAAGAATTGAGATATTATTGGAAGTAAAAACATAAGAAATATACCAGTAACATTGACAATAGTTATTGCTATTCCTTTTTCTTTGTCTGTAGCATTAACTACTGGAACTGTTGCTGCTATAGCAGAAGAACCACATACTGCATTCCCACTTGCCATAAGAAATCTAAAGTTTTCACCAAAACCTAGCTTTTTACCTATATAAAGTGCTGATACTATTGTTATTGTCATTTGTAATATTATAAACAATATACCTGAAATTTTTAAATCTATTAGAGTAGATATACTAAGGGTTGCTCCTAATAATACTATTGAATATGATAGCAAATCTGTTTCTGAAAATTTATAGCCCCTTTGAAAGACTTTCTGATTTAAAAATAAATTTCCTACAAACATACCTAAAAATATAGAAATTGATGCTGCTCCTACTTTAGGTATTAATGTTGAAATAAATATACTAATATAACCTACTAATACAGATACAACCAACCCAGGTAATATTTCTTTTATATTCTTTAATGTAAAACTGCTTTTATTCTTTAACATAATATACCTACCTTCTAATTAATATAGTTTTCTTTACAATAATAGTATATAATTGTAATAACCATAAGTAAAATAAATATATAATATCGTAATGATTAATAATTTTAATGATTAATGTATATATTACAATTATCTGTAAGTAACTGATAAAAAATACAAAATTTTTATTATGCAAAGGAGATGTAAAAAATTGTTTGAAGAATTAAAAACATTTGTTGCTGTTGTTGAATATAAAAACTTCACCAAAGCTGGTGAATACCTAAATTTATCACAACCAAGTGTAAGTAAACATATTAAAAACTTAGAAAATTACTTTAAGGTTGTACTTATAAATAGATCTATTAAACAGAAAACTATTTTTATTACAGAAAGTGGACAAATATTATATAAAAGAGCCAAGGAAATACTAAATCTTTTAAGTGTTACATATCACGATGTAAATCAGGTTTCAGATGCTATAACTGGGCGTTTAAAGATTGGCGCAAGTTTAACTATTGGAGAATATATTCTTCCTAATTTTCTTGCACTATTTTCTCAAAAGTATCCTGATATAGATGTAGAAATTTTCATAGAAAATACATCCATTGTATCTTCTCATGTTAAGGATTATATTTTAGATATTGGACTTATTGAAGGGACTTGTTCTTCTCCCTCATTTATGCAAGAATATTTTTTTGAAGATAAGATGGTTTTAGCACTTCCGTATAATAGCCCTTTATTAAAAGATTTTAGTTTTGATAAGCTTCAAAATCAAAAATGGATAGTTAGAGAAGATGGTTCTGGAACTAGAGATTATTTAGATATGTTTTTAAGCATTAAGGAAATTATTCCAAAAAGTATGATGGTCTTTGGAAGTAATTATGCTGTCAAAGAATCAGTTAGAAATAATTTAGGAATTACAATAGTATCTAATCTCGTAACAAGCTTACCTGTTTTAAACAACGAACTGTCTGTCATAGAACTTGGAAGCAACTATAACAGACATTTTTCATATATCTTTCCAAAAGATATAACTTTATCAAAAGCAGCAAGTATTTTCATTGAAGAGTTAAAAGTATTTAGTAATTTAAATAGCATAAAAGATTAATATAATTTAAAGCTAACAATAAATTATAAGTTTTTTGAGAATGTTTATAGATTTGTGTAAATATATTTTTTCTTACTCAATATTACTGGAAATTTCTAATTCCAGTAATATTTTTATTCTCAAAATATTAAGTAAGTAATTATTTATAAATTTTTTGTTTCTTTCCTATTCATATTTAATTATTGTTTAAATAAACTTTTCATAAAGAACTGGATAGTATTTTCAATCATGTAACATTATTCAATAACTATATTTTTTAATGTTTCCATTATGTTTTTTTTATATAATCCACCATGACTAAAAACTATTTCCTCTATATCATAGTTACTTAATTTTTTAATAGCTTTTATCAATTCTTGCTTATCACTATGCATTACATCAACTGGTCTAAGTTTACCATCTCTTATATCTAATAAATCTCCAGCAATAAGTACTTTAGATTTTTTTAAATAAAGACATATATGACCCCTAGTATGACCTCCTGTGTGTATAACCTCTACTTCTTCACTTAAATTTAAAACTTCATGATTGTTTAAAGATACATCTACTGTAGTATATGATGACTTAAATCCAAATTTCATAGCATTTAACATATCAAGCATTTTATCATTAAGACTATCTATTTCTTGTTCTAACATGCAAAGTTTAAATGGGGTTTCTTCCCCTGTTATATAGTTGACTTCACTTTTGTATGCATATACCTTTATATCATTTTTAGATTTTTCTCTTAAATATTTTATATTTCCTATATGGTCTATATCATGGTGAGTTATTACTATATTTTTTAATTTATTAAAACTTGTATTACTATTATTAAGAGCATCAATTATTAAATCTCCTTGACCAGGAAGTCCAGTATCAACAAGAGTTACCTCATCTTCTGTATAGATTACTGGAATATATATAACTTTATCTTTGCCTAATATACTTGATGGAATTTCTAAAATATCTAATCCTTTTTTTAAATTCATAATATTTCTCCTTATAAGTATTGAGCTAGAGGTAAATTTAATCAAAAAAATTAAAAAACATAGATTGTCCTCTAGTTACATTATATTTATAAAAAACTATTAAAACCTAGTATATCACTGAAATAGAGAGATTACTCGACTTGATTTTTTTGTTATTTTATGATATAGTATTTAATATAAAAATAAGTAATCCCAATAGTTGTAGCTATTAAAAATATTTTTTAATTCGCATTTGATATATTATAAGATGGATAGTTCTAAAATTAAATTAACATTGAATTTCAAACCACTCTTAGTCATATTTGGGTGTTTTTTATTTTAGATAAAAGATAATTTTTATTTTAGACATCAAATATGTTGTTGGGAATCCTAACATCTGACAGAACCCTACTCCAAAAGCAAGAGGTTTAGAACCAATGATTTTCCAACCTGGAAGCACCTTCATCATAATGAATATATCAATAATAGAAACTGCAAACATACCTACAATTGGTACAAAAAGACTGATTAAACCTGTCAAAGAAACTTTTGCTAAAGAAGGAATAACAGCTGCGAACACAACCAGGTTGATAAAACCTTTGATTTTTCCTTTTTCTAAGATGTCTTTTGGTACAATACCAATACGAGTTACAAGAACACCAACAACAAGACATACAATAGAATAGTTCACATGGATAACCTCTGAAAACTCATATCCTAAATAAGAGAATATAGCTATAAGAAATATACAAATATTTGTAGAATAATATTTATCATATTTCTCACAGAATACTTGTTTTACTTTTGCTTCATGATACTCTACTAAAAGACAGTTTGCTTCCATTTTTATCAATTATGTCTACTAAAAAAGCTGTAGATAAATTTGTTTTGCACAGATTTACTTACAGCCTCAATTTTTTCTAAAAATTTTCTAAAATCTACTTTCAATTACTTTTATCATATAAAAAAAAGTCTGATTTATAGGAGTTGGTATGTTATACTTTCTTCCAAGCTCACAAATATTCTTAGAGAACATATCTACTTCTGTAAGTCTATGAGCCTCTACATCCTGAAGCATTGATGTTCTACCTTCTCTTGAATGTTCTAGTATTCTATGTAATGAATTTTCTACATCATCTTCCGTAAGGCATATACCTTTTACTTGAGCTATATCAACCACTTCTCTCATTGCAGATTTTGCTAACTCTCTTAGATATTCAGAATCTTGAAATACTCCATAAGAAGCGCCAAGTATAGCTGAAGTTTGATTCACCCCAATATTAACCATGTATTTCCACCACATGTCTCGTTGAATATTTTTTGATAATACATATTCTATATTTACACTATCAAAAACTTCAGTTATTATATCTGTTTTTCTATCTTCACTATTATCTTTATTTCCAAATACAATTATTCCATCTGTAGTATGTATAATATTATTTTCTATTTTTTTTGCATCTATATTTGTTACATATGAATATACCATTTTTTCAATTCCAAATCTTTCTCCTATTATCTCTTCACTATTAACTCCATTTAGTAAAGACATTAGTACTGTATCTTTTCCAACTAATCCATCTAACTCTTCTATATTTTCTTTTAGGTTATTATATTTTAAACCTATAATTATAAAATCAGCTTCTTGTTTATATTCATCTTTAGTTATATAATCGAAGTCATATCTTTTTCCATTTATTATAAAACCCTCTTCTAAATATCTTTTTTTTCTTTTTTGGTCACAAAGAATTTTAAAATCATATTTAGAATTTAAAAATTGTTCTGCAAAGGTAGCTCCAACAGCACCAACACCAAAAAATACAACCTTTTTTTGATTTTTCTTTAATTGATTACTCATACCGAAACCCTCCCCAATATATATAATAATTTTTTATCTTATAATTATATTGTACTGCTACCAGCTACTGTTTTGTAAATATATTTTTAACAAAAAACAGCTAGCTTTTTAAATGAAAGCTAGCTGTTTATTATATCTTATTTATATATTTAAATTGATATTTATTTAGTAAAAAAATTTGTATTTACTAAAATAATGTTAAATTTAATTAATTGGTTATTACATTCCTAATTCTTTAAATTCTCTACTTCCAGGTTTAACAACTGGTAATTTTCCTTCTTTACATAAAGGACATTCATCAGCTTCATAAACTTGAATATCAAGTTTTATTGCACTATATATAGGCATACCTATGTCATGATTAGTTCTATCAGCTATACAAGCGACACCTATAACTTCGCCACCTAACGCTTCTAATACTCTTTTTGTTTCCATAGTTGACTTACCAGTAGTAACAACATCTTCAGCAATTATTATCTTTGCACCTTTTTTAACTTCAAATCCTCTTCTTAACTCCATTGTATTATCTTTTCTCTCAGTGAATATAGCTTCTTTTCCTAATTGTCTTCCTAGCTCATAAGAAACTACTACTCCACCCATAGCTGGACCAACTACTAAGTCTATATCTAAATCTTTTATTTGTTCAACAACTGTATTTAATACCTCAGCTGCATACTCTGGAAATCTTAATAGCTTTGCACATTGCACATATCTGTTACTGTGCTTTCCTGAAGATAATAAAAAATGTCCTTCTAATAATGCATCACTTTTCTTTAATATATCTACTACATCTACTTTACTCATATTATTTTTTCCTCCATGTTAAATATTATAAAATTATATTTATTTTAATTTATATTCTTTGCTTTAATTGTACTTATTTGTCATACCTGTAACCTATATAATTCCTCTTATTTCTTCTAAATTCTTTATTCCTTCTCTATCCATAAATTCATTGATTCCATCTATTATCTCAAGCCCAATTTTAGGATTCATGAAATTTGCAGTTCCAACTTGAATACAAGTAGCTCCTGCCATTATAAATTCTATCGCATCTGTAGCTTTAGTTATTCCACCCATTCCCATTACTGGTATATTTACATTTTTACAAACTTCATGTACCATTCTAAGAGCTATAGGCTTTATAGCTGGTCCAGATAATCCAGCATATACATTTTCAAATACTGGCTTTCTATTTTTTATATCAATTGCCATTGCTTTAAAAGTATTAACTAAAGATACTCCATCAGCACCTTCTTCTTCACAAACTTTTGCCATACCCACAATATCTTCAGCATTAGGTGATAATTTTATTACTAGAGGTAGTTTAGTTGCGTTTCTTACCTCACGAACAACTTCTCTTGCCACTTCATTTTTTATACCAAAAGCCATTCCTCCTGCTTTGACATTTGGACAAGATATGTTCAATTCAATAATATCTATAGGTTTATCATTTAACAGCTTAACCCCAAGTAGATAATCTTCTAATGTTCCACCTCCAACATTAGCAATTCTAACTAAATCTAACTCACTGAAGAAAGGAAGTTCACTGTCTATAAATCCTTGAACTCCAGGATTTTCAAGTCCAACACTGTTCATCATACCTGATGGCGTCTCATGAACTCTCATACCATTGTTACCAGGTTTTTTATTTAAAGTAAGACCTTTACTACTTATACCACCAAGTTTTTGTATATCATAAATTTCATTATATTCTCTTCCAAATCCAAAAGTCCCAGACGCCATTATTACTGGATTTTTAAAATCAATATTTCCAAATTTTACGTTTAAATTAGCCATTAAAAATCACGTCCTCTCCCCAAAATACTGGACCGTCTTTGCAAGTTTTTTTATTTCCTTTAGTAGTCTTACATGTACATACTAAACACGCTCCTACTCCACATGCCATATGATTTTCAAGTGACACCATAATCCTTGTTTTAGTACCTTCTACCATTTTAACCAATTTTTCCATCATTGGAGTTGGCCCACATGTTAATATATAGTCATATTTTTCTACATCAATTATGTCTGTTACAAACTTATTTCCTACTGTTGTATATACCTCATTGCAAACTTCTCTATATTCATTTTCTAATATAACATCTTCTCTAAATCCAAGATAAGCATCGCAGTCTTTTATGTTTTTAGCAACTAAATATAATGGTGCTATACCGATTCCACCACCTACTAGAGCTACTTTTCCATCAACTTTACTATATCCATTTCCATAAGGACCCTCTAGTTTTATAGTATCGTTTACTTTTAAATTACTAATAATTTGAGTTCCTTCTCCTACTACTTTATAAAGAAAAGTTATACCTTCTTCATCTATATCATGTATACTTATAGGTCTTGAAAGGACTGGATAAGTATCCCATGCTCTTAGCATATAAAATTGCCCCATCTTACCTTCAAAAGCGCCTTTTACTTTCATTCTATACATATCTTCACCTATGTATATATTTTCTAGAATTTTATACATCCCAAAATCTCCTTTACTTCACTATTATATAATGTAACTACTAACCTTCATTTACACCTAGAAGCTTTATTATTAATGCCATTCTAACGAACATTCCATATTTAGCTTGCTTAAAATAAACAGCTCTATCATCTGTATCTACATCAACATCTATTTCATTTACTCTTGGTAGTGGATGCATTACTAACATACTTTCAGATGCTTTTTCTAATTTAGCTTTATTTAAAATATAATAGTTTTTTAGTCTTTCGTATTCTGATTTATCTTCAAATCTTTCTTGTTGAATTCTAGTCATATATAAAACATCCAAACTTCCTATAACATCATCTAAATTATTAGTTTCATAGTAAGCATGTCCCTTTATAGCTTCTTTTATATAGTCTGGCATTTTTAGTTCTTCAGGTGCTATAAATACAAACTTAGTATTTTTGTATCTCGCCATAGCCTTAACTAAAGAATGTACAGTTCTTCCATATTTTAAATCACCACATAATCCTATTGTGTGATTTTCTAAAGTTCCTTTTAATGATTTTATAGTAAGTAAATCTGTAAGTGTTTGGGTTGGATGCTGATTTCCGCCATCTCCTGCATTTATAAATGGTACTTCTGTAAATTTTGATGCTTCTGTAGCTGCACCTGATTGAGGGTGTCTCATAGCTATTATATCAACATAACTAGATACTATCCTCATCGTATCACCTAAAGTTTCACCCTTTGATGCAGATGATGAATTTGGCTCTGAAAAACCTACGACACGACCTCCTAGTCTGTTCATAGCAGATTCAAAACTTAATCTTGTTCTTGTTGATGGTTCATAAAATAATGTAGCTAATAGTTTACCTTCACATATATGAGAATATTTTGACGGATTGTCAATTATTTTTTGAGCTAATTCTAATATTTCATCTATTTCTTCTATAGAAAAGTCTTCTGGTTGGATTAAATTTCTTGATTTTAACATCTTTCGTCCTCCTTTTTTAGCCTCTCTGAACTAAAATTAAAAGTATTTTTGTACTGTTAGTAGCTTATCACCTTTACCTTATCCTGTCAAGGTATTGCGCAAATAATCATTATCTGGAAAGAATACTATTTAATAGTAATATTAATATAAGTCCACATCAAAATTTAAGATAATACAAAAACACTCTATATTGCATTTAACATATAATCATTTTATATTTCCTGATTAAATTAAATATAATATAGAGCATTTGTATTTATGTATTTATCAATTTGTTATAGTACAAATCGATTATAAGATTCTTTTTGCTGTAACAAATCTCGCTGTATAGTATGCTGAATTTATACTAGTTACACGGACTGTTTTTCCTGTTGATGGTGAATGTATCATATTACCTCCACCTACATATATACCAACATGACTAACAGAACCAGAACCATTAGTTGTAAAGAATACTAAGTCTCCTGGCTGTAAATTTGCCTTACTTACAGTTTGTCCATAATTAGATTGTGCCTTAGATGTTCTTGGTATCTTCTTTCCTACTGCATTTCTGTATACATATTGTGTGAATCCTGAACAGTCAAAAGTATTTGGCCCTTCTGCTCCCCAAACATATGGGCAACCTTGCTTAGAATAAGCCAAATTAAGTACAGCTTGAACTGCATTAGAGTTAGCTGTTGGCACATTTGAATTATTATTTTGTTGATTATTATTTGTGTTGTTTTGTTGAGTGTTATTTGTGTTTGTAGAATCTCCATTTTGAGTAACATTTTGGTCTACTTGCGGTTCTTCTATTACTGGAGCTTTATCAGTTACATAAGATGATTTTACATATCCTTCTGTTTCTCCATCTTTAACTTTCAACCAATCTCCATTTTCCTCTAAAACCAATAAAGAGCTTCCTTTTTCTAGCTCTCCAATTACTTCTGAATTTTCACTTTTATCTTTTCTTAAGTTTACTTTATCAGCGTTAGTATATCCTACCCCTTCAGATATATCTACATATCTAGTAGCTAACCAACCTTCGCCATCTTCAACTTTAACTTTAACCCATTCTCCTTGAATTCCTAGAACTGTAAATTCGTCTCCAGAATAAGCTATATTTTGAACTTGACCTTCTTCTCTTATCTTTATAGCTACTCCATCTTTTATTCTTGCAACTTTATATTTTACTTCTTTATATTCGCCTAAATTTAATTCAGTATTTGTTTTATCATCTTTATTTTGAGATGAATCATTTATTTCATCTGCATTTACAATTGAACTTACTGATAATGCCATAACTGATGCAAATACTGGTATTAATATCTTTTTCTTCACGATAAACCTCCTAAAATTTTCCCATAATTATCTTATGATTCTATTTTGTAGGTGAAGAGTACCTAAGGATAAAATACTAATACACAATACATTAATAAAAGCTCTATCTGTAACTTTTTTGTAAACCTCTTTATATAACTTTTATAGTATCATTATATTAATAAATAATAATTAATTAGTTTATCCAATATGTCACCTAAATATACATTATTTACTTCATTATATAATATGAGTTTGTAAAAGTAAAGAATTTTGTACCTTTTGAAGCTAAAGTACGCATAAATATTGTTTTATGTGTTTTTTTGTGCGTTTTTATGCATCGTATATTTTTTAATAAAACTTCTATAAAGTTAGAAATATAGTGAATTTTTTAACTTATTCTAAGTAAAAAGTCACCTTTATAAAAGTGACTTTTAGATTATAATTTTTTTAAATTTGATTATGGTTCTACTAGTATATCATAAAATTCTACAACAATCTCCATTCTGTCAGAATCTTTAGGAGTTAATCCTATACTTTCACAGTTTTCTTTATGTTCTCTTCTCATACTTTCAGGAGCATCTGCATATGTAAATGGTATGGTTGAAACTGTCATAGAAAAAATGTTTCCTGTAACTTTTACATCTTTAGGCAATATATTCAAATCAATGATACTAGTTAAGCTAATCTTTAAAAAAGTAATAGAAGATAATAAGCATAAAATTAATGCTATTAAAATACCATTTTTATATTTTTCATTAAACATATTCATTACTCTTTTTCTAATATCAGATTGTTTATGTAATCCAGCCACAAATTTATTTGAAGTATTTGAACCTCTTCTCATTGCATTTATAATTGTTAAAGCATAGTCTTGTTTTTCTTCTTCACTACGGTTCTTTAAAACTCTCTCATCACAATAAAGTTCACAGTCTAAATCTATATGTTTATCCATTATATATACAAATGGATTAAACCAATATACTATTTTCAAAAATATCATTACATACTTTAGACAAAGGTCTTTACTCTTAAAATGCATAAGCTCATGCCTAAAAATCCAGTCGAGTTCTTTTAAATTATAGTCATGTGGTGGTAAAAGTACACATGAATCAAAAAATGCTGGTGTTTCAACTTCATAAGAATATTTTAATTTTATATCTTTTGTTATATCAAATTCTTTTAATATATCTTTATAAAGATTTATTATTTCTTTATCCTCAACATCATAGGATAAATCATTTATTAAATTTTTAAGTTTTATGTATTTAAATATAGTATAAATTAAATATATTACTACAGTTATAAGCCAAGTATATAATAAAATATTATTCTTTAAATTTGAAATATTATTAAAGCCTTCTAAATTTATATTATTAATATTGATATTTTCTTTGTTTCTCAAGATGTTTATTGTAAATGTATAGTATGTAAAAGGTAACAACAACTTAATAACTATTATCATCCATATGTAATAATTAAATTTTTTACTAAATCTTTTGAATACATTTTTCTTAAAAATCAATATCAGAAAAATACTTAAGCTACTTACTATAGTAGTTCTAAAAATCCCATTTAGAATTAAGTTAGTCATTAATTCTCACCCATCTTATTTTTTAATATTTTATATTTAAGTTTAATTATTTGTTAAATTTTTCATAAAATGTTTTTAAATTTTCAATTTAAATGTTTATTTAATAAAATTATTTTAATATTTATATACATTTAATAGCATATTAAATATATATTATTTCTTGTTTTTATTAGATATTCTTTACTCTTTAATATATCTATTTCTTATTGTTTTGAATTATCATAAGTTATAATAATAAATAATCTTTGTTTAATTATAACTTAGCAAGAATTAGCTCACAATTTTCATTAGTTAATTAAAATAATTATCTATAAATTTTATTTATAATATTTTATCATAATATTATAAATAACAGTTGAAAAATGTCTTAAATAATTTTGATTCATCTAATTTTTAATGCTTGTACACAATACAATTTTTTTATACCTTGGATAATTATATTTTATTATTTGATATGGATAAATTCCTATACCCATATCATAATTGAGTATCTATAAGAAGGTTTAATTGATGACTCTAGACAATTTAACTATTGCATTAATACATCATTATATTGTATGGGAGTATCTATAATATCAGAATCTTTAGGAATCATGCCCAATGCTTCACAATTTTTTTTATATCTTTCTCTAACTTTTTCAGGAGCATCTGCATATGTAAATGGTAAAGTTAAAACTACTGTACTACCAATAATTTGTGTTTCTTCCATATTTTTAGGTAATACATTTAAATTAACAATACTGGTTGAACTAATTTTCAGAAAAGTAATAGAAGATAATAAGCATAAAGTTAATGCCATTAGAATACCATTTTTATATTTTTCATTAAACATATTCATTACTCTTTTTCTAATATCAGATTGTTTATGTAATCCAGCCACAAATTTATTTGAAATGTTTGAACCTCTTCTCATTGCATTTATAATTGTTAGAGCATAATCTTGTTTTTCTTCTTCACTACGATTTTTTAAAACTCTTTCATCACAATAAAGTTCACAATCTAAATCTATATGTTTGTCCATTATATATACAAATGGATTAAACCAATATACTATTTTCAAAAATATCATTACATACTTTAGACAAAGGTCTTTACTCCTGAAATGCATAAGTTCATGCCTAAAAATCCAATCAAGTTCTTTTAGCTTATAGTCATGTGGTGGTAAAAGTACACATGAATCAAAAAATGCTGGTGTTTCAACTTCATAAGAATATTTTAATTTTATATCTTTTGTTATATTAAATTCTTTTAATATATCTTTATAAAGATTTATTACTTCTTCATCCTCAACATCATAGGATAAATCATTTATTAAGTTTTTAAGTTTTATGTATTTAAAGATATTATAAATTAAATATATTACTACAGTTATAAGCCAAGCATACAATAAAATGCTATTCTTTAAAGTTGAAATATTATTGAATCCCTCTAAATTAATATTATTAATATTGATATTTTCTTTGCTTCTCAAGATGTTTATTGTAAAGGTATAGTATGTAAAAGGCAACAACAGCTTAATAACAACTATCATCCATATGTAATAATTAAATTTTTTACTAAATCTTTTAAATACATTTTTCTTGAAAATCAATATCAGAAGAATACTTAAACTACTTACTATAACAGTTCTAAAAATCCCATTTAGAATTGAATTAACCATATATCTTCACCTAACTTATTTATTAGTATTTTGTATTTGAATTTAATTATCTCTCTAACTTCTTTCTATGACATTTTATGTAATAATAAATGTCCATCTTACTTCAATGTGTATTGATTCTATATAAACATGGAGATTTAACTAAAGTTAAACTAGTTTTTGATTTCCTTTACAAAACCTCTTTTATTTAAATCATATTTATTTTAGAAATATATTTATTTTTATTTAATATTTTTTCAATTAAGTTTATAAAACTATTTTTATTTAATTATAGCTTATTCATAATTAGCACGTCAATTGACAAGAATTAGTTTAAGTCATAAATATAGACTCTATCTAAAACCCATTAATATTACATTATAAATGTTTTGAAAGTAAATAATTTTAATTGCATCAACTTTAGTTTATTGCTTCTAATTATATTTAATTTTTTTCATAAGTTACATTAATATGTTCTACAAAATAAAAAATGACCCAAATCACTTTGAGTCATATAACTTTTAAGGACTGTACATAGTACAGCCCTTTTTATATATTAAATAATTATATCCTATTATTTATTAAGAGTAAATTCTAGTACCATCCTCTTAATTTCATAGCTTCAGCAACTCTCTTAATTGAATGCATATAAGCAGCTTCTCTCATTGTAACATTGTACTCTTCTTTGATTTTCCAAATAGATTCAAATGCTTTAACCATAGCTACTTCTTCTTTTTGCTCTACTTCTTCTTCTGACCAGTAGTATCCATATAAGTTTTGTACCCACTCGAAGTAAGAAACTGTAACTCCACCAGCATTAGTTAATATGTCTGGAGTAAGAACTATTCCTCTTTCAGCAAATACTTCATCAGCCTCTGGAGTAGTTGGTCCATTAGCAGCTTCACAAACTAATTTAGCTTTTATAGATTCAGCAACTTCTTTAGTTATAGAGTTTTCTAATGCAGCTGGGATTACTATATCAACATCTGAAGCCCAGAACTCTTCTAAAGATATTCTCTTAGCTCCTGGGAAGTTTAATAAGTTACCATGCTCTTTCATATGATCTAACATAGCTTGACCATCTAACCCATTTTCATTGTATATAGCATAAGAACCTTCTGATTTACACCATTCAGCCATAGCTACGACAGTACCACCAAGTTTTTCACAGTTAAGAACTGTGTAAGAACCAACGTTTCCTATACCTTGAACAGCTAATTTAGCTTTTTTCATATCTATTCCTAATTTAGCAGCAGCTTCTCTTGCAGTTACAGCAACACCAAATCCAGTAGCAGCTGTTCTTCCTAAAGAACCACCAAATTCAACTGGTTTACCAGTTAAAACACCTATAGCACTTTGTCCAGTTAATTTATTATATTCATCAACCATCCAAGACATTATTTGTCCATTAGTGTTTACGTCTGGTGCAGGAACGTCAACTTTTTCACCTATTAATTTATATATTCCATCTATGTATCCTCTACTTAATCTTTCTAATTCACCTTGAGATAAAGTTGATGGATCTACTATTATTCCACCTTTACCTCCACCATATGGTATACCTGTTACAGAACATTTGAAAGTCATCCATATAGATAAAGCTTTTACTTCGTCTCTTGAAACATTTGGATGGAATCTTATTCCACCTTTTGTTGGCCCTACTGCATCATTATGTTGTGATCTAAATCCTTTAAAAGTTTTTATAGAACCGTCATCCATTTTTACTGGAATTGAAACCTCAATAACTCTCATAGGTTCTTTTAATAATTCATAAACTGCTGGTTCCATACCTAATTTATCACATGCATTTTTTACTTGAGATTGCGCCATCTCGAAGACATTTACATCTTTTCCTGACATTTGAAAGCCCCCTTATAAATACGTTATAATTATGTATACTCCATTTAGAAAAACCATTTCCTAAATTTACAGTTTAATTATAGCACACTTTATTGCAAATTAGTATATCATTTTTTCAGTTTATTTTTTAACATGGGAGGAAGTTTATTTTTTTAATTTTATGAATGTTAATATCTATTTTTTGTACATTAACTAAAGTCATTCTCTCAATAGACTTTTTTATTATCTGTTGCATACTTTCAATTTTTTTTATAATTTCTAAATCATTGATATTTATACTTACAAAAATATTCATAAAATTATTGCAATTCTCTATATTGATTTTATTTATTCTATCAATGCTTCCAAAGTTGTACACTTCATATTCAATTATTTGTTTAATTACATCTGCATCAATATAAACTTTGCCAATATAACTAAAAGTAGGTCTTATAATTGTCTTTTCTAAAACGACCATATTTATATTATTTCCTTTTCTAAAAAGCCTTTTTAATGGATTTATACTAAGACCACTTGTCATATTTTTTATTTCAACTGCTGGAACAGGAATTACATGATTTCCTTCTTTTCTAGATTGTTTTGCTATTTCTATTTCATATTTAGTACTTATATCTTGAATATTTATAAATTTATAAACTTTTCCGATTGATAATCTATCTACAATCTGATTAATCATTTTTTTTGAAGTTCCTATAACAAGAATCTTATTTATATTTTCCTTCTCTATTACCTCTCTAACCTTCTGCCGATGTTCTAAATTATAAAAAATAGCTCTTTTAACTGCCTCAACAGTAGTCTTTGCTTGTTTTGCTGATATACCTGCTAAAACTTTATTTCTATATATTAAAATACCATCATCAATTATATAATCTATGTCATTTTCATATGCAAACTCTAGTGCCTTATAACTTTTTCCTGTACCACTTGACCCAACTAAAGCATATACTTCCATTTGATATCTCCTTTATTAAATAGTTTCAGACTAATTGCTTCAAAACTTTATTATTAATTAAAGTTATTATATCACTACTAATTGAATATTATATCCAATACTAAAATTTATAAAATAAATAAAATACTAAAAGATAAGATTCCTTTATAAAGTAAAAAGTTGATTCAACGAAAAATCAACAAAAAAAATTTTACTTTTTAAAAAAAAGGAATATAATATACTTTAAAGCAAGGAAAACTTACTGGATTTACATTAAAAGGAGCTGGTAATATGAACATTACAAAAAATTTTTTAAAAGACTATTTAGAAAAATTTAATGAAACACCATTTCTAGTTAGGCTTAAAGACGGGGAAGAATTTCTAGTTGGAGATAGCTCTCCTCAATTTAAAGTTATTGTAAATAATGATATTAGCAAATCTGAATTATTAAAAAGTACATCTTTAGCACTTGGAGAGGCCTATATAAATAGAGACATTGAAATTGAAGGAGATTTATTTTTAACCTTAAATCTACTTCTAAAACAAATAGACAAATTTAGTATTGATAACTCAGCTGTAAAACATTTGCTACATTCATCTAATTCGATGAGACATCAAAAGAAGGAAATACACGCTCATTATGACATTGGAAATGATTTTTATAGTTTATGGCTAGACAAAACACTTAGTTATTCTTGTGCATATTTTAAAGATGATAATGATAATCTTTACGAAGCTCAGGTTAATAAAGTTCATCACATATTAACTAAACTAAATTTAGAAGAAGGTATGAGTCTTCTTGATATTGGTTGTGGATGGGGATTTCTATTAATAGAAGCTGCAAAAAAATATAAAATTCATGGTGTGGGAATTACACTTAGCGAAGAACAATTTAAAGAGTTTAATACTAGAATTAAAGAAGAGAATCTTCAAGATTACCTTGAAGTAAAACTTATGGACTATCGAGAACTTAAAGAATCAAACCTTACATTTGATAGAGTTGTTAGCGTTGGTATGCTTGAACATGTTGGCAGAGAAAACTATGAACTTTTTATTAAAAATGTAAATGCTGTCCTAAAAGATAGTGGATTATTTTTGCTTCACTATATAAGTGGCTTAAAAGAATCTTATGGAGACCCTTGGATAAAAAAATATATTTTCCCAGGTGGAGTTATCCCTAGCTTAAGAGAAATGATACATATTTGTAGCGATTATAACTATCATACTATAGATGTTGAAAGTTTAAGATTACATTATGTAAAAACTTTATTATCTTGGCATGAAAATTTCTATGATAATCTTCCTAAGATTAAAGAAATGTTTGATGATAAATTTATAAGAATGTGGGATTTATATCTTTGTTCTTGTGCTGCTGCTTTTAATACTGGCATTATAGATATACATCAAATACTTTTCACTAAAGGCATAAAAAATGATTTACCTCTAACTAGAGATTACATGTATTCTTGTTCAAAATAGATATTTTTATAAATTAATCAAATTTTGAACTTAATTATAAAAATAGAGCTATCTTTAAGTAAAGATTTTTATAAAGTAAAAATTCTCTATATTAAAATAGCTCTATTTATTATATTCTTTATAAGCTTCTATTCAGCTATGTATTATACACTATAACAAAACTCTCCATTTTCTTTTATGTTAAAGAAGTCTGCATAACACACATCAAATATCCTATTTTCTAAATCAGATATTTCAACCTTATTTTTTATCAAATAAGTTAATACACCTACATATGAAATATCTCCTTGTATAACTGCTCCATAGATTATATTATCTTTAAAAATAAACTTTTTATAACAATCATTTCCATGTCTAGTTAATACTTTATAACTATCATCTACAGGTGTATTCATTCCTATAGAAATGGTTGGTATATCCATAAAATTCATACTATTTTTAAAAGCAAATTCATCTTCTACCTTTTTATCTTTTCCAACCATATTGTGTGCAGCTATAATTCCTTGTTTTACAGCTATAGGCCAAATGGCATTTTTACCTACAACATCCCCTGCTGCATAGATATTTTTTTGTGTTGTTTGGCATCTATCATCTATTATTATGCCTCTGTCATATTCTATTCCTGTTTCATCTAAAAAGTCAGCATTAGGTTTCACTCCTGTAGCTACGATTACCATGTCTGCATCAAGAATTTCTCCATTTGAAAATGCAACGCCTTTAACATCTTTACTATCATCTAAAACAATTTCTTGTATTGATGCACTTGGATAAAATTTTACGCCTTTTTCTTTAAATTTATTTTCGTATACTGATGCTGTATATTCATCTAATTGTCTATCTAGAATATATTTTTCCATAAAGGCCACTGAAATATCCAGCTGTTCATATTTAAATAGACCAATTAAAGCATCTATTCCAACTAATCCTGCCCCTATTATAACAACTTTCTTTGATTTTTCTGCCTTCTCTTTTATTTTATAAATATCATCTATGTTTCTTACAGAGTATACAAAATTTCCTTCTCTTAAATTCTTTATAGGAGGAATAGCAGAAGATGCACCTGTAGCTATTAAAAGCTTATCATAATTTACAGCGATGTCTTCCATTTGAACTAGTTTTTTATCTGTATCTATTCCTTTAACCGTTTTACCTGAAATCCAGTTTATGTTGTTTTTCTCCATAAAGTCTTCATCAACAAAGTTTATTTGCTTTAAAGTTCTGTGTTCAGATATAACATGATGTAGCATACATCTTGAGTATATATTTTCATCTTTAGAAATTACCACTATATTAGAATCTTTATCTAATTCTCTCAATGTTTTTGCTGCATTTATACCAGCAGCACTAGCCCCTAACACTACATAATTCATCATTTTCCTCCTTCTGTAATTCAATTGCACCACTTGGACAATTAGCTACACATCTAGGATATTCTTCATCTTTACATAAATCACATTTAAGTATGTTTTGCTTGCTTCTATCATCTGGTTTTAATAATCCATATGGACAAGACATTACACACATATAACATGAACCACATTTTTCTTCATCATATGAAACGATTCCACTCTGACTATCTTTATGCATTGCACCACTCATACATGCTAAAGCACATTCTGGCTCATCACAGTGTCTGCAAAGAATTGGAACTGGATTATTATGTTTGCTATCTAGTTCTATATGCCCTCTACTATCATTATCTACATTTTCTAAATCAAGAGTATACATGTTATAATCTTTATTATGCTTTAACATACAAGCTAATACACAACTTTTACAGCCTGTACATAAATCTTTATTTATAAAAATTCTATGCATTACATTCCACATCCTTTAACCCTAAATTTTTTCTTCTGTCTATTATTATTTGTTCTAATTGATCAGCTGAAGATTTAGGATCTGGATTCACTATAACATGTCCTCCTGTTAAGTCTTTTAATTTTTCTGTTAATACCTCTGTTACTAACTTTCCTCCTGTTATAAATGGAGGTAATGCTAAATGAAGAGGTAAACCAAGAGCAAGTCCAAAAGCTCCATCAGCTAATGCTTGTTCTTCCAACCATTGTGGAGCTGAAAGCACTAATGGTAATTGTGGTAAATCTATTCCAAGCTCAGCCGCTAACTCTGTTGCTACTATTTCAAGTCTACCTATAGCTAAACATGGCCCGAAATTTAATACTGGTGGTATTCCTAAAGTCTTACATACTTCTTTTAAGTTTTCCCCTGCTAATTCTTCTGCTCCAGGTGACATAAGACCAACATTTTCTAATCCTCCAGTAGAACATCCTGCTGAAAGTACTATAATATCTTTTTTAATTAACTCCTTAGTCAATTCAACAGTATTTATATCATGACCTCCTGCTGTCATATTTGAACATCCTACAACAGCTGCAACCCCTTTAATTTTTCCTTCTGCAATTAAATTAATAAGAGGTTTCCATGAATCTCCTAAAAATGCTTTTAAATTCTTTTCACTTACACCAGTTAAAGACTGCTCAAATCCATGGTCTTTTGGTATATCTATTTCAACACTTCCTCTTCTCTCCTTATAAGATTCTAGTGATTTTTGTATTAATGAATTACTAAGTTCATCTAAATTACTTCTATCTAATTCTATATATTCTGCATTTGCTTTTTTAGCAACATCATCTAAGCAAACCATTTTTACTTTATACTTATCTGCTATTGGCTCAAGTCCAGGTATAGTACAGTTAAATTCAGAAAGAACTATATCTATTGCTCCAGTTGATAAAACAGCTTCACTTGTAAAGTTATTACCCGCATGACCAGCAAATACTTCTTGATAATGTTCTCCTCTTAATTGTAAGTCTTGACCAACACATGTACATCCTACTAACTTAAATCCTTTTGCCCCAACAGATTGAGCTAACTTTATAACATCTTCATCTTTTAATCTATCTTGGAAATTTGCAAATGTTGAATGTTGATGACCTGTTATCATTATATTTATGTAGTCTGGATCTATTACATTAAATCCTACAGGAGCCATTCTTATAACTGGTTCTCCTAACATAACATCATTTAAAAGATTCGTTAGAGTAAGACCATATAACCCTGTTGATATTCCTAAATTTAAACAGTTAACTAACATGTCTACTGGGTCACTGTTTAAGTTTGTTGATGATTTTACTATTGCATCAAATACTTCTGATTTTGCACCACCAGGCATTATGCCTAACTCTTTCCATTTTTTTACTCTAGGTGCATAAGCTATTTTTTCTACTAATTCCATCTTGTCATCTCTTGATTTATATAAATCATTTATAACTTTATCAGCTACTTTTATACATTTATCGTATTTTTCATCACTTTCTATTCCAAACATCTCTGCTAATTGATTTAATGTTTTTTCTCCCTTAATAACACCTTTAGTTATTCCAACATTTTTTAAATTCTTAGCTGTATTTTCTACCACATGTAAATAACAAGCTGCTCCTGATGCTACTGCTCTTAAAAAGTTTCTTGCTACTATAGTATCTGCATCTGCTCCACATACACCTCTTGGTGATTTTGGAGTTACTCTACATGGTCCATTTGAACAGAGTCTACAACAGACTCCTTGAAGTCCAAAACCACATTTAACCTTTTGATCTTCTGTTCTATGAAATGCTGTTTCAACATCCTTTGAAGCTACAAAACTTTCTAATTTCTTGTCCGCACTTTCGCACATTTTACAAGTGTTACAAGCCATTACAAATTCCCCCTTATATTTTTATATTAAAAAAGTAGATTTGATAGTATTATAGCAATTGACTATAATTTAACTATTAAAATCTACTTATTTAATACCACGTTTTCCCAACTTTAAAACAAAATATAAATTATTAAAATAAATATATATATTTATTTTTTTTTACACTTTTAATTATTTAAATCTTTACTTATTTTTTCTAGCTTATTTAAAACTCTATCTTTCTCACTTCCATCTAGTACTTTTGGTTGATAATTATTCCTAGAGCTGCTAGATGTTATTGCTGTTGGTATTATATTTGGCTCTTTAATTGAAGATAGTTTATTATCTGAGAAGGTAAAGGTTTGTTGATATATATAGCTATCTGTATCAGAAGGATTCTTATTTCCTCCAAAACAAAAATTTCCTAAACTGTAAGCTATATACTTATCTTTATACTTTTCTATCCCCTGAACTACATGAGGATGAGAACCTATAACCAGGTCTGCACCCTTATCTATTGCATAATGAGCAAAATCTTTTTGTTTTTTATCTGGAGAATATTCCAGTTCTATTCCCCAGTGAAAATAAACCATAACAACATCTGACTTCTCCTTTATGGCTTTAATATCATCTTCCATTTGTTTTAAGTTTTTTTCATTGTATTCAGTTGACAATCCATTATATCCCAATAAACCTACTTTAATTCCATTAACATCTATTACTGCGTCTTTACCTAAACCAAAATAATTTATCTTATTTTCATCCAGTATGAACTTTGTATCTTTCATACCTTCCTCAAAATAATCCTCTGAATGGTTATTTGCAACACTTACTGCTTCTACACTTCCAGACTTCAAAATGTTTATATATTCTGGTTTGCCTTTAAATGCAAACTTCTTCTCTTTCGCCTTTGATTCATTAGTAAGAGGACCTTCTAAGTTAACTACTGTTAAATCATCTTTTTCAAATATAGATTTTACATTTTTAAGAAAATAATCATAATCTTTTCCTTGTCTTTCAAATTCATGGTCGAAACTACCATAGTATGATGAACCTTTATAGTTTCCCATAGTTACATCACCAGCAAAACTTATAGTTATATCTTGTTTTATAGGCTCTCTTTTTTGTTCTTCAACCTGACTTTGATTATTATTAGAATCTTTTTTAATGTTATTTTCCTTCTCAGAATTATTAGAACACCCTACTACAAATAACAATAAACTCATAATACATATGTAAACTAACTTATTTTTCATGTTAAATCTCCTTTAAAGCAATAAATTCTTAATAAAATATACTCTTTTAAAAGTATAACATTTTTAAATGTACTCCATACATAGCTTTTAAACTTTAATTTTATTTTTAAGGTAAACTTCTCTAAGATAAATAAAAATATAAGCAGATTAAACTTTATTGTAAAACTTTAAAATAAGAATATCATAATAAAGTTTTTGTTGTAGAATTAATTTAATTGTTATATTCAATAATATTTGTTATAATGTTATTGAATTACAATACATATAAAAGGGAGGATTTCAAAATGGCATATAAAATTACTGACGCTTGTATAAGCTGTGGTGCTTGTGAGGCTGAATGCCCTGTTAGCTGTATATCAGCTGGAGACGACGCATATGTTATAGATGCTGGTTCTTGTATAGACTGTGGTTCTTGTGCAGGAGCTTGTCCTGTAGATGCACCTCAACCAGAATAATAATATTCATAAAGAGACTGGCTTAATTTGATTTTATCAATATTAATCAGTCTCTTTTTATTATATATAAATTAAGTAACATTTACTTTTAAATATCATTACTTTACTCCATTGAAATAAAGCATTTATTTCTATTGTATAAATTTAATAGTATTGTATATAATCCTTTTCTTTGACTCTTTTATTGTTATGTATAAACCTAATATCTTTAATTTGATGTTTCTTTTCCCTCTTCATAAAATCTTTCGTATTTGCTAAAGCAATCAAGGCATACCTTCTTACTATCTTGAATTCTTATATATTGCTCAGGTGCAAACTCTCCACACACTTCACATTTAAGAGACTTAAATATTCTTGCCTTTTCTGGAAGTCTTAATTTTGTGTCTGTAATTTCAAATATATCTTCAAATTCACTTTCCAATAAGTATTTTTTATACCCTTCTCTATCCATATCAAATGGTTTTGACTTTACATATATTCTTATAGACTTTCCATTTTCCCTATTAAAAAAATGGTATACTGATTTCCCTGTCATTCTAAGCAGCAAATTCCCTTTACCCATTGTACAACTTAATACAACTTGTATACCATCTATTCCACATGCATCATTTTCAGAAATACATACAATTTCCTCATCTCCTGATTGTTTACATCCTAAATATTCTCTTGCTGCAAGTGCTGCTTTAAATCCTATAGCTAAACCTGGACATTCATGACCATGAAATTCAATTGCTTTTTTCCATAATTCCTCCACAAAACTCACGCTCCCTAATATTATTTATTTGCATACATTATTTAAACTTTTATCCTAATATTTTAAAAAGCCAGATGATTTAATATTAAATCTTCTGACTTTCTCAATACTCTTCATAGTTACTTATTATTAATATGTTTAAGTTGTCTACTTTCCTTCTTTCATCAAATATGATAAAGTAAATAAGCTTTCTGTTAGGTTTACATTTTCAACTATAACACCTTTCGGAACTTCTAAATCTAATGGTGCAAAATTCCATACACCTTTTATTCCGGCTTTTACAACTCTATTAATAACTTCTTGTGCTCCATTTTTAGGTATACATAATACAGCAATATCTATATCATTGTTTTTTATAAACTCTTCTAAAGTGTCTGAATCTAACACTTCAAATTCTCTTATCTTTAAACCTATCATTCTAGGATTTGCATCAAATAAAGCTTTTATCTCGAATCCAGCTTTTCTAAATCCTGCATAATTGGCTATAGCTTGTCCTAAGTTACCTGCTCCTACAAGAACTGCATTATATGGTCGGTCTAATCCAAGTATTTTACCTATCTCAGTATGAAGGGCCTCTACATTATAACCATACCCTTGTTGTCCAAATCCACCAAAGTTGTTCAAATCTTGTCTTATTTGAGAAGCAGTAAAACCTATTATATCACTCAATTCTTTAGAAGATATTCTTTGTATATCCCTATCTAATAAGTCTCCAAGATATCTATGATATTTTGGGAGCCTTCTTATAACTGCCATTGATATATTTTTATTTCCCAACATTTTCACCTCCTAAAAGTGTCCTCTTTTTTGTTTGATTCACAATAAAATATTTCTTTTTCAAAACTAATACATATAACCTTGATTATATTATATCAAAACATTATAATTTTAGATAGTTCAAGGAGGTAGAAATTTATGATTGTTTTGTCATGTAACAACTTAAATAAAAGTTTTGGTATAGATTCTATATTGGAAAATATTAGTTTTACAGTAAATGAAGGCGATAAAATTGGTATAATTGGCATTAATGGTACTGGAAAAACTACTTTATTTAAAATAATATCAGGAATTTATGGCTATGATAGTGGAGATATTTACACTTCTAAAGATTGTGAAATCGGATATTTAGAACAAAATACCAATTTTTATTCGGATAATACCATTTTAGAAGAAGTGTTGGAAGTTTTTAAAGATTTGATAGATATGGAGTCCTATTTAAGAGAATTGGAAGTTAAAATATCTGAGGAAAGCACAAAAACAAACTCTCCAATTTTAGAAAAAATCATGGATGAATATTCACATAAGTTGGAATTATTTTCAGATTTAAATGGATATGGATATAAGTCTGAAGCTAAGGGAGTTTTAAAAGGATTAGGATTTAGTGACAATGATATGGATAAACCAATAAGTATACTTTCTGGTGGTGAAAAAACTAGGGTTCTTTTAGGAAAATTACTTCTTAAAAAACCAACTTTATTATTACTTGACGAGCCTACTAACCACTTAGATTCTGAAGCAATAGAATGGTTAGAAGTATTTTTAAAACAATACAAAGGTACTGTTATGCTAATATCTCATGATAGATATTTCTTAGACCAAGCTGTAAATAGAATTTTTGAAATTCACAATAAAAGACTTAGAGTATATAATGGTAACTATTCTAAATTTGTTGAACTGTCTAAAATAGAAAAAGAACTAGAACTAAAAAAATTCGAAGACCAACAAAAAGAAATAAAAAAACAAGAAGAATCTATTGAAAGACTAAAAGCGTATGGTCGGGAAAAGCACCTAAAACGTGCAAGAAGCAAAGAAAAAGCATTGGATAAAGTGGATGTTTTGGATAAGCCAGAAGCTTATAGAAAAAAAGCTCGTATACAATTTACTCCATCTGTTCAAAGTGGGAATGATGTCCTTCAAATTAGAGACGTCTCTATGGGATATGGAAAAAGAATACTTTTTAAAGATTTAAACTTAGACATATATAGAGGAGAGAAAGTTGCTCTCATAGGTGCAAATGGCATTGGTAAGTCTACATTATTTAAAATAATAACTAATGAGCTACAACCTATTAATGGTAATATTAAATTTGGAACTAATGTCCATGTTTCTTACTTCCATCAGGAACAAAAAACTCTTAATTTGGATAACACTATAATTGATGAAATTTGGGAAAACAATAATCATCTTACTCAAACCACTTTAAGAAATATGTTAGGAGCATTTTTATTTGTTGATGAAGAAGTTTTCAAGAAAATTTCTACATTAAGTGGTGGAGAAAGAGCTAGAGTGGCTATACTTAAACTTATATTATCAAATGCAAATTTCTTATTGTTAGATGAGCCTACTAACCATCTAGATATTGATTCTAAAGAGGTTCTTGAGGAAGCATTAACTAATTATGATGGTACTATATTTACAATATCACATGATAGATATTTTCTAAATACTGTTGTAGATAAGATTCTTGTTTTAGATGAAGATGGAGTTACTGAATATTTAGGTAACTATGATTATTATATTGATAAGAAAAGACAAGTTCAAGAAATGAGTATTGTTGAAGAGAAAGAAGAAAAAACAAGGACTCAAATAAAAGATGAAAAAAGAAAAGAAAGAGAGCAAAGAGAATCAGAAAAGAAAAATAGAATAAAAAGGCAAAGTATAGAAAAAGAAATTGAAAAACTAGAACTTAAAATTGAAGAATTAGATGTGCTATTGTGTCAAGAGGAAGTATACTCTAATCCTGAGAAAGCTAAAGAAGTCAGTCAAGAAAAAATCAGTTTAGAAAATGAACTTTCCTCTCTATATGATGAGTGGGAAGAGTTTATGTAAAAAGGAGAGGATTATTTGCAAGCATTGTTTTCTTTAAAGGATGAAAATAAAAGGTTTTACAAGATACTTCTATCTTTATGTATACCTATTATCATACAAAACTTAATTTCTACATCTGTAAATGTAATAGATACAGTTATGATAAGTAGTTTAGGTGAAGTATCTGTAGCTTCAGTTGGAGTTGCAAACCAATTTTTCTTTCTTTTTAATATGTCTCTGTCTGGTATTACAGGCGGGGCTGGAGTTTTTATTTCACAGTTTTATGGAAAAAAAGATATTAGTAATATAAGAAAGGTTACAGGTCTTACCTGTATATTAGCACTTGCTTTAAGCTTTGTATTTGTTATCCCTGCTCTACTAACACCAAAACCAATAATACACATATTTTCTTATGATTCAGAGGTTGTAAGACTTTGTATAGACTATTTTAGTATCGCAGTATTTAGTTATCCATTGATAGCTATAAGTACAGTATTTAGTACTGGTTCTAGAGGTGTTAGGAATCCTAAGTTGGGTATGATTTGCAGTGCATTTGCTCTTGTAACAAATGTTATTTTAAATTATGGATTTATATTTGGTAATTTAGGGCTTCCTGCATTAGGCGTAAAAGGAGCTGCTTTAGCAACTGTAATTGCAAGAATATGCGAATTAATTTTAATGCTTACTTATGTGTATTTTTATAAAAAAGACTATATATTAAAATTTGGGTTGAAAAATCTAAAGGCTATCGATAAGATTTTTATCAAATCTTTTTCATCAAAGAGTTTCCCTATATTTGTAAATGACTCTGCATGGGCAGTTGGAACTGTCCTGTATTCTGTTGCTTATTCAAGAGCAGGTACATCTGCTATAGCAGCAAGTCAAATAGCAACTAGTACAGGTAACTTCTTTATAATGACTGCTGTATGTATTGCATCTGGTGCATCTATTATGCTTGGTAATGAACTTGGTGCTGACCATATCAAAAGAGCCATTGAATATGCTAAGAAATTTTCTATACTAGTGTTTTTAGCTGGTTTAATACTTGGAGTTATTTTAATTTTAAATATCCCATTATTATTAAAGATGTTCAGTGTTTCTGATAGCTTGTCTTCTGATATAACTAAAATATTTTTTATAATGGGTATACTAATGGCTCTAAAATCATTTAATACATTAATTATAATTGGTATTTTGAGAAGTGGTGGAGATACTAAATATGCTCTATTTTTAGAATTAGGATGTATGTGGTTAGCTTCACTTCCTTTAACTTTTATAGCTGCATTTAAAGGTGCACCTATATTCATCCTTGTTCTACTCACTTACAGTGAAGAAGTTGTAAAATTTATATTTGGGGTACCTAGAGCATTATCTAAAAAATGGGCTATTAACATAGTTAAGGAAATTGATTAATAACAATAGTGTATTTTAGTAGTATATAATACTTTAAAATAGTATCACTGAAAACAGCTAAATTATTTCTAGTTTTCAGTGAAGCTATTTTTTATTTTTTATATAAATTATTATATTATATTTTAATTAAATAACAATAATATTAATAACTATTTATCTTCTAAAAATTCCTTTACTTCAAAGGCTAATCTATGTAATTTATCATAATTCAAAACTTCATATGTGCTATCTATTTTTTTAATTATACCCTTTTCAATTAAATTCAATAGGGAGTGGTATCTACTTTTTCTACTGATTGAATAAATTTCACTAAAATTACGAATATGCTTTGCTTTACATATACTATGCTCTTGTTTTTTTAAGATACAATAAGCAATAACTTCCGTACAAGAAAATAATTCTCTTACCATTCTAGTTTTGTACAACTCATATATTCTTCTTGTACATTTACTGTGAAATAATTCAATAAAATCTCTTTTAAGATATAACTCATCAAATACATCTTTTTTAAATCTAAATAATCTTATATTAGTTTTTGCAAATATATCACATTTCAAGTTATGTTCATATATATAACTAATTTTACCTATAAATTCATTTTCTGGTACAATATCAACAAGAAATTTATTTCCTCCTCTAGTGGAACATTCTACTAATGCAACTCCCTCTATTATAAAAAAGACTTCTTGCAAATCTTCATCTGATGCTACAAATCTTTGCCCTTTTTTATATTCAACAATGGATACTTGATTTAAATTATTTTTAATAATTGGGTATATGCTCGTCTCTTCTGCTTTCATTAAATTCTCCTTTTATGATATATTGTATAAAATATTCTATTTATATATTTTAATTTAGATTAATTTTTAACAAAAGATAATATAACAATTAAATTAATCTTGACAAATCTATTCTACTCAAGCAGAATAAACTTATACATATATATTTTCATATATTATTTATTTTAATATAATTCTATATTTATGAAATTGTATTATCAATAGAATTTGTTAAAATAAATTTTTTAGATGTATATTATAATTTAATCGAATAGAAATGAAAAATATACATACATTTTGAATTTTAAGCAACAATTAGGGGGATTTGGTGACAAGATTTAATTATAAGGAAGAAGGTTTCTATGTATGATTCTCAAAAAATCATATCTAGGCACCTTCTTTTTTGTATAAAACGCTATTAAATTTAAAAGGTTAGATATAAAGTTATTGATGTTATATAAAAAAGATATTAAAATTAAATTATTTTATAGTATTAATAATGTTTAATAGTTTAAGTATTAATATTATATAAGTTTTGTACAATTTTAGATACAATAAGATATATTGATTATGGAAATAACCTTCCTGTAAATATTATTAAAAACTATTTATTATATAAATAAGGAGAAATCAATGAAAAAATCAGTAGCTTTAGTAAATGATAGCAGAAAAGATTTAATAGATTTTTTGGAAAATAACTTAAAGTTAGTTTTTGGAGATTACATAAAAATTAACAGATACTTTATAGATGAAATAAATAATGATGATATTATAAATGATGATGTAATATTGGTAATGTCTGTAGAAAGATTAGACAAAATTATAAATAATATATTAGACAAGAAAAAAGTTATTGTAATAAGAAGAACTTTTAAGGAAGATAAAGTATATGATTTATTATCCTTACCACAAGGTACAAATGCTTTAATTGTAAATGATTCTGATGAAACTACTTTAGAGACTATAAGCTTATTTTATAAGATTGGAGTAACTAATATTAGACCAGTTCCATATATGAACGAAAATAATTATAAAGATATAAAGATAGCTATAACTCCAGGAGTTCCAGAAAAAGTCCCTAGTTCTATCTCAGATATTTTTGATTTAGGTCATAGATATATAGATATTTCTACCTTTATAGAAATAATAAACTTATTACAAATCGACTCAAAAGAAATACAATCTAATCTGGTTAAATACTCAGAAGAAATAATAAGTTTAGACACAGGTATAAAAGATAAATATAAAGAACTGTTTTTAAAGATAGAAGAATTAGATACAATATTGAACTTATCAAAAGATGGAATATTATTTACTTCAAAAGATGGTGTAATAAATACATATAATAGTAAAGTAAAAGACATCTTAAACATAAAAGAGGATATCTATGGTAAATATATTCAAGAAGTGTTTATAGATAGTTTAAAGGTTTTATTAAATGAAAAAGAGATATTGGACAAGGTTATTATATTTGATAAAAAGTATATAAATGTAAATAAAAAAAACATATACAATAAAGATGAAAAAATGGGTACATATTACAGTTTACAAGAAATAACATACATAAAAAAGCTGGAACAAAATTTAACTAAAAAATTAAGAGAAAAAGGGCAAATAGCGAAATATACATTCAAAGATATAAAAACAAATAGCCCAAAGATGCTTGAATGCATAGATTTAGCTAAAAAAGTTTCTAAATCTGATTTAAGTATACTTATTAGAGGTGAAAGTGGAACTGGTAAAGAACTCATAGCCCAATCTATACACAATAATTCAACTAGAAAAAATCAGCCATTTATAGCAGTAAATTGCGCAGCTGTTCCTGAAAACTTACTAGAAAGTCAGTTATTTGGATATGATAAAGGTACTTTTACTGGGGGGCTAAAAGAAGGAAAACAGGGATTATTTGAATTAGCAAATAATGGAACTATATTCTTAGATGAAATTGGCGACATGCCCTTAGAACTACAAACAAAGCTACTTAGAGTTCTCCAAGAAAAACAAATAATGCCTGTTGGTTCTCATAATATAATTAACATAGATGTTAGAATCATATCAGCTACTAATAAAAACCTAGAACAAATGATTGATAATAGTAGATTTAGAGAGGATTTATATTATAGATTAAATACAATTCCAATAAATATACCTCCTTTAAGGGAGAGAAAAGAAGATATCTTAATTATTATGGAAGATTTAATTAATAAAAAGTTATTGATTACACCAGAGGCAAAAGAACTTATACAAAACTATAAATGGAAAGGTAATATAAGAGAACTCCAAAATGTAACATCTTACTTAAATATTATGTGTGATGATATTGTACTTGAAAAGGACTTACCTCCAAACTTAAGGACTTTAGATAATAAGAATTCCCCATTAAAACTAAAGTATAATAAAAATGATATTTTAAATATACTAGAATTGTTGATTTTAAATAAAGAATCAGATGTTGGTATTGGTAGAGGACTAATTTTGCAAAGATTACTAGATAAAAATATTCAAATTACTGAAGGTAAAATAAAAAAAATATTTGAATATCTAAAAAAAGAAGAATTTATAATTTGTAATTCGGGAAGATATGGAAGTAAAATAACTCAAAAAGGAGAAATCTTTTATAGTAAATTAAAGTATGAAACTCTATAAGTTTATCAACTATTAAATAAAAAATCTATTAGGGAATAGTTTGTCTCCTTAGTAGATTTTTTTGTTTGCTAAATACATCAAAATTATAGTCTATTTTTATCTAATTAATAGGAATTAATAGGAATAGGATAAATAACAATTTTCCTATTTTTTTTATAAATACTCATATATAGTGCAATCTTTATCCAAAACAAAATTTTTTACTGAAAATTGCAATATAATATTTATTTTTCATACTTTTCATACAATGTAATGATTTTTTTTATTCAATATTTTTATAAAAAACAAAATTCTTAAGTAAAAAAACATGGCATAATAATTGCTTAACTATATTAACAAGACAATAAAAAGTAATTGGAGGAATAAAAATGCAACCAGCTTTAAAATTAAAAAATCAAGTTAAAGAATTAGAAAAAGATTTTGTAATAGAAAGTTGTAATTCTATAAAACCTTGGTTAATAGATGTTAGAAGAGAATTACATAGAATACCAGAATTAGCTCTTGAGGAAAATCTTACAAAACAAAAAGTCATTTCTTATTTAAAAGAAATAGGAATTGATTATATGGAATTTACAAAACACAATGGAATTATGGCATACATTTTAAAAGAAAATGCAGATAAAACTATTTGTATAAGAGCAGATATGGATGCGCTTCCTATAGAAGAAGAAAACGATATACCTTATAAATCAATACATAATGGAAAAATGCACGCTTGTGGTCATGATGCGCATACAACAATGTTACTTGGAGCATGCAAAGTACTCTATTCAATGAAAGATAATCTAAATGTAAATGTAAAATTTTTATTTCAACCAGCAGAAGAAGGTTTTGGTGGAGCAAAGTTCTTGGTTGAGGATGGGTGTTTAGAAAACCCTAAAGCTGATTATATATTTGGGCTTCATGTCATGCCACACATTAAAACAGGATTTATTGAAACAAAATACGACACATTAAATGCAAGTGTTGATACTATAGAAATAAGTGTTAAGGGTAAAAGAGCTCATGGTGCGTATCCTGAAAATGGTATTGATGCAATAGTCACAGCTTCACAAATTGTTACATCACTACAAACCATAATAAGTAGAAACCTAGAACCAAATAATGCTGCAGTTTTGACTATAGGCAAAATATATGGTGGTGATGCACATAATGTAATATGTGAAGATGTAAAATTAGAGGGTACATTGAGAACTTTAAATAGTGAGACAAGAGATTTTGTAATTAATAAGATTACTAAAATTGTTGAAGATACAGCATCTGCATTTGGATGTATTGGAACATTACACGTGAGCGATGAAAATTACCCTGCTGTTATAAATGAAAGGGAATTAGTAGATACTGTTATTTCAAGTACTAAGGAATTACTTGGAGAAGAAAAATTTATACTGAGAGCAAACCCTTCATTAGGTGGTGAAGATTTTTCTTTTTATACAGAACATTGCAAAGGAGCATTCTTCCATTTAGGGTGCAAAAACGAGGAAAAAGGACTGACTTCACCTCTTCATACCTCTAAATTTAATGTAGATGAGGATTGTCTTCCAATAGGAGTTATGATGCATGTAATGAATACTTTATATTTTAATTAATATGGTAATTAATAAAAGAATAGGAGATAAATTAATATGGAAAAAGCTAAAAAATTAGGGTTATTTAGTATGATATTATTAGGAATTAATAGTATCATAGGTTCAGGTATATTCTTACTACCAGGTAAAGTTTACAATCTAGCGAGCCAAAATAGTATATTTATATATATTTTTGCTACACTTCTGGTTCTATCAATACTTTTATGTTTTGCAGAGGCTGGAAGTATGTTTGACAAAAATGGAGGTGCATATTTATACTCCAAAAAGGCATTTGGTGATTTTATAGGTTTTGAAGTTGGTACAATGTCTTGGGTTATTAGAATCATATCATGGTCTACACTAGCAGTAGGATTTGCAACAGCTTTAGGTGCATTTTGGCCAGAAGCTGCTACTGAATATAAAGGATATATCGCAGTGGCATTAGTAACATTACTTTCAATAAACAGCTTATTTGGAATTAAAAGTACAAAGATAATGAATAATGTAATAACCATAGCTAAATTAGTACCATTAATAGTTTTTGTAATAGTAGGAATATTCTTTATAAAATTTGGTAATGTTGTTCCTTCAGGCAATGTTGTAAATTCTAGTATAGGACCAGCTATAATATTAGTATTTTACGCGTTTACTGGATTTGAATCATTTGTTGTAGCAAGTGGAGAAATGGATAATCCTAAAAAAAATCTTCCAATAGCATTAATAACTACAATATTTATATGTGCAATAATTTATATCTTAATTCAAGTTGTCTGTATGGGTATACTTGGAGACAAATTATTTGAAAATAGTATTCCAATCGCAGACGCTTCAAGCGTATTTTTAGGCAATTATGGTAAAGTATTTATATCTGTAGCAACATTAATATCTATATTTGGAATAAATATAGGTTCTTCAATAGTAACTCCCAAGTGTGGTTCTGCTCTAGCAGAAGAAGGCTCTCTTCCAGCATTTATAGGAAAAACAAATAAATATGATGCTCCATATGTAGCAATAATAATATCTTTAATCTTCTGCATACCACTTGTATTAACTGGAAGTTTTGAACAGCTTGCAGTAATGAGTGTAATTGCCAGATTTGCTCAATACATACCAACTTGTTTAGCCGTAATAGTTTTAAGAAAAAAAGCAGATATCCAGGCTTCATTTAAAATTCCTTTTGGCCCTGCTATACCAACAGTAGCTATATTAGGTAGTTTATGGCTGTTACAACAAGCTTGGGTTGAAGATATGTCAAAACCTATAACTCAAAATAGAGTTTTGATAGGATTAGGAGCAATGTTATTGATAGCACCTTTATATGTACTTATGAAAAAAAACAAAAAAATTGAATGTGAGTGCAAAGATAAGTCAGAAGATTCAAAATTATATGTTCCAAGAGAAAAAATTCAGTAATATTTTATAGATTGCTTGACATTCTTTTTTATTTAAAATCTATAGAAAAAGTTAATAAAGACCTAAACTTTATTATTTACACAAAGTTTAGGCCTTTATTTTTTATAATAAGTAACATATATCAAATACTATAATCAAACATCAAAATTCAAACAAGTTTCAGGTTCATCTTCTATTTTTGCTATTTTAAACTTACATGCAATTAATGCTAGAGATACCAATGGATTTATGATATTTAATAATGCATATGGACCATACGTTAATGCAGATACACCTAATGTTGCTGTTATATACGCTCCACATGTATTCCATGGTACCAATGGAGAACTTAAAGTTCCACTATCTTCTAAAGCTCTTGATAACATCTTAGGATGTATACCTCTCTTTTTATATTCCTTATTATACATTCTTCCTGGTATAACTATAGACAAGTATTGTTCTCCTGCTATTATGTTAGTAACTGTGCAAGTTACCATTGTACATAATACTGTTCCAAATACACCCTTTGCTAACCTTAGTAAAGAAGAAGCTACTGCTTCAAGCATGCCTGTTTTTTCTAAAATACCTCCAAGAGATAAGGCACATATTGTTAAAGATACAGTAGACATCATATTCATAATCCCACCTTTAGACAATAAAGCATCTACCTCTTCTACTTGTGTTGATGAAACATATCCATTTTGTGCTGCATCTAATATTACATTCATAGATTCTCCTTGGAAAACTACTGCAAACAATACTCCTAATACAGCACCTACTATAAGCCCTGGTATAGCAGGAACTTTGAATATAACCAATCCAATTACTATTGCTGGAGCTAATAATAATACTGGTGATAAAGTATTAAATGTAGAATCTAATGTAGACCTAATTAGCTCTATCTGTTTTATATCTAATGCTTGACCTGAATACTTCATTCCGATTACACCATAAATTACTAAGCAAATTAATAATGATGGTATAGTTGAATATAACATATATTTTATATGTGTAAACAAATCTGTTCCTGCCATTGCTGGTGCTAAGTTAGTCGTTTCAGATAAAGGTGATAGTTTATCTCCAAAGTAAGCTCCAGATATTATAGAACCCACTATTAATCCAGTTGGCATACCTAAACTTTGCCCAATTCCTAAAAGTGCCACGCCTACTGTACCCATTGTACTCCAAGATGACCCTGTTGCAAGAGACACTATTGAGCAGACTAATGTGGATGCTACTAAAAAAATATTTGGTGATAAAATTTTTAGTCCCCAGTAAATCATACATGGAACTACTCCACTTACTATCCAAGTTCCTATAAGCACACCTATTATAATTATGATTAAGATTGCTTGCATTGCCATCTTTATACTATTAAACATACTTAATTCTAGGTCTTTCCATTTAAATCCAAGCCTATATACAGCTACAAGGCCTGCTACTGCTGCAGCTCCTATTAGTGGTACATGAGGTGATGAGCCATACATTAATACCCCTAAACTTAAAAATAATATCAAGCAAGTAATTGGTATCATTGCATCAAACAGATTTGCTTTTCTACATTCTCGCTCTTTCATAAAATAATTTCCTCCTAATTATTTGAACACTATACTATAATTTTCTTTGAAACATATTCGCTTGTACTAGATGACATGATACCTCCATAAGTTAATAAAAAATCTACATTGTCGCCTAATTTATAATCACATTTTGTATTACTTACATCTAATATCATGTGGTCTGAACTTGCCCCTAATATCTCTATATCAGTGTCTATTGGAATTAAAGAGTCAATATTTATGTCCTGCTTACCTATGGCTATAATTGCCCTTTTTAAGATTCCTTTATCTTCATAAACAGGTTTATTTCTAAACGCATCAACTCCTATTTCTCCAATAGGAACTGATGGTTTTTCTTTACATTCAACTATTTGACATATTAATTTGAATACATCTTGATATGTCCCATTTATATTTTTACCGTATGCCGTTTCTCTACCAAGTAAAATAGATTCACCTATTCTCAAATTATTAATACCTTCTGGCATATTATTACTTGTCATTAAATGTATAGAACTTGAATTACCTCCTGATACTATTTCTAGATTTATTCCAAATTTACCTTCTATCTTTTGAGCTATACTTACTAGCCTACCTGTATTTTCTTTAGATGGTATAATAGCTCCATAACAAGTTAAGTTTGTAGCTATACCAATTATTTTAATATTTTTTAGTTTTACTATCTCTTTTATACTATTAAAGAGGTCTTCTTCATAAAAATACCCTTCTCGTAAATCTCCTAAGTCAAACATAAGAACTATATTATGAATAATATTTTTACTTTCACATAATTCATTTAATTTCTTTATAGTTTCTAATTCTGAGTTAAAACTTATATCACAATAATTGATAACTTCTTCTAGTTCACTTATCATGGGTATTCTAATTAGTATTTTAGGTAAATTTATATTTTGTAACTTTTTTAAGTTTTGTATTCTTGAATCTGCTATATGATCTATTCCTTCATTATATACTGCTTCTACTATTTCTTTTCGTGCACAAAATGATTTAGTTACGAAAGATACTTTAATGTTTCTTTCATGACAACTCTGTAAAATTACTTTAGCATTATGTCTTAATTTTTCTATATCTATTTCTAATCTAGGGTACATAGTCCTTCCTCCTTGAAGTTTAAACTTTTTAGTAGGAGCTTAAGAGATGCTTCTTCGTATTTTTTAGATAAAACCCCTATAGATGCCATAATATAGTCATTATCTATCAATATCTTTGTTTTTTCCTTTGGAAATAGTAATTCTTTATTTTTATTGTATTTAGTTATACCATCTAATATTTTAATTCTACTAGGGAGCCTAGTAAGTGCTCCCCCTGTACCCACTATATATCTTACTTCTGTTAAATCTTTTCCTTCTGCAATTTTGGTTTTTCCAGTTGTTCCATAAATATTTCTTATTTTCCCTGAATGCCTTAACATAGCTTTAATAACAGCTTCTTTTGTCAATCTCTCCACAAATAATATTTCTTCTTTTGATTTTGGTATTGGTGGATAATTATCTATTACTTTATCAATATCTATAGATAATTCATTTTGTAAATTTTCTTTGCCTATAACTTCTACTATATTTTTCATATTTACATATACACCTAAATCTCCCTCAACACTTCTCTTAGCTACAGGTTCAGGATTAACTAATATTTTATTAATATAGTCACTCCCATATGTAACAGAATGCACATCAGTAGTTGCTCCACCTACATCTAGAGTTAATAAATCTCCAATATTTTTATATAAAAGTTTAGAAGCTTCCATTACAGCCCCTGGAGTTGGGGTAATATTTTCATTAACCATTTCTTTGATATACCTCATTCCTGGCGCTGTAGTTATGTGGTCTTCAAACACACCTTGAATGATTTTTCTTGTAGGTTCTATATTCAATAAATCTATTTTAGGGTATACATTTTCTGTTATATAAAGCTTATAATTCGTATCTTCAAATATTAACCTTACTTCTTCTTGATTTTCAACATTACCAGCATATATAACTGGTATACCTAAACTCATAGAAGCTATCATTTCAGCATTATAAATAGCTGTATCTCTTTCTCCATAGTCAACTCCACCAGCTATTAAGATTATGTTGGGATTTATTTCTTTTATTTTCTTTAAATCAGTTCTTTTAATTCTACCTGATGTTACTTGACGAATAACAGCTCCAGCTCCTAGAGCAGCTTCTTTAGCTGCTTTTACTGTCATATCATACACTAATCCATGAACAGTCATTTTTAATCCACCAGCTGCACTAGAAGTTGCAAACATATCATTATACTTTATATCATCTACAGATAATTTATTAGCTAAATCTTTAATAGCACCCGATAAGCCATTTCTTACATCGCCACCTTCAAATACTGTTGTTGGAGCCTGACCTTGACCCGAAAATACAGGATTATCAGAATCAATATTATGGAAAGCGTTTACTACAGTGGTAGTACTTCCTATTTCAGCTACCAACACATCTATTTTTAAAGAAACTTTTTTATTCTCCATTATTTATTATTCATTTCTCTTCTTTTTTCAACTAAGAAAGTGGCTACATGTATACCTTTGCTGTTTCTTCCAAATCCAGCATCTATTCCTTGTTCAATGGCTATTTCAGGTGTTACCTGTGTTCCTCCACAAGCAATCATTACTTTATCTCTTATACCTTTTTCTACACAATAATCGTGTAATTTCTTCATATTTTTATAATGAATATCATCATGACTTATTATTGTAGATGCAAGTATTGCATCTGCATTTAGCTCTATTGCTGCGTCTACTAATTTTTCTACAGGTACAGAAGTTCCCAAGTAATGACATTCTATACCATATTTTTCAATACCACCATGTTTTATATCTATTATTTCTCTTAAACCAACTGAGTGTTCGTCTTCTCCAACTGTAGCTGAAACTATTTTCATAGGCTTTTCTTCTATATCTGCTCTTATTTCTTCATCAGTTAGTACTTTAGGTTCTTCTGGTATTACTAAGTCATTTAAATCTATATCAAATGGAACTCTTCCCTTCACTTCTATCCTAGTGCCTTCGGATTCATGCATAACTTCTCTACTTATAACTTCAACTTCTTGTAAATTCATTTTTTTGACAAATTCCAATGCTGCAAACTCAGCTGTTCTTTTATCAGTAGGAAGCATCATTGTTATCATCACAATTCCATCTGCACACCATTCCATTTCAGGTTTGATTTTAGTTCCACCTCTGTATTCCTCTGATTCTTTTAGTCTATTTTCTACATTATCAAAATCATCAAGTTCATCGATATATATTATTTTGTTTGGATTTTCAAATGTACATCCATCTATTAATATTGATGGATTATCTATAGCTTTTTCATCATATTGAGCTACATTATTGTATCCAAAGTGAGCAGTTACAGGTGCTAAATAATCTTTATCTCTTTCATAAACAGTACCCTCACCAACTCCGCCTTTTATTTTTCTAGATATACCATCACCATTTCTTTCTGGATAATTTCCTGAGTCAACGAAGAATCCTTGTTCTACTGATTCAAAATATCCTCCAACTTCAAAGATTTCTTCCATATATAGTACAGCTCTTTCTTTAAGCTCTCTTGCTTTGTATCTTAATTCTCCAACATCCTTAAGTTCTATCATATCCATAAGACCATCCATGCCAACTAAAGCTTGCTTTGCTGTATCACATGCTTCTATGTTGTATATATGCCAAGGTACATTTCTACCTTCGTCAGGTGTTATAGTTGATTGTATGTCAGCTCTAGTTAGTACTGATGTTAATAAATTTAATACATGAGTAACTGTTGCTTCTCTAGTTGATGATTCCATATATTTAGTATTCATTTGAGCTCTCATCTTATAATCACTAAATAATTCTCTAAGTGCAACAGCATAAGGTAAGTCTATTCTTAAACATGGTGCTGGAGGGGCTGTTGGTGGCACTGTTGATAAGCATATATTACTTTTATCTATTCCTATTTTTTCTGAAAATATAGAATTTAAAGCGTGTTGAACCATAAGTTCAGGCATTACCTTCCATGCTTCTCTAGCCGTAGCATTAGCATTATGTGCTCCATCTATTTGAGCTATATTTGCAAAAGCCATTATTTGCTTAGCTTCACAAGCATCTACAAAAGATCTTACCATGTTTATATTTCTATATAGAACATTATATTGTGGGTCTTGATGTGCTCCATTGACCCCTTCTTCAGCAAACATTACTGCTACTTCAGGACCCGCAACACCACTTACATATGAATGGTAATTAATAGGTCTACCAACTTCTTCTTCTATAAAGTCAAGAGCTTTTCTTTGAGCTCTTACTTGTTTTCTTGTTATTGGAACACCTCCTATACCTTGAGGGGTTCCTTCTATAAGTCCGTCAAAATGTGATTGCCCAGCAGTTCTAATGACCATTAAGTGGTCAGCACCGTGATGAGCTGCCATCCTCATTCTTCTTATATCATCTTCAAATCTTCCAGAAGCTATTTCAGTAGTAATAATTGGGCTTGGTTGAGGGTCTATATTATTAAAATATTTAGATGATGGTAACCCTACACTCTTCTTTAAAGGTTTTGTACAGTCTTTATATTCAAAAGGTCCCATTTCAAGATTTTCCAAGTGTTCTCTCCAAACCCAACCTCTTCTTTTTGGTTTATATTTATCCAAATCTTTTAATATATAGTCTATATCTAATTTTTTATTTTCCTTTAACATGATTCTACCCCTTCTCTAAATAAACATGTAACTTCATCCCAATATTCACCATTAACTAATAATAAACCAGCTTCTCTAACTGATATATTTTTAGATTTAGCAAGCTTATAAACTACATGCCCTGCTCCCTTACCTATAAGACCTCTTTCCATAACACCTTCTAAAATAGGTTTTACCTCAAGAGAAGAAAATCCCATTCTTAACAAAACAGACCTTTCTATTGATGGCGTTGTATTCTTTTTGCCAAGGTCTATCATTGGTTCTATTATCTGGGCAGCTAAACTCCAAAATCTTTCTTTTAACTCATCATCGCTCAATTTCTGAAGATGTTTTCTTCTAACCTCAAAATCATCCTCTCTTTTTTTCATGAACATTCCCCCATTCATATTAATTTAAGTGAATTTTCCAACTATTCATTTCATGTTAAATTAAAAAATAGTAATTATTATAAATTATCTAACGTATCAATAACAAAATCTCTTGAACTTTTTACTTCTTTCATTAGAAACTCTATATCTTCATTACTTAGACTATTAACATCATCAATACCATTATGAGATATACAATTTTTTATAAATGATTTTCTTATTTTATTTATGTCGATATCAACACATTTTAATAATTCTGGTCTTTCTGGTAATATTAAGTTTACTCCTGCAATTTCTTCTCTTGGATTTCCAAATTTTATATCTATTCCATTTTCTTTTGCAAATGTAAGCTGTGGACATATGTGTTTACCTGCACCTGTATACTCTGTCTCTTGTACTACTACAACTTTATCTTCATCCAATTCTTGTGCTAAGGAAAATGCTGCTGCTAAAGATGTATTTCCAGCAGGTCCTCTTTCTATACCTTCCAACTGTGCCAATAATTCAGTTGTATAGAAAACTTCTCCTTGTTTTACTAACACATATCTGTCCATATATCTAAGTGGTCTAGCTGCAGACCTAGGTACATCTGACCTATCAGGCCATGTACAGAATGGTATACCAAAACCTGTATGTCCTGTTGTAAATGATTTTTTATTAAATTGACTATCACTAGCCATGTGTAATCCTTTTAAATCAACACTTGCTCCAACTACTTTTGTGTTAAGAGAACCAGCTTTTATTAGTCCTCTTGCTGTTCCAGTGAGATTACCTCCACCTGCATTTGTACAAACAACTACATCAGGGTCTTTTTTATATTTTTCTCTAAATTGAATAGCTAGCTCATATCCTAAAGTTTCTACACCTGCAATTCCAAATGGTGAATATAACGATGCGTTAAAATAGCTTGTTTCTTCTAGTAGGACTAAGAATGTATAAAATAATTCTGGTCCAACAGTTAATTGAATAACTTCTGCACCATATGCCTCACATTTTCTTGCTTTCTCTATAATCTCAGGTTGACCTAGACCATTAGAATCATAACATTCTTGAACTATTATACATTTTAAACCCTGCATTGCTGCCTGAGATGCTACAGCTGCTCCATAGTTACCACTAGTAGCTGCTATTACACCTTTATATCCCATTTTTTTAGCATGATATACTGCAGTAGCTGCTCTTCTTGCTTTAAAACTACCAGATGCATTCATTGCTTCATCTTTTACAAATATTCTAGCACCTTTACCTTCTGGAGCACATCTTCTGGCCAACTTAGTTAAATTTTTAAGTTCTATTATAGGAGTATTTCCAACAGCATATTGTGATTGAATTGCTTCAATATCTTGTAATGTATATCCTGTTTCACCCATCATTTTTTCATAGTCAAATCCTATTCCTTCTTGTTCAAAAGATGAGTAATCCAATCCAATTGCGTTTTTCATTATTTCATTGTTTCTTCCCATGACAGCTTGATAGCTCATATCTTTCATTGATGCTGCATTATTCATTATATACACCTCCAAATAATATTTCTTTAGCCTGTATTCCTATTTGGAGTAACTCAGGTATACATTTACCATAATCATGAGTATAATATGGATTTACTTTAAGTAAATCACCTTTTACAAGTCTACCCGTAATTGTTTTAACTTCTACTAAATCACCTATAGAGGCATCCTTTTGTATAAACCCTTTAACCCACATTTCTAAGGATACTTTCTTAGTATCCTCTGGAACTTGTGGAGCTCTTTCTTCTGGAGTCAACACTATATTGTGTATAATAACCCAATCATTAATTTTAGCATCCATTTTTTCATCCCCTTATCAGCTAACTGTTATTTTATTAATTTGCTTTTGACTCTTCTTCTAACTCAATTTCTATCTGATTTCTTATATCTCCCATTATTGCTCTAGGTACTGGTATATCCAACATAGTTTTAAGGCCTGGTCTAGCATTTATTATTAATGGAATAGAGTTTACTATCATTGCATAAGTACCTACCCCTCCAGGTATTTCAGGATTTATTTGTAAATCAATATTTGGTATCCCTTTTATTGATACATAGTCTCCTGTTTTAATACCTTCTGCTTCAGGTATTATCTGTTGTGGATGCTCCATTTCAATTAAAACATCTCCATTTACATATCCATATCCACATTGTCTACAACCAGCAACATTTCCAGCCAATGCCTCTCCGTACTTAGATTTTCTATCTACTGTAGTCATTATTGGTTCTTTTGTTTGTTCTATCTTATCTAGTTTCCATCCTAATCCATCAGCTATCATATTTATTGATTCTACAAATCCTACATGACCTGCTATAGTATTATTTTCTACACCTTTTATGAACTCTTCTTTTGTTACTCCAACACCTTGTTCTACCATAACAGATTTTCCAAATGGTGATAAATCATTTACCCTCTTCGCTTTTATACCATTAACTTCTTCACAAGTACCTGAAAGCGCTAATACTAGTAAATCTAGTACAAACCCTGGATTGATTCCTGTTCCAAGAATACTTACTCTATTCTCTTTTGCAACTTCATCCATTTTCTTAGCCAAGTCTGCATCATCAGCTTGTGGATATGCCATTTGTTCTGCTGTTGATATAACATTTATTTTTCTATTTAATAAGAACATTATTTTATCAAAAGCCTTTTTAGTAAATGAATCAGTTGCTAATAAAACAACATCTACACTTTTTTCTTTAAAAACTTCTTCATAATTTCCATTGATAATAACTTCTGTTCTTTCTCCTCTTTCAATTCCTAGGACATCATACATACTTTTACCTGAAGTACTTCTACTGCAAACAGATACTATTTCTATACCTTCTTTTTTTAAAATCATATTAGCCATGCCTATCCCCATAGCTCCAAATCCCCATATACCAACTCTTACTTTTCTCATATATACACCCTCCTAAAAATTTATATTCTTAATTATTAGTTAAAGCATGAATCGTGCCAACTTCAAAACAAAAATAAATATTTATTAGAACGTTGAAACTATAATTATCTTGTTATGTATTTTCATAAATAAAAAATAATATTTTTTCTGAGAAACAAAAAAAGAGCAAAAAAATTTGCTCTTTTATAATAATTTTGCGCCTTTATTTTTCTTTTTTATTTTACTTCTTTATAGGACTTTAATATTATATTTTTTTATTTTATATTGTAAATTTTGCCTATTCATACCTAAAATTGATGCAGCCTTAGTTATATTATATGATGCCTTTTCTAATGATTCATATATATACTTCTCTTCTATCTCACTGAGAACATTATTAAGTGTCTTATTCTCTAAATCATTTAAAGAATAATTATTACGCTCTTTATTCTCTTTAAGATTGTAATAGTCATTTAAATTAATCATGCTTGTTTCTATTTGTATCTCGTTTTCCATCATACTCATAGTACAATAAATTATGTTTTCTAGTTCTCTTATGTTCCCTTGCCAGTCATAATTTTTTAAAACCCTGATAGCTTCATCTGAAATACCTACTACTTTTTTATTTAACTTTTTATTATACTTTGAAATAAATTTTTTGCATAATACAGATATATCCTCTTTTCTATCTCTAAGAGGAGGAATTTTTATATCTATTATGTTAAGCCTATAATATAAATCTTTTCTCATTTTATTCTCATTTAAAATAACTTTTGGACTTTCATTTGTTGTTGCAATAATTCTTACATCAACAGGTATATCCTTAGTCCCTCCAACTCTTCTTACATAACCTTCCTGCAAAACTCTTAGCAATTTAGCCTGTAACATAATAGGCATGGAGTTTATTTCATCCAATAATAATGTCCCTTTGTTAGCTTGCTCAAATAAACCCGGCCTGTCTATTGCCCCTGTAAATCCTCCCTTAGCAGTTCCAAATAGTATTCCTTCGAATAATGATTCTGGTAAAGCTGCACAATTTTGTGCTATAAATGGATAATTTTTTCTATTACTTCCATAGTGAATGGACTGGCTAAATAGCTCTTTGCCTGTCCCAGTTTCACCATATATAAATACTGAGGCATCAGACTTACAAGCTTTCTTAGATTTTGCTATTGCCTCTTTAATCAGATTACTTTCCCCTAAAATATCATCAAATTCATAACCCTTTTTTTGTTTATTGTCAACTTTATTAATTAAATTTTTTTTATAGCTTCTGTTTAATAAATTTTCTATAGTTGTCATATTCTTTGATATTTCAAGTGCCCCTACAAATTCTCCTTTAATATCAATTGGTATCGTAGTATTTATTGCTGTTATTTCTTTTCCATTTTTATCTAGATATTTTTGAATATTGTCTTTAATAATTTCCCTTTTTTCCAAAACTTCTACTAGTGTACTTCTATTTATTTTCATTTTGCTGACTATATCAAAAAATGAATTAGTTAAAACATCATGTCTATTCATTTTTTCCATTTTTTGTACAGAATCATTGTAGATTATAGTTTTCCCTTCTTTATTAACAAAATGTACCCCTTCATCAATATTTTCCAATATTTCATTCATTACTTTAAAAAATATTTCTTGGTTCAACTATATCACCCCAGTACCTAAATATATAACAACCCAAAAATAAGTAAAATATTTCTATATATTTATCTTATCACATATTTATGATATTTTTTATGTCCATTATATTTTTAATTAATACTTGATGAACTACATAGTAAAGCATGAATAGTAATGGTTATATTCTTAGTATTTTCCCTTTTGTTGATATTTCCTTATTAAAAAAAATATTCTAAATATATTATTTATACTCAAATATTATCTAAAAAAGAGTATTTGTATACCTTTATTCTCGTACATATTTTTAACTTAAAATATAAACTTTATATAAAACAAGTTAAAATATACTTAATTAAAATACGTAAAAAAGAGCTATCACAGAACAAATTTAATTTACTCATGCGATAACTCGATTCTACAAACTAATATTTAATTTTCATAATATTTATTTCTAAAAAGCAGTCTCATGCCCAACATAACAGGCTATGCCATTATCTAAAAATATGTCCTGTAATTCTTCAAGATGCTCTTCATCAACATCTCCTTTATCAGAATACTCATATTCTTTACCTAATTGAATCCATTTTGACTCTCCTAGTCTATGAAATGGTAACAGATTAATTTCTACTAAATTATTTTTATGCATAAAAGATATAATATCATTTATATTTTCTATACTATCATTAAATCCTGAAATAACTGGTACTCTAAGTACTAATCTTCCACCCCAGTCAGAGTTCACAAGATTTGATATGTTTTCTAATACTAAATCATTATACACACCTGTTTGTTCCTTATGCTTTTCTCTATCCATATGTTTTATATCAATAAATGCAAAGTCGATATCCTTAAATATATTATTAAAAATTTCATTTGAAACACATGCACTCGTTTCAATAGCAGTGTGCACATTTGTTTCATGACATTTTAATAGCACTTCATGTAAAAATTCATGTTGAAGTAGTGGCTCTCCTCCACTAAATGTTACTCCTCCATTACTTCTCCAGTTATTAGAATCACGCTTAATCACCTTTACAAGTTCCTCTACAGTATATGGCTTTGCACATAATTTAAACGCATTATAATAACACGAGTTGACACATTCAAAACTCTCACAATTCTTACATATGCCCCAATCTATGACTGGCTTATTGTCAAGGTCAAAACTCAATGCACCATTTTTACATTTACCATGACATACAGTACATCCATTTTCATATTGACAAGACAACTCACTAAACATCATATGTGGTCTAACAGTCCAACTTTCAGGATTTGCACACCACTTACAACTAAGTGGACATCCATTTAAAAACACAGTTGTTCTACAACCTGGCCCATCATGAACTGAAAAGCTTTGTATATCAAAAATCATTCCTTCTAATTGTCTTTGACTATTCATTAAACACATGCCCTTCACAAGTAATTGCGTTTAATGTTGAGTATACCCAATCTTCATTCTCTAGCCCAACACATTTACCTATACCTTCATCATTAGCATCAACAAAATTTTTACAATTTTTACATTTTGGCATTACTTTTATTTCTGAACATGCTCCATCATCTAAATTAATCATTTGTTTTGATAATCTACAAATCCCTTTAGTCGCATCTACTGCGCAAAAATTCATACAATCACTATGTTTTCTCATATTTTACACCCCTTCATACTCTGTTCTAGCAATTACTTCATCTTGTATTGGTTTCCCTAGTTCACACCAGTATTGAGTAAATCCAGCAACACGTACCATTAGTTGACGATAATTATCAGGATTTTTTTGTGCGTCTTTCAAAGTTTCTGAGTCCACAACATTGTATTGAATATGGAATCCACCTTTTCTCAAGTAACTTCTTGTTAAATCTAACAATTTTTTTGTTCCTTGTTGTCCTCTAATAGTTGTAGGATGAAGTTTTAAATTCATTTGAGAATTTTGAACTACTGCTTGATCCCAAATAGTCGCAGATTCAAATAATGCATACACACCATTTTTATCTGTTCCTGCATATGCAGAAACTGAACCATCTGAATATGTTGTTCCACTTAATCTACCATCTGGGGTAGCTAAAGTAGCAGCTCCTTGTGGTCCATGTGTAGATACAGAAATTTGACAAGGATACATTTTTTTAGCATATAAAGATTGTGCTTCTTCACACACTTTTGCTAGCCATATTTCATAATTTTTAAGAATCATATCTGCATACAAATCATTGTTTCCATATTTAGGTGCATCAAGACAGGCCTTATAAATAGCATCATATTTGCCAGTCTTATCCACTTTTACTTGGTCTGCCATAGAATAATTACCAACTTCTAATGCATCTTTAAATCCAAAATTATTTAATACAGCATCCTTCATTTCTTCAACTGTAAAAGCTTTGTCATCATATACAAGTTTTTTAAGTGCAGCAAATGAGTTAACCATAGTAACAGTTCCACAAGTTTCTACATTTAATGTTGCATTATAACGATATCCCATATTTCCTATATGTTGACCTTTATCTAAACAGTCTGGTTTTAATAGAGAATTTATTATAGAAGTATCAAACTTTCTCCATATATCTAACTCAATATTATTTGCTCTCTCAAGAACATTTATTGCTTGTTTATAATAGTCTTTAAATACTTCTACAACTTCTTCATAAGTATCTAATGGCTTATTATGAGGTTCAAATACTTGTATATTCATACGATGGTCTTTACCATTCATAAGAACAAGTTCTAATATTTTAGGATTAGCAATAAAGTGAACTCCAGAACCAGCAGATTGTCCTGCTCCACCTGCAATAGAATATGTCTTTCCATTTAAAGTCAGTTGTTTCCAGCATCCTGGAGATGTTTCCAGACATCCACCTAATGCAAATGCTCTAGCTTCTTCAACAGTCATTCCTTCATCAGCAAATTGCTTCATCATAAATGTTGTCCCATTTGAATTGTTTACCCATGCTGGATAACCAGAACCAAGTTTTGTACATTCAACAGCTTTCATTAAAAAATCTTCTGGAAGTTTTTCATCATATAACATAGTTAAGCTAGGCTGAGGAGTTCTACATCTCATACTTGCCTCTAATAATAATTCTTCTAATTCATTAGCTCCTGTAGAACCATCTTCTCTTAACCCACCTATAGATAAAGTATTGAATGTATTTCCTGATAAGACTCCTCCATTTACACCTGCTGAAGCAAAACAGTCAATACAAGTGATTTTTATTCTATAAAGTTCTAATAATTCGATAACTTCTTCTTTTGTAATTAGTCCTTTTTCCATATCCTGTTCATACCAAGGATATAAAATTTGACCAAAACGACCTATAGACATACCAGATATAGCATCTTCATTTACTGATGCTATATGAATTGTATAAGTCAATTGAAGAGCTTCTCTAAATGTACGAGGTTGTTTATGTGCAATATGTTCTAATATCTCTACTAAATCTGAATATTCTTTTTTTGATTCTAAATCTGTTTCTATACTCTCTAAATATTTTGCATGTTTTGCATAGTTTAAAATCCAAGCTTGTAACCCTTCAATGACTTGAATAACAGCTTCATAAAAATATAGACGATCCATTCCGATAAGCCCATCTCCAGATGCATTTCCTGCAACTGCTTTTTTACATTCTTTTGCCATTTCTATAATTCCATCTAATCCATAATTTAAAGGATAAAAATAGTTTATAACTTCTCTACCTTGAGGAAGTGTATATCCTGAATCAAACATACATATAAGTGTACTCATTAAATTTTCTTTTAAATCATAATCTGGCATCATCTTTTCATAGTGAAATCCTAAATCTTCAACTGATTTTCCAACCCATTCCTTTGCCATTTTTACAAGAACAGGTACTTCTTCTTTTCTCATTCCAAATTTACCAGCTATTGAAACAACATTTCCAAAACTTTCAGTTACATTTCCTCCACCAGAACCAAATTTTGTAAGCTCATCTGCTGTATTACTAGCTAATTTCTTTGCTTCTTCTTTCATTTGTTCTCCCTGAGCAACAAAGAAACTTTCACTTACCCAAGGCATTGGGAAAGAACCTCTATAATGGCGTGTTTTTTGCATTACTATCTTCTCACCAGGTATTATATTTGGTGTCATATGAGAAAAAGCAGCTTTAAGAGCTTTAGCTCTTCTAACTACTGCTATATCCCCATCTGATTTTCTATATTCTCTATTGTACCAATATGGAAATTCCATATCAGCTGTAGACAATGTATTGTAATATACATTCAATAAATCATCTGCTCTTTTACTTGCTTTTTTTTCACTAAGTTCATCTAAATTTTCCTGATTTTGAAAATTTGCTTTAATATTTTTTGCTTCTAAAATACTTCTTATTTTATCTTCTTTACTTTGACTCATTTCTTCCCCTCCTTAAACTTTCTATACTTAGTATAAAACTTTTTAAGAAGGGAAAAAAAGAGTCTATTACCCACTTTCTAAAATAATCTTTCTACAAAAAAATAAAACTTAAAACATTTTAGACCATAAATTTACCTTATATCTAAATATCTAAAAACCTACTGATTTATTAAAATATAAAGATTGTCCATTGTCTTGTTTTAAGCTTTAACATATACTATATTTAATTTTATAAAAATACTTGATCAATATATTTTTAAACTTAGTTTATATTACTGGTTTATCTTAAGATTCGGAACTGCATTCAGACTCATATCATGTGTTTTATTGTTTATAAAATTATAATATCCTGCGCAACCTATCATAGCAGCATTATCTGTACATAAAATTAAAGGAGGATATTTAACTATAATTCCACTCTCTTTTGCAAGTTCTGTTATTTTAGCTCTAAGACCAGAGTTGGAAGCAACTCCACCAGAAAGAGTTATAACATCATAACCTTTATCTTTTGTCGCTTTTAATGCTTTAGTAGCTAAAACTTCAACTACTGCTTCTTGAAAAGATGCAGCAACATCTTCAACTACTATTTCTTTGTTTTTCATCCTTTTTCCATTTAAATAATTTAATACAGAAGATTTTAGACCACTAAAACTAAAGTCATAGCTATCATCTTCTAAATAAGCTCTTGGAAATTCTATAGCATGCTTATTCCCTTTTTTAGCTAAATTATCAATAATAGGTCCTCCTGGATACCCCAAATTCATAGCCCTTGAAATCTTATCAAAGGCTTCTCCAGATGCATCATCTCTAGTCTTTCCTAAAATTTCATATTTACCATAATCTTTAACTTCTACTAAGTGAGTATGACCTCCAGATACTATTAATGTTATAAAAGGAGGTTTTAAATCTTTATGCTCTATATAGTTTGCACTTAGATGTCCTTCAATATGATTTACTCCTACAAGAGGAATATCCAATGTATATGCAAGTGCTTTAGCATAAGATAATCCTACTAATAAAGCCCCTACTAGTCCTGGGCCATATGTAACTGCAATGTGGTCTATATCATTAAATCCTATATTTGCCCCATCTAAAGCTTCTTGAACAACTATATCAATATTTTCAACGTGTTTTCTTGAAGCCACCTCTGGTACTACTCCGCCAAACTTTTTATGTGTTTCTATTTGAGTAGAGATTATGTTTGAAAGTACTTCTCTACCATTTTTTAAAACTGATGCAGCTGTTTCATCACAGCTACTCTCTATAGCTAATGTTATTATATCACCCATAAACTCTACACCTCTTTTAATTGATTCCACATTATAATTGCATCTTCTTTGTTATCATTATAGTATTCTTTTCTGATTCCACCCATTTTAAATCCATATTTTCTATATAGATTTTGTGCTATTTTATTTGATGCTCTAACTTCTAATGTCATAGACGCAATATTATTATCTTTACATAAATCAACTAATCTTTTTATTAACTTATCTCCTATTTTTTTGCCTCTATAGTCACTATGAACAGCCACATTATTTATATGACCTTCATCAAGTATAAGCCAAATTCCAACATATCCAACTACTTTTCCATCTAGTTTTGCTACTATATACTTTGCTACTTCATTAGATAACTCTTTTCTAAAAGATTCTTTTGACCAATAATCTTCAAAACAATTTTTTTCCACTTCAAAAACTTCATCTATATCTTTAATAGTCATTTCTTCTATTTTTACATCATCTATTATTTGTTTTGTATTATCTTTCATTATTTATCCTCTTCATTTTTTCGTCATATTGTACTTCGGCCTGAGATTTTCTGATATACATAGGGTTTATTGTATAACAAGTATGTACATCTATATTTTTACTATATTTATTTAGTGCTACAGAACATAAGCTTCCTGCTTTAGATACATTATGAGCTGGTGAAGGTATCTTTATATTTTTTACGTTTTCTAGCTCATCCTTATATTTATAAACAGCTTCTCCAACTATTATAAATTCTTCATCACTTGATTTAATTTCCTTTAGTAAAGTTTCAAATTCTACAACATCGACACTATCTAACTCTATTAACTCTCCATCTTCAAACTTATATTTAGCTGAATACACCTGATTTTTTTGTGCATCTAATATAGAGCATATTTTTCTTTCACATAAATTCATATTACCTGCTAAAGATTCTAAAGAATTTACTGCTATTATTGGTAGATTATTTACATGGGCTATAGCTTTTACTGTAGCCATACCTATTCTAAGACCTGTAAATGAACCAGGGCCTATACATATAGCTAACAAATCCATCTCTTTTATGTTTAAATCACTTATATCCAACATATTTTCTATCATTGGCATAAGCTTTTGTGAATGAGTTTTTTTGTTATTTACTGTAAACTCACAGATTAAATTATCATCTTCAACAACTGCTACACTTGCTGCCATAGAAGATGTATCTATACCTAATATCTTCATTATTTAATCAACTCCTCAACTATACTTTTATAATAATCTCCTTTTGGAGTTAATATCATTTCTCTTCCTTCATCTTTGTACCTTAATTCTATGTTTAAATATTCTTTTGGAAGTATCTCTTCTATTAAATTACCCCATTCAATTATACAGATTCCATTTGAATTTATATATTCATCATATCCAATATCATACATTTCATCACTACTACCAATTCTATAAACATCAAAATGATACAAAGGTATTTTTCCTTCATATTCGTTTATTATAGTAAAAGTTGGGCTTGTTATATAATCATTTATACCTAATGAGTCTGCTAAGCTTTGTGTCATTGTGGTCTTTCCAGCTCCTAAATCCCCCACTAAACAAATTACACTACCTTCTTTTAATAATTTACCTAATTTATATCCTATTTCTCTAGTTTTACTTTCATTTTCTAAATATATTTTTGCCATTAATTCATCTCCATCTTGATATAATCGTCGTGTGAATTTATATCACTGCTTAATTAATTATAGTATAAGCCCCAACTATTATAAAGTACTTCTATTTATCTTTTTTGTTTATCTTTCAATATTGATGATTCTATTAAAACTTATATATAATCATCAATAGCAATCCTTACATATTCTTTTGCCTTACAATTTTGTTTCAGGGCTTCTTTACATATTTCCTCTGATTGCTCTTTTACATACTTGAGAGATTTATAATTTTCTTTTACTGCTTCAATGCACATTTTTTCTGTTTGATTCTTTATATACATAAGCATCTTTCCATTTTGTCTTACAATCTCTGTACATATCTCTTCTGTATAGTTATCTATGTAATTTAGTACATCTTTAATATTGTACTTTTTATCCAAGTATCTTATAGCTCTTATACATGTTTCTTCTGTCTTATTATTAACAAATTGTAGGCTTCTTCCATCTTGTTTAACTGCTTCTAAACATATTCTTTCTGTTTGCTGATTTACATATTGTAATGCCATACCATTTTGACTTACAGCTTCAATACACATTTTTTCTGTTTGGTTTTGTACATATTTAAGTGCTTTATAGTTTCGTTTTATTGCTTCTATACATAATTCTTCACTTTGTTCTCTAACATATGCAAGACACCTGCCATCTTTTTTAATTGCTTCTAAACATATTTTTCTTGTTTGAACCTCTAAAGCTTTTAATATACTTACAACATCTATATTAGAAGAACATCTTATTGCTTTTATAATAAGTTCTTCTGTTTGATTTCTTACATACTTAAGTGCATTACAATCCTTTTTTATTGCTTCAAGGCATATATACTCAGTTTGTTCTTTTACATATTCAAGTGCTCTATAATTGTACCTTATAGCTTCTAAACATAATTCTTCTGTTTGCTCTTTTACATACTTCAAAGCTTTATAATTCTGTCTTATAGCTAAAATACACATACCATCTGTTTGATTATTTATATTTTCTAATTCATGATAGTCATACTTCACTCTTTCCATATTTTCAATATATTCATTCGTAATATACTTTAAAGAATCTCCTAACATTTTACTATCAATGCCTATATGAATATTTTCCCAATCACTATTAAAATAATACCCTTTATCGTCTAAAAATACTTTTTTCATTTTTTTACATACTTTCATAAATCTACTCTCCTATCATCATTAAATTAGTTATTATTAAGAATTACAATTCAAAACATTATTTATTCTTAATAATAACTTTATTTTTTGTCTATTATGAATTCGCTCTGCATATTGTAGATACCTTTTTAGTATTTTAATAGTTAATCGTTTTAATTCTTCCTTTATTTTAAAAATTAAATCTGTCTAAATATTTCTTATTTTAAATACATTTTTTGATAAATTAATAAAGCCATAATGTATTTAATACATCAATCACAACATGAGACTGAAGTTATAAATAAATTATGGCTTTCCAATATATTTAATTTTAAAATTTTATATTTTCTTGTCTGATTATTTTTTTATTACATTTCCCATTTTTTTATAAAGTGGTAATGTTACTAAAGATATTATCACAGCTTTTAGTACATTAAATGGAGCTATCATCCAAATTACAAAAGTAAATAGGTCATGAATCTTAGGATTTATAGCTGAACCTAACCCTATTATAGCATCTAGTCCCATAAATTGACCATAAAGTGGTAACATTACAAAGTAATTTAACACTGAGCCAATTATAGTCATAGCTATTGTTCCTAATACAAATCCAATTAATATGCCTTTTAAATCTTTACTTTTCTTATATGAATAACAAAGTATCATTACATAAGAACCACCAATTAATATATTTGCAAACTCTCCTACTCCTCCAGTTGTTGTTGCTGTAATCGCTTGTAGTATATTTTTTACTACAACTATTCCAAATCCAACTAATGGTCCTAAAGACATCCCTCCAAATATTGCTGGAATATCTGATAAGTCAATTTTTAAGAAATCTGGAAATATACCTGGTATTGGTGCTTGAATAAACATTAGTAAATAAGATATTGCTGATAAAATTGACATTACTACTAAAGTTCTTGTTGAAATCATATTACTTCTTTTTGCTGTACTTTGCATAATTATTATCCTCCTAATAAATATATTTATATTTTTTTAGGAAAAACAAAAAACTCGAAGACCTTATCTTCGAGTTTTTATGGATATAGTTTAAACAAACTAAAATAAACTTATTTATATTCCATAAATATCTTCTCTCATCCAGACTTTACTGTCGGCTTTGGAATTTCACCAAATCAACCACATAAGTAGTTCGCGGGCTATACCGCCGGTAGGGAATCTCACCCTGCCCCGAAGATCTTCTTTGATTTTTTAATTTTCCTTACACTCTTATATTAGTTAATTTTTTAATAATTGTCAAGTTATTTTTTTTCATACACTACTTTCCCATTTATTATAGTGTAAAGTACATTACTTTGAATCTCTAGTGGAGAATTATCCCAAATTACTATATCTGCATCTTTACCAACTTCTATAGAACCTACTCTATCTTCAATTCCTAGAGTCTTAGCTGGATTTATTGTAATGGATTCTATTGCTTTTTCTTCTTTCATTCCATGCTTAACTGCTATCCCTGCACATATTGGAAGATATTGAACTGGTATTACTGGATGGTCTGTCATTATACATACATCAAGTCCTGCATTTGAAAGTATTCCAGCTGTATTAAACGTTAAATTTCTAAGTTCAAATTTAGACCTTTCTGATAATGATGGCCCTACTATTACAGGAAATCCTTCTTCCAATAGCTCCTCCACTATAAGATGACCTTCTGTACAATGGTCTAATGTAAGCTTTAAATTAAACTCTTTTGCAATCCTTATGGCTGTGAACATATCATCAGCTCTATGGGCATGTGCTTTAAAAGGAATTTCTCCTCTTAAAACGGGTATTAAACTTTCCATTTTTATATCATATTCAGGTTTTTCACAATCTTCATCATCATGACTTTCATACAGGTCGACTTCCTCTAAATATTCTTCTGCTTTTTTAAGATTCTCTCTAAGTAATGAAGCTATTGCCATTCTAGTTTGTGGAGATTTATCATCTTGACCATAACAGCTTTTTGGATTTTCTCCAAAGGCTATTTTAGATGCTACTGGATTTTTTATTACCATTTTATCAATTCTTTTCCCATAGGTCTTTATAGCTATACATTGACCTCCCATAACATTTGCACTTCCAGGAGTTGTACATACAGAAGTTATACCACCTTCAAAAGCTTCTTTAAATGTTCTGTCCATTGGATTAATCCCATCTATAGGATTTAATTGTGGTGTTATTGGGTCAGTTTCTTCATTTCCATCTGCTCCTTCAAATCCTATACCATCTTCCCACAATCCTAAATGAGTATGGGCATCTATAAACCCTGGAAACACAAATTTACCACTTGCATCTATCACCTCTACATCTAAAGGTGCTATTAAGTCTTTTCCTATCTCTATTATTTTTCCTTGGTCTATAAGTATATCTCCCTGAATTATTCCATTTGTTATGGTATTTATATTACCATTTTTTATAAAAACCATTCATTTTCCTCCTGATTTTCAATACTATACTAACTATTTTAAATATTATCTCTTTACAATCTCATTTCATAATTTCTTAAATTTTTTATTATGCTACTTACATTTATAATTGTTACACATAAGTATCATAACTAAACATAAATTAACCTATTTTTTCATTGATAATGCAACTCTTTTTTTATTTAAATCAATTCCAATTACCTTTACATCTACTATATCACCTACTGTAACAATACTCATAGGGTCTTTTACAAAGCTATTACTCATTTCTGATTTATGAACTAGCCCATCATTTTTTATTCCAATATCTACAAATGCTCCAAAATCTACAACATTTCTTATTGTACCTTTTAAAGACATCCCTTCTTGTATATCTTCAATTTTTAGGACATCAGTTCTAAGTATAGGCTTTATTCCTTCTTCTCTTGGGTCTCTTCCTGGTTTTTTAATCTCAGCTATGATATCTCTTAAAGTAACTTGGCCTACTTCCAATTTTTCACTTAATTCTCTCAAACCAATTTCCTTAACTTTTTCATCTATTTCTTCTATATTTTTATTTTTTACATCATCCAAAGAATATCCTATTATTTCAATCATTTTTTTGCATATATCATAACTTTCAGGATGTACACCTGTATTATCTAGAGGATTCTTTCCATCTAAGATTCTCATAAATCCAGCACATTGAGTAAATGCTTGAGGGCCAAGTCTTTTTACTTTTTTCAGTTGTACTCTTGATGTAAAGTCTCCATTTTCTTCTCTATATGCTATTATATTTTTTGCGATAACCTTACTTATTCCTGCAATATGCTCTAATAGAGAATATGATGCAGTATTTAAATCTACTCCAACACTATTTACGGAATCCTCAACAACTCCATTTAATACTTCTTCTAATCTCTTCTTATTTAAGTCATGTTGATATTGGCCTACACCTATACTCTTAGGGTCTATTTTCACAAGTTCTGCTAAGGTGTCTTGTAGTCTTCTCGCTATAGATATAGCTCCTCTTATTGATACATTTATATCTGGATGTTCTTCATTTGCGAGTTCAGATGCTGAGTAAACTGATGCACCAGCTTCGCTGACTATAACATATTGAATGTCTCTATCTATCTCTTTTATCATTTCTGACACAAATGTTTCTGACTCTCTTGATGCTGTCCCATTTCCTATTGAAATTATGTCTATATTATATTTTTCAATTAATTCTTTTAAAGTCTTCTTGGCCCCTTCTACATTATTTTGAGGGTCTGTTGGATATACTGTTGTATAGTCCAATAATTTACCATTTTTATCTACAACCGCTATTTTGCAACCAGTTCTAAATGCAGGGTCAAATCCCATAACTACTTTATCTTTAACTGGTGGTTGAAGTAATAAACTTTTAACATTTTTTCCAAATACACTTATAGCCCTTTCTTGAGCTATTTCTGTCAGATGATTTCTTATTTCTCTTTCTATCGATGGGAAAATTAATCTTTTATATGAATCTTCTATTGAATTTACAATTTCATCTTTATTCTTAAAGTTTTTATCATTTACATATTCATTTACTATATAATTTAAAACTTTATCATTATTTATTTCTAATTTAACTTTTAAAAAATTCTCTTTTTCTCCTCTATTTATTGCTAAAACTCTATGTGGAGCCATACTTTTCACTGCTTCACTATAATCGTAATACATATCATAAACTGATTTCTCATCAGTAGAACTTTTACTAACTATCATTCCTTCTCTTAAAGCAAGCTCTCTTATGTATTTTCTAATCTTCGCATCATCTGAAACTGTTTCTGCAATTATATCTCTTGCACCTTTTAAGGCATCCTCAACAGAAGTTACTTCTTTTTCTTCATTTATATAACTCTTCGCCTCTAAATCTATATTATCTAGATTACTCTCTAGTATTGATACTGCTAGATTTTCTAACCCTTTTTCTTTTGCTATTGTTGCTCTAGTTCTTTTCTTTTGTTTATATGGAGCATATATATCTTCTACTTCTTGTAGTGTTTTTGCTTTTTCTATATTTTGTGTTATCTCATCTGTTAATTTTCCTTGTTCATCTATTAATCTAACTACATCATCTTTTCTACTTTGAAGGTTTCTTAGATACATCAATTTTTCATAGAATTCCCTTAATGTGACATCACTCATCTCACCAGTCATTTCTTTTCTGTATCTAGCTATAAATGGTATTGTATTTCCTTCATCAATAAGCTTTAGCGTATTATTTATTTGTTCATCTTTGAGATTAAATTCATTTTTTAAGATTTGATTTATATCCAATTTTTTTCACTCCTAATGTTAGTTTTTTCATAAGTATAACAAACAGAACGAAGGCTGAGGGTTGTAGTCCTCAGCCTAAGTGCTGTAAAGTGCATAGTAAGCACTAACCTTCTTATATATCTATCCTAATTACTGTACATTGTTTATTAAACTGTCTTATTCATTTTTAAGTATTCGTTGATAAACAAGTCTATATTTCCATTCATCACACTATCTACATTTCCAAACTCAGCATTTGTCCTATGGTCTTTGACTAACTTATATGGTTGGAAAACATAGGACCTAATTTGGCTACCCCACGTTATTTGTGAGTATTTGCCTTGTATATCTTCTATTTTTTCCTTTTGCTCTAATTCTTTTAACTCTATCAATTTTGCCATCAAAAGTCTCATAGCTCTATCTTTATTTAAATGTTGAGACCTTTCATTTTGACACTGAACCACTACACCAGTAGGAATATGTGTTATTCTAACAGCTGAATCAGTTGTGTTTACATGTTGTCCTCCAGCACCAGACGCTCTATATGTGTCTATCTTCAAATCTGATGAATTAATTTCTACTTCTATATTTTCATCTAACTCTGGTGTTACATCTATAGAAGCAAATGAAGTATGTCTCTTTCCTGATGGGTCAAATGGAGATATTCTTACCAATCTATGAACCCCTTTTTCACTTTTTAAATATCCATAAGTGTTGGTTCCTTCTACAAGAATTGTAGCTGTCTTTATTCCCGCTTCAGGGTCTGATATTATATCTAAAAGCTTAACTTTATAACCCTTACCTTCTGCCCATCTTATATACATTCTTAAAAGCATCTGAGCCCAATCTTGAGCATCTAGACCCCCAGTTCCAGCATTTATAGATAATATAGCATTATTTTTATCATACTCGCCATTTAAAAGAGTTTTTATTTTCATCTCAGATAATTTTTCTTCTATTGATTCTATAGACATTTCTATATCCTTTTCAACAGAATCATCCTCTTCTTCTAGGCCTATTTCAATCAATACTTCTACATCTTCTAATAAGTTTTTTAGACTTTCATATTCATCTATAGTTTCTTTTAAAGCTTTGTTTTCTTGAAGTACTTTTTGCGCTACTTCATTGTCATTCCAAAAATCTTGTTTATTTATCTTCTCTTCATTAATTTTTATCTTTTCCATCAATGAAGCTACGTCAAAGAGAAACCCTCAATTCTTCTAAATTTGAAGCTATTTGCTCCACACTATGTCTATACTCTTGTATCTTTAACATTTAATCCTCCAAAACTATCTTCCACAACAGTTTTTATATTTCTTACCACTTCCACAAGGACATAAATCATTTCTTCCAACTTTTTCATCTTTTTTAATAGTTTTGCTTGTTGGAAGAGTTCCATCTGAGGGAGAAGTTAGATTTTCAACATCTACAACTGCTTTTCTTTCTACTGGAGCCTCTATTGTTATATTAAATAAATATCTTACAGTATCTTCTTTAATATGTTTATTCATCTCATCAAACATATCAAAACCTTCCATTTTATAAGCAATAACTGGGTCTTGTTGACCTACAGCACGAAGCCCTATACCTTGACGTAATTGATCCATTGCATCTATATGGTCTATCCAATGATTATCAACAGCTTGAAGTAAGATAACTCTCTCAACTTCTCTCATTCTTTCATAACCTATTTGTTCTTCTTTTGCAGTATATATCTTCATAGCTATTTCATAAACTTTTTCTGTTATTTCAACTGGATTAAGCTTTTCTATCTCTGGGATTTCTATACTACCTTTTGGTAAGAACAGATTATACATATGTTCCTTAAATCCTTCTTCATCAAATCCTTTATCTTGTGTATAAAGAGTCACTGATTCTTCTATTATAGAATGAGTCATTGATTGTACTTGCTCTTGTAAATCTTCACCTTCTAATACACGTTTTCTCTCTGCATATATTATTTCTCTTTGCTTATTCATAACATCATCATATTGAAGTACATGTTTTCTTATTCCAAAGTTTTTACCTTCGACTTTCTTTTGTGCACCTTCAATAGACTTAGATAATATTCTATGTTCTATAGGCATGTCTTCTTCAAGACCTATTTTATTTACGATTCCAGATATTCTATCGCTTCCAAACAATCTCATAAGGTCATCATCAAGACCTATATAAAATCTTGAGCTACCTGGGTCACCTTGACGACCAGCACGACCTCTTAACTGGTTATCTATTCTTCGAGATTCATGTCTTTCTGTACCAATTATAGCAAGTCCACCTGCTTCTACTACTTGTTTTTGTTCGTCTTCTGTTTGTTGCTTAAATTGTTTATATAATCTTTCGTACTCTGCTCTAGCTTCAAATAAAATTTCATTTCCTGCCACAGGTATTCCTTCTATTGGAGTATCAACTCTATTTACTACATCTTCTTTAAATCCATTTCTTCTCATTTCTCTCTTAGTTAAGAAATCTGGATTCCCACCTAAAACTATATCAGTACCACGACCAGCCATGTTAGTAGCTATTGTAACAGCTCCAAGTCTACCTGCTTGAGCTATTATTTCTGCTTCTTTATCATGGTGTTTAGCATTTAATACTTCATGTCTAATACCTTTTTTCTTTAATATTTGTGATAGTAGTTCTGACTTTTCTATCGAAACTGTACCTACAAGTATTGGTTGATTAACTTTATGTCTTTCAATTATTTCTTCAGCTACAGCATTAAATTTACCTATCTCACTTTTATATACACAATCTGGCAAGTCTTCTCTCACCATAAGCTTATTAGTAGGCACTTGGAAGACATCCATTTTATATATTGCTTTAAACTCTTCTTCTTCTGTTTTTGCTGTACCAGTCATACCTGAAAGTTTTTTATACATTCTAAAGTAATTTTGGAATGTTACAGTAGCTAGTGTTTTAGATTCTCTCTGTATTTTAAGACCTTCTTTTGCTTCTATTGCTTGATGCAAGCCTTCTGAATATCTTCTACCAAACATAAGTCTACCAGTAAACTCATCAACTATTACTATTTCTCCATCTTTAGCAACATAATCAACATCTTTTTTCATTATTACATGTGCCCTTAAAGCCTGATTTATATGGTGATATAACTCTGTATGAGATATATCTGTTATATTATCAACATTAAAATATACTTCTGCTTTTTGTATACCTGATGCTGTTAGAGATACAGCCTTATCTTTTTCTTCTAATTCATAGTCATCAGGTTTTAAAGTTAACACAAATGTATTTGCATCCGAGTATAGGTGAGTTGATTTATCTCCAGGACCAGATATAATAAGTGGTGTTCTAGCCTCATCTATAAGTATAGAGTCGACCTCATCCACTATCGCATAATTTAATCCTCTTTGAACTCTTTGCTCTTTGTGTATTACCATATTGTCTTTTAAATAGTCAAATCCATATTCATTATTTGTACCATAAGTTATATCACAATCATATTGTTCTTTTCTAACTTTTGGATTTTGACCATGTACAATAACACCTACACTCATTCCTAAAAACTCATAAACTTTTGCCATTTGGTCTCTATCACGTTTTGCAAGATAATCATTTACCGTTACAACATGTACACCTTTTCCAGTAAGAGCATTCAAATAAACAGGAGCAGTTGCAACCAAAGTTTTACCTTCACCTGTTTTCATCTCAGCTATTCTTCCTTGATGTAATACTATACCTCCAATCATTTGAACTCTGTAGTGTCTAAGACCTAATACTCTTTTAGAAGTCTCTCTGACTACTGCAAATGCTTCTGGAAGTATATCATCTATACTTTCTCCATTTTCTAATCTTTCTTTAAATGTATTTGTCATATTTTTAAGTTCCGAGTCTGCCATAGATTCAAATTTAGGTTCTAATGAATCTATTATATCAACAGTCTTATTGAACTTTTTCAATTCTTTTTTATCTGCCATGTTGAATAAACTATCCATAAAGCTCATATTTTACATCTCTCCTCGTTCTTTATTGTACTATTATTCATTTTACCATAAAAACTATACTTTTAATATTAATTTAAAAAGCTATCGATAAATAATTTATCGATAGCTAATATGATTAAATCTAAATTGCTTTATTCATGTTCTATTATACCATATCCGCCATTATGACGTTTATAAACTACAGCTATTTCATCTGAATCTATATTCTTGAACATATAGAAATCATGTCCTACTAATTCCATTTGTAATACAGCTTCTTCTTCGCTCATTGGCTTAACACTAAATTTCTTACGTCTTTGAATTACTATATCTTGATTTTCATCTTCATAATCTTCTTGTTCATCTGCTAGATTTATCTCTGCATCTTGGAATCTTATACTCTTATTGTCTTGATGCTTATCTTGTAATCTCTTTTTATATTTTTTTAATTGTTTGCTTAATTTATCATATACAACATCTATAGCTGTGTATAAATTCTCCTGCATATCTTCTGCTCTAATTATAGGACCATTTACAGTAGCTATTGTTACTTCTATTTTTTGTCTTGTTTTTTTAGCACTTACTGTAACCTTTACATCAGTGTCTGGATGAATGTAATTATCTAACTTACTTAACTTGCTTTCGATTTTATTTTTTATTGCATCAGTTAATTCGATTTGTTTTCCAGATATAATTATGTTCATAAGTACATCTCCCTTCAATTATGCCAGTATAAGAAAATTTATACTTAATAATATATTCTACACGAAATCTCATAATCCTTCTTTTATTATTAACTTTTGTGATTTTTTCTATTCAATTGATAGAATTATTTTTCATTTTTAATCACCTTAATGCTTATGTGGATTAATATTATAACAATACCCTGTGGATAATGTGGATAAAACTGTTAATAACTCTTGTTCCTGTGTATTTAAAGCTATTTTTATTATCCTTTCTATCCACAAATATCTCCAATAATTGTTTATTAATATGTGAATTCATGTCATAAAGTGGTAATTTTAGGAAATTATATGTATTATATGTTACTTAACTTTTATAAATTTTTCATAGTTATCCACCTTCTAAGACCTCCATATTTCATTTTTTCTTTCACTATTTAGTTTAACTTCAAAATTATCTAAAAATAGTAAAGCATCATAACAATAATTTCTTAATCAATACTCATAATATTCATATACCCAAACTACAATTGACTAACACTCTTTATTTAATCTAATAAGTTATATAAATTATATATGTTTATATTATTTCGAAATTATATCCACTAATTGTTTTAGCTTTTGTCTGTCTATATCTTCAAATGGATTTTTATCTATTCTAACAGCTGTACCAAAATGAAAATTATTTGCCTTAGTTACTCCCTTTATTTCAACTATATTATTAAAATTAAGACCTCCACCTAAAAGAATTTTTATATTATTAGAGTTAAGCATCATATCTTTTATAATTTTTATATTCTCTCTTATACTTCCCTTTCCCCCTGACGTTAATATATTTGTAATTCTGTCATAATTCTTTAAAAGATTAACACTTTCTATTGTATTTGATTCATCTATTGCTCTATGAAATGTAACATCAAGATTATCGCAATATTGCAACAAAAAATTTAAATTTTCTTCATCTATATTATTATTCTTGTCTAACATTCCAAATACAACTCCATTAGCTCCAATCTTTTTGACTGTATTTATATCTTTTAACATTATATTTATGTCTTCTTTACTATATACAAAGCTTTTAGCATGTGGTCTTATCATTACGTTCACAGGTATCTTTACACTGTTAACAACACTTTCTATAAGTCCAAAACTTGGTGTTAGCCCTCCTTCAGTTAAAGCACTAACTAATTCTATTCTATCTGCGCCACAATCTTCTATAATCTTAGCGTCTTCTACTGTCATTCCTATTATCTCTAGCATAACTACTCCTTTGCTAATTCATATATTGCATTTGAAAATATCTTTGCATTTAAGATTATATCATCTATATCCATATATTCGTCAGGATTATGTGCTATTCCTTTTTGTCCTGGAAACGAAGGTCCAAATGGAACTATATTTGGCATTACTTTTGCATATGTACCTCCATTAGTTGTTACTGGAGTACCATCTAATGATGTTACTCTTTCATAAGCTATTTGAAGTTTTTTAACAAGCTCACTATCCTTATCAAAATATACAGGATTAAAATTAGAAATTACTTCTATCTCTGTACCATTGGGAAAATTAGATTTTATTTCATCTAAGACATCTTCTAGTTTATAACTAAATTCATATTTTACCTTTATCTCCAGTATTATGTAACTATTCTCTTTATGTAACTCTTGATTTGTGACAATCACCTTTTCAGACATATTTTCTATAAAGCTTAGAAATGTATCTTCCTTATAGTTACAGTTATTTTTGATTATAATTTTCGCCATACCTTTTTCACCATATACAACAGGATATTTACAATCTGGTGTGAACCCCATTATAGGAGGTTTTTCCTTTTTTAAATAATATGGTATATCTTTAAATCCACTTTCTTCATTTGTGCCAAAAATTATCCTAACTTTTTTATCTAACTTTAAACCTAATTCCTTAATAACATATAATCCATATAAAGCACACATTATAGGTCCTTTATTATCTAATACCCCTCTACCATAGATTTTTCCATTATATATTTCTCCTCCATAAGGTTGATATATCCAATTTTCCCCTTCATGTACTACATCTATGTGGCCAATTACACAGATATAATCTTCGCTATCTCCATATTCTGCATAACCAATATAATTGTCTAAGTTTCTAACTTTAAATCCTAATTTTCTTGAAATTTCTAGTGCTTTATTGAGTGCTTTTCCTACCTTTTCGCCAAAAGGGAAGTCATTTTCTGACTCCCCTTCAACGCTAGGTATTTTTACAATATCTACAATATCACTTAATAAATGTTCTTTTATCTCGTCTACTTTATTGTTTATAATATTCATAAAAATCTCCTTTTAAATATTAAAGACTCTACTTTACTGCATAAATACAAACTTTATTCACTCACTTCTATTGGAGCCTTTATCCTAGCTTCATATGCTTCCATCCACTCGTTTGACACAACCTTATGTATAGTTTTACCATCTATTCTATTTGATATATACACTGTAGGTGCTTCTGCTTTAGTAGCTACTGAGAATGTAAAGTCAGCTATGTTTGTAGCTACTCCCCATTCTCCTTTATTATTCATAGCAACTAATGATAAGTCTCCAGCTTTTCCTCGTCTTTTGATAAGTTGTTCATCTAACTCATTTACTGCTATATCACATGCCTCTTGTGGATGTTTTCCTTCTTTCATAAGTCTAACTATCTCATATGATATACACCCTTTCATCAAATCTTCTCCAAGACCAGTAGCTGTAGCCCCTCCTATGTTACTATCAACGAAAAACCCCGAACCAGATAGTGCAGAATCTCCTATTCTACCTCTTTTCTTCATAAATAGACCACTTGTTGAGGTTGCTGCACACATCTTTCCATCTCTATCTAAAGATATCATCCCAACAGTATCATGACCAGCATATGGGCTTAATCCTTTATCTAAAGTTTCTTTTTTTCTCTTCTTATAATGTAGTTTCGCTCTATCTGTTAACATATTTTTTCTTTCAAATCCATTTTTATGGGCATATTCTTCAGCTCCTATTCCAACTAAGAAATTATTCACTTTCTCATAACTTAGTTTTCTAGCTATGCTGACAGGGTTAGAATAATCTCTTATACCTGCAACTGCTCCTATATCTAATGTGTTTCCATCCATAAATGCAGCATCAAGTTCTACTTCACAATTTTCATTTGGAAGTCCTCCATATCCAACCGATTTATAGAATGGATAATCTTCGACTCTTCTTACAGCAAGTTCTACAGCATCTCCTGCTTCCATTCCTTTTTCTAAATGTTCTGATGCTTCAGTGATTCCTTCTATAGCCATTCTCCATGTTGCTATCATTCCCCACATATCAGAAAATCCCTCCTTAATTATAGAAACTCTATCCACATACTTTAATGTAAATAATATTTTACTTAAACCTGTCCCCTAGTAAAGTGTTAATTAATAACAAAATTCTTCTTTCATTAAAGTTATGTCTTCTTTATTTGCTATTGAATTTGCTAATTTACATATATTGTTTAGTGAATCATTAAGACCAATTCCACCTTTTTTAGGTGTCTTAACTATACATATATCATTTTTGTATTCGTTTATTACGTATGTATTTTCTTCTGACATAGCTGCAAAAGCTGGTATATCTGTTTTATTATTTATATTTTTAGATAATATTGCTGACATCTTAGAAAAATTTTCATAGTTAAAACTTGGTCCACAAATTACTACATCAGGATTTAACTTTTTAACCATAGCTATCATTTTATTTGTCACTTCTTCTTCATTGTTTATAAAAAATTCATCCCCACAGAAAAGTGTCGCTATTACTTTAGATTCTTTTAAAAATGGTTCCATCATTACACCTGGACCTAATGGACTTGATTTTCCAGCAGGAGGTATATTGCTTTTTTCTTTCCCACCTGCACCTGCTTGTATTTGATCCAATATCATAACTATTTTCTTCATAATTTTCCTCCTATAATACTAAATCATCAAAAGATATATCATCATCTTCCTCTTCAACATTTGTTTTTTCTTCTTTTAAATATTGTTTATCTAACATCTTTATAAATGGCATGTACATAAATATTCCTAGTACAAGAAGTATTATTTGTAATAAAGCACCTTGCCATCCTGTTGTTAGAAATCCAGAGAATATAATTGGAGTTGTCCATGGTAATTGAACTCCATTTGTAAGTGGTACTAATCCTGCTGACATACAGAAATAGGCTATTATTATGTTTATTGTTGGAACTATTGCAAATGGTATCAATAATATTGGGTTAAGCATTATTGGTAGACCAAATATTAATGGCTCATTTATTCCAAATATCCCTGGTAAAATTGATAATTTACCCATTGATTTTATACGTTTACTTTTGCATATAAGTAACATAGCTATAATTAAGGATAGTGTACTACCTGCCCCACCAAATGTTGCAAACATATCCTGGAATTGACCAGTTATTATGTTTGGTATTTTTGAACCAGCTTGAAAAGCCGCTAAATTTTCAGCTGATAAAATTTTTAATATTGGATTATAGACAGCTCCAACAACACTACTACCATTTATTCCAAAGAACCAGAATAAATGTAAGAATATATAAGCTATTGCCATAGCACCTAAACTATTTCCTAATTTTAATAATGGCATTTGTAAAAACTTAAATATAAATTCATGTATACTTCCATATGGTGTAGCTTCAAAAGCAATCTTAACTAAAAAGAAAACTACCATAACTATTGCACTTGGTATTAATGCAGCAAATGATTTTGAAACAGTTGGAGGAACTCCATCTGGCATCTTCAATGTCCACCCTTTTTTGACAACTACTGCAAATAACTTAACAGATGTTATTGCGGTTATCATTCCTACAAACATTCCCTTAGAACCCATCCAACCTAATGGGATACCAGTTACCATATAGACTGACTTTGTTCCTTCTGGTGTATATGGTATTACAAATGGTGTAACTATAAAAAAGGCGACTATTGCAACTGCTGCTGATGCAATTGGGTCTACATCTATTTGTTTAGCATAAGAGTAACCAATTCCTAAAACTGCAAGTAAAGTCATTACTTCAAAAGTCGCTATAGTTGGCTGTTGTAATTTTACTGCCCAATCTGGACCAAAAATTTGACCTACAAATTCGTCCCATCCTTTTATTGGGAAGTTTGCTACTAATAAAAATAATGACCCTATTATCAATAATGGTGATGATACTAAAAAACCATCTCTAATTGCAATTAATAATTTATTTTTACCTATTTTTTCAGCTAACGGCATAAGTATTCTTTCCAATTTATTCATCTATCCACCCTCATTTCTCAGTATCTTTTTACTATATTTTAAGCTTGTTTAGATTTTATTAATTTTATAGCAAGCTTTAGTACTTTTTCTCCATTCATAGTTCCATAATCAGTTTCGTTTATTATATCCACAGGTTTTCCTTGAGCTTCAAACTTTGGCTTTAACTCCTTTAGCATGTATTTAACTTGAGGTCCTAACAATATACAATCTGGATTCTTCTCTGCAACTATCTTATCAATTTCTGCTATTGGAAATGCTTCTACTTCTATTGGTAAATTGTGATCATCTGCTACTTTCTGCATCTTTCCTGCAAGTAAGCTTGTTGACATACCAAAACTACAAAATAAATATACTTTTCTCTTCATTATCTTAAATCCCCCTTAATTACTTTTTATTTTAATTTTTGAATTTCTTTTCTTAGCACTATCATTTCTTTTATAAGGTTTCTTTCACTCATACAAGTCATTAAATGGTCTTGAGAGTGAATTAGTAAAATAGATATATCTGATTTATTTCCTCCTGCTTCCTTTTGTATAAGTTCTGTTTGTACTTTATGTGCTTTTAATATTTCTTCATTTGCACTTTCGATTAATTCATCAGCCTTTTCAAAATCGTTTTCCTTTGCACAATCAAGAGCTTCATAAAGCATAGATTTTGCATTTCCAGCATGAATTATAATCTTTAATACTATTTCTTCCATTTCTTCCTCCTAAATTACTTGTCTACTTTTAACTGATTTCTATCTGATAGATATATAATATCTTATAAAAACAAAAAAACATGCACAACTTTTTCCACTACATGGAAAATTTTGTGCTTATTCACATTTTGATATAAATTTATATAAGAATATTTTTTATATTTTTAATATCACAATTACTTAGCACATCAAGCATATTTTCATCTTCTGTCAATTTAGATATTTCTTTGAATAATTCTCTAAATACTTTTCTATCATCCTCTTTTTTATAAGCTAATAAAAGTATAATCTTTATGTATTTTCCATTTCTAATTTTTATTGGTGTTTTCAATCTTGCAAAACATAAGACAGATTGTTTTATATACTTCATATCTCCATGAGGAAATAATATTCCTTTCCCAACATTAGTTGGATATGCCTTTTCTCTCTCTATAATAGAATTTAAATATTCTTTATCTGCATAATGCTTTTCGATTAATAAATTAGTTAAGTATGCTATAGCCTCATAAATATCATTATGTTCTAGCTCTCTTATTAAATAATCAGACATCATTAATCTATTCATAAGTTTATATGATGTATCTTTTTCTTTTATTTTGTTGGTAAATTCTTTGAGTTTATTTTCATCTTCATCAGTAAATAGTGGTGTTGTTATAAAAATTGGCTTTTGTACATTTTCATATTCTTGAAATGCAATTATAAAATCTATCATTTTATTGAAGTTATCTCTTCTTAAATCTTCTTCCCTTAGTGTTTCAACTATTTCTATATTATTAAATCTCTTTTCTATCTTTACTTTTAGTAACATACTTACTCCAAAACTAAATGGGCACACGATACTTGCTTTTTTAGTTGATTCTCTCTTATTACTTTTTCTTTCTAAAGATGTTTGAAAGTGAAGAGTAAGATAACCTATTTCATCTTCAGTTATTTGTGTTCCTTTTTGCTCAATTCCTATTGAATTTGAAATTACTGTAAATAAAAAACAAAATTTATTTTTTATATTATCTAAAAGTGGATTTTCCAAATAAACGTTACTTTGCATTTGGTGCATTGTAACATTTAAGTGACATATTAATTGGTCATAAAGCAATATATCATTATTAAAGTTTATACCCGATTCTTCTGATACCAGATTTATAATTCTTTTTGTATACTCTGATAATTCTTCATTAAGGTATAGTGATTTTTTAGTATCTTTACTATTTATTTGTTTATTCATGCCAAGTATTAGTGATTCTATAAATAATTTTTCTTCATGGTTTAATACTATAGATAGACTGGATTTCAACTCATTTTCTATATCTAATATAAGAATTTCTAACTTTAATTCTTTTTTAATATTTACTATTTCAAAAGAATTCCCCAACCTTATTCGTATGATATTTATAAGTAAAAATAACATCAATTGCCTGAATGAAACATCTGTAAGTCTTATATCCATTTTATCTTCTATTATAGACATTATATTTTTGACAACTATTATGTCTACTATATGGAAATATTCTATTTCATCCATGTTTAGTCTGTATTTATCTATATATTTAAATAAAAATGCCACTAACATTATCCTTATGTCTTTCTCATTTCCCTCAATACATATACCACTGCCCGTTTTAGTTGAAATTTTCAAATTATAATTACTTAATTCTACTGATAATGTATTTATTTCTTCCCTAACAATATTTTTATTTATATACAATTTATTGGACAAATCATTTAAGGTAATCTTCTTATTATTGCAAAGTAATAGATTCAATATCTCAACTTGTTTATGGAGTTCACTATTTACTCTTTTAACTTCACCTCTTAACTTCTGATTTACTATTATTTTATCTGTATCATCTCCACTAAACTTAATTCCTATTTTAGGCTTTCTTTTAATATAAGCACTACAAAAAGTAGACAACCATTCATCAATGTACTTACAATCATTTCTTATTGTTCTCTCCGAGCACTCAAAATCGTTAGCAATATCATTGATATTTATAAATTCTTCTTTCAATAGCAATACTGTCAACAAGTTCTCTTGTCTTTTGTTCATATATATCACCTCTTTATGATTCAATCTAAATTTATTATATATAAAAAAGAGCTACACATAAAAACATTATGCTAGCTCTCTTTTAATATGATATTTAGCTGACCTGGTCTTTGACCCCACACTCGCCTACTGGAGGGTTCGCTTGGGTTCGCCGCACTACTACTCTCTCTCGATTTTATTATCGGTAGGTCTTACTTCTAAGCCGCACCATGCTCATTAACCCAATTTTTAGTGTTAACTTACGTGGATCCTTTTGCCTGCGACTGGCTTGGACTTTCAACCACAGACCTAAATATCACTTATTCATTTTAATATTTTAAAGTAAAATTGTCAATATATAAGATTATTCCATAACGTAGTTGTCATTTGCTCTTGTAAGCAACGTCATTACAAAAACCTTATTAACACCAGATAACTTTAAAATCTTAGATATTTCATTTGTTGTCACGCCAGTTGTAAATATATCATCTATCAAAAGTACATTTTTATTATTTATTAATTTAATATTTTTGTTAACAACAAACACATTTTTTAATTCCTTTTTTCTCTCTTGTTTACTTAACTTATAAAGCATCCTTGTATTTTTTTCCCTGGATATACAATCTAACATTGGAACATTGATTATTTTACTCAAACTCAAAGCTATTTTTTGTGCTTGGTTAAATCCTCTTTTATTAAGTCTTTTCTTATGAAGTGGAACAAATAATATATAATCAAATTTCACATTTTCTAAATCCAACTTTTCTTTCATTATTTGCGCTATGTATTTAGCCATAAATGTTTTTTGATTGTACTTTAATCCTAATATTATTTTTTTAGTTATATCATTGTATTCAATACAGGAGATTGACTTGTCAAAATAAAAACTTTTATCAAAACAATAGCTACATCCTTCAATAAATTCTTTTTCAAGTGAATGATGTATGATTGGCTTTCCACATTTTATACACCCATTTAGTATAAAATTCATTTCATTAAAACAACTTTTACAGACTGAATAGGTATTAGTTTTTTTTATTGATTTATCACAAATTATGCAATTTATATTTTCAGGATAAATAAAATCCAGACATTTATTAATTAGATTTCTAAGACTCTTAATAAAATTATCATTGCATATTTTCATATTTACTCTATCAACAGCCCTTCTTGTTTGAATTTGTTTAACTTATATCCTAAGTTTGAATATCTTTGATTTACTCTGTTATTTTTTATCATATATTCCAAATATTTCACATCTCCAACTAACACAACTAATTTTTTTGCTCTTGTCACTGCTGTATATAATAAATTACGACTTAGTAACATAGGAGGAGCCCAAGTTATTGGTATCACTACGACTGGGAATTCACTTCCTTGACTTTTATGTATGGTTGTACAAAAACTATGGTCAATCTCATCTAATTCATCATATAAGTATGATACAATTTTAGTTTGGTCAAATAGTACATAAATAGTTTTCTTATCCTTATCTATATGATATACATAGCCTATATCTCCATTATATATACCTTCCCCACTTTCCTTTTGGTCTTCTGTCTCCCACTTTTTTGTATAATTATTTTTTACTTGCATTACCTTGTCACCAACTCTAAACAACCTTTTAGAAAAACTTTCTTCTACTTTAAACTTCTCCTTTTTGTTAAGATACTTTTGTAACTCTATATTAAGATTGGTAACTCCTAGTTCTCCTTTTCTCATTGAAGATAACACTTGTATATCTTTTAGTTTATCGACATTATAAAATTTAGGTAATCTTTCATTTACCAAACCTATTATTTCATTTAATATCTCTTCATTTGTTGATTTTCTTATAAAAAAGAAGTCTTTTCCCTTTGTATTTAAATGAAGTGGTTCTCCATTATTTATCTTATGCGCATTCACAATTATCATACTTTGTTGAGCTTGTCTAAATATTTCATTTAATTTGACTACATTTATAATATTTGAATCTATCATGTCCTTAAGTACATTGCCTGCACCTACAGAAGGTAATTGGTCGCTATCCCCAACTAATATTACTCTTGTTCCTAATTTTATTGCTCTAAGTAAATTATACATTAAGATAATATCTACCATTGATACTTCATCGACTATTATTACATCTGAATTTATTGGTTCTTCTTCATCTTTAAAAAATGTTAAATCATCATCTGTTGAAAATCCCATTTCTAATAATCTATGTATAGTCTTTGCTTCTTTATTAGAAGTTTCACTCATTCTCTTAGCTGCTCTTCCCGTTGGAGCAGCTAAAGTTACACTTTTCCCATTATTTTCAAATATATCTATAATTGCATTAATAGTGGTAGTTTTTCCAGTACCTGGCCCACCAGTTATAATTAATACGCCACTGTTCACAGATTCTTTAACTGCTAAAACTTGCTTCTCTGCTAACTTAATATTCTTATCATCTTCTAAAATTTTAATTTCATTTTCTATATCTATATTCAAATCTTCAAATTCATACTGCGACAATTTTACTATTTGACTACATACTCCATTTTCAGACAAATAGTAGGGCATAAGATATATGAGATTTTCATTATTTACTTTTTCTATATGTATTTTTTGATTATATACCAACATCATTACACATTCTTTTACTATGTCTCCACTTAGCTCCAACAATTTTTCCGAATCTTGTATTAGAATATGTTCTGGCAAATATGTATGCCCATTACTTAGTGATTTATTTAAGGTATATAATATTCCTTGGCATATTCTATCTTTAGAATTCTTATCTATACCAATTTTATTAGCTATACTATCAGCTACTTTAAACCCTATTCCTCTTATGTCTTCAGCAAGCTGATATGGATTTTTATTTATAATTTCTATTGCACTACTTTTATATTTTTTATATATTTTTAGACAGTAATTGGGTGTTATTCCAAAAGGAGATAGTTCAATTATTATGTTTCTTAGTTCTCTATCTTCTTCATAACTCTTTACTATTTGCTTTACCTTTTTACTACCTATCCCCTCTACTTCTTGTAATTTTTCTGGGTAGTTTTGTATTATATCTAGTGTGTCAACACCAAACTTATCAATTATTCTCTTAGCCATTTTTTCGCCAATTCCATGTATCATACCAGAAGATAAGTAAACATAAATTCCTTCCAAAGATGATGGTGTCACTGGCATAAAACTATTCACTTCAAATTGAGTTCCATAAATTTTGTGGTTTACCCATTTACCTTCAACCTCTATACTCTCTCCCATTGCTAAAGTAGGCATACATCCTACAACAACAATTTCATCATTTTCATTTACCAGATGAGCTATTGTATAGCCATTATCTTCATTTTTAAAGACTATCTCACTTATCATTCCTTCTAATTTTTCCATTTTTATCTCCTAAAAATACTAATAATTGTTCCGTTCGTATGTTAGTATACTTAAATATATTAAGTTCTATGATAGGATTCTATCAGAAAATTTTTCTATATTTTTATACTTAACTTAATTTCTAACTATTATACATTTTATCAGAAACAAAAAAAATCTGCACCCTAAAAATATGGTACCTTAAAGTAAAGGTACCATATATAAATAATTATTTTATTTCAACCAGCTTACTTCTAAAACATAGATTAAATTTCACAAATTTATTTTGATATTAATTTACCTCAGATTTATTTTCCTTGTATCCTTCAGTTTTGGTAATTCTTCGATAAAGCATACATAGTAAAATTAAAATTCCCATATAACCTGTATATGGATATAATGTCCCTACAAGCTTATCAAATGGTAATAATCCTCCTATACATGCTAATATGCTTACTACTACTGTTATTATTTTAAATTTAGGATGGTCATCTTCCACAAATCTATTAGTTACTGACCATAATAATGGTACAGCTGTAGTATATATTCCTAATAAAAGTACTACTGAGAATAAAATACCTATAATTGGAGATATCTTGTCAGCTAAATAAAGAGCTGGTATTTCTTTTGTGTATATATTTCCTACATCTGAAAGTAATGCTAGATTCATCATTATAGCAGCTGCCATAAGGGCTACTCCACCTACTATACCTCCCCATACAGCATCTTTCTTATTTTTTGCTGAAGCTCCCATTCCAGTTAAAAATGTTATTACTATTATTACATTATAGCAAGTATAAAGTACACCTGAGAAATATCCATTTGATGTAGCAGTTTTAACGTTTAGACTATCAATTATAGCTCCTGCATTTGATAAAGCACCAATATTACTAAATAAACTAATTGCTCCTACTAAAAGTGTAAATATTATTATTATAGGACCTATATTACCTAGTATCTTTGAAATCCTTGTCAAACCTAGAGATACAGTTATTAGGGAAACGATTGCCATACCAATTCTACCTACATATGGATTTAGACCATAATACTCTGATAATGTAGCTCCTGCTCCTGCAATCATTATTACTAATGTACCAAACAAAAACAATGGTCCAAACCACTCAAAAAATGTACCAAGATATTTTCCACAATATACCTGATAAATCTTTATTGGTTCTTTAAGCTTTAATTCTCTCCCTTTTTCTATAACTTCTGCTCCAAACCATGAGAATAATACCATAGATATTATTCCTCCTATAATTCCAGCATACCCATAAAACGTAAAGAATTGTACTATCTCTTGACCAGTTGCAAATCCAGAACCTATTACAGTCGCTACATATGCTCCAGCAAAACTTATAACCATTTTGATGTTTATTTTATCCGACATACACACTACTCCCTCCTAAATAAAATAAATTTTTTAATAAGTAAAATTTAATGTAAGTTTATTAAGACTATATTAGTTGTATTATTGATGCTTTTCAATATTTTTTGAATTATTTAACATTACTTAACGAAATCTTAACCAGTTTTTAACATATTCCTTCTACTATGTATTAATTTAATGCAATATTATATAATGAAATATATTAATCTCACTAAATAATGTTTATTTATTATATGATTGAAAATTAGTATTTATTAAATATATTTAATCATAAAATAAAAAACTGCTAAAACGTAATTTTAAAATTACATTCTAGCAGCTTCTTATCTAAGCATTATTCACCTAATGCATCTTTTCTTAATTGTTCTACTTTATCAGTTCTTTCCCATGGTAAATCTATATCCGTTCTACCAAAGTGACCATAAGCAGCAACCTTTTTGTAAAGAGGCTTTCTTAAATCTAAATCTCTTATTATTGCTCCTGGTCTTAAATCAAAGTGTTTGTTTACTAGTTCAACAAGCTTCTCTTCTGAAACTTTACCTGTCCCAAAAGTATCTATAAATATAGATAATGGTCTAGCTATACCTATAGCATATGCAAGTTCTATCTCACATTTATCTGCAAGTCCAGCCGCAACAATATTTTTAGCAACATATCTAGCAGCATAAGCAGCAGATCTATCAACTTTTGTAGGGTCTTTTCCTGAAAAAGCTCCTCCACCATGTCTAGAATATCCACCATAAGTGTCTATTATTATTTTTCTTCCTGTAAGACCTGTATCCCCTTGAGGTCCTCCTATAACGAATCTGCCTGTTGGGTTTATATAAATTTTAGTATCTTCATCAAGTAATTCAGCTGGTATAACTGATTTTATAACATGCTCAATTAAATCTTGTCTTATCTTATCATTTGATACTGTTTCACAATGCTGAGCTGATATAAGAACTGTATGTACTCTTACAGCTTTATTTCCTTCATATTCAACAGTAACTTGAGTTTTTCCATCTGGTCTTAAATAATCAACTAAACCTGTCTTTCTAACTTCTGTAAGTCTTCTTGATAATTTATGAGCTAATGATATTGGAAGTGGCATTAATTCTGGAGTTTCATTACATGCAAATCCAAACATTATACCTTGGTCTCCAGCTCCTACTTTTTCTATTTCTTGTTCTATTTCTTCTCCAGTCTTACTTTCTAGACCTTCATCAACTCCCATAGCTATATCTCCAGATTGTTCATCTATAGAAGTTATAACTGCACAAGTGTCACAGTCAAATCCATATTTTGCTCTTGTATATCCAATTTCTTTTACTGTTTCTCTTACTAATTTAGGTATATCTACATAAGCAGATGTACTTATTTCTCCAGCTACTAAAACTAAGCCTGTTGTTACTGTAGTTTCACAAGCTACTCTAGATTGTGGGTCTTTTTCTAACAATGCATCTAATATTGAATCTGATATTTGGTCACATATCTTATCAGGATGTCCTTCTGTAACTGATTCTGACGTAAATAAATGTCTTGCCATTTTTGTTCCTCCTTATTCATTCTTAATTTTTATTATAGGTTTTACCTTATCTTCAATTCTTAGAAATTTTACTCAAAATAAAAAACCTCTCCTTATAAGAAGAGGTTAATAATCGTAATCGCATACTAATTAACTGACCTCATCTTTCAAGACTTTTGTCTTGTAGGAATTAGCACCTTTTCCCATTTGGGTGGTTGCTGGGCTTCACAGGGCCTATCCCTCAGCCGCTCTTGATAAGGTAATCAAGATTTAAGTTTTATTTTACTTTATTAGCTTACTATTTTTTTTAAATTTTGTCAAGATTTTTAGTCATATTTTTGCCATTACTTTTTTTGTGAGACAAATAAAATATTATCTCTATCTGAAATTTAAAGTTAGGTCTTTTTAGTGTTTTTTATTCATATATTTTTTTGAAGGGGGTGTTCCTATTGTATTTAGCTAAAGTAAATTACAGCGATGATGATGTTATACAGATGCTAAGTTCAGTTCTCAAAACCATAATTAATGAAAATACGATTGTTGTTTGCATAGGAACAGACAGGGCTATAGGTGATACTTTAGGCCCTTTAGTTGGAACAATACTTAAAAACAGTAAATTTAAATACCCCGTTTACGGTACACTAGATAACCCTATTCACGCCTTAAATATATATGAGTCTTTAGATACTATAAAAAATACACATATGCAAGGTAACTTCTTGGCTATAGATGCTTGCTTGGGGTCACAGAGTAACATAGGCAATATACAGATTAGAGAAGGACCTATCCTGCCCGGAAAAGGTGTGGGAAAAAAACTACCTCAAATAGGAAATTATTCTATAGTAGGAATTGTAGATAAAATTGATGAAAATAACAGACTTTCATTTAATAATATACGTCTTAGCTTTATACTAGATTTAGCTGAAACAATAGCCTTAGCACTATTGGTATCTACTTAAATCTTATATAAGGTAACTGATAAAAATTTTTGTATTAAAAAGGTAGATACTATAGAGTATTTAATTTAATAAATACTCCAAATTATCTACCTTTTTATTTTGATATTTATTCTTCTATTTTATTTAATGCTTTTCATTCTTAAAAATTTTATTTCTCTACTAGAGCAAACATTAACTCACCTTTACAGACAAGTTCTTCACCAACATAAGCTTTAGCATCTGCTTTTGCTATATTTCTTCTAAGCGTTGTCATTTCAACTTCCATAGTCAATGTATCTCCTGGTCTTACTTCTCTCTTGATTCTAACTTTATCAATACCAGCAAATACACCTAATTTCCCTTTATTTTCTTCCAAAGACATCATTGCTACTCCACACACTTGTGCTAGAGCTTCTACTATCAGCACTCCTGGCATCAATGGGTAATTTGGAAAATGACCTTGAAAAAATGGTTCATTAACTGTTACATTTTTTATACCAACAGCTCTTTTTCCAACTTCTAACTCTGTAATCTTGTCTACTAATAAAAATGGATATCTATGTGGTATTAGTTCTTTTATTTCATCTATATTTAACATTTTAAACTCTCCTAATTATTTTCTTTTGAAAGACCCACCTGTTTCAAGTAAATCTATTGAGCCTAAGGCAATCCCTGTTCCTTTCGCAACACAAGATAGTGGTTCATCTGCTATTGTAACAGTTATTCCTGTTCTCTGTTCTATTATCTTATCTAATCCATATAATAATGAGCCTCCGCCAGTCATTATTATACCAACATCACCTATGTCTGCTGCTAATTCAGGTGGTGTTTTTTCTAAAACAGCATGAGTTGCAACAACTATTTGTTCAACACATTCTCTAAGGGCTTCTAACATTTCTGCTGAGTTTATAGTTATAGAACTAGGAAGACCTGTAATCAGATTTCTTCCTGTTATTTTCATATACTTTTCTTCTTCTCTCTTAAATGCAGAACCAATTTCAAACTTAATTTTTTCTGCGGTTCTTTCTCCAATAAGAAGATTATGTTGTTTTTTCATGTACTTAACTATAGCATCATCAAATCGGTCTCCGCCAACTTTTATAGATTCACTTACAACTGCTCCCCCTAGTGATATTACGGCTATATCTACAGTTCCTCCACCAATATCTATAATCATATTACCATTAGGTTGTGATATGTCTACACCAGCTCCTATAGCTGCTGCTATTGGCTCTTCTATGATATACACTTCTCTAGCCCCAGCTTGTCTAGTAGCATCCTCTACTGCTCTCTTTTCTACTTCTGTAACACCTGTTGGCACACATACCATAATTCTAGGCATGAAAAATCTTCCAAATCCCTTTTTATCAACTATCTTATCTATAAAAGATTTTAACATCTTCTCAGTTACATCATAATCTGAAATTACACCATCTCTTAAAGGTCTTATTGCAACTATATTTCCTGGTGTTCTTCCTATCATTTTTTTAGCCTCTTCTCCTACAGCTAAAACAGAATCTGTTCTGTTGTCTATTGCAACAACAGATGGTTCTTCTAAAACGATTCCCTTACCACTAACATAAACAAGTACATTTGCAGTACCTAAATCTATGCCTATATCAGCTCCAGCCATTTTTTCAACTCCTTCATTTATATATTAGATTATATTATAAGCCTATTTATTAATACTCCTATAATAAAGCATATACAAAAATCTCGCTTTAATCAAGAGAAAATAAATGTTTTGAGAGTATTATTCTTTTGCTATTTATAATTATATAATATATTTCTTACAATAATTTAATGTAATAAAAAAAGTAGGTTTTTAACCTACATTTTTTTATGTTCCTTCTCATACTTTAATTTCGTTGCTAATCCCCCTCTAATATGTCTCTCTGATTTATTTTTGTCTAGCACACTTTTAACTTCTTTGGCAAGGGATGGATTTATTTCCTTTAATCTTTCTGTAACATCCTTGTGAATTGTACTCTTACTTACTCCAAATGTCTTGGCTGTTTGTCTTACTGTAGTGTTTTTTTCAAGTATATATTTTGCTACCACTATGGCTCTTTCCTCTATATGAGATCTCAAAGATTACCCCCCTCACATAATAGCTTTAATGATATATATGTAAAAACACCAAAAAATATAACAAGCTTAACCAAATATGATTAAACTTGTTATACTTTTACTTAATTAGACTCATTGGGTCTATAGATTTTTCTCCATTATATGCTTCTAAATGCACATGTATACCCTCTTCACTTTCTATCTGAGAAGTACTTCCTACAGTCCCTAATGATTGTCCTTCTGTTACTTTCTGATTCTTCTTAACACTAACATTTTCATCTAGATTTGAATATACTACTACAGTATTATTGTCGCTTTTTATTTTTACTGATTTTCCATATTCTTCATCATCAAATACATCTACTACCATTCCGTTTAATAGAGATTTTATTTCTTTACCTTTAGTACAACTAACATCTATACCTTTATGAGTTTCCCAAACATCCAATGTTTTAGAATAACTAGGTTCTTTTTCTGAATATTCTCTTATTATCTTATCACCAATGTAATTTAATTTTGTTGTACTTGACTTATTTTCTTCTTTTGCCTTAGCTTTTTCTAAGTTTTGTTTTGAATCTGTCGCAGTAGGGATAGCATCTTTCTTATCTTTTTCAATTAAATGTATTTCCTCTTCACTATCTTTATTAGATTTTTCTATCATGCCTTTATTAGAAGCTAATTTATCTACATTATTATTTGTAAACCAAACTCCACCTACTGCTAATAAACAAACACATACAAATAAAGATAAATAAAAACCATCTTTTTCTAACAGTTTTTTCTTCATTTCGCACCTCCAAATATATTTCTACATTTGGATTATTGACGTGTTTTTGGTATTTTATACAATTATTAGTATATATCTTTTATTTTTGTATCAGTATAGTAATGTGATAATATATCATAGTATTTATAGCCTTCTTCTGCCATACCTTCAGCTCCCCATTGGCTCATACCAACTCCATGACCATATCCTTTTACTACAAAATCTATGTATCCTTCTCCAAATTTTATATCAAAGTTTGCAGAATTTAAGTTAAAAACAGTCCTCACATCTTTTCCTGTGACTTCTTTGTTTCCTAATTTTATTTTTTCTACAGTTCCAGCATCGCTTCTTTCAGTTATTGCAACTTGTTTACTCAAATTATTTACATCTATCACAATGCTACTATAAGACTTTCTAAGGCTCTTAACAAAATCTGTGTTGCTTATTTTAAGTGTTGATGCAAATTTGGGAGAATACTTATCATATGGGCTTTCTACAGATTTTAAATAAGGATATTTTGATGAAAATACCTCTTCACTATTCTCTGTTTTCCCTGATGAGGTAGAGAAATAAAGAGGAAGTATAGCCTTATCATTGTAAGTTATTATCTGCCCCTTAGTGCCTTTAACTGCGTTTTTAATTTTAGAATACTTATTTTTAATCCATTCTTCACCATTCAACTTTTTAAGAGTCGCATAACTCTTGTATTCTTGACAGTGTTTATAATCAGTACATACCACTGCATTTTTATGTTTACTTGATTTCCCATGTTCTTGCTTATATACTACATACGTTCTAGCTGCTACAGCTTGGGCTTTTAAGGCCTCTATATCAAAATCCGAGGACATCTCACCAGCTAGTACTCCACATAAATAGTTTTCCATGTCCATTTTTTCAACTTTACCTGACATGTGATTATAGACATTTATAACTGGTGTTTTTTTGTCTACAGTTTCATAGTTTACTACCTTTTTATCTTCTTTCTTACCTTCATTTTTAATATCATTTTTTTTAATGGTTTTGTTTATGGAAACTACTTTCTCTGGTTTTTCAGTTAGCTCCACATTTTTGTAAGAAACTAAAGTTATCAATGAAGGGACTAACACAGAGCAAGTTACAAATCCTAACAAAACAACTAATGGGTTCTTCATATACTCTCCTCCTTAGCTTTTAAAACCTTGTATTTAAGTATATGAACAACCCTATCAATTTATAACTTACTTATCTAAACCGATTATTAATCTTCTACTATTTTGATTTGACCACCTAATGCTGTTATCTTTTTATCTATATCAACATAACCTCTTTGAATATGGTATATTTCTCCTATTTGAGTTTCTCCTTCTGCTATAAGACCGCATAAAATAAGCGCTGCTCCTGCTCTTAAATCAGTAGCATTCACTGCTGCACCGTGTAATTCATCTACTCCATTAACAACCGCACTTCTTCCGTCTATTTTTATATTAGCACCCATTCTATTGAATTCAGCAACATGCATAAATCTATTTTCAAAAACAGTTTCTATAACTACACCAGTTCCATTAGCTACAGTAAGCATAGCCATAAATTGAGCTTGCACATCTGTAGGAAACCCTGGATGTGGTAAAGTCTTTATGTCTATTGGCTTTAATACCTTTGGACCTACTACTCTAACAGAATTGTCCATCTCTGTAATTTCACAACCAGCTTCTCTTAATTTAGCTACAACTGGCTTTAAATGCTCCATTAAAACATTTTCAACTGTTATATCACCTTTTGTCATAGCTGCTGCAACCATATAAGTTGCTGCTTCTATTCTGTCTGGAATTACATTATGTTCTGCTCCTTTTAACTCCTTAACACCTTTTATCTTTATAGTGTTAGTACCTGCACCTTTAACATCTGCTCCCATTTCATTTAAGAAATTAGCTAAGTCAACTATTTCTGGTTCTTCTGCTGCATTTTCTATTATTGTAGTTCCTTCTGCTAAAGAAGCTGCCATCATTATATTTTCAGTAGCTCCAACAGATGGGAAATCTAAATACAATTTATTTCCTACTAATTTTTCTGTTGCTGCTTCAACAAAACCGTGGTCCATTTCTATTTTTGCACCTAAAGCTTTAAATCCTTTTAAATGTAAATCTATAGGTCTCGTTCCTATAGCACATCCTCCTGGCATAGAAATTTTTGTACTATTAAATCTAGCAAGTAATGGTCCCATAACCAAAAAAGAAGCTCTCATCTTTCTTACAAGCTCATATGGAGCTTCACAAGTTCTTATATTACTTGCGTCAACAGTAAGTGTATTTTCTTTATATTCAACTTCTGCTCCTACATGTCTTAATAAATCTGATATAACATGAACATCTCTTAAATTTGGAACTCCATTTAAAGTTGATTTCCCGTTTGCTAATAAAGTTGCTGCTATTATTGGTAAAACTGCGTTTTTTGCGCCATCTATTTTAACACTACCTTTAAGTGGATTACTCTTTTTTACTATTATCTTAGCCATATTTTCTGATCTCCTCATAATTAATAATCTAATTTTATAATTGGTGTGGCAATATATATGAGTGTTTTTCCATCGTCCTCATTATATTTAATTCCTATATTTAAATTGATTTTTTCCCCTAAATATTCTAAATCATCATCATTTAATACTTTACTATATGCTGTTATAGATAAAAAGTTTACGTCTTTCACTTTATCTATTTGCTTAGCACTCATATTATATAATATTTTTTGTAAAATATCATCATATTTGTGGTTTTGTAACCTTTTTGTGTATTCTCCAACAATACAAGCAGATACATCTACTTGAGATGAATATTTATTTAACACGTTTTCTACACTACTATAAATATCCTCTTTATGTTTATATACTTTGTTGTCCAATATGTCAACTATTATGTAGCTTTCTTTATTATTTTTATTTATTCCTTTTATAGAAATTTCTTTATCGCTATCTTTTATAGTAGCATATAATTGTATTTCATCGCCATACCCTTTTTGGTTCCAATTTATTCCTTTTTCATCTAACTTTAGATTGTTAATTATTTCTAGAAAAATATTATGTAATTCTTTATTTGATAAATTGTAATTTATAACAGAATTAATTTTTATATTATAATATTTAAAATCGGCTTCTGAAGTTTCAAGAGCACTAATTAATTTATTATATCTAGTATTTATATTTGCATCTGCATAAGATATTGTCATGCCTATAGCCATTAACATAAAAAAACTTACAACTAATTTTATTATCTTCATAATAAAAATCCCCCTTAAATTTGTTTTTCTCTATAACAGAATTATTAACAAATTTAAGAGAGATATACTTTATCAATATGTATTTTTATGCATTTTGTAATTTTATATTAAATAAATGTTTTTCAAACTCTTCGATTCCAATTCTCTCTAATACTTTACTTATTCTTTCTCCTGGACTTGCTAATTGTTTATATGTATAAAATACATCTTGCACTAATTCTTCTATATTATCCTCTGTATACAAATTACTAAGTCTATCTCCAAATCTATAGCCTCTTCCCATTCTACCACCAAGATAAACAGCTAGTCCTTTTTTATCAACTTCCATAGCTCCAAATGGACATGCTTGAGCACACTTTCCACAATTTACACATTCTTCTTTATTCCACACTAATTTCTTATCTTCCATATAAACTGATTTTTGTCTACAAGATGATGTACACAATCCACAATTTTTACATTTATCTTCATTAAATTTTACGTATACTTGACCTACTATACCCACATCATTAGTATTTGCTTTTGCACAGTTATTTGGACATCCAACTAGTGTAATTTTAGTTTTAGATGGTAAATCATATCCAAAATATGAATCATGTAACTTTCCACATAATTCTTGTGTATCATATATTCCATGTTGACATACAGTACCTTTGCATGCAACTAATGGTCTTACTTTTTTACCCGTACCACCATGCTTTAGCCCTACAGCTTTTAAATCTTCCTTCATTAAATCTATATCTTCATACTTTATCCATGGTATTTCAACAGCTAATCTAGTAGTAACACCTAAATAACCTCTACCCTATTTTTCAGATAACTTTGATAAGTTGATAAGCTGTTCTGCTGTAAAGTTTCCCGCTCTACTCAATATTCTTATTGAGAAATACCCTTCTTGGCTTTGGGCTAATATACCTTCAGCTTTTAACCTTGCTTTTTCATCTTTACTAATCATATTTCACACCTCATAATATATAATTTTATAATTCTATATTGCTAATAATATGTTTAAATAAGTGCACATCCATATAAGCATATTCTAACTATGTTTATATTTTAAAACATAACAAAAGTATATTCAACTTAATAAACTGAATATACCTTCATTTTAAACAATTATATTATATTTTTTACAAAATTCTATTTTGAATCTCCTGTTTCAATTGGATTTGAATCATCAAGACTCCATCCCATCCATCCATCACTATAGAGAGAAGTATTTTCAAATCCCATAACATTTGCATATGTTAATACCTCTGCAGCACGCCATCCACTGCCACACATAAATGCAAGTTGTTTATTAGTATCTATATTTTCTTTATCCCACATTGCCAATATTTCATATTGATTTCTCATTGTGTTATCTATATTACGATACTCTTCTAGTGATACACTGTCACTACCTGCATGACCATATAAGGCTCCTGGTATACGACCTTTTTTATCATAATAGCTATATCCAGATATTTTACCTATATGTTCATCCCAAGAACGATTGTCCACTAATGTAAATTTATTTTTATCTCTTAGTTTTTGCTTTAATTCTGGTATACTAACAATTAGTTGTGGATTAGCTGGTATATTTGCTCCAAAAGTAGTACATGAACTTTTTGGATTGCTAGTTAACTCCAGCTCATATCCTTCTGATAACCATGAGTTTATTCCACCATTCAAAACTCTTACATCTCTTACTCCTATATATCGTAATATAATAGCAATTCTATAAGAAGCCATAGATGCGCTACTTGAAACTATCACAGTATCATCTTTTGTAAATCCATAGTCTAAAGCAAATTTGGCCAAATTATCATTGTTAGTAAGCATCCATGTTGGAGGAGGTTCTATAATATCAGTATTTATATGAACACTTGTAGGTATATGCCCTTTTGCATAAGATTCTTTTTCTTCTCCCCAACTTGCTTCAATCATTTTTATATTCTTAGAATATTCAAATGTCTCTGGAATTTTTCCATCCAAGATATCTTTTATTATGGAAGCAGGTACTATCATTTGATAATTTTTATATCTTTCCATTGGAAGATTTTCATTATTTGCCCATTGTTTAATATCATATTTATATAGATTTTTATATCCTTTTTTAGATAAGTAAGTAGCTACAAGTAAAGCATCTTTTCCATTAGCATCATATAGTACTATATTTTTATCTAAATCAATACCTTTTGTTTTTAGTGCTTGTTCTAATACTTTGTCTTTTTTATCTGAGTCTACATATAACCAATTCGCAGAAAAATCTACTGCTCCTCTTATATGCCCACCTCTTTTTACTCCATCTAATTTCCAGCCATTATATGCATCATTTAAACGAGTATCAACTATAACCCAAGATTCATCTTGTACTTTCTCTTTCAAATCTTCTGTAGAAATTGATTTAACATTAGCACAAAAACCTTCTTCTATTTCTTCTCTTAATTTCTTCGACATAATTTGTACTCCGATTTCTAATCAATCTTTTATTATTTTAAATCTATTTAACTAAATCAAAATCATATTCATCCACACCATCAACTGAATTATATACTTTTGTAAATCCATTCTCTGAAAGTATTTTAGCTGCTTGCCCACTTCTATTTCCAGTTCTACAGTATAAGATTATATCCTTATTTTTATCAAGTTCTCCCATTTTCTTTTCTGTGTCTTCTAATGGTATATTGATAGCCTCTTTTAAATGTCCAGTTTCAAATTCTTTTGACTTTCTAGCATCTATTACTATAGAATCTTTATTTTCGCTTATTAACTTTAACATTTCAGGCGCAGTTATATCATTATATGTAACTAATTCATAATCAAAATCTTTCACACCTTCTACATTATAAACATCTTTAAATCCATTTTTTACTAATATTTCAGCAGCTTTTGCACTTTTTTTACCTGAGTTACAATACGCTAATATAGTTTTATCCTTATATCCTTCTAAAGCACTTAATTTATCTTCTAAATCATCTACTGATATATTTATACCATTTATAATATGACCTTTAGCATAGTCCTCTGCACCTCTTACATCTAATATCAATAATTCTTTATTTTTCTTCATCATTTTTACAGCCTCTTCACCTGTGGCTTCTTTATAACTAGCCTTATCTTGACTTTGAGAAGATTCTTTTGGTTTTTCTGATTCTTTAGAATCACAACCAACTACACTCCCTAATGTTAATACTAAAGTTAAACCAATAGCTAAAACTTTAAATCTTTTACTAAATTTCATAAAATTACCCTCCAAATATTAAAAATATTCCCTTTTTTGATATAAAATCTTATTTTATTATAGTATTCGAATTCATTATAACAAAATTAAAATATATTTGATACTTATTTACTTGTTTACAGCCATAGTTTTTTTCTATAGTTCAACAGGAAAGAATAGAATTTTTCTTTGTTCCATAAACACATCTACCTTTTCATTTATTTCATATAAATTATTGTTGCTACTAGCTTTTAATACCGTTCCATCAATATCTACATCATAGTAAACTTTATCTCCTGCATATCTTTTTTTTAATATAGACCCTTGTCTTCCTACATCATTATCAATCGTTTTTAGGATTATACTTTCTTTTGGTATCATTAACTCTACATTATCTATATTTATATTTTTATATTTATCTAATTTAATAGAAATTATATCATTTACAAATTCTCCATTTCTTATATTTCCGATTAAATAATTTTTTTCTCCAAATATATTTGCAACTTCTTTACTTTTGGGATTTTCATAAAGATTATCAGGTGTGTCGAATTGTTTAACCTCACCATTTAACATAACTGCTATTCTATCACTCATCATTAACGCTTCTTCTTTGTCATGTGTTACTAATATCGTTGTTATCTTTAGATGTTTTTGTAATCCTAATACAAATTCCCTCATTTCATTGCGTAAATTAATATCTAAATTTGAAAATGGCTCATCTAATAACAGTACCTTTGGATTTATTGCTAAAGACCTTGCTATTGCAACACGTTGTTGTTGTCCTCCTGAGAGTTCGTTTGGATATTTATTTTCATATCCTTTTAACTTAACTAAATTTATAAGCTCGTTTACTTTACTTTTTCTTATATTCTTATTTATTTTTTTCATTTTAAGACCAAATTCTATATTTTCATATAAAGTCATATGTGGAAATAATAAATAATCTTGAAAAACTATTACAGTATCTCTTTTTCCTATAGGTATATCTAATACTGATTCATTATTTAAAAGTATATCTCCGCAATCAGGATGTAAAATACCAGCAATTAATTTTAGAGTAGTACTTTTTCCACAACCTGATGGACCTAAAAGAGAAACTATTTCTCCTTCTTTTATATCTAAATTCATATTGTTTAAAACTTTGATTTTGTTAAAACTCTTACATAAATTTATAAGTTTAACTGATGACAATTATTACACCTCCAATCATACTAAAATAGCCTTGTATTTTGAATATGCTTATAGTTCTTTTTTACATTGTATTCTATTATTATCAAGATAAATAAACTTATTATTAAAAAGAGCATACTATACAAAGATGCGATTGTCCTGTCTCCACTTTGTATATATGGAAACATAATCATTGGATAAGTTATGACACTACCTCCGCCTATAAGAAGAGTCAAAAAATATTGACTAAAGGATATTATGAAAGACATACTTGATGCACCCAATATCCCTGGCAAAATCAAAGGGAAAGTTACATATCTAAATGTATTAAATCTACTTGCTCCAAGTACTTTCGCTTGTATTTCTAAATTATCACCTATTAATTTATAAACATCTGTTATTATTCGAACTGAATATGGTATACATGGAAGTATATTTATAATAATTACTCCCAAAATATTATTGGCCAGACCTATTCTAATAAATGCTATATGTATGCCCATAGCAACAGATATTAGTGGAATTATAATTGGAGACAATATCAGTAACTCACAAAACCTTTTTCCTTTAAAATCGTATAGTGCTAACGCTTTAGATGCTGGTATACTTAATAAAATAGTAACTAAGACTACAGTTATTGATATTATAATACTTCTCAAAATGATATTCAGATTATTTATATCCAAAATATATCTAAATCCTCTTAATGAAAATTCCTTAGGTAAAAGATTTGGAAATGGCCATGTATTTACAACTCCCCATATTGACAATAATATTATAGGAGCTATAATAACTACAAACATGATATTAAGAATTATATTAAATTTTTTACTCATAGATACTCCTATACATTATATTTTGATATTTTATTAAAAAATCTATCATAAATTATTAATAGTATAAAACTTATTCCAGATAATACAACATTGATACACATTGAGATTGGTCTTTGCATTAAATCTGAACTAGAATAACTCAGATATGCTTGAACTGGTAATGCTTTTGGAGTTGATGCACCTATTAAAAAAGGTACTTCAAAAGAACCAAATGAAAAGGCAAAAATTATTATAAATGAAGAAATTATTGTAGGCATAGCAAGCGGCAACACTATATATCTAAACGTTTGAAGTTTACTTGCACCTAAATTTATAGACACTTGTTGTAGATTATCATTTATATTTTTCAATATATTATAAACCATTAGTGTTATATATGGTATTCCTTTCCACAAATAAACTGAAATTATCCCTATTCCATTTTTATCAGAAACCATTGGTATAAATTCAGATGAATCCTTTATTATATTGAAAAAATAAAATACTCTTGAAACTATACCTGTTTGAGAAAATATTATAAATACCAATAATACAGCTATTATATGTGGAACTACTAGCGGAACATTTAGAATCATATATCTAACTTTAGAAAATTTATTTTGAGACATTATATATGCTAAAAGTATACCTATAATAATAGCCAAAATTGATGACACTAAAGAAATCTTCAAACTAAAGATAAGAGATTCTAAAAAATTAGAATCTCTAAAAATTTCTCTATAATAATTTAATGTAATTTGCTCAAGACCAATCTGAGGAAAAAATCCTAGACTTTGTGAGATGCAATTTATAATTCCTACACCCATTATAAGTATCAGGATGATAGATACAGGTGCTATTAATAAATATGGAATTATTTTATCATTAATTATTTTACTTTTCACTTTCTAGTACCTCTTTAGTCCATATTTTTTCTATTATTGGAACTATTCCCGCTTTTAATTCTGGAACTGAATTTTTTAATACTATAGTTTCACTAAATTTCTTAACATCTTCACCTGGAATCTTCTTCATATCTAAAACAGATGTATCTCCCCAATTTTTAGTTTCTGTCTTAGAGGATTGTGCATCTATACTCATCAAAAAATCTATTAACACTATTGCACCTTCTTTATTTTGAGAATTATCTGGTATAGCAACAAAATGTGTGTTACTTATATTTCCTTTTTCAAATTCTATTGCTTTTGTAGATTTGCTAAACTCTCCACTTTCTATCCTTCCTAATAATACATTGGGAGCATAAGTCATTGTAAAATAGGTTTCATTATCTGAATACATATTATCTAACTGAGAAGATGTCGCAGGATAAGTTTTACCTTTATTCCATAAGTATGGTTTTATTTCTTTAAGATACTCCATAGCGGGTTGTATGACTTGTTTTACTTTAGCTTCATCTTCTGGTAAATTTTTTACTTTATCATATCCTACTACATCATATATTATATTTCTGACAAATGCACTTCCTGTAAAATCTGGTGGGGCTGGATAGGTAAATTTTCCAGGATTAGATACAATTACTTTTTTTAGTGTTTTTGCATCAGTTATTTTTGTATTAATCTTAGATGTGTCTGTTACAACTGCAAATTGAGATTTACCCCAAGGAGCTTCCATCCCCTCTACCTTAACTCCAAAATCTGTAGTAATATCTTCAGAAGATGAATCAACATACTTTTCATAATTAGAAAGTTTCTCTACAAAAGGTCCAAATAGCAATTTATTCTCTTTTGCTGTTTTGAAGTTTTCTCCATTTATCCAAACCACATCTATAGTACCCTTAGCATTTCCAGCTTGTTTTTCTGACAATAGTTTATTAAGAATGTTTTCTATATCCATTCCTACTCTTTTTACAGTTATGTCATAGTCTTCTTTCATCTTTGGAATTACATAACTATCAAACCATTTATTCATTACTTCATTTCCACCATATCCATAAAAGTTAACTGTTGTACCTTTTGCAGATTTTAAAATCTCTTCATTGCTACTTTTTAATATATCTTTTTGAGGCTCTTCTTTTTTATCGTTATTTGAACACCCTATCAATCCAAATACAAGCCCTAAACATAATAATATTGTTAATATCCTCTTTTTCATTTTTTCCCCTCTCAAAAATTAATTTATAATATTTTTTTTGCTTCTAGTAGTCTTTGAACTGCTGTAAATAAAACGACTATAGAAAATAGATTTGCTATCGTTCCAATATAACTTTGAAATAAAATCATCAAAGTAAAAAGTATAAATCCCTCACTCCTTTCAGCTACACCAGCTTGATAATAAAATGATTTCATACCTTTTTTATCAGTTAAGGCCCCAACAGTTAAAAATATAGTCATTGACATAAGAATACTACTTAAAAGAATCATTAGATTTAACCTTACATCAATCATCTTCAAGCCAAATACTAAAATCATACTTATTTCTACTATTCTGTCAAAAGTAATATCCATTAATGTTCCAAATAAGGATGTTTTATTACTACTTCTCGCCATATCACCATCTACAGCATCTAGGTATCCTGAAACCCATAATGTAATTATTGCTAGCACTTTCATATCGAGATATATAAATAAAGACGTAGATATTCCAACTATAAGTGCTATTATTGTCACGTTATTTGGAGTTAATTTAAGTTTTAAAAAGAACTCTGCTCCTTTGATTATAAATGGCTCTACATATTTTCTTGCATGTGTATCTAACATATTATTTCCTTTCATTAGCTTATATACTTTTTATGGGAATTTATTAAGTTTCTATATTCATCTTCTTTGCTACTTCTATTCCTTTATACCTTGTACTCCATTTTTTAATAGATGATGTTTTTTTCTGGGTTAATTTATTTTTGTTTATAACATCAACATCAAAAATTAAATCTAATACATGTAGTACTTTTTTATCTGCCATTAACATAGACTCACAACAAGATTGACAGTATGAGATTACATAATCTGTTTTTTCATTATTTGCTCTATTTTTGGTCTGGTTTATAGCAACTTCATTATTAGTAACTCTTACCATACCTCCAGAGCCACAACACTCTGTGTTTTCTCTATTTTTTTCAAATTCAATTATTTTTATTCCCATAAAACCTAGTATATATCTGACTGATTCATGTATATTATGCTCATTTCTTATAGGGCATGGGTCATGTAATAAAAATTCCTGATTTAAATCATCATAATGATTTTTTAGATTTTCTGGAAGTCCATATTCTTTTATCACTTCCCATATTGAAGTCACTTTTATATCACTATTATTTCTTATAGTATTAAAACAATTTGGACAAGTTACGATTACTTCGTCTATATCATTTTCTCTAAATAGCTTGTCTATTTTAGAATAGTATTTATCAAATTTATTTGTATCTCCCATAGCTAAAGTTGGCTTGCCACAACATTCAAAAGCTAAGGATATATTTTCTATATGATTTTCTAAATATTTATATGTTGCTAATACTAAGTCACTACTATAGCTAGAAAGGCTACATCCTGGGAAAAAAATCTTTTTGGTGTTTTTTTTAATAAATTTTTTTGAGAATAATGAAGAGAAACTATTAGTTTGATGAAATTTTATTGTTCTATATCCTATATCATTTAATTCTTTTTGATTGCTATGAAATATTTCTTTCCTTACATCAAAAAACATTTCTTTTAAATCTATATCTTTTGGACACTCTACCTTGCATATTCCACATAACATGCAAGAATATGGTATATTTTTATTTATTGATTTATTTTGCAAAATGTCTATCATAAGTTCTCTTGGTGAGTCTCCAAATTCTTTCATCATAGGACATACCTTAAAACATTTTTTGCAATTTATACAATCATTGTTATTTTTTTCGATTTTTTTTAACGTCTCTAATTTTAACTTTACCTCTTTTATACAAATACACCTCCATATTGATTAATAGCTTTTTTCTATAATAAAAAACTCATTCTATAAAATTATAACAAATAGAATGAGTTTTTTCTAATAGATATTATCTATGCACTTTTTAATATATTTTTATTCAACTGTTACTGATTTAGCTAAGTTTCTTGGCTTATCTACATCACAACCTCTTAATACAGAAACATGATAAGCAAGTAATTGCATTGGTACAACTGCTAATATTGGTGATAAAATATCATCTGAGTTTGGTATATAAATTATTTTTTCAGCAGCTTTTTCAACGTCTTTATTATGACTTTGAGCAATTGCTACAACATAAGCTCCTCTTGCTCTTACTTCTTCCATATTAGAAACCATTTTTTCAAATAATTTTTCTTGAGTAGCTATAGCAATTACAGGAGTTCCTTTTTCTATTAATGCTATTGTTCCATGTTTTAATTCTCCTGCTGCAAAAGCTTCTGCATGTATATATGATATTTCTTTTAATTTTAATGAACCTTCCATTGCTAAACTATAGTCTATACCTCTTCCTAAATAGAAAGCATGGTCAGAGCTAACAACTGTTTTAGCAACTTCTTTTATATATTCTTCATTATCTAATATTTCTTGTATTTTTGATGGTATTTCTTTCATCTTAGTAATCATACCATCATAAAACTCTCTAGTTATTGTTCCTTTTTTAATAGCAAAATCTAAAGCTATCATATATAAAGAAGTTATTTGAGTTGTATATGCCTTAGTTGATGCAACTGCTACTTCAGGTCCTGCCCAAGTATAGAAAACATCATCTGATTCTCTTGCTATAGATGAACCTACAACATTAGTTATTGAAAGTATTCTTGCTCCTTTAGCTTTTGAATCTCTTAGTACTGCTAAAGTATCTGCTGTTTCACCAGATTGGCTAACTAATATTACTAATGAGTTTTCATCTACAAATGGGTCACTATATCTAAATTCTGATGCTATATCAGTTATTACTGGTATATTTACAAATTTTTCTATAGCATACTTACCAAGTAATCCAGCATTATATGCCGTTCCACAAGCTACTATATAAACTTTATTTATTTTATCTAAATCTTCTTTAGAAATATTTATACTATCTAAAATTATATTTCCATTATCATCAAGTCTTCTTTCTAGAGTTTCTCTAACTCCTGTTGGTTGCTCATGTATTTCTTTTGACATAAAGTAATCATATCCACCTTTAGATGCAGCTTCTACATCCCATGTTACATGGAATACTTCTTTTTCTACAACATTTCTATTAGAGTCATAAATTGTTACATTTTCATCTTTTAGGTGAACTATCTCTCCATTTTCTAAGAAATAAACATCTCTAGTATATTTTAATAAAGCAGGTATATCTGATGCTATAAAGTTTTCGCCTTCACCCACACCAACTACAAGAGGACTATCTTTTCTTACTGCAACTAATTCATTTCCATGTTCTTTACATATAACACCTAATGCATAAGCTCCTCTTAATTTTGATATAGTTTTATATACAGCGTCTAATAAGTTACCTTCATAGTATTTATCTACTAAATGTGCTATTACTTCTGTATCTGTTTGAGATTCAAATTTAACACCTTCAGAAATTAATTCTTCTTTGATTTCCATATAATTTTCTATTATCCCATTATGAACAACTGCTATTGTTTTAGCTTGATTAAAATGAGGATGTGAATTTACATCAGATGGTTCTCCATGAGTTGCCCATCTTGTATGTCCTATTCCCAAATTTCCATCAATAGGATTTTTTTCTAAATCTTCTGCAAGCACAGAAAGTCTACCTTTGAACTTTCTAATATTAAGTTCATCACAATTAGAACCATTAACTGCTACACCTGCTGAGTCATAACCTCTGTACTCTAGCTTAGAAAGCCCCTCTATGATAACTTCTGCTGCCTTTCTACTTCCTAAATATCCAACTATTCCACACATTATTTGTGTCCTCCTAAAAATATTATTTATATATTTTAAGAGTTAGGTCATATAAGTTTACTTTGGCTTCCCTTTGTCCATAGGATTACTCCTATTATTTAAAGAAGTCTTTCGATGGTAAACACACCGCAGAGCATCCGCCGACAATTCGATTAACTCTGACCTCGTCAACTTAGTTCCAATAATACTTAATTCTTGTGCCTATAACTAAGTTCTGGCGCTTAGAAAGGTGTCCTCAGGGTTTATATCTGAGAATACCCTTATAAATTACGATAATTTTTCTTGTATAAGATTAGCTAAATTTGTTGCTAATTCTTTTATTTGACCTTCCTCTTTACCCTCTAACATAACTCTAACTAATGGTTCAGTTCCTGATGGTCTTATTAAGACTCTACCATTTCCATCTAAAATAGATTCTATTCTTTCTATTTCAGCTTTTATTTCTGGATATTCCATATATTTGGTTTTATTTTCATTTTTTATTGTTGCATTCACTAGTACTTGTGGATATTGACTCATTATTGATGCAAGTTCTGATAAAGGTTTCTTTTCTTGCAATATTATATTTGCAAGTATTAAAGAACTAAGAACTCCATCTCCTGTAGTATTGTAATCTAAGAATATCATGTGTCCAGATTGTTCTCCACCAAGATTATATCCATTTTTAGCCATGTCTTCTAAAACATATCTATCTCCAACTGCTGTAGTAGATAATTTTATTCCATTTTCTTTTGCAGCTATTGTTAATCCTATATTACTCATAACTGTAACTACTAAAGTATCTTGTGCTAATTTATTATTTTTCTTTAAATTTAAAGCACTCAATATCATTATATGGTCTCCATCAACAATTTGACCCTCTTCATTTACTGCAATTAATCTATCAGCATCTCCATCATACGCAAGACCTAAGTCAGCATTATGTTCCAAAACAGCCTTTTGAAGTTGTTCTGGATGTGTAGAGCCACATTTATAATTTATATTGTTTCCATCTGGTGAACTATTTATTGAAATTACACTTGCTCCTAATTCATCAAATACTATTGGTGCTACTTTATACGATGCACCATTAGCACAGTCCAAAACCACTTTTAATCCTCTAAAGTCAGTGTTAATTATTGATTTTAAATAATCTACATAATCTCTTTGTGCATAATGCTCATGTAATCTTCGTCCTACATTTTCACCAACTGGCATACAATCTACTTTAGCCATGTCATCTATATATTCTTCTATCTTTAATTCTATTTCATCATCCAATTTATATCCATTCTTATTAAAGAATTTAATTCCATTATATTCAACAGGATTATGAGATGCAGATATAACCACACCACAATCAGCACCATATTTTCTAGTTAAATATGCAACTGCAGGGGTTGGTATTATTCCAACAGTAATAACATCACATCCAACAGACATAAGACCTGCTATTAAAGATGCCTCCAGCATATCTCCTGATATTCTAGTATCTTTACCTACTACTACTTTTACTCTATGGTCTCCTTGAGCTAAAACAAATCCACCAGCTCTACCAAGTCTATATGCTAAGTCACATGTTAATTCTGTATTTGCTATTCCTCTAACTCCATCTGTTCCAAAATACTTTCTCACTAAATATTCTCCTTTCATAATTGAAAAGCTTGTAATTTGTATTATATTTTTATAATTCATAAAATACTATTATATTCTTAATTTCAGTCATAAAAATATTTTAATACTTCTCAGCAAAAAAGACAATAGAAATAATTCTATTGTCTTTTTTTTGACATCTTTTTTCTTTATTAGTTAGTTGCTCCGCAACATGTAGCATCCATACCTTTTTGTAAAGCTGCTCTGTTTAATGGAACAAATTTTTCTTTTCTAGGTCCGAAAACTTTTTTAAATGCTTCTAATACAGACTCTATATCTACTGTATCAGCTACTTTTAAGTAAGCTCCTAGCATTATCATATTAGCAACTTTATCATTACCTAATTCAACAGCTAATTCATTTGCTGGGATATAATAAACATCTACATCTGTTCTTTCAACTTTTTCTTTTATTAAAGAGCTATTTACTATTATTTTTCCACCAGGTACAACATCATCTTTAAATTTTTCAAATGCTGGTATATTTAATAATATAGCTGCAGTTGCATCATTTGTTATAAGTGGAGAACCAACTGGTTCACTAGATACAGTTACTGCACAGTTTGCTGTACCTCCACGCATTTCTGGTCCATAAGATGGTAACCAAGAAACTTCTTTACCTTCTAACATTCCTGCATAAGTAAGTAATTGTCCCATAGACATAACACCTTGGCCTCCGAAGCCTGCACATATTACTCTAGCTGTAGACATTTACTTCACCTCCTCAACTTCAACATTTTTGAAATTTCCTAATGGATAGTATGGTATCATATTGTCTCTTAACCATTGTAAAGCATCATTTGGAGCTAGTCCCCAGTTTGTAGGACAAGTAGATAATACTTCTACTATTCCAAATCCTAATCCTGCTTGTTGAACTTGGAATGCTTTCTTTATAGCTTTTTTAGCTTGTCTAACATGAGCTGGAGTATCAACTGCTACTCTTTCTACAAATACAGCTCCTGTTAATGTAGCTAACATTTCACTTACTCTTATTGGATAACCTTGAGTTTCAGCATTTCTTCCTGATTGAGCAGTAGTAGCTCTTTGTCCAACTAATGTAGTTGGAGCCATTTGTCCACCAGTCATACCATATGTTGTATTGTTTACAAATATAGTAGTTATTTTTTCTCCTCTAGCAGCTGCATGAACTATTTCAGCAGTACCGATTGAAGCTAAGTCTCCATCACCTTGATAAGTGAATACTGTGTTTTCAGGATGAACTCTTTTTATTCCTGTAGCAGCAGCTGGTGCTCTACCATGAGCTGCTTCTTGAGTGTCACAGTTAAAATATTTATATCCTAAAACTGAACATCCAACTGGAACAACACCTACAGCATCACCTAATACTCCTAATTCTTCTAATACTTCACCAACTAATCTATGGATTATACCATGTGTACATCCTGGACAGTAGTGAGTTTGAGTATCTTGTAACCCTTCAGTTTTCTTAAATACAACAGCCATTATCTAGCACCTCCTGCAACCAATTCTCCGGCAATAATTTTTTTAGCTTTTTCAACTATTTCTGCTGGTGTTGGAGTCATTCCTCCTGGTCTTCCATGGAAGTAAACTGGTAATTTACCTTCTACTGCCATTTTTACATCTTCCACCATTTGTCCCATACTCATTTCAACAGTTAATATGTTTCTAGCACTAGGGATTTGATCAAATGCTTCAAATGGGAATGGCCATAATACTTTAGGTCTTATAAGACCTGCTTTTATTCCTTCTTCTCTTAATATATCAATTGCGCTTTTCACTATTCTTGAAGTAGTTCCATAAGCTGCAAATATAAATTCAGCGTCTTCTGTTTTGTACATTTCATATTGTACTTCATTTTTTTCCATTTCATTGAATTTAGCTTCTAAGTGCCAACAGTGATCTTCTAATACTTCTGGCTCTAAGTATAAAGAGTTTATTACATTAGGTACTCTTTTTCCTTTAGTTCCAACAGTTGCCCAATCTTTAGGAGGCAATTCTCTTTTCTTTTCAGGAGCTTTGAATTCAACTGGCTCCATCATTTGACCTATCATACCATCTGCAACTACCATAACAGGTGATCTGTAGTAATCTGCAACATCAAAAGCTTCCATTATCATGTCAACAGCTTCTTGAACTGTAGCTGGTGCGAATACTGGAGTTCTGTAGTCTCCATTTCCTCCACCTCTTGTAGACATAAAGTAGTCAGCTTGTGAAGGTTGTATACTTCCAAGTCCTGGACCACCTCTCATTACGTTAAGTACAACACAAGGAACTTCTGCTCCTACTGCATATGTTATACCTTCTTGTTTTAAAGCAACTCCTGGTGAAGATGAAGAAGTCATAACTCTTGCTCCTGCACCTGCTCCACCATAAACCATGTTTATCGCAGAAACTTCTGATTCAGCTTGAACGAACGCTCCACCTATTTTAGGTAACTCTCTTGATAAATATTCTGGTAATTCACTTTGTGGAGTTATTGGGTAACCGAAGAAATATTTGCAACCAGCTTCTATAGCTGCTTTTCCAAATGCTTCGTTACCTTTCATAAGTATCTTAGCCATTAAAATTCCCCCTTAAATATTAATTTAAATTAATCTCTTTCTACTGTTATAACTACATCTGGACACATAGTCGCACAACTTGCACATCCTATGCATTTTTCCATTTCAGAAACAGTTGCTGGGTTATACCCTTTTTTGTTTATTGTGTTTGAGTCTAATTGTATGATTTTTACTGGACATGCTTCAACACATAATCCACAACCTTTACAACGTTCTTGATTAAAAGATACTTTTCCTTTAGCCATTTACCTAAGCCTCCTTAAACTTTCTATATATTTGAGCTCAAACTACATCCAGTCTTCTCTCATATATAATTTTATTGGAAAAATTTCTCCTTCTAAATCTTTTGGTAATTGTTCAACAAGATTTTCTAAGCATGCAACATATCTTATAGGTATATTACACTCCTTAGAAACTTCTTCTGCAACTTTTTGACCTCTTAATACATCATCAATAGTAGTAAATCTAATAAGATGAGTATTATTAATTAGACCTGTTACCTTTAGTTTAGAAGATTTTTCTATTTCCTTTATATATTGGATAACTTCTTCAGAAGTTTGAGTTTTCTCCCTATTTGCATTTATTACAAAAAGCATGTCATAGTCGCCTTCTTTTAATAAATGACTAAATCTTCCTATAACTCTAGCACCTACATTATCTCCGCCTAAGTCTATAACAGAATTGTATGAATGATCAACCATAGGTGACATTACTTCTGCTGATACTGCTGGTAAATCTAATGTTGGAGCATTAATTGAACTATCTATTGGTTGTATACCTAAAGATTTCATTAACTCTTTCTTTTCTCTAGTTCTAAAGTATACATTCACCACATCCAAATCAGCTATAGCAACTTTGCCAGAAACCATATCTCTTAATTTAACAACATAGTTCATCGCAAATTCACTTTTACCACTTCCATAGTGACCTGTTATGATTCTTATTCTTTTATCATTAGTTATCATAAACTTGAGCCTCTTCTTCACCAATTAAAACTCTAAGTCCACCTTGAGCTAATGCAATCATTTCATCTTCACCTGGATAAACTTTTACATCTGCTATAAATTTAACTCTATCTGCAATCATATCTGTAAACATTTTTGAATATGCGATTCCACCAGTTAATAATATTGCTTTTACATCTCCCTTAAGAACTGCTGCATTAGCTCCTATTTCTTTAGAGATTTGATATGCCATAGCTTCATATACTAATTTAGCTTTTTCATCACCAGCTTCAATTCTTTCTTCAACTTCTCTAGCATCATTAGTATTTAAATATGCAACTAATCCACCATTACCTTTTATTTTCTTTTTAATTTCGTCTTGAGTGTATTCTCCACTGAAGCACATTTTCACTAATGCTCCTACTGGTAATCCACCACTTCTTTCTGGAGAGAAAGGACCTTCTCCATCTAATGCGTTTGCAACATCTACTATTCTACCATTTTTATGAGCTCCAACAGAAACTCCTCCACCCATATGTGCAACTATAAGATTTATATCTTCATATTTTGCGTTTATCTCTTTAGCAAATCTTCTTGCTATTGCCTTTTGATTTAAAGCATGTACTACACTTGCTCTACTTATTTCAGGCATACCAGAAATTCTAGCAACATCTTCTAGTTCATCCACAACAACTGGGTCTACTATGTATGAAGGAACATTAACTTCATCACCTATTTGTTTTGCTATTATACCACCTAAATTTGAAGCATGTTCTCCTAAAACTCCTACTTTTAAATCTTCTATCATAACATCACTTACTGAGTAAGTTCCACCTTTTATAGGCTTAAGAAGACCACCTCTACCTACTACAGCATCTAAGTCAGATGTTTTTACTCCACCCTCTTTTAATGCTTCTTCTATTACTTGTTTACGAAATTCAAATTGGTCTGAAACCTTCTCATACTTTCCTATTTCTTCAGAAGAGTGTCTTAGTGTCTTTTCAAATACTAAATCCTCATTATCAAATACAGCTATTTTAGTTGATGTCGAACCAGGATTTATTGTTAAGATTTTAAATATTTTGCTCATTTGCCTATTTCCCCCTTAAATTTAAGCCTTTGCTGCCATTAAAACGCCCAAGGCTATTGAGTTAAGCTTAGTTTCTTCACTATCTGCTCTAGAAGTTAATATTATTGGTGCTTTAGCTCCAACTATAACTCCTGCATTTTTTGATTTTGAGAAAAATACTAAAGCTTTGTATAATATATTGCCACCTTCGATATCTGGAGCCAATAATATATCAGCTCTTCCTGCTACAGGATGATCTATACCTTTATGTTTAGCTGCTTCTAAAGACACTGCATTATCTATTGCAAAAGGTCCACCAACCATACAACCTTTGATTTCTCCTCTTTCATACATTTCTTCAAGTTCTTTAGCTTCAACTGTATCTTTCATTTTTGGATTTACTTTTTCTTTTGCGCATATTGCAGCAACTTTTGGTTCGCTTATATCTAATGAATGTGCTACTGTGCAAGCATTTTCTATGATTTGCTTTTTAGTATTTGTATCAGGAGCTAAGTTCATAGCTGCATCAGTTACGAAAAATAATCTGTCATACCCCTCTACATCAAATACTGCTACGTGGCTTAATACATTACCAGTTCTAAGACCCACTTCTTTGTTTAAAACTGCTTTTAGTATTATTGATGTGTCTACTAAGCCTTTCATTACCATATCGGCTTTTCCTTGTGAAACTAATTCAACAGATTTTAGAGATGCTTCTGCTAAATCTTTTATATCTATTACTTCATAATTTTCGATATCCATGTCTATGCTTTTTGCAATTTCTTTAGTCTTTTCTATATCACCTATTAAAATGGCATTTGCTATTTTTTCTTTTCTAGCCATTTCAACTGCCATTAAAACTTCTTTATCTTGACAACATGCTACTGATATAGTTTTAGGTCCTCTTTCTTTTGCAAACTTAATTACTTCTTCAAAACTTCTCATGCATTTCCACCTCATCTTGAATTTTTTGAAATAGAACTTTTATATCTCAATTAAATTATAACTCGTTCAGCAACGTTTTCCTAGGGATAATTGAAATATTTAATTCAAAAATATTTATTTAAATCTATTTATCAGTCTTTTTTCATATATCTAACACTTTTTAGATTTAACAAATATCTCATTGTCCTTATTTTATAATATAACTAAAATAAACAAGATGCAACAAAAACATAAAATTAACAAACTTAATTTTATAGATTTTTTTGTCGCATCTTGTAACAACTAAATATTCAAAATATTTGTTCATTCCACTTCAACAATATTAGGTTCTATATTTATTTTTTTAAATTGATATGTTGTTTCATATTTTATTTTATATTTACCATTTTCAGTAGGTGCTTCTGATAAATCGATATATAACGAAATATCTTTTTTATTTAGCTTACTTAAATCTTCTGTTGATTCTACAACAACTTGAATATCTCCAGTAAAAATTATACTCGGATTGTCCATATTTGCTGGAATATTTCTTAACATAATATCTTCTGAACTATATACAAACTCAGCATTTAATTGTTTTGTTTCATTTAGTTTTATAGTTATAGAGCTATCATCAATAGTTATTCCTTCTGGAATCTCTAGACTCACTTCTTTTTCCTCTCCATTAGCTAAATCAACTAAATCAATAGGTTTTGTCTTAATATAATTTATTTTGTCTATACTTTCTTTTTTACCTTTTATGCTAACTTCATCTTTACTTAATTTATAATTTTTCAATGTATTATTATCTTGATTATTATCCTTTAAATCTACTCTTATTGGTACAGTTTTTTCTTTTAATAATTGTACACTTGCTGTTACAGAATTTGAACTTAGTGTCACACCTTCAACCTTAGTTCCATCACTATTTAAAGGTATTAAATCCAATTTTTTAGAGAAATCTTCTGTCTCATTACCTACATTTAGATTAGCTCTTATATTCTTAACTTCCTTAACTAGACTCATTGGACCCGATATATCGACATAATTTTTATTCAGTTCAATTTTATCTATATTTCTTTTAGAATTTCCACTTACTTCTACCTTTATATCTCTTTTTTCTTTTATATTTTTCTCAAGATTTACTATTAAAACGTCATGCTTAAATTCTAAAGTAACACCTTGAGGAATATTTGCTTTTAAATATACTTCCTTCTTACCTTGTATTGGGTCTTCAACAGTTCCATATACATGTATATCTTCTTTTTTAACTTTTTGTACCTTTGATAAACTACCTTTTATATACACATCTGCTGTTAATTTTTCGTCTGGATATATAACAAGATTTTTATCATTTAAATCACTCATATTACTTATAGATACAGGTATATCTTCAAACCCTCTAGTTTCTTCAGGGTCAACTACAGCCATGACATACATCCATAAAGCAATTGCACTTAAAAATGATATTATTTTTATTTTGGTATTATTTTTTAGTCTATTTATCATTTAAATATACCACCTTTGAAAAAACTTCTTGTTTCCGTATTCGTTTTTAGATTACTACGTAATATATTCATCATTCTTTCTCTAGAAATATCTCTATATAACTTACCAGCTTTAGCAATTGATACGCCTCCAGTTTCCTCTGATACGATTAGTGTTATACAGTCAGATACTTCACTTACACCTATTCCCGCTCTATGTCTAGTGCCTAAATCTTTACTTAAATCTTTACTCTCTGTCAACGGCAAGAAACATGCAGCTGCCTTTACCTTAGAATCTCTAATTACAACAGCGCCATCATGTAATGGTGTATTTGGTATAAATATATTTATCAATAATTGCCTAGAAATTTCAGCATCAATTATAGTTCCTGTATTTATTATATCACTTATTCTGGTTTCTCTCTCCATTATGATAAGAGCTCCTATTTTTTGTCTAGAAAGTGAATATAAAGCTTCTACAATCTCTTCTATAGTTCTATTAAGAGTTTCTTCTGAAGTATTTACATTTTTTCCAAATAAATTAAACTTTGCTCTTCCTATATGTTCAAGTCCTGCTCTAAATTCTGGCTGAAAAATTATAAGAGCTGCTATAACTCCATAATCCAGAGCCTTAAGAGATATCCAATAAACGGTATGCAATTTAAAAGTGTTACTAAGTTGAGTTGCTAGCAAAAGAAATATTATACCTTTAAATACTTGTTCTGCTCTTGTATCTTTTATAAACATAAATATTTTGTAAAAAATATATGCTACTATGGATATGTCAATTAAATCATATATACTCATTCTTAATATTATATTAAAAAATTCATTTAAAAAAGAATTTATATCTAACACAGTTTTATCCTCCTGTTCGATAACTTCTTAATTATTTACACTATGTATTATACTATATAAATCTAACTCTATACAAACTATTTAACTTTTGTGTAAATAATTCTATTTTTATAGATTGAGATTGTTAAATAATCTCTAAATACATTAAAAATATTGCTCATTAAATATATATTTTTTATTAAAGTTAAATCTAGTTTAAATAATTCAAATCATCAAGGCGCGAATACAAAATAGTACTCGCGCCTTGATGCAATTTTATACTATAAAATCTATTTCAAAATACATATTATTTTTCAATATATGTTTGCTACAATAAATTTAATAATCTATTTATTAATTATATAAAATTGTAACATTATTTCTATATTTCTATTAATATTATATTAGTAATATTATTTTTATCTTATACTAATAATTTACCTTATAAATAATTTATATCAAGTTCTATTAATATCTTATTATGTATCTTTTCTAGAAATTATCTTTTATTATAAAAATAATTAAAACAACTTATCTATTTCAAAGTCATAGATATATTACTTATAAGTATAACAATTCATTTAATACAATAATCTACAAGCACTATATTATCAAGTATTTAGAATCTCTAGTATTTCATAGTAGATTTCATCGTTCTTTTTCAGTATAAGAAATTAATTTATAAATTTAAATAGTATTCTAATATCTTAGTACTATAAAGTATACAGTATAATGTATATGAGCCTATTTACTAATTAATTAAATCTATGCAATAAATCTTTCTATAAACTTCTTGTAGACTATTATACATTACCATTAATATGATTACAATATTAATGAATATAATGTAACTCTTATATAATTTTATATTTATAAAGAAAAAGACACAGGTGACATGCATGTATCCTGTGTCTTTTTAAACAATATAAAAGTTTACTATAAATATAGTAAACTTTTCTTAATGAGCGCACAGGGATTCGAACCCCGGACACACGCCTTAGAAGGGCGTTGCTCTATCCAGCTGAGCTATGCACCCAAATCATTATGGAGCGGGAAACGAGATTCGAACTCGCGACTTCAACCTTGGCAAGGTTGCGCTCTACCACTGAACTATTCCCGCTTATTTAATTTGGCGACCTGGAAGGGGTTCGAACCCTCGACCTCCAGCGTGACAGGCTGGCATTCTAACCAACTGAACTACCAGGCCGCAAATGGTGGGACCAGCAGGGCTCGAACCTGCGACCCCCTGCTTGTA
>NZ_JACVVY010000004.1:0-444355 GCF_020658175.1 Clostridioides sp. ES-W-0018-02 | reverse complement strand
TTGGTGCAGCATCAGCTCAAAATGATATGCCTATAATACTTACTAATGAAAATAGTAATATAACTGAAATAAATGATTTATTCAAAGATAAAAAAATAGATAAATCTTATATAATAGGTGGAGAATATACAGTTTCTAAAAATATAGAAAACAAACTTAAAAATCCACAAAGAATATCAGGTAGTACTAGAAATGAAACAAATGCAAAAGTAATAAAAGAGTTCTACAAGGATTCTAATATAAATAACCTATATGTAGCTAAAAATGGAATCAATAAACAAGATGATTTAATAGATGGTTTATCTGTTGGGGTTTTAGCTGGAAAAACTAAATCTCCTGTAATACTAGTAGGAAATTTACTAGACTATAGTCAAAAAGAACTATTTAAAACTATGAGATTTAAATCAGTAACACAAATTGGTGGAAATGGAAATGAAAATTCATTTAAACAAATTAAAGAAATAGCTTAATATTTTAAAACGGGCTATATTCAAATAATTTTATTTGAATATAGCCCGTTTTTATTACAATTATAAAATTAATCTTTATTTATCATTCATACTTAGTAATTTATCTAAGTATACTGACTTTAGCTGCTTACTAGCCAAAGCTTTTTTAGCTGGTTCAAGTTTTAATATAGCTGATAGTATCGCTCCCATAGCTCTATGACTAGCTAAGGCATTATTATCAAAAATTAGATTTTGTAATTGCCCTTTCTCGATTGCCATGAGAACTGCTCTATGTACTGAATTTGCAGGAGTTATTATTTTTTCATCTCTCTTTAATAGCATAACACTATTTTTGTGACAATTTCTAACACAAACGCCACAACCTAGACATCTATCCTCATCAACTTTTATATATTCTTTATCATTTTCTTTTACTTTACTTATTGCATCTATTGGACATGCAGATATACATTTACCACACTTTACACAACTTTCATGGTTTATATTTGGTATAAAACTAGTTGTTTGTACTGGGTGAAGATTTCCAAATCTTTTTGCTGCTACTAGCGCCTCACAACAGCAACCACAACAATTACATATAAATGTAACTCCTTTTCGAACATTTTCTCCACATTGAACTAAATTATGTTCATATGCTTGATGAAGTAATTCCTTACATTCTACTTTATCTACACGTCTTGCAAATTTATTGTTTATTAAAGAATTAGCTACATTGTCAAATGTCATACATATATCCATAGGAGCATCACAGGCTTTTCCAACGTGTTGCATTCTATGTCTACAATAACACATGCTTATACCTATATGAGTCGATTCATCAATTATATGAGTAGCTCTTTCATAATCTAAAATACTTACTTCATTATCATTAGTCAATACTTCTTCTTGAACGTAAACTCTTCCAAGTTTTGTTTCTGTTGAATAAAATAAATCTTTAATAAAATCTTCTTCTACATTCATATACTGATAGTAAAGTTCTGATAAAAGTTTTTGGTCTATATCGTGTCTTGTTCTCATCATGGCAAACTCAAAAAAACCAGCCATTGGAGGAGACATTATATATTTTTTACCTTTTTTATCTTCTATATCTAGTATTAGTGCCCTACTAGCTAGCTTATCTAGCACCCTATATGCTTCACTTTCACTTGTACTCCAAATTTTAGCTGCTGTTTTTACTCTAAAAGGCTTTATTGGAAGTTGTGCCACTAATTTTGCCTCTTGTTCTGTAAAAAGTACATTTAGTATTTTATATAATGTATCGGAGGGTGGAGCACCCTGTGGAAATTTATTTATTCTTTCCTCTAAGCTTTTATACATGTTTTTAGCAGTTATATGAGAAATAGTAATCACCTTCTTTTTCTTTTGTTTTGCAATATAATCAAATATCTTTCTTTATTATCTAAACTCCTACTTTATATAATACCAATTCTTTCTAAATAGTTAAATACCTCTAGCAATTTATTTATTAGATTTCTTATATAAATAAAAACCGTTTAATCAGCATAATTATAGTTTATACCAATTAAACGATTTTAATAATATTTTACATATCTATAAATTATTTTTATAGTATTTTATATACTTTCCTTTCTTATATTATCTATTATATTCTCCTTATTTAATTTGTTCATAGGTATATATGCTGCTATAAAGGTTATTATAAAAACACTAACTATGCATATGCCAATTGCTGTCCATGGTATAACTGTAGAAAACTCAATTACACCTGAAACTAATTTATTCATAATTAATATCAACCCAATACCAATTGGTACGCCAAACAATAAAGATAAAATACCATAGATAAAACTTTCTAAGTATATCATTTTTCTAAAACCTACAGGAGTAACACCTATTGATTGTATTATTGCTAGTTCTCTTTTTCTTAGATTTATACTTGTACTTATTGTATTTAGTATATTTGTAACACTTACTAGAGATATCACTACTATAAACCCATATACAAAAACTTTAATAGCTTTTAAATTTTGCTTTTCACTTTTGTCACTTGTATTTTCATCATGAAAATTGACATTATTTTTTTTAGCCAAAGACTCTATACTCTTCCTAGTCTGAGCACTTCCCCCTGAGTCAATAAAGACAATACCTTTCTCTAACTTTAAATCCATATTTTCAGCAACCTCATCATAAGTTAAAAATTGCAATCCCATATTTTGATAACCCATTCCTAGACGTTTTTCATCTGTTATACCAAGAATTTTTATGTTTACTTTTTTCTTTGAATCATTTTCGCCAGTATATTCACAAGTTACAATATCTCCAACTTTGTAATTAGTTAACTCTATTACGCCTTTCTTACCCTTTGATTCAAAGTAACTTTTTCTAACAAATATCACTCCATTTTCTTTAATCGCTCTTTCTTTATCAAAAGAGCCTTTTATTAAGTTTTTTGTTTTATTTTGTATTGCAGTTTCTCCAGGAAAAATTATTTCGTTGTTGTTAAACTCATATACATAACTATCTCCAACCTTACGTTGTTGATAATAATCCTTAATTAGATTTTCTTTAGATTTATTTATTTTATCCTTATCTACTCCTATAGAAATATACTCTCCTACAGCTACTTCAAAGTTTTTTATTCCAGATATATTTTTTAGTTTATTTATAGTATCATCCATAGACTTAGATATTTGTCTTGAACTTAAATATAAATCGTAGTTTCTTTGAGAATTTCTGATTTCTTCACCTTTTAAGAAATTCGCCATAAATCCGCTAAAAGATATAAATATTACTATACTTACTATTAAAGAAAAAAGTGTCACAATAAATTTCTTTCTATTTCTTCTTACACTTTTATATGCAAGTACACCTTCTGTTCCAAAAACTAATTTAATAAGTTTCGAATTTTTAACCTTACCTACTTTGTAATCTCCACTACTCCTTATTACACTAAGAGGAGAAATATTAGAGGCTGTTATTGCAGGTAGGAGAATTGATATAAAAATTGTAAGTAAAACAATTATTATACTGATAATTATTATTAATGGATTATATACTATTTGTAAACCCATCTGTGATACAACTGATTCTGTAAGATATTTATTTATAGCTTTAAATACTAAATCTATAGCTACTGTTCCAGACAATAGTCCTATTGGTATTCCAATACAGCTAATTATAATACCTTCAATAAAAACTAATCTTTTAATTTGATTAGTAGTAGCTCCTATAGAATTTAATATTCCAAACTGCTTTTTTCGTTCAGTTATAGAAATACTAAAAGAATTATATACTGTAGCAATTGTACATATAATTACTAAAATAGTTACCATAGTAATTATAGCTTTTATAGAACTATTTATATTTGCATACTTACTAGCTCCTTGTAATCTCAATAAATGTTCATTGTATTTTATCATTTCAGAGTTTGATGCTTTATCTTTATTTGTATATATATTATTACTTATTTTTCTTGTTATTTCATATATATCTTTAGGATTTTTTGCTGTTATTGATATATTCACTGTCTCTTTATTATTATCTATAGGATTAAAGTAAGTTAAACCAGTATCAACTTGGTCAGTGAGTTCAAATCCTGGCCTTTTGATTATACCTACAATTTTAAATGTCTTTTCTTTTTCATTGGCAATATAATCACCTTCATGAAATACACTCATATCATCAATTTTTTTGTTATTACTATCAAACATATCACCTACTTTTAAGGTTATCTTATCTCCTATTTTTAGCTTTTTCTCCATAAGATTAACTATGTTTTCACTTAAAATAATTTCTCCATCTTTATCTGGAAATCTACCTTCTTTTATAGAAACTATATATCCTTCCATAGCATTTTTATCATATTGCTTAATGCTTAATATACCATTTACAGTATCTTCTATTCTAGAGTATCCAAGTTGATTAGTAAGTGCATAACTTTTTATTTCAGCTGATTTTGTTGCATAGTCTATATTTTTTTTGTTTACATTGTAGAATTTAGCATGAAAACTCCCATCATTTTTTATGGTTTCTCTTATTTGATAATCCATAAAACTTTCAAATATGTTACCTATACCACAAATTAAAGCAGTGGAAAGTATTATTCCAATTATAGTTACAATAGTTCGTCTTTTATTTTGTTTTAAATATCTAACAGTTAGAGATGTATATAGATTCATTTATATCACCTCATCACTTTTTATAATTCCATCTTCTATGCCTATAATTCTATCCGCCTGAAGTGCTATATTTTTGTCATGAGTTATCATTATTAATGTTTGATTATATTTTTTTACTGATAATTTTAATAACTCTAGTATTTCTTTTGAGTTTTTGCTATCTAGATTACCTGTTGGTTCATCTGCTAATACTATAGATGGTCTATTAATTAAGGCACGTCCTATAGATGTTCTTTGTTGTTGACCTCCTGATAATTGATTAGGAAGATGATTTTCTCTGTTGCTTAGACCCAATATTTTCATCAAATCATTCAAGTATTCTTTATCAATCTTTCTATTATCAAGCTCTGCTGGAAGTAATATATTTTCTTTGACATTTAAAACTGGAATCAAATTATAGAATTGATATATAAGACCTATATTTCTTCTTCTAAATATTGCCAAATCCTTAGTTTTTAGATTATATATATCTACATCATTTATATAAACCTTACCACTAGTAGGTCTATCAACACCTCCTAATAAATGTAATAATGTACTCTTTCCACTTCCACTTGGACCTGTTATTGCTATAAACTCACCTTTTTCTATAGACAAGCTTACATTTTTTATTGCATCGACTTTTGTTTCATTTTTACCATAACTTTTAGTCAAATTTTCTACTCTTAAAATTTCCATAACTACCTCCAATATTTATATTCTGTACTTCATATATTAGACTCAAGCTATTACTATAAAGTGAATTAAATATTACAGATTAGTCACTATTATCATCATATATCTTATGAAATGCTATATGAAATTCAGTTCCTTTACCTTTTTCACTATTTACATAAATATCTCCATTTTGACTTTCTATTATGGATTTTGCCATTGCAAGCCCTATACCTACACTATCCTCTTTTGAACTACTTTTCCCTCTATAAAAACGTTTAAAAATATGTGGTATATCTTTTTTATCTATACCTTCACCATCATCTTTTATTATTAACTCTGAAAATAATGGATTTTCTTTGTAAATTATACTTATATTTCCAAACTCAGGAGTATGTTCTATACAATTTTTTATTATATTTACTAAAGCCTCAACTGACCAATCAATATCACCAACATAAGATACATTACCATTGCCTTCTATACTTAACTTTTGGTTTTTAATCTCCATAGGTATTTTCATTGGTTGGATTGCTCTATGTATAAGTTCACTAAACTTTATTTTTTCTCTCTTAAACTTTATAACTTTAGCTTCTACTTTTGATAATTTAAGCATACTTTTAATCAACCAGTCCATACGATTTAGTTGATTTTTTATCTTGTCTAAAAAATCTATTTTCACTTCATATGGTACATCATTATATAATAAATCACTTAGTATGATTAAGGAAGTCATGGGAGTTTTTAACTGATGTGATATATCTGAAATTGTATTATTTAAAAATATTTTTTCTGAATTTAAAAGTTCAACTTTTTCATTAAGAATTGTTGTCATCTTCAATAGCTCTGTTTTTAAAAGACCTATCTGCCCTTCTTGATTTCTATTTTTCATATCAAATTCTTTTCCTTCTGAACTATAGTAAACATACTTAGTCATATCTGATAAATCATTATACATAGTTCTAAAATATTTAAGTATCAACATAAATATCATCATAAAAATTATACAAACTAAGATTATATTTATTTTTATAGTGTTTGAAAGTAATTTGGAAGTAAGAGGCTCAGAATTTATTCTAATAGTTTTGTCATAGTTATACTTACTTAATATTTTCTCACCAAATTCTACATTTTGCATGGACTTTCCTTGTGTTATTATATCTACGATATCACTTTCTAGTTTTGGATACTTGTTAACTAAGGTTCCTATTATAGCTTGATTATTTTTTACAATCATATTTTTAGTTGTATTTATATTGATTACACTAAATCCAGTTGATATAAGAATTACCATCAACATTAAAATAATATATTTACTAAAAAAATTCTTTACTTCAGGATTATATAGAAACATTATTTTCACTTCCTATCCATTTATAACCTAGTCCTCTTACAGTTTCTATGTAAATTGGTTTACATAAGTCATCTCCTATTTTTTCTCTAAGTCTTTTTATATAAACAGTTAAAGTATTATCACTAACAAAATCATAAGTTACATCCCAAAGCTTTTCTAGTATTTGAGTTCTACTCAAAACTGTATTTTTATTCTGTATAAGAATTAAAAGAAGCTTATATTCAACAGATGTCAGAAATATTTCTTTGTTATTTTTATATACTCTAGCTTCTAATGTATATATATTTAAATCTCTATATTTAAGTATCTTTTTATTTTCTTCTGTAGCGTCACCTTTTCTTCTTAAAACAGCTTTTATTCTCGATATTAATTCTCTAATTCTAAAAGGTTTTGTTATATAGTCATCTCCACCTATATCAAGACCCAGTACAATGTTTACTTCTTCATCATAAGCAGTTAAAAATATTATAGGAATCTGAGAAAACTTTCTTACATACTCACAAAATTCATATCCTGTTCCATCTGGTAACATTACATCCAGTAGTACCATACTATATTCATTAGAAGATATCATTTCTTTTCCACTTGATAAATCCTTTGATATATCTACACTAAATCCCTCTTGCTCCAATGCATACTTTATTCCAAAAGAGATAGTACTGTCATCCTCAACTATCAATAACTTTAACATAACTATTTCCCTTCTTAACATTTTAATTTTAAACTATTTACATATACAACTTTTATTATACACAATTGTTTTAGATACTAAAATATATTTAGAATTACAAAATAGTCACAAACAATTACTAAAAACATAAAAATAAAAATGCAAGTTGACACTTAACTATTTTGAAAATAGTATAGATTTTTCTCAAGTTAAGCTACAACTCACATTTTAGATATTTAATTTTATATAAACTAGTATTCTCATCTGTTTAACTATTTAAAGCTTACTTTATTCTTCCTCATATTTTTTATATTCTTCTTCTTTATAAATATTATTTTTTTTGTCATCTTCATGTAAATCAATGTCTTTTTTATCATTTTTAACACTATTTACATAATGCATCATTTCTTCTTGAGAAACATGTGGACAATTTTCACAATTTATTCTTCTTGAATTAAATTCTCTTACTTTTTTTTTTAATTCTTCATATTCATAATCTTGTTTTTTATCACTACAATCACATTCATAACCAAACTCATCATATTTATAGTCATTGTATTGATTATTTCCATAATACTCTGTATCAATCATTTGAGACATTTGAGATTTAGATTTAATGTTTTTTATCATCCTATAAGTTGCATATGCACCCACTCCTGTAATCACGGCTCCTGCAAACATCATTGGCTTACTCATTCCATCATCTTTTTTATTCATTTGTCTTTTAATTAAATATGTTAACATATTTTTTCTCCTTTCTGATTTCTATTTATAGATAGTATCTGTATTATTTTGATAAAAATTATGTTATTTTTAAATTACAATTTTTACAAATAATATAAATCATCTTGTAGAATATAAATTTATATTTTGTACTTGATAATGTTTTTTGTGTTATACTATATATATAACAAGTATTTTTATTTATAACGATATTATGGAGGTTTTTTATGATTTTAAATTTAGATTTTAATAGTGATAAGTCTATTTATGTACAAATTAAAGAAGAGATAACTAAAGCTATAGCTTCAGGAGAATTAAAAATAAATGAATCACTTCCATCTGTAAGAAGTATGGCTGAAAATATTGGTGTAAATCTACATACTGTAAATAAGTCTTATAATGAACTAAAAGAAGAAGGATTTTTAAATATTGATAGGCGAAAAGGTGCAATTGTAGCTCAACTTCCAATGGAAACAGAAAATTCAACTCGCCAAAAAAATAGAATTGATTTAGAACTTTTAGTAGCAAAATCTTATTTATCAGGTATCAATAAAGAAGAGTTCTTGACGTTAAGTAAAAATCTATTTGATAAGTATGAGGTGAAATACTATGAATAAGATTGAATGTTTATTTACAATATTTTCAACCTTAATTTTGATGTATGCTACTTTTTATTTTATGCCACATCTTATTGGCAAAAATCACATTTATGGTGTTTCTATAAACCAAGAACATAGAAACTATCCTGATTTTATAATACTTGATAAAAAATTTAAAAAACTTTTATCTATAGGATTCATTGTGATTTTTATTTTAGTTTTAGCTCTAGTTTTTATGTTTGATAAAATAGAATTTTCTTATTCTATTAGTATTATAGGGTTTTTACTATATGAAAGTATATTATATATCTATATTCATAAAGAAGTTAAAATGACTAAATCCAAGTTTTTCACTGAATTAAGTCAGATAAGTGCAGACTCAAAATTGGTAATAGATATGGATTTTATAAATGAAAAAAATAAAATAATAAAAAAATTTAAGATATTGTATTTAATACCAGTATTACTTACTTTTGGAATAAGTATTTTTATATTGCTTAACTATAATCAATTACCAGATTTAATTACTACGCACTCTACTATAACAGGAAAACCTGATGGATTTATGAAAAAATCCTATCTTGGTGTGTTTAAATTAATAGGTCTTGAGTTTTGTATAATGATTTTATTATATATAACTTCTATTGGAGCTATAAAAGCGAGAATTAAAGTAGATACAAATAAAATTGAAGAAAGTAAAACTAAAAACATTAAATATCTAAATAAAATTGGTTATTTGTTTTTTATATTGATGATTATGATGATAGTACAATTCTTTATCGTTTTTTTATCATTAAAAACAAATCCAAATTTATTAACTGTTATAAATATAATAATGCTTTTAGTTATAATTTATTTAATGGTAACATATATTAATTCTCCAAATTTAAAATCCAATTCTTCTTATACTCCAGACAATGATGAAAAGTACTGGATAGGAGGTATTATATATAATAATCCAAACGACCCATCATTTATGGTTGATAAAAGATTTGGCATAGGATGGACTATAAATTTGGGAAATCCGATTGGAAAGATATTATATATTCTTATAGCTATATTTTTAATTTTTTCACTTTTTAGTGTTATAAAATCTCTTTTACTTTAAATACCATAAAAGGTATCTTACTTGTATTATTGGGTATTATATTTTGTAAGATAAGAAATATTTCATATTATCATTGAAATATAGTATTTATATATTACTAGGAATGGAGATTTGCATAATGTTGTCAAAAACTGAAATTAAATACTTTAATGATTGTGCTTCTGAGATACTTTCATCTGAAAAAGTACAACTTATGAGAACATTTCCTCATCATGGCAATGTTTCATGTCTTGAACATAGTTTATCAGTAGCATATTATAGTTATCTATTATGTAAAAAATTGCATTTAAATGTTGAAATTCAAAGCGTTATTAGAGGGGCTCTACTGCATGATTTTTTTCTTTATGACTGGCATTATAAAGGTGATAGAAAGGGATTACATGGTTTTACTCATCCTAAAGAATCACTAAAAAACGCAAATTTATTCTTTCAAATAAATGAAAAAGAAACAGACATTATTTTAAAACATATGTGGCCACTTACTGTTAGACCTCCTAGATACAAAGAAGCATTAATTGTTTGCTTATTAGATAAATTTTGTTGTCTAGTTGAGACTCTAAGGATACACTCACTACTCTCTCCTTACCACATATAAAATAGGTCTTTGATATTGTTATAATTTAATTTAAAAAGAGGTATTAAGATTACATTTAACTTAATACCTCTTTATTAATTTATTATTTATTTTTGTCATATGCTTATAAAATATAATCTTATCCTTGATAACTTATTCTTCTTATAGAGATACTTACTACTTTAAATAATAACATACCAGCTATTAAGTTTATCAATATTGCTGGTACCACTGCTACCATAAATAACGCTGTGAATGAAGCTCCAGGAAGACCTACTATAGCTTGAGCAACTAGTAAAAATAGAGTTCCACTTATAACTGTTCCTACTGGGAATATTATTGTTGCAGCTATTAAATCTTGTTTTTTACTGTTCAATTTTTTCATAAATGGTAATTTATAAATTATATACATTATCATGAACATTATATTTATTGTAATAGTTTTATCAAGTATATTTGGAATCTGACCACCTGGGAATTTAGTTGTTAATGCTGCAAATATTCCTGTTACAATTCCTGCTACCAAACAAATCTTATAATCATCCTTATTTAGTATCATTATTATAAACATCATTGCTAGTGATATATCTGGTTGCATTGGAAGTCCTATAGCAGGTGTAAGTTGATGTATCAATAATCCCATAGCTAAAAGTATTGCATTTAAAGTTAATTTTTTTGTATTTGTTTTCATTGTAATATTTCCCCCTAATTTGTTTAATATTTATTTCATTTTCGTTCCAATTTTCCATATCATTCTCTTTAGCTTTAGAAGTTCATAACATCTCTCTCACCACCTTTTATTTTAAATTATATAATTTCTTTATTAATAGTTTTTGCAAAATAAAAAACTCCGTCCTAAATCAATAGGACGGAGATTATCCGCGTTGCCACCTAAATTATATAAAAAATAAGCTTAAAACTTAATTCTTATATATCTCATTATCAAGTACTTACATACCCTATTCGCTGTAACGTGCGACTGACGATAAAGTCTACTCTCATAAAAATATAATTTCAATTTATTCCTCTAAGGTCCATTCACTATATTCCTTCTTGCTAAGATTCCACCATCCTCAGCTCTCTATGTTGAAGCTAAACATAATTACTCTTCCTTGTCATAGGATTTTTAATTTGCTGTTGCTATTATAATATTCTAAATTTTTATAATTGTCAACTGTATTTTTTATTTTATTTAAAATTTACAAAAAGTGTAGAATAATTTTTATAAATGCTTTAAACTTTTATTTAAATATTGAATTAGGAAGGATGATATTATGTTTAGAGAAATGAGATTAAAAAAGAGAGAAATGACAAAAGAAGATACTATAGAAGTATTAAAAAATGGTGAATTTGGTACTTTTTCTACTATAAGTGAAAATGGCTATCCTTATGGAGTTGCTGTAAATTATGTATACTTTAATGATTCTGTATATTTTCATTGTGCAAGAAGTGGACATAAATTAGATAATATCTCAGCAAATAACAAGGTTTCTTTCTTAGTAGTAGCTAATGAAAGTGTTCTTCCAGATAAATTTAGTACTACATATGCTAGCGCTGTAGTATTTGGAAAAGCTTCAACAGTAGACAATGAGGAAAAGAAAAATGCTCTTGTAGAAATAATAAAAAAATATTCTAAGGGCTTTATTGAAGAAGGTATGAAGTACATAGAAAAAGATATAAATTTGACAACTGTAGTTAAAATAGAAATAGACCATATTTCTGGTAAAGCTTCTCGTTTATAATAATCTAATACGATATAATAAAGTGGCTATATGTATGGTCACTTTAAATATATTTATTTATCATTATTTTTATTAATTGAAAATGCTCAAAACACTTTAAGAAACTTCCTCAATACCTATGTAGATACAACACAAAGTTACTTGTATCCAAGCTGACATAAATTTTTCCACACCCATATAAAAACTTGAAAATAATACAGTCATATATGTCAAATATCAACATAAATTACAGAATTTTTTTGCCATTAAAACTATCAAAAAAAGTAAGTAATTATTGAAAGAGAGGTTGAAAATAATTATGAAATTCAAGAAAAAACCAAAGTTTTTACTCCTCATTACATTTTTAATAATAACTATATTATCAACAGGAGCAACAGCTTTAGAAATCCATACATCATCACAAGTACATGGTGATAGTGATATCAGCAATAGAGGAAATTTCAATACCTCTGCTAATTCCAAGGTAGGTGCAGACTCACAAAAAAGCAGTGATAGCTTACCTCACAATGCACAAAACCTTAATGTTTCTTTAGACATCTGCAATGGAGGAGTAGAAATACTACCAACCTCATCCAACAAAATAATAGCAAATTACAACAACCAATACTACAATATTAAAATGATAGAACAAAACGCAAAATGGGTTGTATCTATATCAGGAAAAACAGCTAAAATGGGCAATTCTAGCTATGTTCAACTCCATATTCCAAATATAAAATGCAATATGGATGTAAATGTGCTTGATGGTAGCTTTAGTTATGATTTACCCGAAAATTGTATTGATGCAATAAATGTTACTTCAAAAGATTCAAGTATAGAATTTACTTCAAAAAATCAATACAAAAATAGCACTATTTCTCTATCCGCAACAGATAAAGAATTTCTTAAATATGGTCTAATTAATTATCCAGACTATTTTACTAAGATGAATAAAGGATTTGAATATAAGAATGGTACGAGAAAAAATCAAATTGACATTTCGCTAACAGGATTTACTAATGTTGATTTTAGAGATTAAAACATAAAAAATTGAAGGCTTTAGCCTTCTTTTTCTTTGACTTTCTGTATTCATATTTATATTTTATTGTTTATTTTTCCTTTTGGATATGAGTACATATATCATAGCACTAGGTAAAATTGAACATATTACTCATCCACAAATAATAATTATAAGAACATTATTCTTTTTATTATTGACGTTATTTATACATTGTGATATTCTTTAAGCAAAACACCATTCTGTTTAAGGGAGGATTAAATAAATGGCACGAAAACCTATTTTAGAAGGTGGTAAAAGAGAAGAAATACTTAAATGCGCTTTACAGTTGTTTCTAAAAAACGGTTATGAAAGCACCTCTATTCGCATGATATTAAATGAGGTTGGTGGAGAAGTTGGAATGTTCTACCATTACTTTTCTTCCAAACAAGAATTATTTGATGAAGCCTTAAGACTCTTCATGAAAATGCAAGGAGAGCGAACTTCTAAACTGATGAGTCAGAAATCCGATAAGATTTCCCCACGAATGAGATTGGAACAACTTATAGAATGCTATGACAGCGGAATGGATGAATTTTCGAAATTATCTGATGGAGCTATTCATTGGTCAGTTTTATCATCTATTCACAGCTTAACCTTAGAAGCAATTCTGCCCTCTTTTAGGACAATGATTATTGAAATACTCAGATTAGCAGATAAAAAAGACTTAAGTGAGTCTAAATGGCTTGCGCCATTTGTACTAAAAGGTATCAGTGGATTATTACATGATAAATCATTTGCTGAATTAAGCAAAGAAAAACAGATGCTTTTAATTATAAATTTACTATGCAGAACTTTACAAGTTCCATATAGCTTGTTTGAAGAATAAGAGAATATCGACAATGAACATCTATGTATTAAAATTGAACAATGACATCAAAAGTATATCTGAGAGAAAATGGCATTAAAAACTGATATAAGATTTGGCCTCGTTATTATGAGTAAGCAAAGAAAACTGAGTTAAAAATATAGAAAACACCAACAACTCATAAAAATGTAGTGTTTATACGAGTTTTGGTGTTTTCCTTATTCTTGACTTGCATGAAAATATGATTGGCAAGAATGGGCTGGTATATACCACTCTTTCATGCTTGCCATTTTTAAAAACAGCAAAAATGATGTTTCGTAAAATATCTCAATAAGGCACATATAAATTATACCTACTCTGAATCATAACCCCATTACTGTTCTTCTTAAATACTGATTGAAATTACCATACTCAACTTTTGTCAATGTTTCTGGATAAGACATCAAAATTAACTGATGTCCATTGCATTCTTCATGGTATGGTGGGTGAATATGTTCAAAATCATTTACCTTATATCCAACCCTCTCATAAAAACCTTGTCGCTTGATGGAAATTTTATTAATGGGAGGGTCGATTTCTAGAATAACAGTTTTGCCTCGCTGGTTTAACAGCTCCAAAGCTCTTTTTCCATACTTTTTATTGCGCATTTCAGGATTGATACAGAAATGTTCCACATAAATAAAATTCTCTGTTTCCCAGCATAAAATGATACCAACCATGTCGTTTTCATCATAAATTAAGTTAAATTGATATTCTTCATGACCCATAATTTCTGCTTGTAAAGATGGGTTTCTCTGTTCATGAAAAGGAAAACTTACATTGTATAACTTTATTGCCTCTAAATACAATTTATCTTCATATGTTCTTAGCCTCTCAAAGCGCATTTTGCTATCCTCCTATTATATAAAACAACCTTCGCACCACATCTTTTTAGTCTAATGAAACTCTAATTAGCTCTTATTTAGATTATAATATCTGTCCAAGTATAAAATGAATTGTAAGGTTAAACCATTGCTGAAAATATATCTATTTTTTATATATACTAAGACTGTTTAGATAATCTCTTATACCAAACTTAACATCATCACTTGGTCTTATATCAGAGTTATCTCCTGCTATATGAAGTATTCCATATGCTGGATGACCTCCTCTTACTGTACATGGAACTGATAAAAGCGTCATCCCCATATGTTGAGCAAATATATTCATTGATTGTAAAGCTAGTTCTCCTCCTCCATGTTGTGAACCTGCAGTAGCAAAACAACCAAATATTTTTCCACTTAAAGGTGCTCCTACCCATACATCAGAAAAACTGTCCATAAACATCTTCATTTGACCAGATACATTTCCATAATATGTTGGTGAACCCATAAATATTGCATCATAATCTAGTAATTCTTTTCCAGATTTAATTACATTTATACTTTCAAATTCATCTTTATGTTCCTTTGAATTTATCAAATAGTACTGAGGAAGTGTTTTTGCAACCTCATCACTTACTTTAAATATATCTACCTCTATATTCATTTCTTCAAGTACCTTTTTATACTCCCTTGCTAATAAATATGTACTTCCACAAACGCTATGAAAAATCACTGCTACTTTCATTTTTATCCCCCTAATCAAAATCAAATTTATTTTTTATATAGTGCTTTTATTATCAAGTACCATTAAATGATACTAAATGGATTTAAATATACATTACTTTTTATTGTTTCAATCTCTTCAAATTCATCCAAAAATCTCTTCATAACATGTTTAAATATATCTTCTGTATCAAAATGTCCACAATCTACTATACATATTCCCATATCAAGTGCATCTTGTGCCTCATGATATTTTACATCACCAGTTATTAGAACATCTGCGCCTTGTCTCTTAGCCTTTTTCACAAACTCAGAACCAGCTCCTGTTACAACAGCAATTTTTGTTATCTCGGTATTAAGACTTCCAACTACCCTTATATGCTTCATATTTAATTTTTCTTTTATTTTATTAGAAAGATTTTCTAATGTTGTACTTTCATCAAGTTTACTTATTCTACCTAATCCAAATGTTTTTCCTTTGTTTTCTAGCTTGTACAAATCATAAGCAACTTCTTCATAAGGATGTGCATCTATCATAGAACTTATCACTCCACCTAAACGCTTCTGTGGTACTACAGTTTCAATTTTAACCTCATTTACACTTTCTATATCATTTATACTTCCAAGAAACGGATTTGAGCCTTCTAATGGCTTAAATTGACCTTCTCCTTCTATCGAAAATGTACAGTTACTATAATTTCCTATATGGCCTGCTCCTGAATTACTTAGTGCCTTTCTCAACACTTCTGAATAATTACATGGAACATATACTGCAAGTTTGTATAAAGTCTCATTTTCAGTGACATCTAAAACTTTTGAGTTATTAAATTCCATAATTTCCATGAAATAATCATTTAGACCATCAAATGCTATGTCAAAATTGGTATGCATAGAATAAAGGGCTATATCATTTTTAATGAGTTTTTGTATAAGTCTACCTTTTAAGTCTGCGCTATTAATCTTATTAATTTTTCCAAATATAAAAGGATGATGTGTAACAATTAAATCAACATTTTGAGATATAGCTTCATTGATTACATTTTCATTGGCTTCTAAGGATACCAGAATCTTCTTTACATCCATATCAAAATCTCCAACTATAAGACCTACATTATCCCAATCTTCAGCTAAGCTTAGAGGATACTTTTTTTCAATTTTTCTAGTAAGACTCTTCAGTAACATATTTACCTCCTATTTATTTTATTAAATTTTCAAGTTTTCTTATTGCTATTTTACTTTCTTCTCTCTTCCTATCTATTTCTTCTCCATGTTTACCTTCTAGTTGATTAACTATAGCACTATATGTTTTTATTTTTTTTTCTACAAAGTCATAAAAAAGAGAATCTTTATTTTCTAAAAGTTTTATTCCAACTTCAAACTGTATCTCATCTTCTATTATAGTATTTTTACCTGTATATTTGGCAACTATTATTTCATATATCCTAAAATCTTCTCTCACTAAAGCCTCTGTTAAAATTTCATATCCATTATTCAGAAGATAGCGTCTAAGCTCTTCTTGTGCCTGCATAGGCTGTAATATCAATTTTTCTATACTATGTGCTACTTCTTTTTTAGCTTCTAGAAGCTCACTTATCAATATACCTCCCATACCAGCAATTATTACTTCTTCAACTTCACCTATTTCTAGTACCTCTATACCAGAACCCAATCGTAAATCGACTTTCTCTAAAAGATTGTTCTGTATGACCTCTTTTCGTGCATTGTCAAGAGGTCCTTTATTAACATCTGCCAACACTGCAAATGGAACTCTTTCCTCCTTTAGCAAATAAACTGGTATGTATCCATGGTCCGTTCCTATATCAGCTATCTTTTTACCATCTGACACCAATGATGCTATTTTTAATAATCTATCTGTTAGTTTCAAAGATATATCTCCTTTCAATCTTTTTATTTGTTCTTGATTTTAAACTAAAACCAAGATAAAAAATAATATAAAATCTCTACCACAAAATAGCCATGAGATATCACTTATCCCATGGCCTTTATTGCAAAAACATTAATGATGTATCTTTTTAATCTAAATAATCTCTAAGTTTTTTTGATCTACTTGGATGTCTTAATTTTCTTAGTGCTTTTGCTTCTATTTGTCTTATTCTTTCTCTAGTTACATCAAACTCTTTTCCAACTTCTTCAAGAGTTCTAGCTCTTCCATCCTCAAGACCAAATCTAAGCTTTAATACCTTTTGCTCTCTATCATTTAATGAGCCAAGTACATCTTCTATTTGTTCTTTAAGTAAAGAATATGCTGCTGCCTCAGCTGGAGCTGGTGCATCATCATCTGGAATAAAATCTCCTAAATGACTGTCCTCTTCTTCGCCTATTGGAGTTTCTAAAGACACTGGGTCTTGAGCTATTTTCATTATCTCTCTTACTTTATCTTCTGTCATTTCCATTTCTTTTGCAATTTCTTCTGGTTTTGGGTCTCTTCCAAGTTCTTGAAGTAGTTGTCTTGATACTCTTATTAATTTATTTATAGTCTCTACCATATGCACTGGTATTCTTATAGTTCTCGCTTGGTCTGCTATAGCACGTGTTATAGCTTGTCTTATCCACCATGTTGCATAAGTACTAAACTTATAGCCCTTTGTATAGTCAAATTTTTCAACAGCTTTTATAAGACCTAAATTTCCTTCTTGTATTAAGTCTAAGAAAAGCATACCTCTACCTACATATCTTTTTGCTATACTTACAACTAGTCTTAAGTTCGCTTCAACTAATCTTTGCTTTGCTATCTCATCACCTTCATGCATTCTTCTAGCAAATTCTACCTCTTCATGTGGCTTAAGTAGAGGAATTTTTCCTATTTCTTTTAAGTACATTCTAACAGGGTCGTCTATACTTATCCCTTTTGGTAAAGATAAATCCACAGTTTCTATTTCTATTGCAGAAGAGTCCTCATGTGAAATTACTTCTGCATCTTCATCTATGTGGCTCATATTTAAATCGTCATCAGTAGCCGAAAAGTCTATATCAGCTTTATAGTTCTTTGTTTCTGTTATTTCTATTCCCAAATTACCTAAAGTTTCATAAAGATTTTCTACCTGATCCTTATCAAGTTCAGTTTCAGAAAAAGCTTCCATTATTTCTGCAAGCGTCAATGAACCTTGCTTTTTTCCTTTTTCTATTAGTGTCTTAGCGGTAACTTTTTTTAACTCTTTTTTATTCGACTTATTTTCCACACTCAAACCTCCTTTCTCTACAAGCTTTTTAAAATTTTATTTATCTCAACTATTTTTAAAGCAATTTCCATAACTTTACCATCTACCTCTTTCATATCATTATTATTTTCTAATTCCTGTTGTTCTTTCAACAAGTTATTAATTTGTTCTTCTAATGAGTTCTTTCTGATATTTGTTATTATTCCTTCTATTTCTTTTGTGTTCTCTAAGTTTATACTATTCAAAGAAATTGAATTTAATTCTTTTAAGTATTCTTCGGATATGTTTAAACTTTTCAATTTGTCAATAGTTATTTTGTCCAATTCTTGATTTTTAATCATGTAATTTAAAATTTCTTTACTTTCATTCAATAAAAAATCACTTTCTTCTACTTTAAGTAGAGCTATTTCTCTAATTTTTTTGTCTTCTAACATTATTTTTATTAGAGTTTCTTCAACTAATTGTTTTCCATCTTGTCTAACTTCGACTTTTTCAATTACTTTTTCTTCTATCTTTTTCTGGTTTTTATTATTATATGGCTTATTGTAGTTTTTACCATACACTTCCCTTTTTATAGACTCGACATTAATATCTATTTGATTACTTAAATATTTTGTATAAAAATCAATTTCTACAGGACTTGTCAATTGTTTTATAATCTTAGAAGCTTCTTTTGCAAACTTCACTCGTTCTTCATCTTTTTGAATATTGAATTCTTTTTTAAGATGATCTATTTTATATTTTATGTAGTGAGTAGAAACATCCATTGCCTTTTTATAATCACTAAGTCCGTACTTTCTTACAAATTCATCTGGGTCTTTAGAGTCTTTCAAATCCAAAACTTTTACAGTAATGCCTAATTTAATAAGTATATCTATAGCTCTTAAAGTCGCTTTTATTCCAGCTTCATCAGAGTCATAAGATATAATAGCAGTATCCGCATATCTTTTTATTAAAATACCTTGTTGTTCAGTCAAGGCTGTTCCAAGGGTTGCTACTACATTTCTTATACCATACTGATAAAGTGAAATTAAATCCATATATCCTTCAACTAAGACTATAGTTTTATTATCTAAATTTTTTCTAGCAAAATTTAGTCCATATAAGTTTTGTTTTTTATTAAAAATTAATGTGTCTGGAGAATTTAAGTATTTTGGTAAAGAATCATCTAGTACTCTTCCTCCAAATCCAATTATATTTCCTCTATAATCAAATATAGGAAACATAACTCTATTTCTAAATTTATCATAGCAATTAGTTCCATCTCTATTTCTTGCAATTAGACCGCACTCCAATAAATCTTGTTTTGTATACCCTTTATTAATAAGAGCATTCATAAGAGAATTCCATGAATCCAAAGAAAATCCTAGACCAAATTTTTTAATTATTTTATCATCTAATCCTCTAATCCTTAAATATTCATACCCAAGATTTTTACTTCCCAATAAGTTTGAAAGATAAAATCTAGCAGCTTCTGTATGAATATCTTGAAACTTTTTAGATTTCTCTATTTTCATTCTAGTTTCTTCATTCATGTTGGTATTAATTTCTATACCACATTTATTTGCTAAAATTTTTACAGCATCCATAAAATCTAAATTTTCCATTTTCATGACAAAATTTATCACATCTCCACCTTCACCACAACCAAAACACTTATAAATTTGTTTTGATGTATTTATATAAAAAGATGGAGTTTTTTCTCCATGAAATGGACATAATCCTTTATAATTAGCTCCAGATTGTTTTATATTCATATATTCAGATATTATACTTGCTATATCACATCTAGCTTTTATTTCTTCGATAACGTCTTTTATATCATTCATATTATCACCTTCTGGTGTAATTTTTTGTGTTAACATTTCTATTCTACACTATATTCTAAATTTGTCAATCACTCAATATACAGAATTCGACTTTTTTTATTGATATCCTTCTTATTAATCAAAAAATTTTTATTTTTTATGTTAATTACATCAATATTAGATTTTTATTTATGTCAAATAATCTAACTATTAAATTATATATCTATTATCTTATAAATTTACATCAAAACTATCACGAATAAAAAAGAGGCTCTTGCCTCTTTTTAATAAACACTAATTGATTTCATCAAATCTTCAAATTCATCAAAGCAGAGAGATTGAATCCCATCTGATAGAGCATTTTCTGGGTCTGGATGAACTTCTACCATTATTCCATCTGCTCCACATGCAAGTGATGCCATTGACATAGGTTTTACTAAATATCTAACTCCAGTAGCATGACTTGGGTCTACTACAACAGGAAGTCCCGTTTCTTTTTGAATAATCGGTACAGCCGCTAAGTCTAATGTATTTCTAGTATAATCATTGTATGTTCTTATACCTCTCTCACACATTATAATGTTACTATTTCCTTCTATTGCTATATATTCTGCTGCACCTATCCATTCAGTAATTGTTGATGCGATTCCTCTTTTTAGCATAACAGGCTTATTTTGTTTTCCGATTTCACTTAAAAGAGTAAAGTTTTGCATATTTCTTGAGCCAATTTGAATTATATCACTGATACTATATAATTCATCCATATCTCTTATATCCATAAGTTCTGTAATAACAGCTATCCCAACCTCTTCTTTAACTGCTTTTAATATTTCAAGACCTTCTTTTTTTAATCCCTGAAATGAGTTTGGTGATGTTCTTGGCTTATATGCTCCTCCTCTTAAAATATTTGCACCATGACTTTTTACAAATTTAGCAGTCTTTAAAAGTTGCTCATAACTTTCTATTGCACATGGCCCAGCTATTACAAGTTTATCTTCTTTTACAGTTATTTCTTTATTATTTGTATTTATCACTATCTTTGAATTATCATTAAATAGGTTTTTTCTCATAACCTACAAGCTCCTTTACTTCTTCTATTTCTTTAGCAGATAGGAGATTTAAATATTCTTTTATTGATTTTTTATTTATTAAAAGTTCCTCATTCAAATCCATAAGTGGTATCAAAACAAAAGCTCTATCTTGAATCCTTGGATGTGGTATTAGTAATCTTTCATCAGTTGAAACTACATCATTAAAAAATAGTATATCTACATCAATAGTTCTTGGACCCCAATGTACCATTCTCTCTCTATGCAATTCTTCTTCTATTTTTTGACAATATTCTAACAACTCATAAGGTTCAAACTCTGTTTCTATCTCTACACACATATTTAGAAAATCTGCTTGTTCTGTATATCCCCATGGCTTTGTTTCATATAATTTTGATTCTTTTACTTCATATATAGAATCACTATCTCTCAAAAGTTCACATGCTTTTGATAGATTATCAAATCTATTGCCCATATTCGTCCCTATTCCCAAATAAGCCTTATTCATCTCTTGTTCTCCTTATCTCAACACCAAAGTAGTCATAAATTCCATTTACAGGAGCTTCTGGCTTTCTAACTCTAACCATAACTCCATTTACAAGGTTAAATTTATTTAAGACTTCTTCAGCAATATTCTCTGCCAAAGCCTCCAAAAGATTAAATTGTTTATTTTCTGTAATATCCTTAACAACACTATAAACTTCAGCATAGTTTACAGATTTATTTATATCATCACTAAGTCCTGCTTCTCTTGAATCAACATAAAGTTCCATGTCGACAAAAAATTTCTGACCTAGAAAATTTTCTTCTTTAAGCACACCATGATATCCATAGAATCCTAGATTACTAAGTAATATTTTATCCATTATACTACACCTACTTTCTATATATTGCATCAGTCATTTTAGCTGCCATTAAATTTTCATAAACATCATGCACTCTAACTATATCTACACCATCTCTTATTCCAAGTACAGTAGTAGCTATTGTTCCTTCCAATCTCTTTTTAGGTTCAACTGGAAGTACTTTTCCTATTACTGATTTTCGAGATGTTCCAAGTAAAATAGGATAGTCTAATTCTTTCAATTCATTTAATCTTCTTAATACTTCTATATTTTGCTCAAATGTCTTCCCAAACCCTATCCCTGGATCAAGAACTATTTTTTCTTTTTTTACACCACAGTCTATTGCCATTTTTATGCTCTCTTTAAAGAAGTCCTTTATTGACTCCATTATATCTTTGTCATAGTTTGTCCCATCTTGATTATGCATTATACATACTTCTGCATCATATTTTCCTACCACAGAAGCCATATTCTTATCTCTTCTAAGCCCCCAAACATCATTTACCATAGTGACACCTAATTTTAGAGCTTCTTCTGCAACATCTGCCTTGTAAGTATCTATTGATATTGGTATATCTAATTCTTTTTTAAGTTTTTTTATCACAGGGATTACTCTTCTTAGTTCTTCCTCTGAATCCACATAGCTATGACCTGGACGTGTAGATTCACCACCTAAGTCAATTATATCAGCACCTTGTTCAACCATTTCTTTTGCATGTTTTATTGCTATGTCTAAATTACTAAAGTCTCCTCCATCAGAAAAACTATCTGGAGTTACATTTAATATACCCATTATATAAGTTCTTTTACCATAATCAAACACAGTTAATGACACTCCCTTAAATTAAAATTTATATCTTATCAAACGATTTTTATCTACAATAATTTACTACTTCATAGTAATTAAACTCATAGCCTCAGCTCTTGATGCAATATCTTTTTCAAATATACCTCTAACTGCTGATGTAACAGTTTTTGAACCAGGCTTTTTTACACCTCTCATTGTCATACACATATGTTCAGCTTCCACTACTACTAAAACACCATATGGCTGTAACTCTTCCATTATTATGTCTGCTGCATTTTTAGTAATTCTTTCTTGTAATTGAGGTCTTTTTGCTAATGTGTCTATTACTCTAGCAAGCTTAGAAAGCCCTGTAAGTCTTCCACCTTTTGGTAAATAAGCGATATGTGCCTTTCCAAAAAAAGGAACCAAATGATGCTCACAGCATGAATAAAATGGAATATCTTTTACTAGTACTAGTTCTTCATGCTTTTCATCTGCAAAAAGAACTTTTAAGTGGTCTCTTGGTTCTTCACTAAGACCAGAGAATATCTCTTCATACATTCTAGCAACTCTATTTGGAGTCTCTATTAGACCTTCTCTATCTGGGTCTTCACCAATTGCTTCTAATATTTCTCTTACTGCATGTTGTATTTTTTCTTTATCTACTTTATTCATTTAAACTCCCCCCATTGACTCGTGACTAGAAGATTAATTTTATAATCTTTTTTGTCTCAATTTCTTTAAAAATATAATTATAAACATCTAAAAGTTTTTGATAGTCATAACTTTCACTTACCTTTGATACTAGGTTAAAAAGTTCCTTATTTTCTTTTTTCAAAACTTTTAGCAATTTTTTATCTTTTGGTACCCATTTATCATTTATATTAAAGTACCCAATTATTATATCTTTTAAATATAAATTCGTCAAAAAATGATATTCAAAAACATCAAATTTTTCTTTATTTTTCAACTTTGATATTTTTGTTTCAATATCTTGTTTTAAAAAAGACTTTTCTTCTAAAGACAATTTGCTAGGACCTTTTAAGTAAATATCTCTGCTCATATCTTTTATAGTATTGGATATATTCTCCATATCAAATAGTACTTTAGCATCCTTCATCTCTTTCACAAAGAAGTACTCTCTATCTGACAATAATTTTTTTACACCATCTTTTGAAAAATAATTTATATCAAATTCTATTCCCTTTTGTTCAAACAGTACTCGCTCTTGTTTTTCCCCTTCTTTTACAAAAACGAATACATCAATATCATTAACTTCTACATTATAAAAACTAAAATCTACATCTTTACTAGAACCCACTAGAAATACTGCTAATGTATTTGGATTGTCTATTATTTTTTTAATATTTTCACTATATACTTTATAAGTATGACTTGCCATCTCTTATCTCCAATAAATTGTTAATATTTTAATTTATTACAAACACTCTATTATTTTATTAAAAATAATATTTTCTCTGCCAAATTCTGTCTTGTCAATTTCTGTAACTTTCATTGCTCCCATAAGACTATTTGTGACAAAAACAAAATCAAAACTACTAATTTCTGATATGTTAATTTCATTTTCCATCAACTCTATATGTAATTCGTCACAAATCTTTATAATCCTTTTTTTTATTGTTCCATTTAAAATTGGTAATTTACTACTGGGTGTATATACTTTACTTCCTCTTATAAAGAATATATTACTCATAGAACATTCTAAAATCACACCATCTGAATTTATAAATATACCATCATTGTATCCATTCTTATTTGCAATATTTTTAGTATATATATTTTCAAAATAATTAGTAGTCTTATGTCTATAAATTAGGCTATCTCCCCTAACTATAGGAGATATAGTCAATTTAAAACCTTTATTATATGCTTCTTTATTATATGGAATTTCTCTAATAGATATATTGTAACCTTCATCAAAAACGGTAATCCTAAGTGCTTTATTAATAATATTTTCTTTTTTTATGTATTTAATAATTTCATCTATTAGAAATCGCTTTTCATAATTTATATTCAAATCCAAACATGTTATCGAATTGAGCATCCTATCTATATGTGTATTTAAATCTATAGCTATACCATCTTTAACTTTAATAGTCTCAAATAACCCAATTCCAAATTTACTCAAGCTACTATTAAAGCTTAAATTATTCTTCATAATATCCCCTCAAGGCTTTCATTATAGATTTTGCTTTATCTAGTGTTTCTTGGTATTCTTCATCTGGGTCAGAATCCCAAGTCATGCCTCCTCCAACTTGGAAGTATACTTTTTTGTCTTTTTTTATTATAGTTCTAATTGCTATATTAAAATCCATATCACCATTAAAACCTATATATCCAATTGAACCAGTATATACATTTCTCTGTGTTGGTTCCAGTTCATCTATGATTTCCATTGCTCTAATTTTAGGTGCTCCTGTTATAGAACCACCTGGAAAAGTTGCTTTTATTATATCAGTAGCATCCTTATCATCTTTTAGTTCACCTACAACTGTTGAAACCAGATGATTTACATTTGCATAAGGTTCAATTACAAACAACTCTGGAACTTTGACACTTCCAGTTTTGGATATTCTACCAATATCATTTCTTTCTAAATCCACTATCATAAGTAACTCTGCTCTATCTTTTTCGCTATTTTTAAGCTCCTCTTGAAGCTTTAAATCTTCTTCCTTATTTTTACCTCTTGGTCGAGTGCCTTTTATTGGTCTTGCCTCTATTTTTTTATCAATACATCTTATAAATCTCTCTGGAGAATTTGATAAGATATGTGCTTCTTCAAAATTTAAAAATGCTCCAAATGGTGCTGGACTAAATCTTCTTAAATCTCTATATAACTCAAAACTTGTCAATTCTGTTTCCCCACTAAACCTTTGTGTCAAATTAGCTTGATATATGTCACCTTGTCTTATGTACTCTCTAACATTTCCAACTGCATTTTTAAATTCTTCCTTTGTAAAGTTAGATTTAAGTTGAATAGGTTTTACATCTTTTTCCTGATAGCATATACTATCTATTCCTTTTTTCTCTCCTGTTAATATTTTTTCTTCTATATCAGCTATTATTTTTTCTTCTACTTTTATATCTATATCTGGAGTGGCTATGTAAGTTTTTCCCTTCAAATGGTCTATTACTATAACATGGTTATAAAATCCAAAATATATATCAGGCATTTCAATATCATCTATAGCAGTTCTAGGTAATTTTTCTATATAATTTCCCAAATCATAAGACAAATATCCTACAGCTCCACCTATAAACGGTAAGTCAGTTTTATTTACAACTTTATATTTATCTAATTCTTTTTTCAAATTTTCTAATGGATTTTCATCAGTATTTTTATATCTTAACACTTTAAATGGCTGGCTACTTATAAAAGAATATCTTCCTAACTTTTCTTTGTCCATAGCACTATCTAATATAAAACTATCATTTTCATTTCTAAAAATAGTAAATATCTCAAAAGAATTTAATTTAGTTTTTATTTCTCTTATCATTTTATCTATGTATCCTTTCCCTAGCTTCTTTTATAAAGTTTTTCAGCATTTCATGACCATACTCTGATAAAATAGCTTCTGGATGAAATTGTACTCCTTCTATTAAATACTTCTTATGTCTAATTCCCATTATTTCACCTTTACTTGTTGTTGCTGTAACTTCAAGTTCATCTGGAACGGTATCAGAATCAATTATAAGCGAATGATACCTAGTAACATTTAATGGATTTTTAAGACTACTAAAAACTCCCTTATTACTATGGTTTATACTGTATACTTTTCCATGAACAGGTTGTTGTGCTTTTATTATGTTACCACCAAAAACATGTCCAATAGTTTGGTTACCTAAACAAATTCCTAGTATAGGCTTCTTATCTTTGAAATATTCAACAATATCTATACAAACCCCAGCTTCTTTTGGAGAACATGGACCTGGAGATAACACAATTATCTCTGGATTTAGTTCTTCAATATCTCTTAATGTTATTTCATTATTTCTTTTTACTATAACTGTTTCCCCCAATTCTTCTATGTATTGTACTAAGTTATACACAAAAGAATCATAATTGTCTATCATGAGAATCATACTATAAATCTCCCCCCCAAAAAATTATTTAATTAATTCAGAAACTGTAACAAACTTAAAACCTTTTTCTATCATCTTTGGAATAAATATATCCAAAGCTTTGACTGTATCATCAGTTGCATAGTCATGTAAAAGTATTATATCTCCATTTTGTACTTTATTAATTATTTTATCTGCGATACTATTAGCTCCAGGATTTTTCCAATCCCTCACATCTACGCCTGTCCATAAAACTACTTTGTAATCATGCTTTTTTGCAATTTCTACTAAATCCTTTTCTCTGTAACTCCCAAATGGTGGTCTAAATAATGTAGGTTTCTTTCCAGTAACTTTCTTTAAAATTTCTTCACACTTAACAATCTCCTCTTCAATTTGACTAGAAGTTAAATTGCTTATATCAGGATGATTAAAAGTATGATTTCCTATTTCATGCCCTTCTTTACTTGCTCTTACCAGTGGTTCTTTATACCACTGTGCATGTTTTCCAGCTATAAAAAATGTAGCCTTTACATTATACTTCTTTAACACATCTAAAACTTGATCAGTTTCTTTAGGATGAGGTCCATCATCAAAGGTAATTGCTATTAGTTTCTTTTCCCTTGAACCATGTTTAATTAAAATATTTTCATTCGTTTCCATCATTAAAGCAGAAACTTTACTAAAATTGGCTATTAGTATTATTCCACAAAACAAGACTACTGCTATTAAACTCTTAAATATTGTCTTTTTTTTCCCTGGTGTCATTTTTAAACTTCCTTTCAAATATTTTAGTTATTTATAAAAATTTTGAGTGTAGTACGTTTTATAACTTCCTCCAAATATTACTCCAACTCCAATATTATTATAATTCCCCAAAATATTTTTTCTATGTCCTTCTGAATTCATCCAAGCTTCATGTGCATATATTGCATTAATCTGTCCTGCTGCTATGTTTTCTCCTGCTGAAGTATATATTATTCCTTCTCTTTTCATTCTATCAAAAGGAGTTTCATCTTTTTTGTTTATATGGTCAAAAAAATTATTATCTCTCATATCTTCACTGTGTTTTCTTGAACTTAAAGTGGCTTGCTCACTGTATCTTAGTGAATTCAATCCTCTTTGATTTCTAACACTATTTACAAGGTCTATAATTTCAAATTCAAAGCATTTTTTAAGTTCTTCTTTATCAGTTGGATATAATTCTTTGAACTCATCTTCTGTACTTTTATCAATTATTAAATATGAACAAACTCTATTTTTTTCATGAATATCGTAGAAAATTGTAATATATTTACCTTCCTTATTTATTATATCATATTGATTTTCTGAATTTATTATATATCTAGTATTTCCTTTTTTCTTATATTTTAATGGAGTAATCTTGTTTCTTACTGTTTGTCTATCTTGATTTATTTTTATATCTTGATTTTCACATGAGTTCATAGAGTTACTGTAAAGTGCAACTACCTCATCATTTTCAACACCAACCATTGCAAAATCTTTTCCATATTGATTATATACATACCAGTCAAATCCATATTCACTAGTATCAATTCTACCAGGCTTTCCAATATTAGCTAAAACTTGATTTAAGTTTTCTCCTAAATTTAGTTTTTCAAAATTTTTTATATTAGTCTCGTTTAAATTATTCTCTCCATTATTATTTAGTTGTGAGCTTTGATTTTTCTCATCTTCCTTTTTCTTTGAATTATCACTTAAGTTTATTTTATCTAAAAACTCATTCCATATTTCGCTTTGAAAAAATTTTTCCTTCAAATCATCTACTTCTCTCAATAATTCAGGACTATAAAATAAAACAATAAGTATTACTAATACTAAAGCAATTAATTTTTTCAATATATTCCTCCTTTAAAAAGCTTCACTAAAAATTTCTAATATATACATTATCATGTATTAATACTGATAATATATACTAATTAAATCCTATTAACATCTCTTTATATGTTTTTTATTTAATAAGTATTATAAAAAAGCTTTACCTATTAATAGATAAAGCTACAATCTTAATGAAAATATTTCATCTAAAGTTCTATCAAAGATAGATGGCTTATCAAATTTCCAAGTTCCTTCATAAACTAATTCATTATTTAGATAAAAAGTACCTTGACCATGTTTTTTACCATGCATAAACTCTCCTACATACTTCTTTCCTTTTGACCATATGTAAGTTCCTTTTCCATGAATCAAATTATTTTTCCATTCTCCTTCATAAAGTATTTCTCCTTCACTATTATAACAAATACCATATCCCTCCATCTTTCCACCTTTAAATTCTCCTGCATATATACATCCATCATTCCATTTATAAATACCTTTTCCATCTTTTTTGCCATTCTTCCAAGTTCCAATATATTCATCTTTACTGTTATAGAGCATATTCCCAATGCCATTCATCATGTCTTCCTCAAAATAACCTATATACTCATTACCGTTTGAAAATACAAAATTTCCTTTTCCATTTTTTTTATCTTGTTTAAATTCTCCTATGTACTCCATATCAGTTCCTTCATCAACAAAAAAAGTATATGAACCTTGACCTTCCATCTTTCCTTCTAAAAACTTTCCTACATATACATCTCCATTAGAAAATTTATATATTTTGTTTTTTGGCTTTTTTGTATCGACATCATCTATATCACGAATTGTTTTTCCTTCTAATTCCAAGACTTCACTTTCTGATGCAAAATCACCCTTTTTTAAAACACGTTTTTTCATATTTTTTATGCTCTTAATCTCTTTATTTACTTCATTTATATATTTTAAATAATTATCATACAAATCAACATATTCTTTAGATAAATTCATAATGCCATTCCTCCAACGTTATTCATAGATATTTTATTAAATCTATTAAATTTATTATATCCTAATACTGGTCATGTTTTCTACACATTGAGTAATTTTTTCAATTTTAATTTTAAAATAACCTCTTTTAAAGTGATACACAAATAGTAAATAAACCATATTTATTATATTTTTAAATAAAAGAAGCTGAGGACTATAATATATAAATTTACATATTACAAACCCTCAGCTTATATTTTTATAGTTTATAAGTCTTTTGCTTTAAATCCTCTTCCTTTTACCTCTGTAACATCATTTACAGATATAAATGCTTTTTTATCATATTTTAAAGCTATATCCTTTATCTTTGGTATCTCACTTGATGCAACTATTGTATATATAATCTTCTTTTTTTGATGAGTGTATGCACCCTCTGCATCCAAGAAAGTTACACCTCTAACTAAACTTCTCATTATGTCTTCTGCTATCAAATCGACTTCAGTTGACATTACCATAACAGATTTTTGATAATTCATTGCATCTTTAATAAAAGTCATTGAATATGCATTTAGAAATAATCCTATGAGAGTATATAATGCTAAATCTAAACCAAATAAAAAGCTTCCTGTAAGTACTATCAAACCATTTATTGCTAAAGCAGTATCTTTCATTTCTATATTTTTCTTAATTTTTAGTATTGCAGCTATAATGTCTGTACCACCTTGAGAAGACCTAGTTCTAAATACAATACCAACTCCTAAACCAGATAATATACCTCCATACACACTTTGAAGCAATATATCATTGATAGGTATGATATTACTTACTTCCTGAGTTGCACCTAATAATAATGAAAATACAATCATATTTAATAAACTTGAAATACAAAATTCTTTTTCTAGGTATATAAAACCTAAAATAAATATTGGAATATTGATTAAAAATGTTAATAGACCCACATTGATATTTGTCAAATAGTTTATAGATGTTGCTATACCTGTAGCACCTCCACTTAATAGATGTGCTGGTCTTAAGAACCCATTTATTCCTATAGATGTCATCAACATCCCCAGTAGCATTGTTGAATATCTTAAAGCTGGATGTTTTTGTAGGGTATTCTTAACTTCACTCATTTCTTTCTCCCTTCAATTCTTATAAATCTTTAGAATTTTAAAAACTTACTTTTATATATATTATTACTGATGTAATAGATAATATTTCAAGCAAATTTTTTCATAGAGTTTCTTGAACTGTCATCTATTACATCATCTATTATAGTATCTTTTATATATATGTCTAGTGCATTTTTTTATATTCCAAAATTTCAAAGTACTTAAATTCTCTCATTTATGCTCCAAATTAAAATTCTTCTAGCACAATATGATACTATATATTATGCAACTTGCAATATAGTAAATTTATAGTATTTTTTCTTAAATATTTATTTTTATAGTATTTTAGTAAACTTAACCATATAATTCTTTATTCATAATTAAGTTTTAAATGAAATTTTTATTTTTATAATTTCAGTACATGATTTTTTTATTTCATTATTTGCAATTTTTCCATTCAGTTTTTACTTTAAAATTTTTTTATTTTATTTTGTTTTAAGTATTCAAAGACGCCTATTGTTACTTTATATTTTTACATAAAATTCATTATAATTGGGATTAATATTACTGTAATCGTACCAGAAACCCCAATAGAAACTCCACTCATTGCTCCTTCTACTTCTCCAAGTTCAAAAGCTTTAGTTGTTCCCAGAGCATGTGCTGATGTCCCAAGTGCAATTCCTTTAGCAACTGGATGATTTATATTTCCAAGTTTAAATACAGTAGAAGCAACCATCCCACCAAAAATACCTGTAAAAATTATAGCTACTACTGTTATTGACTCTACACCATTTAAAGAATTTGCTAAAGATATTCCCATTGGTGTTGTTATAGATTTTGGAATAAGAGAGTTTATTATACTTACATCTGAATTAGCTATTTTACCAATTATTAATACAGATGCAAAAGAAATTATTATACCACAACCTATTCCTATAACAATCTCAAGCATATGCTTTTTAAATAATTCAAACTGTTTATAAAGTGGAACTGCAAGCACTACTGTAACAGGTCCTAAAAAGAAATTTATGCTATCTGCTCCTATCTTGTAATTTTCATAAGGAATTTTTGTTATGCTTAGAAATAATATGATTCCTACAATAGCAATTAACATAGGGTTACATATAGGATTATTTGTTTTTCGCTGAATGTATCTCCCTAAATTAAAAAACACGATTGTTACTATTATACCAAATACTGGTGTTTGTAATACATTATACATTCTTTTGTCCTTCTTCCTTCTTTTTTATCATTTTTTCCACTATAATTCCAGTGGTGTACATTACTACTAATGTACTTAGACATATAACTAGTAAAAGTACTAATACATTTTCTTTTATTAGGTCTAGTGATTTTATAAGAGACACTCCCGCTGGTATAAAAAATACAGCCATATTATCAAGGAAAAATCCACTTATATTTTCTATACTGCTTAAATCCAACACTTTAAATTGTAGCAATATGAATAATAATAGCATGCCAACTATACTCCCAGGAATAAGTATAACACTTTGTATAAATGAGCTTATATACTCTCCTATTACCCATATACATAAAATTATTACTAATTGATTGAAAACTTTCATTTTCCACCTCCAAAAACTAAAGAGATTGTTTCAAACCATATATTTGTAGTCTTATAAACAAGCAAATATCTTTCTTCAAATAGAAAGTTATGATTTAATACAATCTCTCTTTAAATTTATTTTTATTTTAATTTAATAAAATACATACTTGGTTGTTTCAAAAAACTTAATTATATAAATCTATTTTTTGCTTAAAATTTCTTTTGTTTTTGAATTGTTATACATACTATCTGGAACTTCACTTCTTAAACTATAAAAAGTTTTTTTTGCATTTTCTAAATCTCCATTATCATAATATAGCATGCCTAACTCATAGTAGGAATCATCATAGTACTGGTCATTTTTAGTATACGTATTTATATACTTCTTATAATACTTTATAGCTTCATCCTTATTTTTCAATGCTTTATTTGTTATTGCTAATTGATATATTGATTCAGAAATGTATTTTTTAGTTTTTCCTGAGGAAACTATACTTTTGAAACTATCTATCGCTTTTTCATACTCTTTATTTTTCTTTAAATCTAAAGCCTTATAGTATAAGTCTTCCTCATTAGCTACAGTGATTTCTTTTTCTGGTTCTTTATTTTTAGCTTCATCTAACTCTTTATTTGTTTTTTCTAATTCTTTATTTGTTTCACCCAGTTTTTTATCAGTTTCAGTTAACTTCTCATCTTTCTTACTTATCTGATTATTCAAGGTTTCTATTCTCTTTTTACTTTGAATAAAATATACACCCATTGCAATTACAATACAAGCAAATATAATATATGGTAAGCTATTTTTCTTCTTCTTTTTAACTCGTTTTTCCTCTTCTTTTTTACTTGTATCTTCTGGTTTCTCTTCTTCTTTTTCAAATACTGGATTATCTTTATCTATCTCTTTGAGTCTATCCAAATATCCTTCTCTCTTTTTTACATTACCTAGTTTATCATACAATAAAGATAAGATTACATATGGTTCTATTAGTTGTGGTTCTTCCTCTACTATATTCTCCAAAATATGTATTGACTCATAATTCATTTCTTCATTTATAAACCTTATAGAATGATTGTATCTGCCTAAAAATGTTTTGAAATCTTCAGATGAAATTAAATTAACATATTTTCTTGATATATGATTATTTTCATAACATAGAGCAGTATAAAAACTTTCAAATGATTTAGCAAAATCGCATTTTAATAACTTTAGAAGCCCTCTAAGATTTAATATATCAATATCTTTAGGATTTATTTCTAAAGCTTTATTTACCATATTAACAGCACTAGTTATATAGTCTTTATACGCTAAGTCCAATGCATTATTGTACCTTTTATATGATTCTAATTTTAACTCCTTTGATGTTGTATCTGACTTTGACTTCAAAGCTCCTTGTAAATTTAAAAGAGTCTCTTCTTTATAATTAGTAGTCACATAGCTTTGTTTTAATGCTTTTAGTGTCTCATCACCATCTTCTTCTTCTATGTTAAAAAAAGTTAAATCGCTTTTATTTTCTTCTATCAAAGATATATCTAAAATTTTTCTAGGCATGTTTTCTATATCTTGTTTTATATCTTTTACTAAAATAATAATCACCTCCACTTCAAAATATATATTTAAGATAACATATTTAATATGTCAAGTCAAAACTATACATTTTTTGCCATTATTCTCACAATAAAAAAGGTAATCCAATTCTTTTTATGAAAAGGTTACCTTTTTTACAATATTACTAACTTTTAATGTTGAATTTTTTTACTTTTCTATAAAGAGTAGCTATACCTATATTCAATGCTTCTGCTACTTTTTTCATTCCTTCTGTATTACTGCCATATTTTTTGATAGCATTTTCTATAGCTTCTCTTTCAAGGTCATCCATAGTCTTAACCTCTTGTTTGTATAGTTCATCCAATTTAAAAGATATTAAATCAGACATACTCCTTACAAAAGCAGTTAATTCCTTATCTTTTGAAAGTATCTTTTCTTTTTGCTCTTCATTAAATGCAGCTATACCCAATATTCCAAGTATATGTTCTCCCATTTTAACAGGAGTACATATATCTGCTAACTCTTTACAGTTTTCTCTATTTGCACACTTATTACAGTTCTCTTCTATTTCCTTATTTATAACATAGGATTTTCCATCTTTTAAAACAAGAGAATACACAGATTTCTCTGATATTGTTTCTCCTATTTTACCTCTGAATATTCCTGTTCCTGCTATCCTAGTCAAATCTTTTGTAACTAAAGTAACATCTACATCTAACACATTAGAAATATTCTCGCAAATACTTTGAACGTAATTAGTTATATTATTTAAATTCAAAGTAATCCCTCCTATTTAGATTTATATTTTTTAATACTCTACATAAATCCTATTCTTGAGAACTTTAAGCTTGTGGTTGTGGTTGTGTCTCACTAGGTTTATTATCAGTTGGTGGTGTTTCTGGTTTTGGTTTATTATCTGTATTTTGATTATTTGTATTTTGATTATCTTTATTTTCATCTGTCTTTGGCTTTTCTTCTGGTTTTGGTTCCATAGTTCCAACTAATATAATACCTTCCTTCTTAGGATAATATGAATTAGCTATTTTTTCAGTTTTAATTTTCTTGCCATTTGCATCATTAAATGTTCTATATGTTGATACAGAGTATGCATTTCTTCCACTCTTATCTACTTTTTCTTTTCCTTTAGGCATTGAAGAATCATTGACCCTCTTCATTGTAGTTTGTGAAACTCCATCTAATTTTGTTGATATTGTTATATTTTGTTTATCCTCTGCACTTCCATATATATTGCAAACAATTTGATTTCCTGAAACATAATTTTTTATGTAAATTGGATGCTTAAGATTGTTTTTAAATAAGAAATCTATTCCGCTGTCTGCAACAGTGGCATCCCTTCCTTTTGGAACATAACTTGATGGTATAGTATGATTTTTTACATTAGTAATTTCTAAGCCTGCATATAAAACAGAATTATATAGAGTTGATGAAACTTGACAAACTCCTCCACCATAATCCTCTTCCATTTCTCCCTCTACTATAACAGGAGCACTTTTGTAGCCATTCGCTTTGCTTCTTTTTCCTGTATGTTCATTAAACGAAAAAGTTTCTCCTGGCATAAGTAAAATATTACTTATACTATCTGTTGCTAATTTTATATTTATACTTCTATTTACCTGAGAAGTTTTAAATGTTGTTGCATATTTACCTAAATTTGTGTCTATATTAGCAAGTTGCTCTTTTTTTATTTTTGCTGAAGTAGCTTTTACCACTAACTTATTTGTATACTTTCCTTTTTTAATCTGACTGTCAAAACTATTCATACTCTTAGAAATATCCATTTTAAGGCCATCAGAATCTGGTACAACCTTTACCTTATCACTACTTATATCAATTGTTGCATCTTTTACCTCTACATCTATTTCTTTAGCTATTTTTTCCATTTCTGTTTTTAACTTATTTTTATCATAATTTGTTACTACTACTAAATTACTCTTTTTACCAAAATTTGCTGAAATAGTTTTTGATAGGTTGCTAAAGAAACCATTCTTTCTATTTAAATTATATGCATTTTCTACAGTTTTATCCAAATCAGCAGATAAATTTAGGTCTTGACTTTTAACTTTCCAACTTCTATCGTTGTAATTAAATTCAACATTATCTAAATTGTATTTTTTAGCTAATTCCTGCTTAGCCTGAGATTTAGTTAATCCTCCAACACTTATGCTATTAACATATGTGTTTTTTGCTATTTTCTCCCCTTTAAACTGCATACACATTATACCTACAAATATTACTAATAATAATGCTACAGCTCCAATAGCTATAACTAGCTTTTTGTTCACATTAATCATCCCTTACTTCTCCTTACAATAAAATTATTTATATACACCTACTATTATATTACTACATAATGTGCCTTAAAAACCCAAAAACTTTTTAATTATATAATAATTTAACATTATCAATATAAATAACTAATATTCACTCAATCCTTTTTCTGATATAGAATATATTTTTTCATTGTATATGTTGATAGCATAAACTTCTTTTCCTCTAAATAAACCTTTGTTTACTACAGCATAATAATAAATATTTTTTTGTTTTCCAAATAATTCTTCTAAACTTTTTTTACTTTTTACATATTTATCAGCTTTTTCTATATCCAATATATCAACCTTTTTGTATTTATTTTCTTTTTCATCAAGAGTATTAGTCAACACAAATTTAGCTTTATCTTTAGTAATACCAAATTGATAGCTTCCATCTTCTAATATTCTAAAATATCCTTCTCCATAGTCCACCTTATAATCTTTTTTACCATCTTTATATGAATATAAATCTTTAGTTTTTGCACTTATTAAAACTTCATTTATTAATTTATCATACTCATATACCTCAGCATAATAGTATTTATCGTTTTTTACCATTTGTGGAAGTGAGTTTATAGATAGATTTGCCTTTTCTTTCCCACTTTTTTTAGAGATTATATTTATAATGTCATCAGATGTTAAAGTATACAATGATAAATTCTTTTTATATTTCTTCTCTAAACTTTGTACCTTTTCATCGTCTGAATAGTCTTCTTTTAGATAGTCTATATACTGTAATGCTTTCTCATAATCACCAGAAGTGTTTGCTTCTTCTGCTTTACTTATATAGTAATCATACATTTCTTCAACACATTGTTTTTTAGCGTTTTGAGCTAGGTTGTAATATTTTTCGTCTTCTTTTAATACTTTATTATATTTTTCAATAGCATCATAATATTTATATACTTTTTGGTCTTTTACTGCAGAGTCATAAACATCTCTAGATTCTTTAATTGTTTCTACATTTTGCTTGTATACATCTAAGTTGCCACCTATACCATTTAAAATTGAAATAGTATTTATGTAAGAAATTGCCACATTGTAAGTAATATTTTCTTCTTTATACATTTCTCCAACTCTATTAGCTTGAGTTATTAAATCATCTACATTTATATTTATTTTATCTAATGATTTTACTGTATTTATTAATCCAATAAAACTTTCTTGACTTATATCTCCATCTAAATATTTGTCACCACTATTTAATAATAATTTATTTATTTTTTTAGAAATGGATTTATTAAACCTTTCCATTTTTGAATCAGAAAACTTTTTATCTACACTTGCATAGTAATCCACAGCAATAGAGTATTGTCTTTTCTCTACAATTTTTAACAACTCATTTGCTTCATTTCCTACACTAAATTCATTACTACTTAAGAAAAATACTATGATTAAAACAAGTATGCCTAATGCTGATAATGAAACTGCTACTATAGATTTTCTTTTTTCATCAATAAAATCTACAGTTTTTTCAAATAAATCTCTAAAATTCATTATAGTTCCCTCTCTATTTAGCAATATTTATATTTATGATAAACTAAATTTCTTATTGGTTATTATATCATAATTCCTGAAAAAAAATAAAAACACAAGTTAAATCGTGTTTTTATTTTACCTACCAATCATTATTTTATACATAAATATTTCCTTTACATAAATTATGATATCTTTCTCTTTATATCCCTAGAATGACTTTTTTGTTTTTTATTAGCACTGACATTTTTCATTCTTGTTGTATGTATAGTTTTGTTAGCAAATATTTTTCTAGCATTGCATAAAACAACTCCTGTAGTCAAGCATACTGTAAGCACACTCGCCATTAAAAAGTAATAATCCAATCCTACATGTACTCCCATAACTGAATTTATTAATACTAATGCAAAAGTCATTGCAAAACATATCATCATGGAGATAACTAAAATTCTTAGAATTTTTTTCAATCCAATCACCTCGTATAATCACTAATATTGACACTACCCCTTATCCATTACTATACCAAATTAGTAAAAAAATAGCAATTATTATTGTCATTTATATTACGAAAATATTAAATATTTTTAATAAATATCTTTTTTTGACATTAGTATTCCTTCATTTTAATAAAATAGTAACACTAATCTGTGCTAATTAATAGAATGAAATAAATGATAATTTATTGAGGGGTGATTTACATGCCAAATTTGCCAAGTTTAGGATCCAAGGCTCCTGATTTTAAAGCCAATACAACAGATGGCCCTATTAGACTGTCTGATTACAAAGGTAATTGGGTTGTTTTATTTTCACATCCTGGTGATTTTACACCAGTTTGTACTACTGAATTTTTATGCTTTGCTAAATATTATGATGAATTTAAGAAAAGAAATACAGAATTAATCGGCCTAAGTGTTGATAGCAATAGCTCTCATTTAGCTTGGATGTACAATATGTTTTTACTTACAGGTGTAGAAATCCCATTCCCTATCATAGAAGATAGAGATATGAGAATTGCCAAATTATATGGCATGATATCAAAACCAATGAGTGATACATCTACTATCCGTTCTGTATTTATTATAGATAATAATCAAATATTAAGAACTATTCTTTATTATCCATTGACTACAGGAAGAAATATACCAGAAATACTTAGAATAGTAGATGCTCTTCAAACTAGTGATAGAGATAATGTAGTTACTCCTGCAAACTGGTTCCCTGGAATGCCTGTTATCTTGCCATATCCTAAAAACTATAAAGAGTTAAAAAATAGAGTAAATAGTTGTAATAAAAAGTATTCATGTATGGATTGGTACTTATGTTTTGTGCCAGATAATTACACAGATGAAGAATATACTAAAAATATTGATGATACTTACAGTTGTAAAAAAGAACATACTAAAAATATTGAAAATGATTACGAACAAGAAAATATTAAGTGTATAAACAAATCTCATGACCACAAACAAGAATACAATAAGGATGTTAAAGATAGTTGTGATTTCGAACAAAAACATACTAAAAATACTAACAAAATTCATAACTCCAAACAGGATAAACTTAAAGATAAATCCTGTGATGAAATAAAATACAAATACGATAAATGTAGTAAAGAGGATAATAGCTATGATAAATGCGATAAAGAAGATAATAGCTATGAGGATTTCTATAAACAAAATTATAAAAACTATGATTATACAAGTGAAAAAAATTCTAAAAAAATAGCTATGAAAACATTAAAAGACTCAAAGAAGTTAGTTAGACCACAAATAAATGACCCATATAATCCAATAGTTGAAAATATAAATTGTCCAGATATAAATCCTATTGTAATGGAATATGTTCTTGGTAATCCAACTAATGTAGATGCTCAGTTATTAGATGCAGTTATTTTTGCATTTGCTGAAATAGACCAATATGGTAATTTATTTATTCCTTATCCTAGATTCCTAAACCAATTGCTTGCGCTTAAAGCTGAAAAGCCTAGCTTAAAAGTAATTGTAGCCATTGGTGGTTGGGGAGCTGAAGGATTCTCCGATGCAGCTTTAACGCCTACATCCAGATATAACTTTGCAAGACAAGTCAATCAAATGATAAATGAATATGCTTTAGATGGAGTTGATATCGACTGGGAATATCCTGGAAGTAGTGCAGCTGGTATAAAATCGAGACCTCAAGATAGAGAAAATTTCACACTTTTACTAACAGCTATAAGAGACGTTATAGGAGATGAGAAATGGCTTAGTGTAGCTGGAACAGGGGATATGGGATATATAAACTCAAGTGCTGAAATAGATAAAATAGCTCCAATAATAGATTATTTTAATCTTATGAGTTATGATTTCACAGCAGGTGAAACAGGGCCAAATGGCAGAAAACATCAGGCAAACCTTTTTGACTCAGACTTATCCTTACCAGGATATAGTGTTGATGCAATGGTTAGAAACCTTGAAAATGCTGGAATGCCTTCTGAAAAAATCCTTCTTGGCCTTCCATTTTATGGAAGATTAGGTGCCACTATAACAAGAACTTATGATGAACTTAGAAAAGATTATATAAATAAAAATGGATATGAATATAGATTTGATAGAGTTGCTCAGGTTCCATATTTAGTTAAAGATGGAGAATTTGCAATGTCATATGATGATTCATTATCTATATTCTTAAAAACTCAATATGTGCTTAGAAACTGTTTAGGTGGTGTATTCTCTTGGACATCAACTTATGACCAGGCAAATATATTAGCTAGAACTATGTCTATTGGTATAAATGACCCTGAATTGTTAAAAGAAGAACTTGAAGGTCTTTATGGTCAATTCTAATTAGACATAATATAAAATTTTATACTTTTGACATATAAAAAAGCAGATTGCATTATATTAAATGAGTTTTACTTAATTGATAATAATATCAATTATTTTGAAATCAGAAACTTATCTTATTATAATACAATCCTGCTTTTTTGGTTATAAGTCAATGTTTTTTTAATAGCATGCTAATTCCTAATTATATACCAATAGCTTTTTTGGCTAACTTATCAGCTTCTTCATTGTATTTATTTCCAGAATGCGCTTTAACTTTCATAAATCTGACATTTAACTCAGTTTTGATACTATCATAAAAGTTTTTATATGCTATAGTTCCTTCTTTATTTGTTTTCCAAACTCCAGTGCACCACTTTTCAATACCTTCATAGTCAAAATATAAAATCAGGTTTTGAATATTATTATCAATACAGTACTGCATTGCAATTTTAGAAGCTTCTATCTCACCCGCCACATTTCTCATACCTACTAAAGTTTGCTCTTTTCCATTTTTACTATAAGTTTTTATAACTTCATTCTTCTTTAGAATTACAACACCTGAACCATACATCTTTATTGAATGCTCATAACTACCATCAACATATGCTTCTATAAATTCTTCATCTTCTTTAAATGTTGGTTTTGTTGCTCCATAAACATACTCTTTTGCTTCCTGTGATGTAGTAAAACTCTTGTATTCAGCTCCTGAAAATCCATTTACTTGTTTTTTACACTCATCCCATGTCTCATATATTCCAATTTTTTTGCCCTTTTTTACAGCATAAAACTTTTGTTTTGCCAAATATATCACTCCCACCATTAGTTTTTATGTTTCTCTCATAAATATATCTAGATTTATTAGATAATTTTTATCGAAATACTTTACTCTCATATCTTTGTTTTCAATATCTATATGATATACTTCTCCTTTTACAGCTCTTTGCCTTATATTTTCATTGATATCTTTTTTTATAGTATTTTTATCAACTTCATCATTTTCTATTTTAGTATTGACCTGTAATGCTTTTATAGTATCAAATATAACAGATTTTAGTATTAGGCTTCTAGATTTATTTAAGTGTTTTTTTGCATAAGTATAAAAATCGTTACTATTCATCTTTAAAATTTTACAACCATGCAAATCTTGCTCTAGTCTTTTTAATGTGCTTATATTAGTGCCAACATCAAAAATCACAAAGCATCCATAATCATATTTACTTCTTAAAAGTCTTCCCATAGCTTGCTTTACTTTTATAGTCATCTGGGGATAATTTATACTGTAATAATCTATATTATACTTCTTCATTATAGTATAATACAAAGGGTCTTTAGGGTTTAAATTAGGAAGCTTGTCCAAAGTTACACATACCAAACCATCGCCTGGAATGTCTACACCTTCAAAACATCCTTTTGAGCCAAGTACTACACACTTTCTATTTAAATCATTAAGATGTCTAACACCTTTTTTATTAGCATAAATTTCTAAATTTAAACCATGCAAATATTTTTTTAATATATCATAAGTTTTTTCTTGTCTATTTTTACTATTAAAAAGAGCTAACATATGCCCTTCTGTAATGCATGATATATTCGATATAATTTTACTTATTTCATTTGGAAATTCAGCATTTTTATACTCACAAATATCAGAAAACGCTACTACAGAAACCATATTCTTATAATCAAAAATTGGTTCTATAATTTTTTCTATATTCTTAACCCTATCTATTCCCAATGTAGTTTTAAAATAAGACATATTTTGAGATAAACTTAAGGTTGCTGATAAAAATATTCCTTTCTCTAGCTGAGATAAAATATTTTCTTCAAATAAATCTGCTATTTTTAATGGAACTACTCTAAATTCAAAATCATTATAATTCTTTTCAATTTCAACTATTCTTGCATAATCATCATTCTCATCATACTCCAAGAAAATTTCAAAAACAATTTTTATATCCTCTAAATCTCTTGTCTTTGCTTTTCCAAACTTATATATATCTGTTTCTTTATCTATACTATCATCATCAATATTCCTATAAATTACAATTATTATTGAAACTAAATTTTTTATTATTTTTTCACAACTTAGTTTTATCTTTTCACTATACAATCTATAGCTAACTTCAGTATCTATATCATCTTTTTTTATTTTTCCTGCAATTTCATCTATTTGTAAATTTAATTCCCATCTTAGGTTATAATTGCTTACATTACCATATTCACTACAATTGCCAAATGCTAATATTGAATCTATTTCTTCAATAATAAGATTTATACTCCTAGCAATCTTTTGTTTATCTTTTCTTTCAATTTTTAATATATGATAGAATTTATCAAAAGCCTTTATTTTCTTCATGTTTGTATTAGTTTTTTTATACATAAAACTACTATCTTGTATAAATTCATAAGGATAAATTTCTTGCAATAAGTATCTTAAAGACTTTGAATTTATGATACTTGAAAAAAAATCATATCCTTTTTCAGTTAAATTGTGAGCCTCATCTACTATTATATTTTCTAAAGGCTTTTCATCTTTATATGGCCATTTAGCCAGTAAAGAGTGGTTTATTACTGTTATATGTTCATCTTTTAACTCTTCTGTCCTATTTTTATATAGACAATCTTTTTTACATTTTTTAGGTTTACACATGTTTGGGTCACAACTTATATTTCTTAAGTGAGTATTTATTTCCTTGAAGTTATCCAACACCCAATAATTTATTTCTTCTATATCTCCATATTTACCACCTTCAACTAATCTTTCTAAAAATATTAAAGATAATATTTCTTCTTTAGTAGGTTCTTGAGACTCATAATCTGCTATATATGCTTCTAATCTATCTATACATATATAGTTGTTTTTTCCCTTTATATATCCATAACTTACTTTACCATTTAACCCTAAAGAATTTAACACATTTGGAATATCTTTATTTATCAATTGTATCTGCAATTCTTTTGTATCAGTAGAAATTAGCAATCTTTTTTTATTAATTCTAGCTTCTAATATAGCTGGCAATAAGTATCCAACACTTTTTCCTATCCCTGTTGGCGCCTCTATGCACGCAATTTTTTCGTCATCTTCATTATTTCTAAACAATTCTCGTATTGCCTTAGTAAGCTCATACTGACCTGGTCTATATTCATATGTAAATCCCTCTTTACTCTCCCATATATGCTTATATTTTAATAATTCTTCATATTTCTTTTCTTGCTCACGTAAAATTTTTAAAGTTTCTTTTTCTTTTATATTTTCTTCTTTTGGATTAAACTCCTCATCTTCTTTTATAATACTTACATCATGAGATAAATCATAGTTTGCTTCTTCTAAAAATTTACTCCATTCCCATTTTCCAAGATTAAACTTATTTAGATATGAATTTATTTTAAAACTTAATGGCTCTAAATTAGTTTTCTCATGGTTATTAAATCTTATTAAAAGAGAATTTACAATATTTATAGTATCAATAGCATCTGATAAAGCTCTATTCTTGGTCTCAGATTTATCGCTAGTTAAAATACTTTTTAAATACACCAAACTATAATCCTTATGATATGGCTCTAAAATAATTGCCAACTCAATTGAATCAATAAATTTATTTTTTAGCTTTGGCATATAGTACTCAAAAAACTTTATTTTAAAACTTAAATCATGACATATAATCAGACTATCTCCTACAAAATTTCTTAACTCCTCTTCTACCATTTTTAGATTAAAAGCATCTTCTAAATCAATTTTTTTAAGATTATCACATAGAGAGAATACTTCTATAGGTACTTCAGCTTTATTTTTTATTAACGATTGATATGTCTCAGCTTTCCAATCTTTAATTTTAACAGCTCCAACTTCTAAAATTTCTGAATTTAAATAGTCTATTCCACTAACTTCTATATCTAAAAAAACAACATCATTCAATATACTTATTATATTATTCATTTTTTTATCCCTTCAAGTTAAACCAATTTCACTTCTACACAATAATTGCTCCTTATATTTTATCATTTATAATGTATTTTGTTTAAGATAATTAATGTTATTTTATATATCTTAAAAGAAACTTCTTTAATTTATTATTTGTATATATGAATATTTTTAACTATAAATATTCAAACTATATTATAAGAAAGATTTACTTGAAATTTTAAATAAGAGGTGACATTGTGAAAAAAGATAGCCTGAAAAAATACATTATGATAGGAGCATTCGCTTTAATACTTTTTGGAATTGCTAGTATGAACTTTAAATCCCTAGATAAAACAAAAACTCAAATTTCTAGTCCAACACTTGATACACATGAATATGATTGGTATTTTAATCCTAGAGAGGATGGTAAACAACCATCACCTATAAAAGAAGCCAATTTTTTTAAGAAATATGATTCATATTATGTAGGAAACCCTAATGAAAAAGTTATATACTTATCATTTGATGCTGGATATGAAAGTGGGAACACTCCAAAGTTGCTAGATACACTAAAAAAACACAATGCAAAGGCACAATTTTTCGTAGTTGAGAGTTATATAAAAAGTAATCCAGATTTAATAAAACGTATGGAAAAAGAAGGTCATTTGGTTTGTAATCACTCAAAAAGTCATCCATCAATGGCTGGAATTACAGATTTTGAAAAATTCAAAGAAGAAATTACAAGTGTAGAAAAAGCATATAAAGATGTTACTGGAAAAGAAATGCCTAAATATTTTAGACCACCAATGGGTAAATTTAGTGAACAATCTCTAAAATATACACAAGACTTGGGTTATAAATCTATATTTTGGAGTTTTGCTTATGTAGATTGGTATGAAAAGAAACAACCTACTCATGAGTTTGCTAAAAACAAAATTTACTCTAGAACACATCCTGGTGCAATAGTTTTATTACATCCAAATTCTTCAACTAATACTGAGATATTGGATGAAGTACTTACACATTGGGAAAAAGAAGGTTACAAACTTAAAACACTTGACTATTTAAGCAGTAAAAAATAACATTTTAATTAAAATAAAACTCCCTCATGAATTATAGTAAAAATAAATCTATTTATAAATACTTTAATTCTTGATGGAGTTTTGTGTTTTAGAATTATTTAAAAAGCATTGTCCATTCATTTATCTCTTCATATCCTATATCGTGATATATTTTTCCTGCTATTTCATTATTATAAAAAAGACATGGTATTTTCCCTTCTGACAATAGTTCTTTACTTAAATTGTACACCATATAACTAGCAAGCCCTTTTTTTCTATGCTGTTTGTCTGTACTTACAGAAACTATCATTGCTAAAAAACTAGTTTCCATACCAGTTGATACAGTACTAATCATAGTATTATTATCTTTTATGAAATATGCTCTTACGTTACCTTCTTTTAAGTACTCTTTTCTTGCTTCTATGTAATTTGGACTTACCTTATATCCTGATTCATTTAAAAGTTTTCCTATTTCATCAATGTCTCTTTCATATGCCTTTTCTATCCTATATTCATTCATAGTAGAAAAATCCAGCTCTTTTATTTTCTTTAATATACAAAATTTATTATCCAATTTTTCATAAAAATCTTTGTATATACTCACTAGTCTATCTATTACACACTTTTTTCCACTTATACTTTCTATATCTAATCCTTTTATATGGCTTTTCATTTCTTCTACATCAAAATTATTTTCTAAACTATAGATTATAAGTGTTGACTTATTTTTTAATATTATAGAAGTTATACTTTCTTCTTTTGTCTGAGACCATACTTCTTGAGAATCAGAACTAAATCCATAGTTTTCAACATATCCAATTATAAATAAGTTTAAACTTTCTTCATGTGATACATATTGCCAGAATTTTTTTTCTAAAGTATTATCTATTTTTACAATCAAGTGTACATCCTCCTTTTGTGTTAATAATGATATACCTTATAATTTATAGTATCATTTAAAGTTATTAACTTCTACTAAATATTCTAAATTTTTGTAAATAATTTAAATTTGTAAATTTATAATTTTTTCAGAAAAATCAATCAGTGATTATATTATATTTTCTACTTTACAAAATTGAACTATATTTTTAAATTTCTATGCAATATGTTGGTATTTCTGTTTATATTCTTTTAATGCCTCATCCCAGGCTTCTTCTACTGAGATACCTCTCTTGGTTGCAATCCTTTGTGCTAATTCTATTATTCTCATAGCTTTTCTTGATATATTCATATATTTTCCTCCTCTAAATTATCATAAATTATTTTAAAATTATTTAATTTGTATCAAATATATTACTTACTTATATATTACTAACTATTTGTGTACTAAGTGTGAACTATATTAGAAGAAATTTAGAACTTAATAAAACACAAATTTTATATATACTTCATATAGATTTGTCATATTATAAAAACAGTGATATAATTTATTATCATTTTATGGAGGTGATATATTATAAAAATAAGAGATGAATATACATGCCCTCTTGAAATTGTACATGATATCATTAAAGGGAAATGGAAGACTATAATTGTATTCAAGTTGAGACAATGTAATAAAACATTCTCTAACTTAGAGCATAGTATAGATGGAATAAGTCAAAAAATGTTAATCCAACAATTAAAAGAACTTAGAGAATTTGGTATTGTTGATAAAATCAGTTCAACTGGATATCCATTACATACTGAATATTTCCTTACCAATCGTGGCAAAAAAATGCTCCAAGTTGTAGAGATAATGCAAGAAATAGGTATAGAATATATGCTTGAACATGGACAACAAGAATTTTTAGACAATAAAGGAATCTGTTATAATAAATAATTCTATACATACCAAAAAGTAAGTAATTTACATTTCATTTAGCAGTATTATAATTAAAATATAAAAGGAGGTATAAATATGTCTATAGCTTTAATTTTAATTGATATTCAAAATGATTATTTTAAAAATGGGAAATGTGAATTATTTAATACAGAAAAAACTGCTGAAAATGCTAAAAAAATACTGACACTCTTTAGAAAAAATAACTTACCAATTATTCATATACAGCATATATCAATGAGTTCAACTTCATCATTCTTTCTCCCCGACACTTATGGTGCAAAAATAAATAAAAATGTTTTTCCACTTGAGAATGAAGAAATTATCATTAAACATACACCAGATAGTTTTTTTAAAACACGTTTACAAAGTTGTCTTGAAGAAAAAAACATAGATAAATTAGTGATTTGTGGAATGATGAGTCATATGTGTATTGATACAAGTGTAAGAACAGCAAAGAAACTTGGATACGATATTACGCTTATAAGCGATGCTTGCACAACAAAAAATTTATTTTGGGATGACAAAGAGATTAATGCTGAAATTGTACATCAAGTATTTATGGCATCCTTACAATCTAGTTTTGCAGATATAAAAAATACAGACATTTTTTTGTCTAATTATTGTAAATAAAAATATTTACCATTATAAAGAGCAAACTTAATTAATTTAAGTTTGCTCTTCAATCATATAATCTTATATATCCCTTCTAGTATTTTTATATATATAAAATACTTTTTCTGATTTTAGATTTAGGTGCAACAATCATATAATTTTCAAATGTTACTATATCCACATAAAAAATGTAGTGTTATAGTATATATAATATTACATAAAAGGGGGGTGCTAAATAGATGAATAATCATATACTTATTCAATTTGAATATATAGCAAGAATCATTATTGCTGGTTTATGTGGAGCTTTGATTGGATATGAAAGAAAAAATAGGCTAAAAGAAGCTGGAATCCGAACTCATTTTATAGTAGCACTAGGATCAGCACTTATAATCATTGTTTCTAAATATGGGTTTGATGATGTAGTAGGTACTCCAGGTATTGGTTTAGACCCTGCCCGTGTTGCAGCACAGGTTGTCAGTGGGATAGGTTTTTTAGGGGCTGGATTGATATTTATCAGAAATCAATCAGTGAGTGGACTTACTACAGCTGCTGGTATATGGGCGACAGCAGGTACAGGGCTTGCAATTGGTTGTGGATTATACTTACTTGGTATTGTTTCAAGCATTATTATCGTTATCACGCAAATACTACTTCATAGAGATAGGAAATGGATGAAACTCCCTACAGCAGAGCAGGTCTCTCTCAAAATTTCTAACAGCACTGATTCAATCTCATATATTGAAGAAAAATTTAAGCAGTCTAAAATTGAAATTATAAATATGAATATTAAACGCATTGATGGAGATTGGCTAGAAGTAATTATCTATACTAAATTACCCAAAGGATATAAAAAGACAAATCTGTTAAAGTTGTTTAGTGATAATCCTCTTATAGAATCTTTAGAGATATAATATAAAAAATAGACTAGCTAAACACTAGTCTATTTCTTTGTTACTAATAACATATTTTACAAGCTACATATCCATTTGCTTCTGCTTCTTCTCTACTCATTGAAATTGCACCTTCCATATTATGTGCAGTAGGAGAAGAATGATATTTATTTGATTTAGATTTTCCTCCATTTGCATATACAGTTTCAGATGTTTTTTGGTTGTTTGGATTTGATTCTTCAGTTTTAGGATTTTGAACTTGAACGTTTTCAGTTGACTTATCGACGCTTTCTTTATCAAGTTTTTCTGCTTTTTCCTTTTCTTCTTTTTCTTTCTGAGCTAACTCTAACTCCTCTTGTTTTTTCTTTTCTTCTAACTCTTTTTTCTTTTGTTTCTCTAAGTTATCTTTTTCTTCTTTTGCTTTTAATTCTTGTTTTTCTTTTACTTCCTTGTCTTTTGTATCCTGTTCTTCTTTTCTTTTTATTTCCTGTTGCTCATTTAAGTTAGGTTCCGTTGCTACTTTAAACGTTGCTCCCCACCATACCCAATTGAACATTAAGAGTATAAACACTACAAATAGGCTTATAACAACTTTTAATGTTTTTACTATTTTATTACTATTTTTATTTACACTTTTTACTAAAAATAGAATAGACAATAATAATAATGTTAATGGTAATAATAAAATTCCTATAATAACAATTAATATCTTTTGCCAACTTTTTAATACTTTAAACTTCTCAAACATAAATTCCCCTCCAAAACAATAAGTTAACTACTTTATCATCCATGACTATCAATCTAATAAGATTTAAGTCTGATAAATATTGATGTTAATTTTTAATAATCCCTTAATTTTCATCCTATATCCCCCTGTTTATACATTATTAATTAAATTATATAGTAAACAAATAATAAATGTTGTCGAAAATCAAAATTATATATTGTTAATTGGGTATAAAGATAATTATTACTAATTTTCAATCTAAACACTATCTACTTATACTTTAACCAATATAAAACATAATTAAGACTTATTCTTATGTCACACATAGAATGGAAATGAAACAGTAAATATTTTAGAAGTTCTTAAAATACAATTTGCCACCAATTTTATAATAAAGTGGCAAATTGGTGGCAAATTTACATTTTTTTATGTTATTTATTGTCTAGTTTATTAAAATTTAGCTATTTATTTACAGGAACTTGAATTTCAGTTACAAATTCATCTACAATTCCAGTTTCATGTATATCTATTTTATATATCTCTATTGGCGCAGCATTTATTTTATAATTATTTTCTTTTATAAATCTAAATACTTTTTCCATATATATTTTATTATTAGAGTTACTTCCAGTATAATTTAATGTTACATAGTACCCCTCATCAAAAACTATATTATATATCTCCTCATTATCTTCCAAAAAACAAAATACAGACTTAAACTCATTAAAGATACCATTATTGATTGCTTCAATAGAAAAAGCAGAACCAATATTATTATTTCCAAGTATATTAAATCTGTCTTCATATTCTTTTTGAAGCTTTTGAATCAAGAAATCAAAATCCTCATCTCTTTCTATATCAGCATTTAATTCTAAGGCTTTTCTTTTTTCTATATATACAACTTCTATCTCATCTATTTTAGTATTTTGAATCACACTTTCAATTGAACTTAATCTTGTTATGATATTTTCCTTGTGACTTACAAGTTCAAGCATCTTTTTGTCAATTAAATCAAGTTCTTCATTTAATATAGTTTTTGTAGATTCTATACTTCTATCGTCTAAATATTCTTTTATCTTTTTCATTGGAAAATTCAAACTTCTAAATTCTTTTATCAAATTCAATTTCCATATATCAGATATATTATACATTCTATATCCATTGGTATCTCTAAATGGTTTTAGAATTCCTATTTCTTCATAGTACATTAAAGAATCTCTTCCTATACCATATATTTTAGATATTTCTCCTATTTTATAATAATCTTTCATTTATATATAAAGACCTCCATAATTATATTTTTTCTTAAAAATAAATAACTCGTCTATTTCCCTAATTCTATTTTAGAATATACTAAAAAATCGTCTAAAACAAGTTTTCAAAAATAAATTGTATTTTGTTAACTATCTAAATATATCTATATTTTGTTCATTATTCTATTATAATATTGATTATGATGTTTCTGACTCTACGCTTTTCAAAAGATATATTTGACTTTGTATTTACATCTATGCCATTATGTTTTTATATGATATTTTTTATTTCCAAAATATACCTTTATAAATTTAATAATATTGATATATTATTTCAGTATATTGTTCAAATATTAATTAACATTTAAATATTTTTAATATAAACACAGTTAGTATCAAAAAATCAAAGTATCTTATGGAGGAATGCTATGCCAAATTATGATTATATAAAAATGTTAAATAAAAAAGTAGAACTATTGTCTAAAGATTTAGAGAAAAGAAATTGTAAATTAAAAGTCTCAAACGAAATAGATTTTTTTACTAAAATGCCAAATAGAAAATGTATATATCAATATATTGATAATTGTATTTCAAAAAATACTTCTATTGGAATTATGTTATTAAATATTGATAATTTTAAATTATTCAATGATATATACGGATACCTAGTTGGAGAAAATTTATTAATTAATCTCATTCAAAAACTATTGTATTATGTTCCAGAATCTAAAGGAATAGTTGGCCATTTAAAAGGAGAAGGATTTTTGATTGCTATCCCAAATATATCAAAGGAAAAATTAGATGATATGGGAACATCTATTATAAAATCTGCTAGGGAATTAAAAATACAACTTCCTAATGAAAAAGAAGTCTATTCTAATGTTACATTTAGTATTGGTAGTACAGTTTGGAATGGTAAATCAGATGTAACTACTTTAATACTTTTAAATCAAGTATATAGTGCTTTAAAAAAAGCTAAAAGTGAAGGTAAAAATAGATACATTTCATTTGATTTTAATGATAATAATTTTTATAATAAATTAGAAAGTGATAAAGAATTTTTATCAGAAATATCATATGCTTTATTGGATAAACAAATTGAGGTATTTTACCAACCACTTTATAACATAAAAAGTAATACTATAGTTGGATGTGAAGCACTTGCACGCTGGAGACATCCTCTTAAAGGGCTTCTCACTCCAGATAAATTTATATCTTTATTTGAACACTCTGGACTTATAATAGAATTAGATTTATATTTATTTGAAGAAAACTGTAGAAATATAAGAAGATGGATTGATAACAATGATGTGTTTGTATCAATTTGTTGTAATTTTTCTCGTCTTCACTTTTTTAACCCTAATTTTCCAAGTACTTTAAAAAATATTACTGAGAAATACAGTATATCTACATCAAATTTTAGCATTGAAATTACAGAAAATATATTAATAGAAGATACAAATACAATTATTCAACAACTAAACGAATTACGTTCTTTTGGTTTTTCTGTATCAATAGATGATTTTGGCTCTGGATATTCATCCTTTGGTATGTTGCAAAATCTCCCTTTGGATATAATAAAAATTGATAAAATATTTTTATCCCATGACTTAAATGATTTTAAAAATACAACAATTTTGTATTCTATAATAAATATTGCAAGAGCTCTTGGTATGCTTACAGTATGTGAAGGTGTTGAAACAAAACAACAAGTAGAGTTTATCAAAAGCATAAACTGTGACATTGCTCAAGGTTTTTATTATGCAAAACCTATGGAATGTAAGCAATTTGAAAAGTTACTATCTAAAAAAAATACTTCAGATAAAATGTTTATCAAATATTCTGATATAGGAAAATCTTTAATAGAAAAAATCTTTGATGCATTTTTTATTATGCAAGATATGCAAAAACTAAGAGCAAATGTTATTGAAAATATTAAATGGTTTGATTTTTATAACAAAAAAGAACTTATATCTTTTTCTGAGGTGATAGAACACTTTGAAAAACATATCAAAGGTAAAAAATTTTCTATTCTTTATAAAAGCATAACTCCACATGATGTTGGTTCAGATTCATTACTAATTAGTGGAGAAGCTGTTTTATCTGATGAAACTACTGATTATCAAAAATATAGTAATTTCTATTTTAGTGCAAATTGTATTATTTCAGAAAATAAATTAATCTTAACAAAAATACATTTAGATTTAATTAAAACTGCTGGTTATATAAATGAATTTGAATCATATTCAATACCTAAAATGACAAACACTCATCTCGATGAAAGTAGTACTTTATCACAATTTTATTCAATGCTACCTGTAGGTATCATTCGCTATGATTTACTTGGTGATATGATTATTACATATATGAATGAGGAAATGTTTGATATTATAGGTTATACAAAAGAACAATTTTTTGGTGAAATGAGTGGCAACTTAAGAGCAATTGTTCATCCAGATGATTTAGATTTTGTTTATAAAAAAAGTTTAGAAATGATTGACACAAATAATATTAATCCTTTTTTATACAGATTTATAAAACGTAATGGTCAGATTGTTACAGTTATGTATAAACAATGTAATCTTTCTGCAATTGATGGAAGATCTATTGCACAAGGTATGTATATCGATGTTGATAAAATAAAAAATTTAATAGATATTTAATTTTAACTGTCTCAACTATAAATAAATTACAAATACTGTTATAGATTTATTAAATTAAAATTCCAATTTATGTATAATTAATAACAATCGTTCGACAAATTGATGATAAAATTCCCACTATGTGCTATAAGTTAATATATAATGCAATAAAATTAATTTAAATTTAAGTCACTAGGCTATTTAGAGTAACTATTTTTGATTTATTTGTGTTTTTATAATAAAATCATTTGATGCTATAAATCAGAGTTAACATAGATAAAATAAGTTTTTATATAAAAAACCTACTTTTACTTAAAATATTGCATAAATTTTTCTTATTTCATAGAAATGTCATAGTTCAACAAAGTTTTCTAATTTAAAAGCATTAATGTATAATATAATTAATTTATATAATATTAAGAAAGGGGAATATCATGAGCACACTCTCAAAAAAAGCACCTGAATTGGTAAGACATATTTTAATGAGTTTTTATGTAAATCGAGATATTAATGAGGTATTAAGATATCTGTCAAAAGATATTACTTGGATTGGTCCAGGAGAACAAGAGTTTCTCACTTCTTTTAATGAAATAAAAGACTATTTTTATGCTGGTCAAAATGAAGTCCCTTCTTGTGATATGAATAATGAAACATTTGAAGTTGTAAGTGAAGATAAATATAGATGTATTGTAGTAGGAAAATATACTATTCGTACTAAAGAAAATGACCAAATGATTTTAGAGGTGTGTCAGCGTTGTACATTTGAAATAATTGAAAATAATGGACAGTTATTGGTGAGACATATGCACATATCAAATCCATATAGTGAAATGCAAGTTGATGAATTCTTCCCTAATAAAATAGGAACACAAAGTTATGATTATTTGCAAAGATTACTAAAGGAAAAAACAGAAGTAATTGAAATGATTACCAATAATATCAATGGTGGATTAAAAGGAAGTAATGATGATGATACATATTCATTCTTCTATGTCAATGAAGGATTACCCAAAATATTAGGATATACATACGATGAGTTTATTGAAATGAGTGGTGGCTCTGCAGTAGGTGCTGTATACCCACCAGATTTACCTAAAGCACTAGAAGATTGCCAACGTTGTTTTGCAAAAGGCACTACCTATTCATCTGAATATAGAATACGTAAAAAAGATGGAACATTAATGTGGGTATTAGACTCTGGAATGAAATCCTTAAATAGTGATGGTATCGTAAAAATTAATAGCATTATTACAGATATCACTCAACTAAAAAATATAGAGTCTGAATTAAAGTTAGAGAGAGAACGCTATCGCATTGCTTTACAAAACATTACAGATATTATGTTTGAATATGACATTAAAAACGATAACTTTATGATATATCAACGAGTTGAAATAGACCGAAAAATTGAACTAGAAAATTTTGAAACGAAAAATTATTCTAACATATTGAAAGATGGAAAAAGCATTCATCTTGATGATATTGGTAAATTATTAGAAGTACTTCGCGGAAATCTTCGTGAAACAATTGAAATACGACAGTTAGAATCATTAACTAAAGATGAATGGAGATGGATTCGTGTTCAATGTTCAGTTATTTATGATGGTGATCATAATCCAATCAAAACAATTGGCGTTTTGAAAGATATAACTGAAGACAAATCTAAATTAGAAAAATTAATTGCTCAAACTCAACGAGATCCATTAACACAGCTTTATAATCAAAAAGCATCAGAAAATTTTATAGATGAGTATCTTAACAGTACTAAACAAAAAAATAATGAAGCTTTAATGGTCATTGACATTGATGACTTTAAAACTGTAAATGATTCTTTTGGACATTTAGAAGGAAATGAAGTTTTAGTTGCTGTTTCAAAAATATTAATGCAAAATGCAGATGATAAGGATATGGTTGCTCGTATTGGCGGAGATGAGTTTATGATATTTATGAAATCGTTGACAAAGGATTTTGTAATAAAAAGTATTAATGATATTTTAACTGATGTAAGCAAAATAAAAGTAAAAAACAATCATCAAATAACATTAAGTATTGGTATCGCTTTTGCTACAGATTCAAGTAAATCATATAAAAACTTATTTTCTAAAGCAGATGAAGCTTTGTATTTAGCAAAAGCAAGTGGTAAAAATTGTTACAGAATATGTGAATAATATATTTATTTAACATATTCCATATTAATATAAATTTAATTTATAAGATATATACTTTTATAAATGCTATAATGAAGCACTGTAAACAGTAAATTCTTCCCAAGTTAAGTTATTACAATCAATATAATTTTTAATAATTCAACTTCTTTACTATATGCTCCAATCCTCTAACTACTACTTATATATTAAACTTTCTGAGGTTAACATATAGACCTCTTTACTGGTTTTTATACTATCTTTTAATCTTATACATATTTTATATATAACGAAATATTTTTGTATAAAAACATTTCGTTATATATAAGTTTCTAATTTTATAATCAATAATATAAGTTAAAATATTTGTCAATTTAATAAGATGTATTTTTAATTTGTGTTATTGTTTATAAGTCATCTCGATGATATACTGAAATTATTTAAAACATCTTTCATATGCTTAAAGAATAAAAGTACTATGAAAACAAAAAATTTAAAGAATATCCCCCTTTTACTGACAGTTTTTTCTTGGCATCAAAAGATGGAAATGCGATTTTTCCAAATGTCAAAAAACTTGATATTTCAGGAAGTCGCTACTTTAAATCAATTAATAAACTTAAAATACCTCTAAATCTAGAATCTTAATCAACATTTATAGTATATTCAAGTTGTAGTGCTAAGTTTACCCATTTACTCAAGTATCTAAATCTATTGTTAACTCTTTTTCATACTTTTTATAATTTTTTAATTTTTCTACTTCCACTTCAAGTAAATTGGATAAAATATTTTCATTTATGCTATCTTCATTGATTAATTTATTAAGTAAATGTTCTATATAATTACTATCTATCTTTTTTATTTCCATAAAAATTAGCCCTTCTAAATAAAATTTTATTAATTTATTTTTATTATATTATATTTGAAATTAAATCAATTTGTATTTGTAATTTTTTAGACACTCTTTATACTTATACTACTGCTATACTTTGATTAGGAAAATTAAATCTAATATAATTTTGTGATTATTTAAAAAAAGTCATATCTTAAAGGAGGTTTTTCTATTGAAGTTAAAAGAAAAATGGATTGATTTATTAAACCCAAAATATATTGAAAACGAGGAAAAAAGAAATAAAATACAGATTATAATATTTTTTTCTATAACTTTTGGTTTAACTTATTTATTAGGTTTTCTATTATATTTCAATAAGTTTATTGACCCAGAAAATTTTGGATTATTTATGATGATATTGCCCTTATCCTCAGTTGCAATCGCAAAATTTTATACAGAAGGAATGACTAATGATAAATATAAATTTTATTCATTAATAATATTATTTTTTCTAATTTACTTATTTTTACTTATTATTGAATTATTAAACTTAATAAATAATCAGCAATTTCAATCATTAAATACTATATTGGTTATTATAAGTAGTTTATCTATTATTCTTTATTCTGACAGTATAAAAGATTTGTCTCCTATAAAAAATATTAAAGTAGGTTGTTTATTAATTTTTTATTTCATGTTTTCCAAAATTATTCCAGAATCACTTAGCCTAATAATACAAGGAAATCAACCTAACTATGAAGGTATTTTTAATTATATATTCTCTTCTATGATGTTATTCTTCTCTATATACCCTTTTTTTGGTGAAGAATATGGTTGGAGAGGATTTTTGCAAGATATATTTTTTGATAGATTTGGTAAAAAAATTGGTATTCTAGCACTAAGTATGTGTTGGAGTTTGTGGCATTTACCTCTAATATTTACATTATATACACCCGAAACACCAGTATTAGGCTTAATAACTCGCTCAATATATATATTTGGAATTTCAATATTTTTAGGATATGTATACATGAAGACTAAAAATGTATGGTTTTGTGCTATAATCCACGCTTTAAATAATACATCTTTTCTTATATCAGGTTCTAGTATTACCTATTGTTCAACTATTACTTATTCTGATATATTAGAAATATCCATACTTATTTTAATTTTTTATGTTCCATTTCTATTTACAAAAGAATATAAGCAAAACACATAAAAATTATTATGTAAAGGAGATATACTATATGAACTTTTGGAATACCTATCTTATACTTATTGGAATAGGAATTATAATATTAACTACAACAATATACTTAATTAAATATAAAATTGTTTTTTGTAGTGAAAAATATTTTAATAAATTAGAATCAATGTATGGAAATATAGATAAAAAAAGAATTGTTAAAAATGAGAGATATAATATGGATGAATTAAAAAAAATTCATAAAGAGGAAATAATTTACATAGAAAAATATAGAAAATATTATGATTATAGTTTTAAATTTTATAATAATATGAAAGAAATGAACTCTATTGAAAATATAAGAAAAGGCTAGAATTAAGTCATCCTTGAAATCTAAAAATAACCCTGTAACCTCATTTTATATTACTTTGTATGTAGCATTTTTAACACCCTTTTTTGTAATTATAATTAGTAAATTAAAAATATACTTTATTATCATTGAAAGTTTTATCTTGATTTTCTTTATTCTTATTCTAGGTAAAGCAAATAAAAAATCAATGGAGTTTAAAGAATACCAGATATATTGCATGACTTCATTACAAATGTTGGATGACATGGAAAATAAAAAACTTATAGAAAGAAAATATATAAAAAGAAGGTAACAACTAACTCTAGTTGCTACCTTCTAGTCTATTTAACTAAGTTTTCTACTTCACTAAATGCTTTCTCATTCCCATCCCCGCCAATTTGAGTTATATTTTTGAACTTTTTATTTTTGATTAACTCTTTTTGGCTATTATCTAATCCATTTCCAACTAAGACTACTGGAGATTCAGTTTTGCCTGCAAGTACTCCTACTGATAAAGCATCTACTAAATCATCTTGTTTATTCATTCCATTCTTAGCTACATATAAGTCATTAAGTATCTCTTTTCTATAGAAATGATTTATTACTTTTGAATTAGTTTCTGTTCTATCAGAACCCGCTATTTTAGTTACAGATGGTAATGTATTACTCACTTTTTTAGTATTAAATAAAGATTCTCCACCTATTACATATGACTTTGATACTTCTTTATTACCTATTAAGTCTTTTATATCTTTCATATCATCATTTTGATTGGTAAGAAGAATTGGCATTTCCTCTTTTGCTGATATAGCTCCCATGCTTACTGCATCAGCTAGTCCTTTTTCTCCATTAACCACTACCACTTTTGACAACTTGGAGTTTTTATCTAATTCTTTTGCAAGTTTTATTGATGTTTCGTATCTATCATTTCCAGATATCCTAATTACATTTAATCCCTTTGTCTTTAAATCAGATACTACTTTTTCACCTACAGACTTTAATCCACCTACTATGTACACATTTTTTACTTCTAATCTCTTTATTTCTTTTTCTGTTAATTTATTTAAACTATCATTTTTAGTAAGCAGTATTGGTGCATCTTTAGACTTGGCAAATGGTGTTGCTGATAAGGCATCAGATATACTAGAATCATTTATTAACACTATATTATCAGCTTTATTCCATCCTTTTTGACTTATTTTTACTGATGTTTCATTTCTGTCTGAACCAACTAGTTTTGAGTTTGAAGTTGCTGTGCTAGGTTTAGAAGACTCTTCATTTGTGGATGATGAACCTCCTCCACCCCCTGACGAATTTCCTCCTGATGTTGATTTTTTTTGATTTGACCAATCTAACTCTTCTAATTTTGTGTTTTTGCTTACATCTAAACGGGTTAATCTATTTTCTCTACAATACAACCTATTAAGTTCTGTGTTTTTCGTTACATCCAAGCTAGTTAATTCATTTTGTGAACAATTTAAACTTCTCATAAGGACATTATTACTTACATCTAAACTGGTTAATTTATTTTGCGAACAATTTAAAAGACTCATAAGGACATTACTACTTACATCTAAACTGGTTAATTCATTTTGTGAACAATCTAAATTTCTTATCTTACCGTTTTTGTTTACATCTAAATTTGTTAATTGGTTTTTTTGACAGTTTAATGTAACAAGTTCCACATTATCAGAAAGATTTAAATTTACTAATTCATTTTGTGCACAAATTAAGTATTTAATATTTTTATTTTTACTTGTATTTAAACTATCTAATTTATTTTTATAACAAGTTAAATTCTCCAAGTCAATATTTTTACTTATATCCAAAACATTTATCTCATTACCATAACAATATAATTCTATAAGTTCTATATTATTCCCTATATTCAAATTTGTTAATTTGTTTCCTGCACAATCTAGATATTTTAAATTCTTATTGCTGCTTATATATAAATCCTGTAGATTACTTTCACTACAAGTTAAATCTTCTAAATTAATACAATTTTCGATATTTAGATTACTTAATTTTTCTTGATTACAATATATTTTTACAAGTTTTTCATGGTTTTTCAAATTTAAACTCTGCAATTTATTATTTTGACAACTTAACTTAAGAAGTTCTTTATTATTATCTAAATTTATATTTGTTAATTGATTAAATGAAAAGTTTAAATCTTGTAATTCTAAATTTGTAGATACATCTAAAGTATTTAAATTATTATACTCACACTTTAAAATTTTTAATTTCTGATTCTTAGACAAATTCAAACTACTCAATTCATTTTCAAAGCATAAAAGAGTTGTCAGATTAGTTGCTTTAGTTATATCTAAGTTTTTCAAATTATTTTTTCTACAGTTCAATTTTTCTAATTTAGAATTTTCTATAACTAAGTTTGTTAGATTATTTTCCCCACAATGTACTGTTATTAACTCTTTATTATTTCTTAAGTCTAGACTTGTTAACTGATTTTCATTACAATACAATTCTTTTAAATTTATATTGTTACTTAAATCTAGATTAGTTAACTGATTTCCTCTACAACTAAAATTTTCTAACCCAATAAAATAATTAATTCCTGATAAATTTTCTATTGATTTGCTTCCTAATATTAAATCTTTTGTAGATTCTATAATCGCTTTTTTCGAAGTTCCAATAGGATTCCCATCATCCAAAATACCTAATTTATCACAAATTACTTTTCTAAAATTTTCATCAGGAAAGGCTTCTTCCATTGTCATATTTTCTAAGTTATTAATTTGCCTTGCTTCATATCTAACTTCCATATTCTTCTCAATATCTTGTGCATTTATATCATGTACTAAAGGTGATACAACTACCAATGAAAGTGATAAAATAACTGCTTTTTTACTTAAAGTTTTCATCCCCACACCTCAATTAAAGTAATATTTATTCAATTGAATTGTAGCACATATTATAAAATTTCGAAATAAACTTTGAAATTAATATCCTAATCTTCAAATAATTTTTATTGTTTATAGACAAAGAAGGTAACAACTATTTTAATTGCTACCTTCTAATCATCAATTCTTAAGTTTTGATATACTAAAATTTTCAACTTGAGACTTAAATAACTGCTCAATCTCGTCAATTATACTTTGTATCTTACTTTCATGTTCTAAATCATAATATATATTTATCTCACCGATGCTATTTATACTTATAGAATATTCTTTTCTTTCTATTATACATATGCTTCCACAATCTGATAAATCATTCTTGTATATTGATTTTAATTGTCTTTTTATCTTGAGAAAGTCTATCACTGGATAAATATTATTTGGATAAAAACTCTTATCATTTATTAACATCTTATCCACCCCTTATCATTCTATTTATTAAATTTATACCTTAATCAAAATCATATTAAACATATTTTCCATATTTTTCATAATTATTTATAATAAAATATTAAATCTATAATTTGGCTTTTACAAACTCTCTAGCCTTATCCATTGTAGACCACACATCATTGTCATATATCTGAGTGAATTTTTTTCCTATAATCTTACTCATTTCTTTTATTTTATTGCAAGTTACTCCACCAATTACATACAGATTTTGTGTTTAATGTGGCTTATAGGCTTCTATATCTGTAACTAGATAACTTTCTTTTACTCTCTTGTAATATAGTCCTAAAATGTCTGCTGATACTTTATCATCACCACTATAAACAATTGTTTATACATTTGCTTCACATCATTATTTACAATACTCTTATTTAATATACCTTCTACAATTAACTTGGCCATACTTTCATATCCAAGTTTTTTAGTTCTCTAATAATCTTCTTTATTGTCACAGAAAAAACTTTCAATTAACATTGCTGTAGGCTTTGAATCATTTAAAATATATCCGATAATATTGGTGCAACTCCAAGCAAAATAAATAATTCAAATTCTAAGTTTTATACAAAACAAGAAGCACAATTGTTATTAGAAAAATAGAAAAATATCCTTATAGGTATACCAATTTTTCTGATGCTAACTCTTGGATTGCATTTTGGTAAAGCTGTATCACTTAGATGGTCAGTTAAATGTCAGTAATATAGATAATACAATTTACTTATAAAACATTTAAAATCACTATTGTTTAATAAAATTTATAATTATTTGCTATTTGCTGTTGACATTGGTACTATACTATAGTTTATCATCTATATTAGTAATAAATAAAATTATTAATTAATAGTTTCATAATTTTTATAATAGCTTTACAAGGAGTGATAATAAATGGATACAAAAATATCTATAGACGAAAACATAAGTTTGGGCAAAAGGTTTTTTAAATACTTAGCTCCATCTGTAGTTGCAATGTGGGTTTTCTCATTATATACAATGGTTGATGGAATATTTGTAAGTAAAGGAGTTGGAGAATTAGCCTTAGCTGCTGTTAATATATCTATGCCTTTTATTAATTTTATATTTGCGGTTTCTTTGTTATTTTCAACTGGTGCATCTACTATAATCGCAATTTATCTAGGAAAAAAAGATATCAAATCTGCAAATGAAGTTTTTTCATTTAATTTAGTATCAATAATTATACTATCATTAATTATATTGGCAGTAACCTTTTTTAACTTAGATAGATTGGCATTATTTTTAGGTGCCACAGAATCTACAATTGGTATGGTTAAAGACTACCTAGGAATAATAATATTTTTTAATGGTTTCTTTATAGTCTCCTATTCTTTAGAAGTTATAATAAAAACTGATGGATTCCCAATATTGGCTACTGTTGGTGTTATAATATCAGCCCTTACAAACATCATACTAGATTATTTATTTGTAATAGAGTTTGGATGGGGTGTAAAGGGTGCTGGTATTGCGACTGGTTTGTCTCAAGTTTTTTCTACTGTTTTTTTCTTAATACACTTTTTTAGAAAAAACTCAACTTTGAATTTTTCTAAATTTAAGGTTAATTTTAAGACACTTAGAAAAATTCTCTTTATAGGTTTCCCTGATTCAACTACTGAATTAAGCTGCGGTATAGTTGTTTTACTTTTTAACTTGAGTCTTACTAAATATATAGGAGAAAATGCGCTTATTTATTATAGTGTTATAAACTATATAAACACATTGGTTCTTATGACTATGATGGGTATCACTCAGGGTATGCAACCACTTACTAGTTTTTATTATGGTGCAGGAAACATAGATAATGTAAAGAAATTATTGAAGATGGGTGTAAAAGCTACAATAATAGCTTCAATAGCTGTATTTGCAATCTGTATGACTTTTTCAGAACCAATAGTTTCTCTGTTTATTCACCCAGAAGAGACTATATTATTCAATGAAGGAGTTCGTGTATTTAAAATATTCTCTATATCATTCTTATTAGTTGGATTTAATGTAATAATTTCAGGATTCTTTGTTTCAGTAGAAAAACCATCAATTTCTACAGTTATATCTCTTGGTAGAGGTCTTATAATCGTCTCTCTAAGTTTAATTGTAATGATACTAATGTTTGGTGGTCAAGGAATATGGATGACTACTATTGTTTCTGAATTTATATGCCTTATTGCATCAATAATTTTCTTAAAGAAGAATTTTTCTACATTAGATTCTAGTCTAAAAAAAATAGCTTAAACAAAAGTAGCAATAATAATATATAAAATACAGAATACCTATTATACAATCTTGCAAACATCAATACTTTGCATACATTAAGATTGTATAATAGGTATTTTATTTATGTACTTATTTTATTTCTAAATAACCATAACCATCTTTTATTACATTTCCTTTTACTTCATATTCTACAGGAGTTCTAAATACTGGCCCATCTACTACAAATGTATGATATTCTCCATGCTCTCCACATGGGTCTGAGCCTGTTTCTTTTATCTTTTTCACAAGTTCTCTGGTTAATTTTTTTCCTAGAAATTCCTCTCCTAAATGCTTTAAGTTTACTTTTGTTATGACACTACAAAATCCACTATCTATAAATTCATATACCAATTCCTCTCTACTTTCTTGCCACAATGGTAGTTCTACCTTCATACCAACTGCATCACATCTGTCAGAGTCCCACTTTTTGTGACTTTCTATATCTATATCTCCATATGCACATATTGTTGCTCCCATGTTTTTAGCTTTTATTAAAGCTCTCTCAAAACTCTCTTCATACCCTTCTACTCCACATTCAGCAACTAACAAAGGTAGTCCAATACTATCACTTACTTGTTTAAGCATCTTATGCTCTAAGTTATGAGTCCATGATTTTCCATGTTCTTCACTTATAGTTGTCAAGAGTGCCACAGGCTTATATCCTTTTTCCAACATTCTATTTAATGCTAATATACTATCTTTACCACCACTAAATGACATTACAAATTTTTCATCAGCCATTCCTAACACCTCTTTCTTTTAACTTTACTTACTATCCTAATTATACCAAATTTTTAAGTTATATAGCAAATTATATAGTATTTTAAATCATTAGTTTACTATAAAGAATGTACCTAAAATTAAAAGTATAACCCCTATGTATTTGTATAAATGCATTGTTTCTTGTCCCAAAATCACACTATCAATAAAAAAACCGATTAGAACTTGAGATACAAGTGTTAATATAAGTGTATTTGATACCCCTAAGTTTGGAATTGCTTTTACTGTAAAATATATTATTAGCCCTCCAAATACTCCTCCTAGCAATAACTTATAATTAAAACCATTTAAAGATACTAAACATTTTAAATCTCCAGCAACTATTATACTTGCAAGAAAAAATATTGCTCCTACAGTCAAACTTATAAAGGTGGCAACCAATGCTGTTGTACTCTTACCTAATTCTCCATTTATAAAAGCTTCAAGAGCAGTAGACCCACCCGCCAATAATGCAAATATTATTGCCCATAATTTTGTCATGGACAAACCTCCTCCTATATAATTCTATTAATAAGAGTTTATGATACAACCTATTAATTAATTACTAACTAGAGTTTTATTTTTATACTATGTGGCTTTATTTGAGTATAAATTTCTGTTATAATTGTTCTATTGATTTTGGAGGTGATTTTATGTATACAAATTTTAATATCAATTTTGATAACTTTAATAAAAAGGAAAATGCTACTAAATTTATGATAATGGGAGTGTTACTTGTTATATTGGGATTCTTGTGCCTTACGTTTAAGACTCTAGGTATAAAATTAATTTCTTGGACTTTTGGAGTTGCACTTTTATTCTTTGCATATTTAAATCTTAAAAACATTAATGAGTTAAAAAGATATGCTACTAAAGAAGAAATTAAACCATCTACCAATGTTCAATGGATTCTAATAATTACATGTATACTACTTTTTATATTTCCTCAAAAAATACAGAGTATTTTCTCATTACTTTTGGGCTTTTATTTAATTTTTAATCAACTCGTAGTGTTTGTAAATAGTAAAAATAATCCATATTCTAAGTTTACAACTTGGAATATAGTTAAAACTTTATTTGGTATATGCCTTATATTGTCACCACTATTTTTATCTAGATTTATAGTCTCAATAATGTCATTTTTTATAATATTATTTGGACTTGCTCTATTTTTTTCTGGAAACAAATCTAGAAAGTATTAATTATTTTGTTGCTTTATTCTTCATTACTTAAAATAGAATTTGTTTAAGTCACCTATTTGTGGTAATATGTTTTTTGTACAAATTTAATGTACAATTTTATTAGAAATAGGTGATTACTTTGGATAAATTTAAATATGCTTTTGATAATAAAAGATATCATACTTGGAATTACTACCTTAGAAATACATTTGGAGAAAAAGTCTTTAAAGTATCAATAAATGCAGGATTTACTTGCCCAAATATTGACGGAAGTATTGGCTATGGTGGTTGTACTTATTGCAGTAGAGAAGGTTCAGGCGACTTTGCTGGAAATCCTAAGGATAATCTTATTAATCAATTTTATAATATAAGAGAAATGATGTTAAAAAAATGGCCTCATGCTAAATATATTGGCTACTTTCAAGCTTATACAAATACTTATGCACCTCTTGAGGTTTTAAAAGATAAATATGAAACTATACTATCTCTTGATGATGTTATAGGTCTTTCAATCTCAACAAGACCTGACTGTTTACCAGATGATGTAGTTGATTATCTATCTGAACTTAATAAAAGAACTAATCTATGGGTTGAACTTGGACTTCAGACAATTCATGATTCTACATCTAAAATTATAAATAGAGGACATGATTATAAAACATTTGTTGAAGGTGTTGAAAAATTAAAGGCTAAAAATATAAAAGTAGTTGTACACATTATAAATGGTCTACCTGGTGAAGATTATAATATGATGATGGAAACTGCTAAGGCAGTCGGCAAAATGAATGTGGATGGTATAAAAATACATCTATTACATGTTATAAAAGATACTCCTATGGAGAAAATGCTTCAAAATGGGATGTTAACTCTTATGAGCCAAGATGAATACATTAATCTTGTTTGTGACCAACTAGAAATATTACCTGAAACTATGATAATTCATAGACTTACTGGCGATGGTAAAAGAGATGAACTGGTTGGACCTTTATGGAGTTTAAAAAAATGGGAGATTTTAAATCAAATTGATGATACATTAAAATCTCGAAACTCCTATCAGGGGTGTAAATTTATTCAAGGTTAAATAAATGATTAAAGATAACATAATAGCTATAGATAGCTTTATATAAACATAAATCTATCTATAGTTATTTTATTGTTTCCAAAGCAAATTTCATATTAAAAATTACAATGAAAAATACCCCTATATAAATATATAAGGACAAAATACATACTCTTAAATACTTTCTGTTTTCTCAGTTTGTTTTAATTTATTAGACTTATAGAACATTTTTATTCCATCATAAGAAAGATTAAGTGCTATTACAGCTGATATCAACATTAACATCACTCCAAACAGCTTTCCTATAGAAAAACTTTCTCCTAGCATAGTGCATCCAATTATAACAGAGCCAACTAATTCTACTGATGCTACAACACCTGCAACAGATAACTCTACACCTTTAGATATACCTGCTGCATAAAAAATATATGCAAGTGCCGCTGGAACAACCCCTAACATCAACATACAAGATAAAATATTTAAATCTTTAGCATAGGTTAATATTTCCCATGGTCTAGCAGAAGGAATCATAAATATCGCTCCAAATAAAAAGCTGTAAACTAATATTGTTGAACTTGAAAATTCTTTTAAGGCATTCTTACTAATAGTTGGCATAAGTGCATACGCTATTGCAGATAATATTCCAAGCAATAATCCCATAGTACTTAAGTTTTGAAAATTTAAACTTCCACCAGTTACTGCCATAATAGCTCCAATAAAGCAAAAAATCAGCGAAAATATTTTACTTCTAGTAATACTCTCTTTATAAAAAAATTTTGAAAATACAGCTAAAAACAATGGCGATGTATACAATAAAACTGCTGCTACAGATACACCTACAGTATCAATAGCTTTAAAGTAACATAAATTAAACATAGCTTGACATATAATTCCTATTATTACTGAATAAATAATTCCTCTTTTGTTTATTTTCAAAATATGTGGTGTTCTTATAGCTGAATAAACACCTAAAACTATAAATCCAAAAAATAATCTTGTAAATGCTACTTGTTCTGATGTCAATCCACTTCCCATCAGAAACTTTCCAAACAACCCAAGTGTAGCCCATAAGATTCCTGCTGTTGCTATAAATACATACCCTTTACTTTTTTCTCCCATCTTAAATACCCCTCTACTATTATTTAGTCAATACACATCATTTTTATCAAGCAAAAACCATGCCACTTTTATTTTATTTATATCGACACTAAAAACTTAGAATTTGCAACAATATTACTAGTTTTTCAACTTTTCTATAGTTATTTCAAGTATATTTTAAGTTGATTTAGACTCGCTTTAATTGTAAAATAAGTTATATATAACTTATTCAAAGTTAAAATAGACTGAAGTTTATGTATTATATAAAGATTATACTTTTAATTATATTTAATAAATTAAATATATTTTAATATATCATTAAAAATTTAGGGGGACAATAGGGAAAATGGATTTAGATTTAGAGTTTTATAAAAAAATATTAGAGGCTTCTCATGACGAAATATGTGCATCTGATGATAAAGGTATAATAATATATTGTAATAAGGCATTTGAAGAAAATTATGGTCTAAAAAAAGAAGATATTTTAGGAAAAAATGTTTCTTTCTTAGAAGAATCTGGATATTCAACAAAAAGCCCCATACCAGTAGTATTGAGAACAAAGTCTAAATTTTCACTTGAACAAGATACTCAAACAGGAAAAAAACTTATTATAACTGCAAGTCCTGTATTTGATGAAAATGGTGAGCTAGAATTCACGGTTGAAAATTGTAGAGATATAACCGAACTTAATAATATAAAAAATAAACTTGAAGATACAAAAAAACAAGTAAAAAAATACAAATCTGAAGTGGAAACACTATATAGAACTGCTCTTCGGATTGAAGATACAGTAATTATGGATGGCATAGTTATGAGACCTATTATGAATACAGTCAACCATGTTTCTAAAACTGATGTAAGCGTACTATTATTAGGAGAATCTGGAACAGGAAAGAGTTCACTTGCTAGATATATACATCACAATAGCAACAGGTCAAGTGGTCCATTTATAACTATAAACTGTGCAACTATATCTCCACAACTACTTGAATCTGAACTTTTTGGATATACTTCAGGTGCTTTTACAGGTGCAAGTACCAAAGGTAAAGTTGGTCTTGTAGAATTGGCTAACGGAGGAACTCTTTTTTTAGATGAAATAGGTGATATACCACAAAATCTACAAGCAAAATTTTTACAATTGATACAAGATAGGACTTTTACTCCAGTCGGAAGTTTAAAAAATAAAAAAGTTGACATAAGAATTATATCCGCTACAAATGCTGACTTAATTTCTAAAGTAAAAGAAAAAAAATTTAGAGAAGATTTATATTATAGATTAAATGTTATAGAAATAAAACTCCCTCCACTTAGAGAAAGAAAGGATAATTTAGTAGAGATTATAAAATATTATTTTAATAGATATTCAAGTGACTTTAATCTAAACAAGACAATTTCAAAAGAAGCTATAAGTATTATTGCAAACTACAGATTTCCAGGTAATATAAGAGAGTTACAGAATATAATTCAAAAAATCTTACTTACTTGTAGAGATAATCATATAACAACAGACGATTTACCAAGTATACTCACTAAAAATGTAAATATTGTAAATTATGGAAATAACCCTCCAACATACACAACCAATGTAGATAATTCTCTACATATTGATTATAAAAACAAAAACTTTGACACCTTGATTATGGAGTATGAAAAAAATGTAATTTTGGATGCTTATGAGAAATTTGGTAGTTCTTATAAAGTAGCTAGACAACTTGAAATTTCTCAATCCAAGGCTAATAGGCTAATTAGAAAGTATACTAATACTTAATTTTAAATTTGATAAATAAAAACTTAACATTATTTACATATTGTAAATTTCGCCAATTACTGGTATTATGAATATGGTTGAAATTATTTAAATAAATGTGATTGACTTAATTTCATATATTTACCATTAAACTTTTATCATAAATATCATATCATAATAATATATTTAATAAGTCTAATAAACTATACGAGGTGTAAATATGTTAATGAATACCCATTTTATTATGGCAAAATCGATACTTAATAATATAGATGAAAATAAAACATTCTTTATAAGCGAAAAAAATTTTATATATGGTAATATAAAGCCAGATGCTTTTTCTAAATATAAATTAAAAAAACATTATATGGATGAATCATTTAATATGATTGCTTCTAAAATAAAATATCTGTGCAGTCTTACTATAGACAGTGTTTCTAAATATTTTTCAGTAAGTAGACTTAGTCAAGAGCTTGGTGTTATCTGCCACTTTTTATGCGATTTTTTCTGCTTAGCTCATAGTGAACGCTGGGAATTTAAGCATAGTTTGAATAAACATGTTACTTATGAAAGAGAACTTGGAGCATTTGCAAAGGATGTTGATTTATCTAAAATTAAAGGTAATACTATAAATAGTGGATTTGAAAAATTTTTTGTTAAACTTTACAATGAATACAAAAAGAAAAGCGACTATATGAATGATTTAAAATTTTCAGCGTATACTTGCAATAGTGTTATAAATTATATATTAGATTCTATTTTAGCTAATACAATAAAATCATACCATATAGCAAATTGTGGTTAACTTAAGAATTTTAAACTGACAATTAATATAATCAAAATGACTGCTCTACAGAATATAAAATCTAGTTTTATAATTCTACTGAACAGTCATTTTTTTATACTGAATAGGTAATACCTTATAAAATTGATTAATTAGTAAATCAACAAACAAAAATAATTTACTAATTTTTTATTACTTCTCATCAATCTTATATCTAACTGTTTATTTTTATGATAGCATCTATAGCACTTTTTACACTATCTACTACATAATTTGCACTTTGTTTTACTTCTTCTCTTGCCTTTGACATTACAAAACTATATTTAAATCCCTCTAACATACAAATATCATTTGGAGAATCTCCAATAGTAGCAACTTCATCTGGACTTACATTTAGAGTTTTTATTACATGTTCTATGCTACCTCTTTTTGATACACTTTTAGGAACTATGTTTAAAGTATAAGTACTAGAAAAATATATTTCTAACACTTCACTAAACTCACTTTTTAAATATAATTCTATTCTAGACAACTCTTCTAAATTTTCAGAGCATATACCAATATTGCCTATAAGATTATCAAAACTATCTCTTTTCTCAAAATCGGGGTCCACTATAAAATCGCTAGAATAATGTCTAAAAGCTGTTGTGTCACTATCTACAATTACATCTCCTTTATATTTAAAATACAATTGTGCATCAGTTGATTCAAATCTATCAATAACTTTTTTTACTAATTTATCATCTATAGTTTGCTTAAAAATCACATTATAGTCTTTATCATGTATAAATGCACCATTTTCACATATATAATAGCCATTCATATCTAAGCTCCCTTCGATAATATCACGAGCCTGTTTGAAAACTCTACCTGTAGCAACATTAAACTGTACTCCTCTTTTTTCTATTTCCTCAATTGCTACTATATCTTCTTTTGTTATAGCTCCATTTTCATATAAAGTTCCATCTAAATCACAAAATATATGTTTTATCATAAATTAAAAGCCTCCAAAAATGATTTTATATTATACCAATACTTTAAATATAATCAATATCACAATAGTTTAAAGTTTTTCTAATTGTATTCTCAACTCATTAAGTAAATCTCTAGTAGCTCTCAATCTTATTTTTCTTCTATCTCCATTAAATATATTTTTTTTCACTATTATTTTTCCATTTATATATATTGCAGTATAAACCAACCCTACAGGCTTTTCCTCAGTTCCTCCACCAGGTCCAGCTACTCCAGTTGTAGATATACCTATATTAGCTCCAAGCCCTTTAGCAACGCCCTCAGCCATTTCTATTGCTGTTTGTTCACTTACTGCTCCAAAGTCTTCTAAAGTTTCTTTTTTTACTCCCAATCTTTTCATTTTGGCTTCATTAGAATATGTTACACATCCTTCAAGAAATACAGAAGATATTCCTGGGTAGTTTATAAGAGATGAAGATACCAAACCTCCAGTACAAGATTCAGCCACTGCTATTGTTAAGTTTTTTTCTACAAGAAGCTTAGAAACAGCATCTTCTAATGCAGACTCTCCTTCAGATACTGAAATATCTCCTTCAGTATATACATATTTACCTACTCTGTCCTTTATCTTTTCTTCTACTGGTCTTATAAATTCAAAAGCTTGTTCTTCATTTTCAGCTTTTGCAGTTATTCTTATTGTAACTTCTAATTCCTTTGCATACAAAGCAACTGTTGGATTAGTTTGTTCATCAATTATATCTAAAATTTCCAATTCTAGGTTTGACTCCCCTATTCCATACAATCTTAAAGTTTTTGATACTAGCATTTCCTTTGTAAATTGTTGTAGGTAAGGTTTGACACTTTCATTAAACATTGCCTTCATTTCTCTTGGAGGTCCAGGTAGTACTATTATACTTTTATCATCTTTCTTTAAAATAGCTCCTGGTGCTGTTCCATTATTATTTTTTAATACTATAGCATCCTTTGGAAAATATACTTGTTTCATATTATTTTCGGCCATTTTTTTTCCTGTTTTAACAAAGAATGATTCTAAGACTTCTAATGATGGTTTATGTAATTCTAATTCCTGTCCAAAATACTCTGCTGCAGTTTCTTTTGTCATATCATCACCAGTTGGTCCAAGACCTCCTGTAGTAATTACTAAATCACTTCTTTTTAAGCTTTCATCAAAACATTCTAAGAGTCTTTGCTTATTATCTCCAACTGTACTTTGATGGTATACTTCTATTCCCAATGCTGCAAGTTCTTTAGCTAAAAATTGAGAGTTTGTATTTACTATATCTCCCAACAGTATCTCTGTTCCTACACTTATTATTTCTGCTTTCAAATTTTATCACTCCTTGATTTATAGCCACTAAGACTAGTCTTAAGTTCATACCACTAATTTTAGCAAAAATAATGATATAAATAAAGTTAAAAAATCATTCAAATCTATCTGTAAGTTAGATTATCACTCTAAAACCACACATAATATAAACTTCACATGTAGTGGTACTTTCATCATCAACCATTAATTCATATAATTAAGTAAGTAAATTAAAAAATTTAATTTAAAAATAATAAAATTTAAAATAGGAGTGTATAATATGAAAATAGCAGTTATAATGGGTGGAATATCATCAGAGAGAGAAGTTTCTTTAAATTCAGGAAAAGAAATATATAATAATCTTGATAAAAGTAAATACGATGTTGTAAAGGTGATAATAGATGATAAAAAAGATATATTTACAAAAATACCAGAAGATACAGATTTTGCAGTACTAGCACTACATGGGAAATTTGGTGAAGATGGATGCATTCAGTCAGTACTTGAGACTATGGATATACCATATTCTGGATGTGGACCTCTTTGTAGTGGAATGTGTATGGACAAAAACATCACTAAAAAAATGCTTAGAGATTCAGACCTTCCTACTGCTCCATGGGCTTTAGTAAAATCAATTGATGAAATAAATTATGATGAGATAGACAAAATAGGCTATCCAGTATTTATAAAACCAAATTCAGGAGGTTCAAGTGTTGCTACATTCTTCATCCATTCCAAAGATGAAGTTGAAGAAGCAGTTCGTAAAGGTTTAGAAGTTGATGAGTTTGTAATGATTGAAAAATATATACCAGGTGGAGAATATACTTCATTCATATTAAATGGCGAAGTATTTCCTACTATATCTATAAAATCAGACTCAGGATTCTTTGATTATGAAGCTAAATACTCACTTGAAAAAGGAGCAAAAGAAGAAGTTATTTATTTAGATGATGAACTTCAAAAAAGAGTAAATGAGATTTCTGAGACTTGTTGGAAAATTTTTAATTGCAAAGCATATGTAAGAGTTGATATGATTATAAGTGAAGGTATTCCTTATGTTCTTGAGCTAAATACTCTTCCTGGCATGACTAAAACTAGTTTAATACCTAGAAGTGCCGCTGCTAAAGGTCTTGAGTATAGCCAATTATTAGATAAACTTATAGAATACTCTTTAAATTAGATAATACAATTTGAGGTGGTAATTTGATATTTTCAAATCTAAGATTAAATGATAGTGAACCAATTTATATACAAATTAAAAATTATATAAGTGATATGATATCAAAAGGATTAATTCCAGACAATAGTAAGCTCCCTTCTACAAGGGAGCTTAGTCAGCTTTTACAAGTTAGTAGAAATTCCATAGTCTTAACTTATGAAGAACTAAAATCAGAGGGCTTAATCTACTCTGTTTCAGGAAAAGGTACATTTGTTAATTCAAAAAATAAATCTTCAAACACTACATGGTCTTTAAATTGGGATTGTTTAGAGAATACATACTCTAAAAAAGCTAATGAATTAGATATTATAAAAAGCGAAATACCTTGGAGCTCTAACCTAATATCATTTAAAAGTATATCTCCTGATGGAGATTTATTTGATATGGAGGAATTAAAAAAATCTTTTTTAAATAGAATCTCATTAGAAGGTCACAAACTACTTAACTATGGATATGCACAAGGTTATAAACCTCTTATTGACTATTTGCTTGAATATATGACAAATAAGGGCGTTGATATTAATAACAAAGATATATTAATTACAAATGGATTTACAGAAGGCTTTGATATTATTATGTCCTCTTTCACTCAAGAAGGAGACTATATAATTTGTGAAAATCCTACTCACAACACAGCTATAAAAATTATGAAGTCACACAATCTCAATATTTTAGGTGTGGATATATCTGAAAATGGTTTAGATTTCAATATGCTCGAAAATCGTTTAATTGAGTACAAAAATAAAATAAAATTTGCATATATTACACCTTCTTATCACAACCCAACAGGGATTGTAATGACCCCTGAAAATAGATATAGATTCTATAATCTTATGAAAAAATACAATATAGCAATTATAGAAGATGGATTTAATGAAGAATTACTCTACAATAGTTCTCATATATTTCCCCTCTGCTCTCTTGATAATATGAATAATGGTGTTGTATATATTGGTAGCTTTTCAAAAATTTTATTTCCTGGAATAAGAATTGGATGGATTTTTGCAGATAAAAAAGTTATAGATAAGTTAGAAAGTGTAAAAAGGTGCAGAAATATACATGTATCTTTTTTAGACCAAGGTATTTTATTTGATTATTTAAGTAATGGAGGATTTGAAAAATACGTAAAAAAAATACGTAAATTCTATGGGGATAAATTTAACTTCGCCTATGAATGTGTAAAAAAATATATGCAAACGGAATATATCTTAGGTGATGGTGGTTTGCATATATTTATCAAGCTTAAGAATATAGATACTAGAAAGCTATTAGAAAAATGTTACAAAAAAAATGTTATCTTCATGCCTGGAGATTTATTTTTTACAAATGGCTTTGGTTCTGACACTTTAAGACTTGGATTTTCGAGACTCTCTTTTGAAGATATTGAAACTGGTATAAAAATAATAGGAGAAACTATAGATGAAATGTCCTAGGTTAACTAAATATTGTTAGCCTAGTTTATTTTTATGAGGTATAATATATATAGTTTATATGAATCTAACATGGGGGATAATATGAGTAAAAAGTCAAAACGAAAGAAGATTAATAAATTAAAGCTAACAATTGTAATAACTGTATTATTTCTTGCCTTACTATCTATATATGAGATATTTTTCTCTAAATCCAACAAAAAAGATAATATAAAAAGTCAAGAAACTATGCAAGATAAAAACAATACAACAGAGGATTCTAAAAATAATCAAAACTCTACTAAAAAACAGGAAGATAACAACATTAAGCCCACTTTTTCATATTCTTCAATACCAGATAACATAAAAAACAAAATGATTGGTAAATCTATGCCTTCTGATGAACCTATAGGATTTGATAGTTTATCTTACTTGCAACTTACCTACTACGGATTTGATGAAAAAACTCATCAAGGTGAGATGATAGTAAATAGTGAACTAGCTTCAGAAGTTGTCGATATTTTTAAAGAGTTATATGAAAAAAAATATCCAATTGAAAAAATTAAATTAATAGACGATTATGATGCTGTAGATGAAAAATCTATGTCTGATAATAATACATCTGCATTTTGTTATAGAACTGTAGCTGGTACAAATACTGTCTCAAATCATGGTAAAGGACGTGCTATAGATATAAATCCATTACAAAACCCACATGTTTCTGGAGACAATGTTAGCCCTAAGGTAAGCACTGTTTATGCAGATAGGTCGGCTTTAAAATTTGGAATGATAAAAAAGGGTGATGATTGTTATAATGCTTTTGTAAGCAGAGGTTGGAGTTGGGGTGGATATTGGAAAAACCCAGACTACCAACATTTTGAAAAATAATAGATTAGAAATAAAGGTGAATTATATGAATTTAATGACATTGGAAAATATAAGTAAAAGCTATTCTGAAAAAAAATTACTTGAAAATATATCTCTTGGTATCAATGATGGAGAAAAAATAGGACTTATTGGTGTAAATGGTACTGGTAAATCTACTTTACTTAAAATTATTGCAGGAACTGAAGAAAGTGAAACTGGCAATATAACAAAGGCTAATGGTATTAGAGTAGAATATCTTCCTCAAAACCCAACTTATGATGAAAATTCAACTGTTCTAGAACAAGTATTTAATGGAACTTCAGAAGAATTAAAACTACTTGGTAAATACCAAGAAACTTTAGAAAAACTTAATTCTAACTTTACAGATGAACTAAATAAAAAATTATTATCCATGCATGAGAAGATAGATGCTTTAAACCTTTGGGATTTAGAAAGCGAAGCCAAATCTGTACTTACAAAGCTTGGTATAAATGATTTCAATCAAAAAATAATAGAACTTTCTGGTGGTCAAAGAAAAAGAGTTTCTCTAGCCTCAGCTCTTATTACTCCTTGTGAGCTTTTAATATTAGATGAACCAACAAACCATCTAGATAATGATACCATCGATTGGCTTGAAGAATACCTAAATTCAAGAAAAGGTTCATTGCTTATGATAACTCATGATAGATATTTTTTAGACCGTGTTACAAATAGAATAATTGAATTAGATAAAGGTAGATTATTTAGCTATGATGGTAATTATTCAATATTTTTAGAAAAGAAAATGGAAAGACTTGCATTAGAATCAAGTATTGAGGATAAACGACAAAATTTAATCAGAACAGAACTTGCATGGGTTAGACGTGGAGCTCAAGCTCGTAGCACAAAACAAAAAGCTCGTCTACAAAGATTTGATGAACTTGTAAATAGAGACTCTTTCAAACCTGATGAAAATATTGATATATCGGTTGCCTCAAGTAGGCTTGGAAATAAAATAATAGAAATACACAATATATCTAAATCTTTTGAAGAAGTTACAGTTATAGATAATTTAGAATATACTTTAGCACGTACAGATAGAATTGGCATAATAGGTAAAAATGGTATGGGTAAATCAACTCTAATAAACATAATAAATGGGAAATTAGCCCCTGATAGTGGATATATCTCAATTGGAGAAACTGTAAAAATAGGTTGCTTTTCTCAAGATGATTCTCATATGAACATTGGCATAAGGGCTATAGACTATGTAAAAGAAGCTAGTGATTATATAGAAACTTCTGATGGTACTAGGATTACAGCTTCTCAAATGTGTGAAAGATTCCTTTTTAATGGTACCATGCAGTATACTTTGATAGGCAAACTATCTGGTGGTGAGAGAAGAAGACTACACCTTCTTAGAATTCTTATGACAGCTCCTAATGTACTTCTTTTGGATGAGCCTACAAACGACTTAGATATAGAAACACTAAAAATATTAGAAGAATATCTTGATGAATTTAAAGGTGTAGTAATTACAGTATCACATGATAGATATTTCCTAGATAGAATCTGTAATAAAATATTTGCATATGAAGGAAATGGAAAAATTCATATTTATACAGGTAATTATAGTGACTATCTTATTTATAGAGAGATTCAAGGAATTGAATTTGAAGAATCTAAAAAAGAATCACTTAAAAATGATGATTCAACTGCTCCAAAAAAAGAAAAACCTAAAAATGATAAAAAACTTAAATTCTCATACAATGAGCAAAGAGAGTTTGAAAATATTGATTCTGACATAGAAAAACTTGAATCTAAAATTGCAAAACTTGATGAAAGTACTTCAAAATTTGCAACTGATTTTACTAAACTTCAAGAAATTTTAGATGAAAAATCAAAATTGGAAAAAGAACTTGAGTACAAATATGAAAGATGGGAATATCTAAATAATTTAGCTGACGAAATAGCTAATAATAAATAATATTAAAACATCTAAGTTTAATAACCTTTACTTTAAGTTTATAAGTTATAAATATTTAAAAGAGCTATATGTCTTTAAAAACATATAGCTCTTTTTTAACTATCTTCTAATTTTTATATTCTGATATATCCTATAATAATTCTTTATTATAAGTCTATATCCATTCTTTCAACATAGTGACAATTGACATCAATATGATTAAAAAAAACCAATAACCTTTCATAAAGTGGATAAGATTCTTCTCCATATTTGGATTCTAAGTTTTCACCTATTTCCCTAACAGTCTTTTGACCATCAATTTGTAAAAATACAAAACTAGAATATTCATCTAGCTCTATTTTTTTATATTTAGGTATTCTAGCTTTTAACTTTCTAAAAAACTTTTGAATCTTATGGTCCTGTTTTTCAAGTATAGTTACAATACCATTTTCATCTACTTCATATTCAAGTCCATCAGTAATTTTAAATACAATATCTAAAACATCATTACTCTTGCTCATTATTTTTTACTTTAGATAAAATGATAGGTAATGTTGTAAGTACAACTAAAACTATTAATAAAGCAATTGCCATTGAATTTGTAGCAGCAAAACCACTTGGTACTTTTGGAGTTATAACTCCAGTTACTTGTAATATTATACCTATTAAACCAATGATAGATCCACCTGCAACAAGACCAGAAGATAAACTTATACCATTAGAAACTTTAGCTTCTTTTTCTTTTTCAGATTTAGATACTAGTTCAACAAATAAACGAATTAATGCTCCAACTAATATTATAGAAGTTGTTGCTATTGGTAAATAGAATCCTATAGCTATAGTCATTATTGGTAAGTTTAATGCATATAACACAATTGCCATAAATACTCCAACAATAATCATAACCCAAGGTAAACTACCTGACATAATACCAGAAGTTAATGTTGACATTAAGTTTGCTTGTGGTAATGCAAATTGTACATTATCACCAGTAGCTTTAAGTTGGTCAGAAAGTAATAAGATTACTCCTACAACAACTATAACACCAACTATACTTGCAACTGTGAAGTAACGTTGCATTTCATTTTTGCTACCACCAATGATGTAAGTTACTTTTTGAGATTGAGTATATCCTCCAGCTATAGCAATAGCAACAACTATAAATGACCCAAATAAAAGTAATGATTTATTAGCTTCTAAATCAGTCCATCCCATTATAACAAATACTAATGTTACAATAACTAAAGAAGCTATAGTCATACCAGAAACTGGAAGATTTGATGTTCCTATTGTTCCTGTTAAACGTCCAGCTACTATGACGAATAATAAAGATAATAAAAGAGATATGATAGCTCCAATAATTGCCATAGCAATATTACCAGAAATCAAGAACGCTGCTAAGAACCCAACTACTACTCCACCTAATAAAAGTATCATTTGTATAGATGAACCTTCTTCTGCATCTCCAGTACTTGATTTAGCTTTAAGTGTTTCTTTTATAGAAGCGATTATAGTTGGGATAAGTTTTATTGCACCAATAATACCTCCACAAAGCATCATACCAGCACCTATATATTTTACATAACTACTAGATATAGCTCCAACATCCATTTGGTTAAGAGGCATTGCAGGATTATTCCATACCATAGCTCCATCTTTAGCCATATCAGTAAAGTAACCTATTAAAGGTGCAATACCAAAGTTTGATAAGATACTTCCTGCAAACATTGTTAAAGAAACTTCAAGCCCTACTATAAACCCAATTCCTAAAAGTAGAGGGTTTACTTCAATATCAAATTTCCATTTGTAGAATTTACTTCCTACAAGACTCATTACATTGTTTGCTACATTTAAGAATGAACCAGTTAATACAGTGATAAATCCACTTATTACAAATCCAATTCCCATGTATTTAATTGAGTCTCCACCAGCCTCTGAAGCAACAAGTGTTTCAGATATAGCCATTGATTCTGGGTACATAAGTTTACCATGTTCTTCAATTATTAAATAATTGTGAACTATTGCTGCAACTCCTATACCAAATAAAACACCACCAACTCCAACAGCTAAGCCTTCTAAAAATGTGATTTGGCTTCCAATTAAGATAACTGCTGGTAATACGAAAATGAATCCACTTGCAACAGATTCCCCACCACTTGACATACCTTGGATTAAGTTCTTACCAAGAATACCCTTTTGGCGAGCAAATGCTCCAACAAAAGCAGAACCTATTATAGCTCCTGGAATACCTGCTGCAACTGTAAGACCAGCTTTCATTCCAGAATAAGTTGTAGATGCGGCAAAAATGGCAGCTAAAATGATACCGATAATCAATACAGCTACATTTCCACCGGTTCTGGACTTATCTGTGATGTATGGAACGTAATCTTTTCCACTAACCTCACCATAAGCTCCCTTAGGTAATTTTTTGTTCATAAAATTTTCACCCCTTTTCAGTTTGTATATATTATAACATATATACATATAAAACTTAACTTTTTATTATTTTACAAATAGCGAGTAAAAACTACTAAAATTTAATCCCATATTATTAATTTCTATTTTTAGATATTTTTATGCTAATTTTCTTTTTATTTTTCGATTATACTAAAAAGGATTAAGATAAAAAATAAAAAATTTTTTTATATTAAAATTAAATTTGTTATAAAAACACTTTAAAACACGGAAAAGTATAAAAAATACAATAATCATCCTTATAAACAGATTTTCACCACAGTAAAAATGTACAGAAAATTCTTTCTTTTATGTCAATTGATTCATTCTTGAAAATAGGTGTCATAAAGAAACTTCTATAGTTCCTTTATAACACCTGTCATAATACAAAATCACTCTGGCAATGCCCTTTTATTTACTTTTCCAATTGGTGTAACTGGTATTTTATCTATCCTCATTATTATTGTTGGAATCATGTATGGAGGTAAATGCTCATTTAAATATTCTCTAACTGTTATGTCATTTATTTTTTCACTATCCTCATCATCAATCACATAATATGCACATATATACATATCTCCATCCTCATTTGTTCTTGAGATACAAACAACACTTTTAATTTCTGTAATATTGTTTATTATGTTTTCAATCTCATACAGCTCTATTCTAAATTCATCAATTTTTACTTGATTATCCATCCTACCAATATAATCCAAATTTCCATCATCTAGCCATCTTACCAAATCACCAGTTCTATACATTAATTTATTATGTTCACAAGTTTTGTAAGGATTTTCTACAAATACTTGCTCTGTTAAACCTTTTTTATTTAAATAGCCTCTTGATATTTGGATTCCTGATAGACAGAGTTCTCCTGGAACTCCAATTGGGCATAGTTTATTTTTTTTATCTAATACATATGCATAAGTATTAAAGATTGGCTTACCTATTGGTATTTTCCCATACTCTTTATCCACATGAAAAGAAGTTGATACAACAGTAAATTCTGTTGGTCCATACTCATTATATAACTCATAGTTACGTTTTCTATATCCTTTTAATCTTTCTCCTCCTGTCTGCACAATCCTAAGTGAACTGTTGTTACAGTTTTGTATAAATAATCTTGCAAACGCTGTTGGTAATGCTAATATGGTTATATCATTTTCCTCACAATACTCATTTACTGTATATTCATCAAATTTTGCTTCTTCTGGCATAATGTTTATTGAAGCACCCATCAATAGATATGGAAATAGTTGTTTCATTACAGCATCAAAACTAAAACTTAAATATATCCCACATATATCATTTTCTGTAGCACTTATAGCTTCTATACTATAATAACACATATTTACTAAACTCTTATGCTCTATAGCTATAGTCTTTGGTCTACCAGTTGACCCTGATGTAGATATTGTATATGCACAGTTTGATGGTGTTATTTTTTCAGTTAAGTCATATCTAATTTTAAATATATCTTCATCATTTATATCAATTACTATTGTGTTTTCATTTATAACCTTACATCTAAGTTCGTCTGTAGTTATTACTACTTTTGCATTACTATCTTCAAGAAGGTAATTTAATCTTTCTTCTGGATTACTTGTGTCTATCGGGAAGAATGCTCCTCCTGATTTCATAATTCCTATGGCTGTAACAATTATATTAATGTCTCTTGGCAACATTACAGCTACTATATCTTCACTTTTTACCCCTATATGATTTAAATAGCCTGCAAATCTATCAGTTAACTCATCAAGTTCTCTATATGTCAAATTTCTATTTTCGTCTCTAACAGCTACATTATTAGGTGTTCTCTCAACTTGTTCCCTAAATAAATTAATATAACTTCTGTCATATGGTATCTCACATTGATTATCATTAAAATCTTTCAATAATATTTTTTCTTCTTTCTTACATACAAATTCTAAATCTTCTATTAAAATATTGTTATTCCTTATTATCTGCTCTATTATATAATCAAATTGATTTAATATCCTTCTAATAGTTTCTCTTTTGTATATAGATGGCTTATATTTTATTTTTATTTTTAATGCCCTTTTAGTATAAACTATTACAGATAAATCATATCCTTTTTTTTCTATGTCATAGTCATATGATAAATCAAAACTTTTAGCTACAAATATTGTATTTATAAGTTTAGTATTCAGATGATTTTTATTCTCTATATCTGATAATAAATAGTATCCATATTCTAAAGACCTACTCCATTGCCTTTTTAAATTTTTTACAACATCTATAAACTTTTCGCTTTGTCGAACCTTAACTCTTATAGGAATTATATTTATTGTTTTTCCAAAAACTACATCATCTTCATATGTATACTTTTGTAATATAAGTCCATAGATAGTTTCTATAATAGAGCTTATGCTTATATTATTCATTTTAGAATATTGAATTAGTTTCTCATGTTTTTCAATATCAATCTTAAAAATTTCATCTACAACTTCGTCAGAACAATCTTTATAAAAAAAATCATTTGGAATTTTTGCTAGATTGGTATAATCATCTAACAAATCCATCCAATAATTCATAGCTCGTTCTAAATTAACTTCATACATATCAAAATTCCCCCTTACTACTAAATCTATAGAAAAAATTCTTTTGGAATTTCATTTTTTTAAATACAGAAATATATTAATAATATATATGCAAGCTCTAAACACATGAGCTTGCATAAACTTATACTTATATATTATGACTATTAAATTCGTAATATTTATAATGTTTAAAATATATTATAACACAGATATGATTTTATTTTCTTACATTTATATAATATATAAATTATAAATTGTTATTTAATTAATGTATAATTATATTGTTTAGAATATGATATATTATATTAATTAAAATTTTATAAGAATAAGTTATATTTATTGAAAGGAGCTTTACAAATGAACATTTATGCTCACAGAGGTTTTAGTGGAAAATATCCAGAAAACACTATTCTCGCTTTTAAAAAATGCTTAGATATGGATATATACGGAATAGAACTTGATGTTCACAAGACTAAAGATGGAAAAATTGTAGTTATTCATGATGAAACGGTTGATAGAACTTTTAATGGACATGGTTTTGTAAAAGACCTTACTTTAAGAAAACTAAAAACATTGAACTCATCCTTTGAGGGTTACCAAAACAATAAAGAATGTAAAATTCCAACTTTAGAAGAAGTCTTAATCTTAATTTCGCCTACAGACCTTATCTTAAATATAGAACTAAAAACTGACAAAGTAAATTACACTAATATAGAAAAAGATGTTTTGAAACTTATTTTAAAGTATAATATGAAAAACAGAGTTCTTATATCTAGTTTTAATAGTAATAGCTTAAAAAATTTTCATAAGTTAGAACCCAGTATAAAAACAGCTTTATTATGCTACTTACCTATAAATAATGTAGTTGAATTTGCTAAATTTCTAGGAAATAGCTATCTTCACCCTCCTTTAATTTTAGTAAATGAATCTCTAGTTGAACTTTGTCACAAAAATTTACTAGGTGTCAATGTGTATACTGTAAATGAAGAAGAAGATATGCTACATTGTCTATCTCTTAATGTAGATGGTATTTTTACTAACTATCCAGATATAGCTTTAAACCTTTTACAATCGAAGCAATATAGCTAGTTATATAGTAGTTTATACTCCTTGACTTTTATATGATTAATATGTACAATTTTATTAAATTTAGCTTGGAGGTATACTTATGGATAACTTATTAAATGAACTTAAAGCTTTAAAAAGTAATTTGGATAATTTACCAATAGAAAAAATAGAAAATTACGATTTGAGTAAAACAGTTTTATTTATAATTGATGTCAATAATGGTTTTGCAAAACAAGGTGCCTTATACTCTCCCAGAGTAGAATCTTTGATAAAACCAATTGAAATTTTCGCAAAAAAAATATCAAATAAACTAAATAAAGTAATTGCATTTACTGATTGTCATACACCTAAATCTATAGAACTTTTAAGTTATCCTGTTCACTGTTTAGAAAGTGATGTGGAAAGTGAATTGGTTGACGAAATTAAATCTATAGAAAATCTACAAGTTTTCCCTAAAAACTCTACTAATGGATTTTTCGCACTAGAAAATTTAGACTTTGATGGTATAGACAATATAATTATAGTTGGTGATTGCACAGATATATGTATATATCAATTTGCAATAACTCTAAAATCTTATTTTAATCAATATAATATCGAAAAAAATATAGTTGTTCCTATGAATTTAGTAGACACTTATGACATTCCTAATGTTCATCCTGCAGAGATTTTAAACCTAGTATTTTTTAATAGTATGCTTCAAAATGGAATTAAGGTATTAAAGGAAATTAGCTTATAATAAATACTTTATAGATTTATATAGGGATACAACTTTGATAATAAGATTGTTCTATACAAATATTACTTAATACAATTAATTTAACATAACTAAAGTATATAAATATAGAAATCGCAATTTAAATATTCTTCTATACCTCTTCTGTAGGAGAAATTAAATTGCGACTTCTATTTTTTACATAATACTAATCAACTATACCGCTTCAATAGTTAAATTTACTTTTTAATAATCGTATTTATTTGTAGTTTCACACATAACTACTTTTATCTTTTTATTAAACATATTCTTATATTCTAATAAAAACTCATTTAATTCTGAGTCCATAAGATTTATTTTTTTGTCACTACAAAGCATTATTTTTTCTTGATCTATTATTACATTAATATCATTTAAATCATTTTTTATGAATGTTGTTATACAACTCTTAGGTTGAATTTTTTCACCATATTTCTCATAAAATCCTGCACTCTTTTTAAACGATTCTAAATCTTCTGTAGATACTTTGCTGGAAGTATTATTACTCATAAAACCTGCTGTAGAAGGGTCGATTCCAAAGTTTCTAAGTTGTTTTTCTACTTCTTCAGTGTCCATACCATATCTTTCCATGAACTGTTTTTGTATTTTCATAAACTTTTCTTGAGATATGTCATTATCTTTCATATAATCAAATATTTTTCTTGAAAATTCAGCCATCGACATCTTTCCATCCATAACAGAAAAATATAAGTTATATATGTATTGCTCAAATTTATCTACATCAGAATCTTTAACTTTGTTTTTTAATTCGTTAAAGTCAATTATTCTATCATCAGACATTTTTTATCCTCCTAGCTAAATTTTTACTTGTATAAGATTATACCATACTTCTAATATATTTATATATACACTATTTTTTTAATTTAACCATTTTTTCTGTTGCATCTAATTCACACATTCTTCCTAAAGGAATAGTTATCATTGGTATACAGTGCCCAGATTGTAGATTATATATAGCTGGCTTATTAACCTTCTGCGCAAATTCCTCCAATAGTTCTATTAAATCTTCTTCTTTGATACAGTCTTTAAAATCTCCAAAAATTATACCATTACATTCATCCAGTTTTCCTGAAGAATACAATTGAGTTAACATCCTGTCTAATTTATATTGACATTCTCCAATTTCTTCAATGAATAAAATTTTATCCTTTGCATCTATTTCATATTTAGTTCCTATTGTAGAAATTATTAGAGATAAGTTTCCTCCCATTATTATTCCCTCTGCTTTGCCTTCACATACAGTATAAATCTTTTCTTCTTTTGGATTTTCTAAGTATAACTCATCTTTAAATTCTAAAGCATCTACTAGAGATTTATAAGTAAATTCATCCCATTTAGCTACATTCGCTGCCATTATTCCATGATATGGTAAAAGACCACAATTTTTATAAAAAGCTAGATTTAAACCTGTTATATCAGAAAAACCTATAAATGGTTTAGGATTTTGTTTTATTATTTCGTAATTTATTTTATCTAGTATTCTTGTTGTTCCATAACCTCCTCTTAAACACATAATTATATCTACTTCTTCATCTAAGAACATCTCTTCTATATCTCTTACTCTAATATCATCATTCCCAGCTAAATAACCTTTATAATTTAGTCCACAACTTTCAGAAAATTTAACTTTATAACCATACTTCTCCAAATTAAATTTTATTTCTCCTAGACTTATATTTCTCAATGGTCCAGAAGGCGCAATTACTCCTAACATCTAAACACCTCTTCTTCTAAAATGATATATTCTAATTTATGCTAAACATCTCTACTATAATTATAAGACATTTTATTTATACTTGATACAGAATAATGTTTTATATAGAATAATATAATTATAATAATGAAGAAAAATAAATTTTTAATTTTAATATAGTTAGGATGTGTTTTATGATTAATATTAAAGCTCTTTGCCATGATATAAATGATTGGGTTATAGATATTAGAAGAGATTTACACAAAACTCCAGAACTTGGCTTAGAAGAATTTCAAACTAAGAAAAAAATTATTAAATATTTAGATGAAATAGGTATAAGTTACATTGAATATGAAAATCACACAGGAGTAACTGCATATATAAATGTAAATCCAAACTTTGAGACAATTGCTATAAGAACTGATATAGATGCTTTACCTATAACAGAAAAACTCAATCTTCCTTATAAATCCATTAATTTAGGTAAAATGCATGCATGTGGCCATGATGCACATACTGCTATTTTACTTGGCACTTGTAATATACTATTTAAATTAAAGGATTATTTAAATGTAAATGTAAAGTTTTTTTTCCAACCTGCTGAAGAAACCATTGGTGGCGCTAAACTTATGATAGAAGATGGATGTATGAAAAATCCAGATGTAAATTATATATTTGGTCTTCATGTAAATCCCAATATTGATAAAAGTTTAATTGAACTAAAATACAATACTTTAAATGCATCAACAGATACACTTTGTATAACTGTATATGGCTCAAAATGCCATGGAGCTTATCCTCATCAAGGTGTTGATGCTATAGTTATCTCTGCTCATATCATAACTGCTTTGCAGACAATTGTCAGTCGAAATACAAACCCCACTGATTCTGTAGTTATTTCTTTAGGAAAAATTGAAGGCGGAATTAAAGAAAATATAGTTTGCGATAAAGTTGTTATAAAAGGAACCTTAAGGACTTTAACGCAGGAAACCAGAGATTTTTCAAAAAAACGAATTAGAGAAGTTTGTGATTTTACTTGCAAAACATTTGGTGGAAATATTGATGTTGAAATTGAAGAAGGTTATCCTTCCCTTATAAATTCAAATTCTCTTGTAGATTATGTTAAACAAAATGCAGTAGAATTATTTGGAAAAGAAAATATTTTGATTAAAGATACACCTACTCTTGGTGCTGAAGATTTTTCATATTTTTTGGAATATTGTGAAGGTGTTTTTTATCACCTTGGTTGTGCAAATCAGGGAAAAAATATTAATTCTCCTCTTCATACAGATACCTTTGATATTGATGAAGATTGTCTTATTACTGGTGTTATGCTTCATTCAAAAAATGTATTATCCTTTTAATTATATGCTTCTATCTCCTTTTTATATTGACTCTCACATGGTGTTAGGGTTTACTCTAAAATTACAAATAACAAACCAAATAATTGGAGGTAATATTATGAAACAAATTTTAGTAAACCCTATAGGAAAAATACGTGTTCAAGGTGAAGAAATTTCTATCAAATTGGATAAAAAGTATATACCTGCATTAAAAGCACTTGATGAATTTAGTCATTTAAATGTAATCTGGTGGTTTGATGGATTTGATGATGTTGAAGCAAGAAGTATCTTAGAAACTCCAAAGCCTTATAAAAAAGCACCTGATGTTATGGGAATATTTGCGACAAGGTCACCTATTAGACCTAACCCAATAGCATTAACTACTGTACAAATTATTAGCATCGACCATGAGCATGGTATAATAAGAATTCCATATATCGATGCTAATGATAATAGCCCTGTTATCGACTTAAAACCATATACTCCAAGTATTGATAGAGTTGAAAATCCCTCAGTCCCTGAATGGTGTAGTCATTGGCCTAAATGTGTAGAAAAATCAGGGGAATTTGATTGGGAAAATGAATTTGAATTTTAATTTATTTTAGATAGAGTATTAAATTAAAGGTAGAGTATTAAATTAAAAAATTCTAATTTAATACTCTACCTTATTATATTTTAATTCTATAAAATATTCGTTGTATTTCATTTTCTTGAATTATATAATTGATTTTATCCACTTTCATATTGGCAAATTATCTTGTATACTTAATATAAATAATTATAAAGGAGAATACTCATGACAATATTTAGTCTACAAACAGCAAATTTATTTGGATGGATAGCTATTTATAGCCCCTTAAACATCTTCTTTTTTACTAATTCTATAGAATAATTCTATAATTCCACTCTTTCTCCTAATCTTAAAACACTACAACCATTAAACAAACTTAAAAATAATATCTATCAATGTTTTAAGTATGTTAAACTAGTAAATGTAGCTACTTCTGTGTTACAATTTTATATAAATATTGTATATAGCAATAATAGGATAATAGATACTAGTTAGTGTTATATTTCTAATATCAGTTATTTTTCAGTTACAGATTTAATAATAATTAATAATGAGAAATAATATTTTTCTACCTCTTATTAATTGTATGTTTACTGTTATCTGTTATTATCATTAATAATAAATTTAAGGGGGCTTATATTATGAAGTTATATTTAAGTGCCGATATAGAAGGTACTTGTGGCATTGTAAATTGGGATGAAACAAAGCTTGAATGTGAATTTTCACAACACTATAGAACACAAATGAGCAAAGAAATAGCAGCTGCATGTAATGGAGCTACTCAGTCTGGTATGCATGAAATACTTGTTAAAGATGCACATGATAGTGGTAGAAATATTAATCCAGATATTTTACCTGAAAATGTCAAAATCCTTAGAGGATGGACTAAAGACCCACTAGTTATGATGGCTGGTATTGATAAAAGTTTTGATGCATGTGTATTTACTGGCTATCATTCTGGAGCTACTTGTAATGGGAATCCACTTTCTCATACTATGGATATTGACTATGACTATTTTAAAATAAATGATGAAATAGCATCTGAATTTACTATAAATGCTTATGCTGCTGCATACTATAATGTTCCTGTAGCATTTTTAAGTGGAGATGAAATGCTTTGTGAAAGTGCAAAAAAACTAAACCCAAATATAATCACTGTTCCTGTTTCAAAGGGAATTGGAAATGGCTCAATTTCAATCCACCCAAATCTTGCACTAAAAAAAATAGAAGAAGGTGTTCAAGAATCTTTATCTGGAAATTTATCTAGACACTTAATAAAATTACCAAACAAATTTAAAATTGAAATAAAGTTTAGAGAACATTACAAGGCTTTTAAAGCTTCTTTTTACCCAAGTATGAAAAAACTAGATTCTCAAACAATACTATTTGAAACAGAAGATTATTATGAATTTTTAAGAATGTTGTTATTTATATAAATTTCATGTTATACATAAGGAGTTGATTAAGATAAGTAATAAAAGAAGGATTCCTTTAGGCGAATTTATTTCTGTATTTTTATTTTTTGCTGTTTTTTTTGGTATAACTTTTTGTATTTTCACTGTTATAGGAATTGGCTTCTTATCATTCTTAGGTTTTGAATATAAATCTCTTGGGTCTGTACTAATTTTCTTTTTAATATATTTTTGTATAACTACCCCAATTGATTTTCTATGCACTACCATTTTAGATATATTTAGATATGTAAACAAATTGCCGTATTCAATTTATAAATTTTGCGAATTTATAATTGATTTTATACTGACTTTTTTAGCTATGAACATAATTGATACATTTATGGATTCAATAATGATTCCTTTAAGTACAGAAATTTTATTTGCCTTACTTTCTTATCTCTTATCTGAATGCATGGATTTTTTTGATAAAGATAAGAAAAAATCTTAATAAAAAGATAGATTACTTAATAGACGATTTATATATCCCTATTATCTAATCTATCTTTATTTGTGTAATCTTTTATATTTAAAATATAGTTTCTTCTATTTCTTTAGTCATCTTTATAGCATCATCAAAAAATTTATCTATATGCACCACTTCATCACTCAATCTTGAATACTCTGCTGCAAATGCCATTACATGACTTTCTATAGCATCTTTTGCTGCTGCTCTTCCTTTTTCTAAGTCTTTATTTAAAACTAATTTAATAAATTCAGTTATGAGATTTCTATCATATTCTTCTACCATATCTTTCTTATTTGATGGATTTATAACTACTTCTTCATTTTTTCCAAATTCTTTAATTCTTATCTCATTTTTATTTAAATCTCCACCAACTTCTCCCTGACTAAACATCATCTTTATAGTTCTTCCATTTTCTTTAGTAAATGCACATAAATTAAAAGTAGCAGTTACTCCATTTTCAAATTGTAATATATTTACCATGTTATCTACTACATTATTATCACATCTGTAAACACATCTTCCATATGGACTTGTCTCAAGTATCTTTAAAAGATTCTCTTTTGTAGGATTTATATGCACAGCTCTATTTATATTTCTGTCATTTTCTAGGTAAATTTGTTTTGCAGAATATGGACATTTCTTTTCTACCAAACATTGAAGGCAATTCTGTGCCATTTCTCCCCCAGCATTTTCATTATTAAGATGCTTTAAACTTCCAAATGCAGAGATTTTTTTACATCTACTACCTACCAAATATAATAGAATATCCATATCATGACAACTCTTCGCCAAAATCAAAGGGCTTGTCTCATTACTATTTCTCCAATTCCCTCTAGTAAAACTATGAGCAAAATGCCAATAGCCTATATTCTCATTATATTGTATACTAACTAATTCTCCTAATTTTTTACTTTCTACAATTTCTCTTAATTTATTGTAAAATGGAGAATATCTAAGTACATGACAAATCATAAAAATCTTATCTTTATACTTCTCACATAGGTCATTTATATGTACTAATCCATCTAAACTATTAGACATTGGTTTTTCCAATAATATATGATAACCTTTTTGAAGAGCTAAACTTGCTACATCATAATGTCTATCATCATTTGTAGCTATTATGACTGCATCTGCCATTTTATCCTGTTTAAAGAATTCTTCTAGACTTTCAAATACATTTTTGCTATTTAAGTTATACTTCTGTGCAAATAATTCACGTCTTCCTTTTTTTGGCTCTGCTACAGCAACTATCTCACATGTATCAGAATTTTCATAAATATATGGAGCATATGCATATGTACCTCTATTACCTGCTCCAACCACAGCAACTTTTACTTTTTCCATACTTTAAATTATCCCCTTTATATTATTCTACTACTTTATTATATTCTATTTTTAAATATATTTGGATATTTTTGATAAAAGAAACAGCAGTTATAGTTTTTTACTTTTAACTGCTGTTTTAACTTAATATGCTATTCTTTTTTAGAATCATATTATTTATTTTTAATGTAAATTTTAATACTATTTTTATTTATTTTGCTTGTCAATTTCTTTTTCTAGCTTGTCTAATTTTTTATTGTATAAAAACATATAAAATGCTGCTGAAAAGACTATCACATATCCTACAACACTTAGCATATCTGGATAAACATTAAACAAGAATATACTCAAGATTGCTGAAAATATTATATTACTATAGTCAAATATAGAAATTTCTTTGGCTGGCGCATACTTATATGCTAAAGTTATACCAAATTGACCTAAACTTGCAAATACTCCACCTAGTAATAAATATACAAGTTGCATAAGAGTCATTGGTTCATACACTGCAAAAGCTATTGGTCCTACAGTAACTAATGAAAAAACTGAAAAGAAAAACACAATTGTATAATAATCTTCTCTATCTCCAAGAATTCTTAAACAAGTATATGCCATTGCTGCAAATACAGCTCCTGCAACTCCTCCTAGATATGGAATTACTTCAACACTAAATGTTGGTTTTATTATAAATAAAGCTCCTATAAATGCAATTATAATTGCCCCTATCTGCTTTATGTTTATTTTTTCTTTTAGAATAATTGCACAAAATATAACTACGAGAAAAGGACTCATTTTATTTAGCATATTAGCATCTGAAAGCATCAACTTATCAATTGCATAATAGTTAAATATAACCCCTAAAGTTCCAAAAATTGACCTATATAAAAGAACTTTCATATTTTCTTTTTTACCTGTTAAACTTCCTTTATGTTTTATGATTAGCCAAAACGCTATTATAGCCGATACCAAGTTTCTAAAAAATACTTTTTGAAAACTTGGTAAATCGCCTGCCAGTTTTACAAATGCAGACATCATTGCAAAACCAAGAGCTGATGCTATTATAAACATTATACCTTTTATTCGATTTGATTTGATTGTACTACTCATATTTACCTCTTTTCTATACAAATACATAAACCTATATTTAAAAACTACTTAAAAAACTAAAATTTCTAAATTAAATAATAATTATCTAAATATTCCAATTTATACTATAATTAAAAGTATAAATTATGTCAAGTAACTAATAAATCTTTTCAATTAATAACAATAATAATTATAAGTAAAAAGTTATATCTTTTTATAGATTATTCGCCAAATATATACTATAATTTTATATAGTATAGACTTTTTTTAATTTATTATTTAGATTTTTAGTGGATTTTTTAATTATGGAGGTATTTAAAATATGGAAATAAAAAGATATGAAGGAACTGGAAGAATGAGTAGAGCTGTAGTTCACAACAATACAGTTTATTTATGTGGACAAACTCATGCTGAAGGAGGAGTAGTTGAGCAAACTACTGAAGTTTTAAATAAAATAGAAGATTTATTAAACAAATATGGTTCAGACAAACAACATTTACTATCTGTTACCATTTATTTAAGAGATATGAAGGACTTTGAAGCTATGAACTCTGTATGGGATGCTTGGGTTGAAAAAGGATTTGAACCTGCTAGAGCTTGTGTTGAAGCTAGACTTGCTAGAGAACACTTATTAGTTGAAATGAGCGTTGTTGCTGCTACAAAATAATTGTTTTAAATTTAATAAGCAAATATAATTACTTTAACCTATAAGGAGATATAGTATTGATTAATACTACATCTCCTTATTATTTAATTCATCAATTTAATTGTTTTCTATTGGCAATATCAACCTAGATGGATATTTTCCTCCATGATAAATTGCATTTTTTGCTTTTATATACTCAATACTATTATAACTATCTTCAGTGTTACTATTTTGGAATATAAAGTTTTTCGCACTAGATGTTATATCTAACCTAATTCTATGCCCAGTTTTAAATGTATTTGATATTTTTGAAGTTGTTATTGTAAACTTATAAATTTCTCCTTCTTCCATAAATTCTGACTTGTAAAAACTATTTCTGAATCTAGCACTTAGTATACCATCAGCTAATTTAATTGAGTTTCCATCTAAATCCACATCCATAATTTTTATAACCCAATCAGTATCTTTTGCCGAACTTGATGCAAAAAATTCCAACTTTATATCACCTGTTATAGTAAATTCTTCACTAAAAGCATCTGATGTGTAGCACAACATATCACTTCTTTTCTCCAAATCTTTATAATTATTTGGAACTCCCACTTCATTTTCTGACATATCAATCAACTGTATTGAAGGGTCTTTTGGATTATATATGTAACTATCATAATTTTCTTTTGAACATTCTTCAAAAGATAGTTTTCCATCTCCTAAAGATGTATTAGCATTTCCACCACTTATTAAATAGATACTTTTATCTATTTTATTTGCTATTGGCCAATTATCTGCCATCTTCCATTCATTCGAACCTACTGAATAATACTCTATTGGAGCAGTCTTATCTATATCATTTTCTACTCCTTTTAAGTATTTATCAAACCATAATAGATAGTTATAGTCTACATCATACCTCAATGAATTATCTCCAAAAGGAATATCATTTATATCCCTTATCGTGTTTGAATTATGCATCCATGGACCTAATATAGCCTTTCTCTTTCCTCTTTCATAATTTTTTATTACATCCAAAGCTTCTGTAGTACCCATACCATTATCATCATACCATCCAGATATGACTAATGCAGGCACATTTATTTTATCTTTTTTTAGATGCCAATCCATCCTATCCCAATATTCATCCTTTTCTACTCTTTTTATCCACTCTTCTAAAAATTCTATTCTATATCCAAGTGCTTCAATAGGTATATTTTGTATCGGTCTTATATTTAAAACATCATCCCAGTCATCTCTTAGCATTTTACTTCTATCAACTTTATTTCTTGATACCATAAATGCCCATGCAAGCATTCCAGATACAAAAGCTCCACCTTTTCTTGGTATGTCAATAAAAGGACTACCTGCTGTAACTATACTAATTAAAGCTTTTAGATGTTTGTTTCCTGAAGATGCAGCTGCCCATTGAACATAACCAAGATATGAGGCTCCCATCATTCCAACAACTTCATTTGACCAGTCTTGTGCTACTATCCAATTTATAGTACTATCTCCATCTTCTCTTTCATAAATCATAGGCTCCCACTTACCTTCTGATTCATTTCTTCCCCTGACATCTTGTATTACAACAGCATATCCCCTTTGTACATACTTATAATATATTTCTTTGTCATTTTCTTTTCCATATGGAGTTCTCATAAGAATTGTAGGTACTTTTTTAGTAGAGTCTTCAAACTTAGGAAGATATACATCTGTAGAAAGTTTTATTCCATCTTTCATATCAATCATATAATTTCCATCAAATTTTATAGGATATATCGCTTCATTTTTATGTGTTTTATTCCACTCTTTTAATATCGTATAATCCTCATATTCATCCATAATTAGTATAGTACAAGTTTCCCTGGACAAGCATATAAAACCAACTATTTTATTATCCAAAACAATTACATCTAAAGGAAATTTTTTATTTCTTTGAACCCAGATATAGTCATTAAACTTAGAATATGTTTCTCCTAACTCATTTACAACCATACTTTTATCTGTGTTTATTAAGCTATTACTATAAACATTAAAGTTTTCAAATAAGAAGTTTAAATCTATTTTTGTAAGATTTAAATAATATATTCCTTCATCTTTATTCATAGGTTTTATTTCTTCTATTTCATTTGTAAAAGGATTTAATTTTTCAATAAGTAATGTTTCATCAAATACTACATTACCACTATACAAACCAGATATATATAACTTAAACTTTTTCAATAAAATTCACCTCCTAGAGACCAAGAACCATTTTTATTGCATATGCCACCGATATACCTGCATAATTTCCTAATACTCCACCAATTACCCCCATCACTACAGCTACACTTACAAGCGAATTCCATTTTGCTGAAGCGGCTACTAAAGCTGACGTTGGACCATCAGCAATTGCTCCAACTATAGAAAGTATTACATATTGATACTTTATCTTTAACATTCTAGTTACAAATAGATGGAAGACAAATGAAGCAAAGATTATGCTAAAGCAATAAAATGTTATAGTAAAAGTTGAACCTAAAAATTCTTTTATATCTACTGAAAATCCTATTGTACATAAAAAGAATAATGCAACAAACAATCCTAAATCTAAATTCCCCTTTAATTTTTTTACTGGTTTTAATTGAGCAATTATAATTGAAATTGTTGTAACTAAAAGAATTCTTGCTGCACTGCTAAAGCTTGAACTAAAATATCCTGAAAGAATTGTTGCAACCTCTGTAACAACAAAGCCTATAGCCAGCATCCAAGCGATATCTTTTATGCTCCACTCTTTTGATTCCATAAATTCTTCATTCTGGCAATCTTCTAACTCTGATTCTTCTAAATGATATGGCCAAAACTTTTGAAACTTCTTAGAATTTTTTAATATTGCTGGAAGTGCAAACATAAATATTAATGTTGGAACTCCAATTACATAATCAGCTGCATTCGCTGCTGCTAGAGTTTGTCTACTTACATTAAGACCTGTTCCAATAGCTGTAAGATTAGCACTTCCTCCAGTATATGTACCTACAAACATCCCTGCAACTTTCCATCCTTCTGATATTTCACCTGCAAATACCAATCCAAATAAAAACGCCATTATACTTACTGTCAATACTGCCACAAAAATTGCTATTAAAGGCTCTCTTGATAGCTTTGTCATTTCTTTTAAATCAACACTCATCAACATTATAGTCATAGAAACTGGTATAGCATATGTAGAAATAGTTCCATACAATTCTGTACTTACTGGAACTACCTTTAAATTTGAAAGTATTATTCCCATTATGATTATTGTAAGTGCTGGTCCTAGACTCTTAGTTACTTTATATTTTTGTAAGTAAAATCCAAATGCAACCATAGCTGTCATTATTGCAAGTATACTACCTGTACTTGAAAAAAGTGTATTCATATTTAACCCCCTAATTTCATCATAAGTTTACTTCTATTCCTAAACCTGGTTTGTCGATAAGATTCATAATATCTCCATCCATTTCAAATCCTCCAGATATACTTTCTAACTCTTCACAAAACATAAAACTATCAAGGTCAGCTTCTGTTATATTCTTCTTAGATGCTATTAAATTTGCGGCTGCTGTTATACCAATCCTTGTCTCAAGCATACATCCTAACATACAATTAACCCCACTTGCTTCAGCTATATTATTGATTTTTATTGCAGGGTAAATTCCACCAGATTTCATTAACTTTATATTAAATGTATCAACTGCATTTTTCTTTATAGCTTTAATTGCATCTATTGGTGAATGTAATGACTCATCTATCATAATCTTAGTATTACTCTTATTTCTTATGTAAGCAGTTCCATCTAAATCCCAATGTGGAAGTGCTTGTTCAATCGCATCAACGCCAAATTCTTCTAGTTTTTTGATAGTATTTATGCTACTATTTACATTCCAGCCTTGATTTGCATCTATTCTAATTCTTATATTATCTCCAACAGCTTCTCTAATTAATTTTACAGCTTCAATATCTTCTTCAGGTCTTATTCCAGCTTTAAGTTTCAATATTCTAAAACCTTCTCTAACTCTTCCCAGTGCTTCTTCTGCCATTTTCTCTGGTTTATCTATACCTATAGTTATATCTGTTTGAATTTTGTTATCATATCCTCCAAGAACTTTATAAAGAGGTACATTCATAATTTTACCTTTAAGGTCATACAAAGCTATATCAATTGCTGCTTTGGCAGAAGTATTACCTATTATGATTCCATCCATAATTGTATGTATAGTTTCAATATCTAATGGGTCTTTACCTATAAGTTCCTTTTTAAACATGATTAATATAGAAATTACAGTATCTAAAACTTCACCTGTAACTGCTGCAAGAGGAGCAGCTTCTCCAAATCCACAGTAACCTTCATCAGTCTCAATTTTTAAGATTATGCTCTCTCCATATTCAATTGTTCCAAACGAAACTACAACAGGCTTTCTTAATTTGATTCTTAATTTTTCAAATTTAATATCTGTTATTTTCATGTTAACCTCCTCATTTTTGAAGTAATAATTTAATTTTTTTATTTTTATACTTCAAATTATATTATTACTTCAATACATCTGTCAATATAATTTACTGAAAATTTAATTTTTTCTAAAATATCCTACAATAATACCTTTAAAATTAATAATCCTATATTAAATTTTTCTGCATTATATTGATTCATCAACAAATTATTTTTATAAGATTTTATTTGCACCTCACTAATTGCTAATTCTTAAAATCTTCCATTCATCTTTCTTGCTACTACTTCTATGTTATGCTATAATTACTTTGTTTTAATCGAATATTTTGTATAAATTTTATTATTTGGAGGTTCTTATGCTAGGGGAAAAGATGAGAAATATAAGAAAAAACAAGAAAAAAACACTAAGTGATGTTTCCAAATTGACAGACTTATCTATAAGTTATATATCTCAAATCGAAAGAGATGCTATTGAACCATCCCTGTCTTCATTAAGAAAAATCGCTGAAGTTTTAGATACTCCTTTATATATGTTTATGGATGATAATAACACGGATGATTTAGTCATCAGAAAAGAAGATAGAGTTATGATGAAGTTTCCAAAAAGTGAAATGTTTTATGAGATAGTATCTCCAATGCCAACAGCTGATTTTGCACCTTCAATCTTATTTTTAGAATTTGAACTTAAACCAGAAAGTGAAGATACTAAAGACTATATCTCTCATGCATCAGAAGAAGTGGTTGTATTGACAAGTGGTATAGTTGATATTTGTATAGGTGAAAATATAGTAAGATTAAATCCTGGGGATTCAACATTTATAAAAGCTAATACTCCTCATAAAATTATCAATCCAAGTAAAGATAAACCAGCTCGTGGATATGGTGTTATATCACCTCCCATTTGGCCAATAAAGTCCAAGTAAATATCTACAATACAATTGTTTAATATGTAAAATGTTTTAATACATAAAACCAAAACGTAAGCTCTTTTAAAATTAATGTATTTACTCAAATAAAAATAGCTATTTGACTAATTCAAACCATTTTAATAATGGCAAATAGTAAATAGCTATTTCTAAATTGTACTTTAAATTGTAACAAAAATTAATATTAATTAAATTTAAATTAAACCGCTATATCGTTTAATACTTTGGCTTTAACAACTCTTATATTTTTCATACTTTTATATATATCTTGAATCTTATCTTCTTGTTCTTTCAATAATCTATGAGCTTCATATATATCTACAAACTCAAACTTTACTACATCATTTGGTTTTGCTTGTGCTAACTTACACAAATCTACACTTATAACATTTCCTATTTTAGTATAACCACCACTAGTTTGTCTATCTGATAACATTATGATAGGTTTCCCGTGTCCAGGTACTTGTATAGCTCCATAAGAAATACCATCAGATATAATATCTGCTCCATTAATATGCTTTATACTATCTCCTTCTAATCTACAACCCATTCTATCTATTTCATTTGTAACTTTATATTCATTTAATAGAAATTTTTCTACTTCCTCTTTAGAAAAAGCATCAAATTGAGGTCCTTTTACAATTCTTAGTACTATTTCTGAACTATAATTTGGAATGTATTTTGAATTTAATTTTTTGTTTATTGTAAAATCTTTTTCTTGAGCAAAAGTATTTATATAATCACCTTTTTTAAGTGCTCTACCTTCAAATCCACCAATCTTAGCTCTTGTATAAGTTGATTTACTTCCCATTGCAAGTGGAACATCTATTCCACCAGCTATTGATACATATGCCCTAGCCCCTGAGTTTACACCTCTAAATGATAATATGTCACCAGGATTTATTTGATATGACCTCCAATTTTGAATCTCTTTTCCATTTATTCTAGCTCCTAAATCTCCACCAGTTACTGCTATTTGTGTATATTCATCAAAGGTAATTGTAGGACCTAACATTAGAACCTCCAAAGAAGCTTCATCTTCAGAGTTTCCAACTAATATATTTCCCACTCTATGTGCATATTCGTCCATTGCTCCACACCCAGATACACCATATTGTCCATATCCAACTCTACCTCTGTCTTGTATTAATGTTTGGAAACCTCCTAATTCTACTTTAAATCCCATATATACCACTCCCTGTATTATCACTATTTTTAAACACTTAAATTATTTTTTTCAATTTCTATAAATTCATCTAAAGTTATTGGAACAAACTTTATAAAATCTCCAGCTCGAAGTAAAATTTGTTCTTCTCTATTTTCGTCATATAGTTTTAAAGGTGTTCTACCAATTATTTGCCATCCACCAGGGCTATCTATAGGATATACACCTGTCTGAGAACCAGCTATTCCCACACTTCCACCATAAATTTTAGTTCTTGGTACTTCTAATCTAGGTGTAGCTATTCTTTCATCCATTCCACCTAAATATGGAAATCCAGGAGTAAATCCCAACATATATATTAAATACTCTCTGCCTGTGTGTATATTTATGACTTCATCTACAGTCAGATTATTGTAACTTGCGACAGTTTCAATATCTATACCAAATACCTTATCGTAACATACTGGAATTTCATGTATTTTAGGTTTTGGCAGCTCTATACTTTCTAAATTATTTTCTATTTTTTTTAAGCTCTCAATTAAACTATCAAAATCTATTTTCAAGGGATTGTAGCTTATCATAAGTGACCTATATGTTGGCACCATTTCTGTAACAATACCTTTGAGATTTGATATTTCTATCGCTCTCATAAACGAAATTACTTTTTTATTTATATCTTCCGATATTTCATTTCCAAATTCAGCAACTACTGCTTTGTCTCCTGATAGCAAGTATCTAGTTTCCATAAATGTCACCTCTTTTAAATTAAGCAAATAAAGTACTCAGGCTACTAAGAGAAGTTATCCCTGCATAAGCAGATATTAAAACTACTATTAATCCAAATATCAAAAGCCATGTAGGATGTTTATAATCACCAACAATATCTTTTCTCTTAGATGCTATAAGCATTATTCCTAAAGTTATTGGAAGTATTAAACCATTTAAAGCTCCTGCTAAAATTAATAAAGTTGCTGGCTTTCCTATAAATGCCATTATAAGTGTTGATATAGCTATAAATGCTATTATAAAATACTTTTCATTTTTTGCTATGAAAGGATTTAGCGTCTTTAAGAAAGAAACTGATGTATAAGCAGCTCCTATAACTGATGTAATTGCAGCAGACCATAATACAAGCCCAAAAAATTTATATCCTATCGCTCCTGCACTAAATTTGAAAGCTGAAGCTGCTGGATTTTCTGGGTCAAGTTGAATCCCTTTTGAAACCACTGCTAATATTGCTAAAAATAAAAGTACCCTCATCATAGTTGCAACTAATATCCCTAAAAGAGATGATTTAGTTATTTCTTTTATATTTTCTTCACCTGTTATTCCACCATCTATTAATCTATGCCCTCCAGCAAATGTTATATATCCTCCAACACTTCCTCCAAGTAGAGTTATTATTGGAAATATCAGTGTCTTTGGATTTTCTGGTTTTACCATTCTATAAACTGCTTCTCCAACAGGAGGATGATTTGATATTGCTACATATCCAAGTATAATTATCATACCTAATGCTAAAAACTTAGTTATCTTATCTACTAAAGAATTTGAATTTTTTGACATAAATACAAATATTGCTATTAATCCACTTAATACAGTTCCTAATGTCATATTCATATTAAACATTACATTCATACCAAGTGCAGCTCCACCAACATTTCCTATATTAAAAGCTAATCCACCAAGGCCTACTAAAAAGGCTACTAGGTAACCTAAGCCAGGTACTATTTTATTTGCTATATCTTGACCTCTAAGACCTGATACACCAATTACTCTCCATACATTCACTTGAGCTCCTATAAAAAGGATAGTTGTAATTAGTACTACAAATGAAAAACTTGGCCCAAAATCTTGAGTAAACTGTGCTGTCTGAGTTAAAAATCCTGGCCCAATTGCTGATGTTGCCATTATAAATGCGGCCCCTATAAGTGCCCCAACGTCTTTTTTACCTTTTTCGTTATCTGTAATATTTTTTGTACTCATATTTTATTTCCCCCTCATATTATCAGTCTTACAATGTGTCCTCTGATGAACAAACTTCCATATTTTCTAATGGACAAACCTCTATACTTTCTAATTCAAAACGTTTTCTTATTTCTTTAACAAACTCTATTGCTTTTGGATTGTCTCCATGCACACATATAGAGTCCGCTTTAATATGTATAATTTCGCCAGTTATAGTTTCCACTGTTCCTTCTTTTACCATCTTAACAACTCTATCTATTGCAGTTTTTGTATCATGTATAACGGCTCCCTCTACATTTCTTGGAACCAAAAATCCGTTGCTATCATAGGCTCTATCTGCAAATACTTCATTTGCAAACTTAAGTCCAACCTCTTTAGCTGAATTTATCATTTCACTATTATATAACCCTAACAATGTAATATCTTTATTAACTTCATATATAGCTTCACAAATCGCCATAGCTAAATTTTTATCTTTTGCAGCCATATTATATAAAGCTCCATGTGGCTTTACATGCTGTATATTACATTCATTTGAAGTTGCAAATGCCATTAATGCTCCTAATTGATACTTTGTATAATCTTTAGCTTCTTGTTTTGTTATTTTCATCTCACGTCTTCCAAATCCTATTAAATCTAAAAACCCTGGATGTGCTCCTATTTTAACTCCATTTTCTTTAGCGAGTTTTACTGTTTTATCCATATGGCTAGGATCTCCTGCATGAAATCCACAGGCTATATTAGCTGATGAAATATATTTTAAGACTTCTTCATCTAAACCAATCTTATATGTTCCAAAACTTTCTCCTAAATCGCTATTTAAATCTACTTTATACAATTTATGACCCCCCTTGCTAACATTTTGATAGAATAAGTAGTTTTAATTTTTAAATTTTGTTTATTATATATATTGCATGAAATATTTTATTACTTGTATGCAATCTATTTTTTCAACTATTTTATTACATTTAATTAATATAATTTTACCATTTAAGGAATTTTTTTGCAATTAATTTAAATCGACATTCATTTGTACTTCTTTTTCAAAAACATTTTTCCCATTTTTTAGTTAATAATTAATTATTTATAGATGAATTATAGCTTTTAACTTTCATTTTTAAAGCATTTTTCAATTTTAATAACTTTGTATGCAAGACAGAAGTGTTTTTTTTCATTCATTTGTTTATTTCATCTATATAATTATCTATTTTTGTCCATAGAATGTCTTTACATTCCCTTAAATACTTCATTTCATACTTTGAATGGAAAAATTTAAATATGTATACTAAATGCATGTTAAAATATTATTTTAAAAAGACGACAATATTTGTACATAATGTAGACATATAAATTTATAAATTATACAATAGTATTATTAAGATTATATATTTTTTAACATAAATTTTATATTGGAGGAAAAACAATGGAAAAAAACTATACTATGCCGATATACCAAAAGATAGCTTTGGATATTGCAAATAAAATATATACAGGTGAAATACAGGAAGATTCAGTATTGTTTGGACGCTCTGTTTTGGCTGGTAAATACAATGTATCACCAGAAACTATAAGAAGAGCTGTTAAAATTTTAGAAGATATTGGCGTTGTTAAAAGCATAAAAGGTAAAGGTGTTATTGTACTATCACCAGACAAAGCTTCTTCTTTTATAAAAAAATATAGAGACATTACAAATATATCATCATATAAATCAACACTTTACAATTTAATAGATACTAAATCAAATCTAGAAAATGAAATCTTAGATACTATAAATAAAATTATAGATTATTCTAATAGACTAGAAATAATAAACCCCTTAGTGCCCGTTCAGTTCACAATAAATTCTAATTGTAAGTACATTGGCCAAACAGCTGCACAAACTAAGTTTTGGCAAAATACAGGAGCTACAATTGTTGCAATCAAAAGAGGTGAGGAACTTATAATCTCTCCTGGTCCATATATTGAATTTTTAGAGGGAGATATTCTTTTGGTTGTTGGAGACCAGCATATTTATAATTCTATACCAATGTTTTTATACGAAAATGAAAAATAGATTATACTATTTGGTTACAACTATGCAGAAATATAAATTTGAGAATAAAAAAGTAAAAATAAAAAAGTAGAGCTTTACAAAGCCCTACTTTTAAGTTTAAACACATCTAACCTTTAAATTTCTGACTCATCTTCTTTTTCCCAACTTAAAGCTCTTGATACAGCTTTCTTCCAACCTTTATATAATCGACGTCTCTTCTCTTCACTCATATTTGGATTAAACTCTTTTTCGACTGACCATTTTGATGTAATTTCATTTCTTCCAATATAGAATCCTACACACAATCCTGCTAAATAAGCAGCCCCCAAAGCTGTAGTTTCTACTATTTTAGGCCTATCTATATCTACATTTAGTATATCTGACTGGAATTGCATTAAGAAATTATTATTACTTGCTCCTCCATCAACCTTTAATGACTTTAATTTTAATTTTGAATCATGTTGCATTGCTTCCAATACATCCTTTGTCTGGTATGCAATTGATTCCAATGTCGCTCTAATTATATGCTCTTTTCTTGCACCTCTTGTAAGACCCAATATTGAACCTCTAGCATACATATCCCAATATGGAGCACCAAGACCTGTAAATGCAGGTACTACATACACACCATTAGTATCTTCTACTCTATTTGCATAAAATTCACTGTCGCTTGCAGATTCAATCATTTTAAGTTCATCTCTAAGCCATTGGATAGATGCTCCACCAATAAATATACTTCCTTCTAATGCATAAGTTACTTTTCCATCAACACCCCAAGCAATCGTTGTAAGCAAACCATGTTTAGATTTAACTATATTGCTACCTGTGTTCATAAGTAAGAAGCAACCTGTTCCATAAGTATTCTTTGCAGTACCTTCTTCAATACAATGTTGACCAAATAAGGCTGCTTGCTGGTCTCCTGCACATCCAGCAATAGGTATTTTAGCCCCTGATAACATACGCTCATCTGTATGCCCATAGACATAGCTAGAAGGTTTTACTACTGGCAACATACTTATTGGTATATCTAATTCTCGTAATATATCTTTATCCCATTCTAAGTTATTTATATTGTACATCATTGTTCTAGATGCATTTGAATAATCTGTTATATGTACTTTCCCACGTGTTAAGTTCCATATTAACCATGTATCTATAGTACCAAATAACAATTCGCCTTGTTCTGCTTTTTCTTTAGCACCTTCTACATTATCTAGTATCCACTTTATCTTTGTTGCTGAAAAATATGCATCTATCAAAAGACCAGTTTTTTCCTTTATTGATTCCTCTAATCCTTTACTTTTGAGTACATCACAGATTTCTGATGTTCTTCTACATTGCCATACTATCGCGTTATAAATCGGTTTCCCAGTATACCTACTCCAAACAATGGTCGTCTCTCTTTGATTAGTTATACCTATTGAAGCAATTTCTTCTGGTCTTATACCTGCTGTTTCTATTACCTCTCTCATTACCCCACTTTGTGAACCCCATATTTCCATAGGGTCATGTTCTACCCAGCCAGCTTTTGGATAAATCTGTTTAAATTCCTTTTGCGCAATTTTTACTATTTCGCCTTTTTTATTAAATAATATAGCTCTTGAACTAGTTGTCCCTTGGTCTAGTGCCATTACATATTTCTTTTCCATTATTTTATTCTCCTTATCATATAATAATATTATTAACTTATTAAAAAGAAAAATCTAATATTACATAATTTTAGTACATATTACTGCTTAAATATAAAAAATATAAATCTAATTAGATTAAATACTTATATAATAAGGCATCTATTTTACGCCATATCTATATATTAATATTATACATTATAGCTTGCATATTGATTAATAAATTTTAAAGGTTTATAATAAACAGTGTTCATAATAATTTTAATGAAAGAGGTGGTCATATGCCTAAGATTTTAGAAAATGTAAAGGAAGATATACTAAAAGTGTCTCGAGATATGATTTTGGAAGAAGATTACTCAAATATTAGCATAAGAAAAATAGCCCAAAGGTGTGGTATAAGTGCAGGTACAGTGTATAATTACTTCAAATCAAAACAAGAAATAATAGAATATATTATAAAATCAGAATGGGATTTATTGATAAGGCGAATTGAATACTCTAATAAAAATAGTAATAATTACATTGAAAAACTAAATATTATCTTTACAGAAATAAGAAATTTTATAAACAAAGTTCATAATATTCAATATGACGATTTTTTAGATACTTTTGAAATGAAAAGATTTATCGAAATGAAAAAACAAAAAAATGATTTTCATGAGCAACTTTCAAATAAAGTATATGAAGCTTTACAACAAGAAGATTTCTTTAATAATGATAAATTAGTATGTAATATCATAATCAAAATGTTTTTTTCATACTCAACCTATCTTCATATAGAATTTGAAGATTTAAATCCGTATATTGAAAAATTAATACATTAAGGTGGTGTTTACCTTGAATTCTAATACTAGTGTTCAAAGCAAAGATAATAATCCAAAGTTATTTTTAGTACTCACTCTTTATCTTTTAGGTATATTTATGGGAGCTATTGATACTGGAATAGTATCACCAGCAAGAACAATTATACAAAATAGCCTAGGTGTAAATGAAAAAACAGGAATTTGGATGATTACTATATATACACTAACATATGCATCTGTAATCCCTATTTCTGGTAAATTAGCAGACAAAATAGGAAGAAAATATGTATATTTAGTTAGTATATTTCTATTTGGTAGTGGCTCATTAATCTGTGGATTATCATCATTATTTTCCAACTTTTACATTTTACTAATTGGCCGTGTTATACAAGCTATTGGTGGAGGCGGAATTATGCCAATTGCTACAGCAGAATTTGGAACCACTTTCCCAGAAAACAAAAGAGGTATGGCTTTAGGTTTAGTTGGAGCAACTTATGGTATAGCAAATATTTTAGGTTCAAGTATAGGTAGTACAATACTAAGTATATTTGGAACTCAAAATTGGAAGTGGTTGTTTTTTGTTAACCTTCCAATATGCTTGGTTATAATTATTGGAGGAATACTATGTATTAAAAATAATAAGTCTACATCTACAGAGAAAATTGATAAATTAGGAACATTAATGTTGATATGTATAATAGTATCTTTGTTATATGGTCTTATGAATATAGACTTTTTTAATTTTAAAAATTCTCTACAAGATACATCAGTTTATCCTTATTTATTGACATTTATAATACTTATACCTATTTTTATATTTGTTGAAAATAAAGCTAAAGACCCTATTTTGAATTTCGAATATTTTTTAAATCCAAGAATACTAATAGTACTCATTTTATCTTTAATTGTTGGTATTGGAATGATGGGTATGGTATTTGTTCCACAATATGCTGAAAATGCATTAAAAATAAATGCTGGTTCTGGTGGATATTTTGTTGCTATATTAGGATTATTTGCAGGTATTGCTGCTCCTTTGAGCGGAAAACTTATTGATAAGTTTGGCGCAAAAAAGATACTGTTACTTGGATTTTCAGTATCTATGATAGGCTCTCTTTATCTGATTTTAATTGCACTAAAAACCAATACAGTATTTAGTGTATGTGTAAGTCTTATATTTATGGGATTAGGAATGGGATTTACTATGGGAACACCTTTAAATTACATGATGCTTTCAAATACAAAAATAGAAGAATCTAATTCTGCACTTGCAACACTGTCTCTGATACGTTCAATTGGAACTTCAATTTCACCTGCAATAATGATTGGATTTATAGCACATGCAGGATTATCTGTACAGGATAATATTATGGATATAGTTGGTAAACCATCAACACCTAAAATAGTTCAACTTGAAGAACTTGAAACTATGATAGATGATTTAAAGTCAGACCCAGAAATGGCTAAGAATTTGAAAAATATTTCTATACCAAACATGAACGATTCATCAAGTATTAATATGGATATGACAGATGGCAAACTCCCAAAATACTTACTAGACAAAGTTCAATCAGCAGATACAACCAATATTACCAACATCACAAAAGAAATATCAACAACAATGTTTGATGAAAAAGTTCCTTCTGTAATTACGAAAATAGAATTAAATGTCCAAAAAGGAATAGATGGTACTCAAAGTGGAATAAATGGCATTGAAGAAGGTGAAAACAAACTAAACAGTGGCATCAAAGGAATTCAAACTGGTATTGACAATATGATAAAAGCTAGAACTGGTATTAATCAAGGAATAGCTGGAATAAAAAAAGGTATCGCTGGCACTGATAAAGGCATAAAAGGTATGGAACAAGGTATAAAAAAACAAGATAAAGCTATAAATGAAATGACACTTGCTTATAATAAAATACCTACAATACCACAAGGTACTACTCCTTCTGATAATGAAAATTCATCAAATAATCAAGAGCAAAATGACACTAGTAATTCTGACTCAAACAGTAATAAAAATGATTCTACAGAAAATAAAAATAACAATTCTAGTGAGAATAAACCAAATTTAAATGAAAAAAAAGAAGCTCTAAATTCTCAAATACAACAACTAAAAAAAGCAAGAGCTGAGTTAAACACCAAATTGCAAAAAACTAAATCTCAAAGAAAAGAATTAAGTAAAAAACTTAAAAACATGGAATCTCAAAAGAAAGAACTTCAGAGAAAATTAAATGATTCCATAAATAAAAAACAAGACATGGAAAAAGGTTTTGACACAATGGAACAACAGAAAAAATCGCTTCAATTAATTCTAGCAAAAACACAGGAATTAAAAGATGAAATACCAAAAGCTTTTAATAAGTCAAAACTAGATTATATAAATTCTATAGAAAACAATAAAACAAAAATAGAAAATACACTACAATCTACTCTAAATTTAGGATTTAGACAGATGTATATAACAGTTTTTTGCGTAAATTTACTTGCATTCATAGTATTGTTATTCTATAAAGAAAACAAAACTAGATAAACAAATCCAATAGTATTATATTGTAAGCCTATATTATATTTTAAACATTTGAAATTCTTTATCTTTAACTAATATAAACTACAGTATAATACTATTCTCTTTCTAATATCTATCCTTAATATAATTTTTATATATTCTTCATTATTAGAAAATTATATTTTCATACCCAAGTATACTTTAAAAGTAATCTATAAAATATATTATTGAAACTATTTTATTTTCAATATCTACTTTTGTCTATTAAAAGATATCTATAAATCAAAATAAACCATATATTTTCAATTATAATATGTTAAAATCATAGTATGAGTATATTAATTTAAGCAAAATGTCATTCAGACTTTATTTTAGTAATTTTATAGAAGAAAAGGAATATACCTCGATTTTTAATGTCATTTGGACTTTATTTATAAAAAGAAAGGAGTGTGTTTCATGGATACTTTAGGAAAAAGAATTGCTTATTTGAGAAACTCCAGAAAACTTACCCAGCGTAAACTTATGGATATTTTAAAATTTGAAAACTTAGGTAAGTTTGAAACTGGAGGTAGAAAGCCTAATTGCGATATATTAATGTCAATAGCTGATTATTTTGATGTTAGCACTGACTGGCTTCTATATGGAAAAGAAAAAGTAAACTCCAATAATAGTGTTAAAGAAAATAAGGAAGATTATTTGTATAATCTACATGTAACTGATGATGAAATGATGGTATTAAACCTCTATAGGCAATTGAATGAACGTGATAAAATAAAAATAGAAGGAATGCTAGAGTTTAAGATATCTGAATATAAAGAATTAGAAAAACATTCTCCTACTGAGGATAACGATAAACCAGTTTAAACATACATAATTTGATACGAATTTACATCATTTGTAGAGATTCTTTTTTTGTGATAAATTGGCAACTAAAATATGGATATTAAATTGCTCAAATAAACTATGATTTAATTACAAATACATTTATTGTAGTTGAATTAACATATCCATATTTTAGTTTATATGTTTTTTATATGTTTTTAAAAATATTCTATATCACTATGTAATTCTTTCTATCTCTAATTAATATATTACTTACGTCTTTAATTCTTCCAACATCTTTTTATATACAATTGTACATCCTTCGTAATTTTCCTCTTTAAGAAGGATTGAGCATGAAGTAGAATATTTAGTTAAAATATCCAATTTTTCCATGTTTAAACTTCGTACACCATTGAGAGCTGTAATAAAATCATCAATTGCTCTACAGCACTCTATTACTCCATCTGAATCTAATTTACACATAAGAATATGTCCCTTCTTCATATATTAGTTATTAATATTAATCTTCTTCTGAGTATTCTATATTAAGCAATTGATAAATTGATGATTTATATTTTTTTCCTGTCCTTCTGCCATTTAAAATAGCTGACAAATAGTTTTCATTAACACCGACTTTTTTTGCTAATTCCCTTTGAGTCATGTTTAATTCAATAAGCCTTTGCTTGACCTGTATTCCCAAAAAAGGTATCCATTTTTTTCGAGTATCCATTTAATCAAGTTCCCTTTCTAAATAATTTATATTTATTTTTATTATTAAACTTATACACCTCCCTCTGTTTAGTATATTTTTTAAATATGTACAAATATTAAGTACATGAATTTATTTAATACTAAATAAGATTTTTTGATTACTTTGTGCTAAAATTAGGATGTAATTTCGTATCATTAAATTAATTATAAAGTCATTTTGACCTTAAGTCAATATTTTTTATGTCATTTTGACCTTAAATTTGCAACTATCTATATTTTAAAAAGTCTTTCTGACATTAATTGAATGGAGAGTGTTTATGGATACTTTAGGAGAAAGAATTGTTTATTTAAGAAAAACAAAGAACCTTAAGCAATATGAATTAGAAGAAATGTTAAACTGTGATAATTTGAGTAAATTTGAAAGAAATATTAGAAAACCAAATTATGAGATATTAAAATCCATAGCTGATATATTTAATGTTTCTGTAGACTGGCTATTAAATGGAGATAATATATCACAAGAATCAAATTTAATTTGCGATTCCTCACCAAACTATCCATTTAATAGCATCAGTTCTAATGAAATAAAACTTTTAAAAAATTTTAGAAAACTAAGTGATTATGATAGAGCAAAAATAGAAGGTATGATTGAATTAAAACTTCATGAATATGAAAAAGAGAAAGATTTTGAAAAAACTGAGTATGATAAAAATAAAGATAAAAAATAGATAAATAATTTTTATGTTGCTTTTGATACGATTTTACATCATTTCTTTGCTCTAATATTTTTATTTCATTTATTTTCTTTTTTATAGTTTTATGATAAAATAATTAGTATATTTTGCTTTACTTGAATGTAATTATTTATACAAAAGTCAAACATAATATAAATGTAGTAAATTTTTAGTTTCAAGTAATCTCTCGTTATTATAACTAAATATTTATTAAAATTAGGAGGATAAAATGGGCTTAAAAGACAAATTCGCGCAATCATTTGCTAGATCAAAAACTATGAGTGGCCCTGAGAAAAAGGCTAATGAAATAATGGGTAAATTACTTCTTAAGAAGGCTATATTACCTATCGTTTTAATGTTCGTGATAATAATCGCTGGAGCTATGCTGAAAATCAATTCTTGGGTTACACTTGGCATAAATTTAGTTATTGCTGTTGGTGCTTTCTTCTACATAAGAAATTCTAGTAAAAAGTATCAAAACTTTAAACCTTATGTTGGCAATTTGATTAGTTTAGAGAAAAAAGGTAAAAAAGAGTATGTTGCTATTATAAAACAAGGTAAACTACCAGTTAAATTACAAATTGCTTATGGTGGTGAAGACCTTGAACATATTAAGAAAAATCAAATGGTTCAAATAAGTTATAATCCAGATGCTAAGATAGCTATTTTAGTTAACAGACAATAATTTTATAGTTTAATTATAAAAAGAGGTAGCATTAAATGCTACCTCTTTTATATTTATATATTTTTTTAATTTTACTAGTATATGTTGTTGCTTCTACTAACCATTGTTACCAATTTAAAGTTATAACCTTTAAATTGGTAACATATCTTTTATATCATTTATTAAACTCACTCTAGCAGTGTTTACACTAACACATAACTCATCTATTGCCCCTTGGACATTAGTAGAATTAAGTTTGCTTACTGTATTATCATAACTTGTTTTCTCTGCTGTTGTTTCTATACTATCAAGACCTTGTTTTACCTCATTCACTGCATTTACAAGACTTGTTTTATCTATCGTATTGAGTAAAGTTGTATCCCCTACTTTGTTATTAATCTCTATCTTATTGTCATCAATTTTAGTATTTAACTCTGTTTTAGCAGCTTCTATATCATTTGTCAAAAATGTTTTAGTTATATCTATTTTCTTATCTAGTTCTTGCATATCTTTCAAAGTTGCTAAAATAACAGTTGGGTCAACCTTTAAATTTACACTTGATGTATTAGAAACTACCAAAATAATTCTTATAATTAAATCTTTTACACTTCCAGAATCAACAGTTGGTTTATAAGTCTCTGGATATTTAGATATAGCTATAAGCTTATTATCTGAATCAAATATCCCAACTTCCCTTATCATAAATCCACCAATACTACCTGGTATTACAGTTTCTATAACTATCCAATTAGAATTTTCATCGTCTATTTTTACATTACTTATATCACCTTCCCAAACAACCTTTTTAAGAGATGTTTGTTCCTCTGTTGGATTGTATTCATTTCCTCCACCATCTCCAAGTTGTAACTTCACTAAGTCTACTTTCTTGCCAAGAGCAGTAGCATTTGCAATAGATGCTTTACCTGCTTTAGTCAAAATTGTATAATATTTTTGTTCTGCCAATTTATATCGCCTCCTGTTTAGGATATAATATTACTTTTTCCATACTTCTATCATTTCCTGTAGTAATACTTATTTCTCCAAATATATCTATATTTGATGGTGTCCATGGATATACAGTAACTGTTTCTCCTGTATTTACAGCAGTTCCACAAAACAATTCATTTTTATTCAACAAAATCATTTTAAACCTATGTTCTAAATGACATGGCTTTACACTTTCTAATACTTTATCTAACTCTACAATTGAATTATAACTACAATTATTAACTACAAATTCTAGTATAAATATAAATTCATTGCTAAGAACTTCTACTTCAACATTAGTCTTTGTATAGGCCTCACATATGTTTTTTATAACCTTTATTTTAGTTGTTCCTAAACTTCGTATTTTGGCTTTTATGTTACTTCTTCTAGTTTCATAATTTAAATCTTCATTATTTTGAATGCAAAGTATTTGTTCCCACATATCAAGACCCCATGTGGATGTATCAACAAACATTTGATTTATAGTATCATCAATATTTTCCTTCAATAAAGATAATTCAGTATCATAAGAGTTTTGTATTGCTTCAACTATATAATTCTTATAAAATGATGGAAGTTTATCAATTAATTTCATAAAACTTCCACCTCACTAAAATTTAAAGTTGTAACACTAGGTATTTTATCATCCTCAATTTTTATGTTATCTGTTGAATTATTTACAAGTAAATTACTTAAATCATGAACTCCAGAAGTACTTATTAAAATACCCAAAATTTTTGTATAAACAATTTCTCCAGTTATGGTTCTAAAGTACTGATTTATATTTTCCAAAAAGCTATTTTTTACCATATCCAAAGTGTATCCCCCTTCTAATTCCATAGAAGCACTTATACTTATATTTATAGGTACTGGAGTAGTTACTGTTAAGGTTGGCCCTATTGGCATTTCTTCTTCAATATGTTCTCTACATTTATTTATTATTTCTTCTTCAACAGACTGATTATTTTGACCAAATAGAAGAACTTTAACTGTTCCAGCGCCATTCCACCTTGGATATATCTTTGCATTATATACACCATCAACCTCTAGAGCCCATTCTTCATAATGAGCTTTATTTCCACTTGTTGCCTGATTCTTTTGTATTTTGAAAAATCTTTCTCTCAATTCTTCATCAGTTTCAATTTCTGTACCACCTGAAAATTTATTTATATTTGTTATCTTTTCAACACCAAATATAGTGTCATTTAACTTAAATTCACAGTCAGATGGTAGATTGTATTTAGTTCCAATTTCTAATGCTTGAACTGGACTTATATTTCCTTCTTCATCACCAATTACAACATCCTTTATTACTATAAATAATAAATCTTTATAAGAGATAATTGTTCCATTTGCTATTTCTACACCATTATCCCCTATAAACTCTACTTCCCCAGTAGCTTCACTACCAAGTTTTCTATATACACCAAACTCATTTACTCTTTTATCTAGTAACTGGTCATAAGTATCTTCAATAAAAGCCATTTTATGTATATTAGAAAGTTCAACATACATTTTAGCAAGTTCAAAGTTATTTCCAGAAACCATATCATTTAAAAAAGAGCCTTCTCCTTTATAAACATCTAGATTTATATTTTTAAGAGTTCTATTTTTTATTACTTCATAGGTTTGTTCACTATACATTTATTTCCACCTCCCCATAGATAGTGGATATTTTTATATCTGCACTTAATACATCTTTTTTAAAGTTAGTATTTAATACATTTACTTGTAGAATGTATGGATTCATCAATAAAGCTTCTTTTATATATCTAGATGCTTCACTTTCTGTAAGACCTTTGCTGTACTTTTGCCCTATTAAATCAGTCAATTCAGTTCCATAATCATCTGAGTAAATTTCATGTTCATATTTATTTGTTTTTATACACTTATAAACCCAAACTCTTATGGCTTCATTTTTTTCAACAGTCTTAAAATCCCCATTTTCTAATATTGGCTCGTCTTTTTCAAAGTCCCATGCTACTTCATGGAATAATCCTAATTCTTCTTTTTTAGGAATTCTGTAATCCTCTGGAACACCTATAAATGGAAATATTATGTTAGACATTATAAACTCACCAACTTACTTACTACTGCAAATTTTTCTCCAACTTTAAACATTATTACTGTATCTCCTTTATTGAGTTGACTAGTAAGTGGTTCATTCAATTCATGAGTATGATTATCAGACTGTTTTGTTATAAAATCCCTTGTCGCTCTATCAAACAACCAACAGTCTATAAGTAAATTATCTTTATCTAAAACTATATTGTTCATTGATACTTTTAAATCAGGCAATTTATTTACTATTATTCCAACAAAAAAAGAAGGTTCATTATGAAATTTACCTTCTTCTCTCATTATTCCAATAAATTCATTGATTGGATTAGCCACTATATCACCACCTTTTATAGAACTCTTTTTGCATTATGAAAATCTTTTCTCTTACTTAATTTACTTATTTTTACCACATCTCCAGTACCTGGAGCATGTATAAATTCTCCATTACCTATATACATCCCAACATGATGAACTTCTTTTCCAAAAAACACTAAATCCGAGGGTTGTAAATTATTTTTACCTACATCTTTTCCATATCTAGATTGTTCTTTAGATGTTCTTGGTAATTTTACCCCTACTTTATTGAAACAATATACCATGAGACCAGAACAATCAAACCTATTTGGACCAGTGGCACCCCACTTATAAGCTTTTCCTCTATGCTTCATAACTTCATCTATAACTGTCTTAGCTTTTCCTGATGAATTAATAGAGTAAGTGCCATCTCCTATAACTGCTTTTCCATTCTTTTTACCCCAAGCATTACATTCTTTATTACTAGCCATCAATATATCAAAATGATACACTCCATTTTTTATATTTATCGCTCCTCCTCTATCAGTAACAGTATAAACTTTTCCATCTCTAGATGTACCAGTTCCCTTTACTTGTATCTTTGTTCCAAATTTTATACTCTTTGGTGCTGCGCAAGTATTCTTTTTAGGGTCTAGTCTATTTCCTTGTGCATCATAAAGTCCACCTTCCATAGAATTATTTGCAGGATAATATGCAGTAAATAAAGCTTTAACCTCATTCCCATTCATAATACCATCACCACTATCAACAATTTCCTTTTGCTCATCTTGCCCTACAGACTTTTCATCCATAATATTTTGAAAATTAAGTTCTAGTTCAATTTGATAATCTCCATTTTGCCATGTATGTTTATCTGTATCTATATAAAATAACCCTACTAACTTAGTATATGAATCTTTTACTTTTACTCCTCTACCAGTTACACAGCTTATGTCTCCATATCCTTTTAGAGAACAAGTCCTTTCAATTCCTTTAAACTCACTTTCTACATCTGTTGTACTATTTTCTTGTTGTTGTATAACTTTTTGCATTATTACATTTACTTCTTTAAATATCGAATCATTAACCTTCTCACTAATCTTATTACCATATTGGTCAACTACCAATACCTTATTTTTTACATTTTCCATACTTTCTGAAAAAGTTGTATTGATAAGATTAAATCCTTCTTCAAAAGTAACATTTAATGTAACAGTTCCTTTCTCAATAACATTAAATTTATCAAGATTAGCCTCTATCATATATTTTTTCTTTGTAGTCTTACTTGCTTCTGTATAAGCACTCATTATGGTATCATATCCATTTACAGATATAAACATTTTAGTATATTTTACATTAGTCTTTGGTATATTACCAATTGCAAGCTTATTATCTGCAAATACTTGCTTTGCAATATCCTCTACTAACTTGTCCTTAAAATTATATGACACTTCACTTTGTAAAAGTAAAAATCCCATATCTTTAGCTGTAAAATTGATGTTAACACTACTTGAGTCTTTAGACCTATTAATTATCATTCCTCTAAAAAGTTCTTTTTCATCTACATAAAAACAAATCGTACTAGCTATTGGAATATCAATCTGCTGAAAATTAATATCTGAAGCTGACTGTACTATTGAAAACTCTAATGTTCGTGATGGAGACTTATAGTCTCCAGACCAAGAAACTGTATCTACAATATTGCTTATATCATATATATTTCCGTTTTTTATGTGTACCCAAATCTTTATAATAAAAAATCACCTACCTTTTTGTTTAAACTTTGAGTAATTTTTTATAACAATTACGCTACTTTTTAGGATTTGCTCTAGGTATCTGTAGTCTTTTATATTCTCTTAAATCCAATGAAAAGTACACATCTCTTGTACCATCTTTTTCTTCATAGCTAAAACCTTCTATTATCACTTCCATATTTATATTTGTCTCTGTAACTGTAAATCTCAATATGAAACCTTCATTCATCCACCTTTGAATTTTATTTACACAATCATATGGTGATGGAAATCCTTTATAATTACAAAAAGAGTATTCCTTATTTGGAAAAAAACTAGATATATTTATACTTCTAAGGGCTACTCCTCCAAAGGTCGCTATTTCTCCAACTTTAAGTATATTTGATGAGTTTATAGTTGCTTTTCCATTTATACTTATTGAGGATGGTATTACTGGAAATCTGAATCTATCTTCAGCTTGTCTAAGCCACATTTCCATTATAAAACACCTCCTAGTTGTGCCATTTGTATGCTTGCAACTAATTTTGATGTTACTTTTTCAATATCAGCTTCTTCTCTAATAACTATTGTATCAGCTAATTTAGCTATACTTATATTTCCACCATTTTTTCCACTTCTATATTGATTTGCTTCTTGTTTAGTTAAAACCATTTCACCTTCATGAAGTCTTGTTGAGAAATCATTGTATGGTACATAATTTAAACCAAATGCATTATTTTTACCAGAATCACCAGCCTTTGTTCCAGCATATGGATCCTCTTTATAATTTTTTTTACTTTTTTCCACTAACTTTAAAACAGTTCCTGTAATACTTCCATTCTTTATCTTATTAACCATAGTTTGCCACCACTTACATATATCTTTAACTATTTTACACACTTTATCTAATATGTTAAAGAAAGCTCCTAATATTGGCTCTACAATTTTCCATCCTGTTTCTAACAAAGGCCCTAATGTCTCCCATACTGTTTTCCATATAACTCCTAATGTTTCTATAAAATTATTTATTTGAGGAGCATATTCTCCTAAAAAAGTAAAAATTCTTGTAATAATTGGGCTGACGGCTTCTACAACAGGTCCAATCAATTGAAATGCAGTTGTTACTACAGTACCAAATATACTTATTATACCTTGTGCAACTGGTGATTTATTGTTTATACTGTCTAATAATCCGTTAACAAGATTTACTATAGGAAGTAATGAATTTGTTAATGCTGTAAAATCAATATTTTGAGCAAGCATCTGACCTGTATTACCTATTGCCCCCGGAATATGCCCTAGTGCTGTAGCTGTCTGAGTTTCAATTGGATTTTGTTTATTTTCAGCAATCTTTTTTCCATTCATTACATCTGCTACTTTTTGAGAAAATCCACCCAAACTTTGTGGTACTTTTTCTAAAAATGAATTTATCTTTTCTAATCCACCTTGTAATATAGTATCAAATGGTTCAATCATGTTATTCAATCCCATATCAATGTAAGTTGATGCACTAGATAATAAACCAGGAATTGTAGAAGCCATTTCATTAGCTAATCCATTTTGCTTCTCCTTTATACCTTTAAGTGCATCATCAAATGTTTTATAATTTTCTCCAACCAAAGTATTTAGTGCATCCATATTACCCTTTGATGCACTTACAAAAGCTGCTGACACATCTTGTTCACTACTGGTATCCATATTTAATGCTCTGACATCTACCATAGCCTGAGTTATCTTCTTTGATTTACCAGCATCTCCTCCACCAATCATCATTGCCTTAGTACTCATTGAAATAACTTCACTAGGATCAAAGGGTGTTTTTAATGCAACATCTTTTACTATATCATCGTAATAATCATTAGCTTCAGACTTAGCTTTAGCCTTATTTTTAATTCCTGTAGTTCTTTGAACAACATTAGTTAAAACAGCTTTTTGATTTTGCCCTTTACCTACTAAATCTACACCTTTTTTTACAGCTTCACCTACTGAAAATCCATTAGTAATATCAGATATTTTGTCTTTTATTCCTCCTAATACACTACTTGCTTTATCTTTTATTGAAATAGCTCCACTCCACACTCTCCCAGCAAATTGCTTTAATTTTGATAAGGTACCTATTAAAACATTTTTAGCTAAGTCTTTAACTGAAATGGCACTAATCCATTTACTATTTTTAATTTTACTTAATATATTTAGTATATTTTGAACACTGTTACTTCCTTTTACATCCATCACTACTCTGCTATTAAAAATTTTATTCTTAAGTCCAGGTAATTTATCAGTAACCATTTTTTTGGGAACATCTATTGTTCTAGTTTTAACTCGCTGAACAATCTCTTGTACAGTTTTTATTTTTGTAGGTTTATTACGCTCGTCTTTATTAACCTCAGAATTATTATTTTGGGATCTTGCATTTGGATGTGTATCCCTTCCTTTTTTACTATTTGCAATTTGTGATAATCTAACTAACTTACTTCTAGCCTTTTCTGCCTCTCTTCCAATTGTCCCTAAATCTTCACTAAAATTTTTACTTGATGAATTTGAATTATTCATACTTGCATTCATTTTTTCTATAGAAGAATTTACACTTTTTATGCTATCTTTCATTTTTTTTATAGAAGAATTTACACTACTTATACTACTACTTGCGCTAGCCATAGAACTCTTAATATTATTTGCCATTGCATTTGTTGAAGGAGAAACAGATACAGTAACTCTTCTAAAAGTCTCAGTAACTGATATGATTTGCTTCATTTTTGGAGTGTAATTATCTGTAAGATACATATTTATACCTTCTTCTCTTACATTACCCACTATATACCACCTCCTGTCAAAGGACAAACTCCGTATCCATGCTTCATTTTTTCAACTTCCTCTTCAATTTCTAAGGCGAAAAAAGCTTCAATAAGCTTTAATTCGCCTTTATCCATTGCATAAAAAAGGGACGGTCTAATACCTTTTGTCTTCCAATAATAATACATTATTGTGGTCTTGGTATCCGTCCCTATTAGTTTTTTACCTCTTCTATGACTGCATTTTTACCATAACCCATTACATCTTGAAGGATTCTGTATAGATTAGTAATTTCACCTGGTAACAATAGCTTTCTTGCTAATTCCTTTGGAGTTGGAGCCTTAAATTTACTCATTAATTCCTTGTTTTTAAATAAAAGCTTTCCATCTAAATCACAAACACCTTCTATAATTGTAAGCATCTGCATCTCTGGTAAGTCTATATCCGTTTTCATATTTTCATCAATTTTAAGACAAGTATTTTGTATCTCCTCATCTTTACTTATTGTCAATGCTCTACACATTACTTTAAACTCCTGACCAAATATACTTGATAATCTCTTAAGTTCAACTATAGTACTTGGTCTTTCTAAATTTTCTGTATCTACATTTAAAAGTAAGTCTACTATATTTATATTTTTTGATAATCCATTTTCACTCATTATTATCTACTCCTTTATCAATCAATTTCTATTAACTAATTAATTGTCCTTATTATCTAACAGCATTTATTAACTATATATTTACTAACTATCCAGATAAAACTAAATTATATCAAGGAAGTCATACTCAGTAAATGTGAAAGGAGCTTCTATTTCTCCTTTTACTCCAACTTCCCAATCAGCTAAAGTTAAGTCATCAAAAGCTATATTTTTTACTGCTATTCTCTCCGCTCCATAAGAATCTGGGTCATTTAGCTTAGATATAGCTACAAATCTAGGTTCAGAACCTCTTTTTATCTTTTCTCCTATTAATTTATGCATTCTTGAGCTGACATGATATAAAGTTATTGAACCTTTTCCTTTATAGCCCATATACTTCGTATCAGTTCCCATTTGACCTGCTATTATAATATCTTCCTTTGTAAATTCCATCTTTGCTTGAAATTTCTTTACTTCTGCTACTTTATCTCCATCAAGCCAAAGTTCTCCCCAAGTACCACTCATTACATTTCTAGCTTCCATATTTGCCATATTAATAATCCTCCTATATTTCTATTGATAAATCTATATCTTCCATAGCATCTAACATCTTTATTTTTGATGTTAAGAATACTTTTGAACCTGTATTAGCTTCTCTTAGTTCTTGCTCTTTCATATTAGATATATCTATATTTTTAGATTTTAAATACTGTTTTTGTGATTCTATATCTATATCTATAATTGAACCAGCTTCTATTAATTCTTCTTTTTCTAATTCTTCTAGATATTCTTTTATAGCTACTATTAATATACATTTATTATCATAACTATTAGGAATCTTGCCTATATAATCGTCTATTATTACTTTCTTTATATCATTATTTATAATATCCAAAGTGTCAACTATCTTGATTTTTTGGAACATCTCTCCTTTTTCTTCAGTTAAATCAGTTAAAGAATTTATTCCTCTAGCAATTCTTATAGCTCCAGATTCTTTAATAAGGATAAGCTCTCCATTATTAACTTTTGACTCTGCATCAGCTTTAGTGCTTTTAGGTATATCAATAACATCACCAAGCTTAGTATAAGTTATTGATTGACTTAAAGGTGTTCCTGCTATAATACCAGCTATTCTACTCGTAAACTCCTCAGCACTATACTTCTTTGTTCCAACTAATGTATCTTCTGTAGTAAAATTAATTATTCCCTCATGATTTCCTGCAACTTTGCCCAATATCGCTTTAACTTTAACCTTATCTGTATCTCTAAGTTTAATTATCCAGCTTTTGATGACATTCTTATCAGCTTCTATTGCTTTAGGCATACATAAATAATTAAATTCTTTAGTTTCTAAAAAGTCTAAGGCACTTTGAACCTCTTCCTCTTCTCCTAACACATAAACTAGTACTTTATTTGGTGCATTGACATTTCCCATCAAAGCCATTTTTATATAGTCTTTATTTTCAGCAGATAAATCAACTGGTATATCCTCTTTTTCATGTATTTCATTAAATCCTAATGCTTTGGTATCTTTAAGCACTATTGCAATTATTCCTCTAGCTGAACGCTCTTTAACAGTTGTAGCTAGCTCCTTAAATGATATATTGATACTTGGTAATCCTATAGCCATACTATCACTCTCCTAAGTTTAAATTTATTTCTTCCATATTTTCATATACTTCTTCTTTTTCATATACACTATCAAGAAAGTTTAATGTAATTGAAAAGTTCAATGTATAAATTGACTCTTCTTTTTTAATACTTTGTTCAATTTTAGTTATATTTAATTTTCTATCTCTTACATTTACAGTTCTATTAAATAGCTTATCAAGTTCATCTGAAACTTCATACATTCTTATATTATTTGATTGTGGTCTTGGTAAATACTTTATAGACATAACAACATCTTTGTTATTTGTCTTTAACATTATGGGTGTAGAAAGAAGTGATACCATACTTACAAAAAAACAAGACCCTTCTGAGCCTTGCATACTTTCATCATCAATAAAAATACTTTCATCAAAACTTTTTTTTAGTATATCAATAATTGTTTCTAATATTTCTTTCTTTTTAAGCAAATAATCACCACGCTATCACTAAATATTTTTTTACTTAATGTGGCAAACTTCTTATGAGTAGCATAAGTAATTTTTAAAGATATATCTAATTTCTCTACTGTTATGTTCCCTCTATATTTTTAGGTAATATCATGTTTCTCAATTCCTCACCTCCCTCACTATAGATTTCTTTCACAATAACATTATCTCACGTATTTCAGTTGGTGTTGTTGCTATAGTGTGTATAAAGTGTTGTAAAAGTGTTATGTTTTTTATAATATTTCACTTAATTTACAAATCATCTTTTTCTTTAAGTTGTAGCAAGAAGTTCTATCTAAATGCAATTTCATAGAAATATAGGTCATGTTATTTTTAGTCTTACTATTATAAAAGAGATTAAAAAATTCCATCTCCATATCATTTAGACAAGTTAGAGCATTTTCTATTTTTTCCTTTTCTATTTCTATATCATCTTTTTCCATTTTTAATTTTCTTAATCTCTCCTCTTTTTTTACAACTTCATTTTCAACAGAAGAACTTATATTATATGTAGTACTAGTTTTTTCAGTATAAACTACAGCTCCACATCCAAAGTATTCATTTTCACATCTTTTTATATCTAGGTTAATATTCTTTATCTTTACATCCAAATACTTGTAATTATGTAATCTTTCATCTACTTCCTTAAGTAATATATCTTTTTTATTATCCATTGTATTTCTCCTTTTTATATTTTATTGTCTTTAGCCTTAACTTTATAATGATAGTTTCTAATCAATAGCCTTATTGCAAGTTCCACAAACTTTAAAGAACATTTTGTTCTATATATATTCAAAAAATTTTATTCATATTTTGTTCTGAAATAACAGAATTTTTTATGCAAAATAAATCATAACTTTTTATGTCTATTTCTACTCTTGATATATAATTATTTGTAATTCCCGCTTTCTCCAAATTTAGTTTGCGACAACCTTATAGATTCTCTGTAACCTTTTAAATTATTTTTAAACATACTTTTCTCCTCCTAGTATAATTAAGAATATTTTGTTCTTATCTATATTCATTATATAGAATTATTTGTTCTTTATCAATATTTTTTAGAAAAAATCATTCTTTTTTCTTTTATTAGTTTTAATTTTTAGAACAATTTGTTATAATTTATACATAAGGTGGTGTTATAATGTTTGCCAAAAGATTAAGAGAACTTAGAAAGGAATTTGGATTTACTCAAAGAGAACTTGGTGAAAAAGTAGGAGTTTCTCAAAGAGTTTTAGGATACTATGAAACAGAAAACAGATTTCCTGATGAACATATTTTAAATAAATTGGCTGATGTATTTAATGTATCAGTTGATTACCTTCTTGGAAGAACCTTGGTTAAGGAAAATATTGACACTGTTGCGGCACATAGAAAAAATCCACATGAAGACTTACCTGAAGAAGCTCAAGAACAACTTAATGATTATATAGAATTTTTACTAAATAAATATAAAAAAAAATAAACTATATAATGAGCAGATTTATTTCTCTGCTCTTTTAATATAACTTTTCATCAAACATACATTCTATATTAGGGGGATTTTTATGAATAATTTGGATAAACTTTTTGAATTAGCTTCTCAGGAAGAGATAATAATTCATTATACCACTCATATTGCAGGTGACTTAGAAGGATTATATATAAACAGGCATGGTATAAAAGTTATATCATTACTCAGTAACTTAAAACAAAATACCAATAAACTTACATCCATATTAGCAGAGGAACTTGGACATCATTTCACTAGTTTTGGATACTATATATCCTCTTATAATGATTATTACACAAAAATCATTATAGATAAATGTGAAAATAAAGCTTTAAAATGGGCTTGTGAATTTTTAATTACAGAAGAAGATATAATAAATATAATTAATTCTGGTATTACTTGTGTTTATGAAATGGCTGATATACTTAATGTAGATATCAAATTTTTTCAAAAAAGATTGGAATTCTTATCATTAAAAAAACAAACTTTACCACTTGGTAATAATAAATATCTTGTATTAACTAATTTGCCATATTTCTACATATTTGATCCAATTTCATAATAAAATGGTAGTAATTTTAATTGACTTAATAGCAAAAATCTATATATTTATTTTAGCAAATTTTGGTTTCTATAAACTCAATATTAATATATAATAATGATAGCACATTATTTAAAATTCTAAAAACAAATACATGCTTTTTTAAGAAAGGTTGTTTGATGAATGTATAAAGAAAAGTTTTTTGATAATTATTTTAAGTTCTTAGCACTATTTTTTTGGCCAATTATGTGGTATAAGTGGATAGTAATTTCAAATGGTACTCTTGAAAATACATTATTTACTGCTTATACAATTGTTGCAATTATTTACATCATTTTATACTCAATATTTATAATAAAATATAAAGACATTACACAAATAGATTTCTTTTACAGGATAAGCACTTTACTTGCATTTATATTTACTCTTTTTAGTTTCTTGATATATCCAAAGAGTTTATTTTTCTTGTATCTAAAGATAGTTTTTACTGGAATATATTTTTATTATTCAATAGTAAAAACACTTAAATTTAAACATGAAGAAGGAATAGTGGGAATTATGGCCTCAATTCTATTGATTGTAATCACCTTGTTCTATTAAATCTAAGTCTATTTGACTTAATATGACTTTAAATGTTAGACATATACATCGTTTTCTGATATTATTTAAGTTGGTAGCTTTATATTAATAATGAAATACACTATAAAAGGAGTTAACTATTATGGAAAATATGGAAAAAAAAGTTTTAGTAACAGTTGGAGAAAAAGAGATAACTAATATTGATATTGAAAATGCATTAAAATCATTAGATCCTTATCAAGCAATGCAATTTAAAACTGAAGAAGGAAAAAAACATTTATTAAATGATTTAGTAAACCAAGAACTATTCTTCTTAGATGCTAAGGACGAAAAATTAGATGAAGAAGAAGTGTTTAAGTTAGAAATGAAAAAAATAGAAGCAAATGTATTAAAGCAATTTGCTATAAATAAAGTTTTATCTAGTGTTGATGTAACAGAAGATGAAAAAGTAAAATTCTTTGAAGCTAATAAGAGTTCTTTTTCTAAACCAGAAAGTGCAACTGCTAAACATATACTAGTAGATAGTGATGAAAAAGCTAAAGAAATACTTGCTCAAATAAAATCAGAAGAAATATCTTTTGAAGATGCTGCTGTTAAACATTCTTCTTGCCCATCTAAAGATATGGGTGGTGATTTAGGAACATTCGGTAGAGGACAAATGGTTCCTGAGTTTGAAGAAGCTGTATTCTCTATGGCTAAAGGTGAAGTAAGTGAACCAGTTAAAACTCAATTTGGATACCATATAATAAAGTTAGAAGACCTTCAAGAAAGTACAGAATCTACATTTGATGAAGTTAAAGATGAAGTTGAAAAAAGTTTATTATACCAAAAACAAAATGAAGTTTATGGAAATAAAATAAATTCTCTTAATGCTAAATATGGAAATCTTGTAAAATACAACGACTAATAATAAAACAACAGATAAAAAAGGCTGTCTTATCTATAATTTTTAGAAAAGACAGCTTTTATATTAAAGTTTAAGAATTTAATTTCATATTATTATTCTTTTATTACAAAGAATAGAAGTAGAAACTTGAAAAGTTTCAAAAAATTTTCTAATTATCATCTGCTAAATTTTTATATCCACGTATTATCTCATAACAATAACCTATTACATCTCTTCTTTTTATTATCCCAATAAATGTATCTTGGTCATCTATAACAGGAATAAAATTTTGATTTAAAGATTTTATTACTAAATCTTCAATATCTGCATTGATGGAAACAGGAGAATTATCCATTTTTCTATTTATATCTGTTACTGGAACATCTTCCAATCCTTTTAGGTCCAGATTTAAGTCGTTTTTTAATGTCCATAAAAAATCACCTTCTGTTATAGTTCCAATATATTTACCCTCTTTGCTTATTATTGGAATTGCAGAGTATTTGTGATATTCCATTTTTTCTAGGGCTTGCCTTATAGTGTAGTCTTCATATATATATGCTACTTCACTTTTTGGTGTTAGAAAGAATAATATGTTCATTACACTACCCACCGTTACCGAAAACTTATAAATATTATCCAATATTTATAATGTTACTTTTTTGCAGTAACTTTCTCCTTTCTCATTTTCTAAGTATTTTTTAGATACTATACGCTGTAACAAGCGTTTTTCTTTTAATAGCTTTAAATGTCTATACTTTATTAATATTTTTATATGGTCTATCAGCGTCACTTATTCTTTTTATAGAAAATTAACTAGAGGTTAATTGACTTAAACTTAGCCATAATAATTTTACTCTACACTATTAATTTTAACATATTTATCTTATTATTAATGCCTTTATTTTAATAATTTTAATTTATTTTGCAATTAATTTAGTTTACAAAAAACTGAAAAAACCGCTAAACGATTAGCGGCTTATCTGTCATATTACTAGAATACTAATATATATGAATTTTTAATTATAATCTAACTACGTTAGCAGCTTGAGGACCTTTAGCTCCATCCACTACTTCGAATTCAACACTTTGTCCTTCTTCTAATGATTTGTATCCATCTCCTGTTATAGCTGAGAAATGTACGAAAACATCTCCTTCACCTTCTACAGATATAAATCCAAATCCTTTTTCATTGTTAAACCATTTAACTACACCAGTTTTCATTAATAAATCCTCCTAAAAAAACACAATTATTTAGCTACTCTTTTCTGTAACCTTATTACTACTTTATCATATATAGCTATGTTTGTCAATTATTATTATTTTTATACATTAACAATCATTTTTTTTAATTTATAATATTAAATCATTGTTATCTTTTATACTTTATTTTTCTTTATAAATTTTTAATAGTTTATTTTTATTATATGGAATCTTATAGATTTATCACTCCAACCTAAATCCCATGGCACAAGCATTCTATCAGTATTATGACAGGTTACCAAAGGATATCCTCTTGAATCCAATCCCGTTACAGTCGAAACATGTGTTATTCTACCTTTTTTTTCATATCCTACAAAATCTCCAGGACGTAGATTATAAGCTTCTTTGTAAACATCTTCGTAAGAACCTTTAGCTATTAATGAACCTCTTCCACTATAGAGAGCATAATTTTTAAAAGCTTGCGCATTTACCCATGCTTTTGTTCCTGCTCTTTCACTATAATTCCAGATTGAATTTTTCTTAAACTTTCCACTTTCAAACATTATCTGTGATGCAAAGTTGGCACAATCTCCACCTTCTGGATTATAATCTCTATAATTTGGATTAAACTTCATACCATGTTCTTCATCTGCTGCTGCTCCACAGTATTTATGTGCATAATCTATAGCCTTCTTTTGCTCTTCTGTAAGCTGTAACTCTACAGCATTTTGTTGACCAATATAGCTTCTTATATCATCAGATTTTATATTTTCTAAATTTAAAGAATCTGCAAAAGGGTCTGTATACCACTCTTTAGTTATTACATATTGATTATCTATGATTTTTACATTTAGATAGTGATATGTACCTATTCTAAATACATTTTCTTTGTCCTTTTGATTTTCATATGAGTACTTATACTCAGTTGATACAGAACATATTATGCCATATAAGTCTTTTTCTTTTTCTTTTATTTTTTTAACTTTGACTCTTGTCTTTATGTCTTTAAACTTTACACCTTGTTTACTAGACCAATTTTCTAAATACTTCATCTTTTTTACTTCATTTTCATAAGCCCAAAGACCAAACTTTTTTTCTGTTTCATAAAGACCTTTTAAAATATTTTCATTTTTCTCTAATATTGCCTTATTTCTGTAGTCAAATAAATTTTCAAGCAATAACTTATACTGGTCTTTTACATCATCACCTTCAACAGTAGCAGATTCTATAACTTTTTCTTTCATATTTTTCATACTTAAATCATTAATTAAAAATACACCTGCTGTAGTAGCTAAAGATAAAAATACAAATGCCATTATACCTTTGATGTACTTATTTTTATTTTTCAGTATTTTCAAAGCCACACCTCCCAAATAGTACACCTTACGAATAAATTCACAAAAAAGCTATTATTATATACAATAATTTTCATATTTAATAATTCTCTATCTTATTATGTCCAATATTAAAAATTAATTGTATTGATACACTGTTTTTTTTACAAATTTTTATTTTATAATCTACTTTTTTCTTTTTTTTATAGTAATATATATGTATATAAATATTTTGATATCATTATGATTAATACATACTAATGGAGGGTTTTTTATGCAAAAAAAAGTCGCAGCAATTAATGACTTATCTGGAATAGGAAAATGTTCATTATCAGTTGCTATACCTATACTTTCAGCATTAAAGGTTCAATGTTGTCCATTTCCAACAGCTATACTTTCAAGTCAAACTGGTTATCCTGAGTTTACATTTTTAGATTGCACTGATGAGATGGTAAAATATTCAACTGTTTGGAAAAATTTAAAAGTCAACTTTGATAGTATATATAGTGGTTTTTTAGGTTCAAAACATCAAATTGAAATAGTGGCAAACTTTATAAATGATTATCCAAATGCTTTTATCGTAGTTGACCCTGTAATGGGCGATAATGGAATTATGTATCCAATCTTTACAGAAGAAATGAGACATGAAATTAAAGAATTAGTTAGACATTCAGATTTAACTACTCCTAATTTAACAGAAGCTTGTTTCTTAACTGGAAATGACTATACAAAAAAGGATTATAATAGAGATGAACTTATAAATATTGTAAAATCTGTATCTTCTTTAGGACCTAGTAAAGTTGTAATCACAGGTATATTAGAAGATGATAATATATTAAATTTAGCTTATGATAGAGATACTGACCATATATTCTTTACTTCTGTTAAATACAATAACTGTTCTTATAGTGGAACTGGAGATATATTTACATCTATACTTTGTGGTATGCTAGTGAATAACCATGACTTAGGAATAGCTGTTAATACTGCAACAGATTTTATATATAAAACGATAAATTATACGTCTCAATTTGACACTGATAGAAATGATGGAGTGATGTTCGAAAACTTTTTATCAGATTTAATTAATATATAAAATTAACCACAAAAATTATCCATTTTACAAATACCTACCAAGTATATAAAATTTAGGTATTTATAAAATGGATATAAGTATTAAATTATTGGTATTTCAATTGTTATCATTGCTCCACTAGTTTTTATAGAATTTTCAACATTTAAATTACCATTATGTTTTTGTATAATAGTATTTGCAATGTATAGACCCATACCATAATGAGATTTAGAGTTCCTACTCGAATCGCCTGTATAAAACTGTTCTGTAGCTTTTGATAAATCTTCCTTAGAAAAACCTCTTCCACAATCTGTAATTACAAATTTTAAATATCTTTGATTTACTAATACATCAAAATATAACTTACTTTGATTTGTTGAATAATCAATAGCATTTGAAATTATATTCATAATAGCTCTAAATAATAATTCTCTATCTATTGTTATATTCTTAGGTAAATCATCTTGCTTATAAAATTCCACATCTAAACTTTTTGTACTGGCCAGTGCTTCTATTTGCACCAAAACATCCTCTATAAATTTATCAATATTAATACTTTCTTTATTAATTGTATAACCTTTATCTGCTTTAGATATGTATATTAGAGTGTTAATATATTTTTCTATCTGAGTAACACCATTTGCTATATATTCCATATATTCTGATAGCTCAGGATTGTCATTTATTTCAATCAATAAGTCCGCATTTCCATGTATAATGGTTAATGGTGTCTTTATATCATGTGCTAATGCAGATATCTGTTCTTTTCGAGTTTCTTCCAGTCTCCACTGCTTTTCTAGAGAATCTTTTAATGCTAGCTTCATTTTTTCTATAGAAAAGAGAACATTATCAATTTCATAAATATCACTAGATTCTATTGTAAAATCTAAATCTTGCTGTTGTATTTTTTCTGTAGCATTTTTCAAAAGGTCCATTTTTGCATTAATTTTTTTACCAAAAGATTTTGATAGTATAACCATTTCAATAAAAAATGCTACAACAAAAATAATTATCCCTAATACTTCTGGCTTTGGCAAATATTTTCTTAAACCTGGAGAATTGAATTCTGATACTATATCATATCTTATTATACATACTTCATTTTGTCTAAAAAGTTTTATATAATTGTCTGACGAATGTCCACTTTTTACTTCAATACCTTTCATTAAATTCCAAGTTTTTTTTGCTTCTTCATTATTAAAAGTTCCCGAAGTCAATTTACCATCTAAAGTGTAGATTCCATAGTCACAAAAATCTGGTATTATATCTTTAGTTACTTTTTCACTTGAAATAATTTCATCTTTATATTTGTAGATTTGCTTTTCTGTATAATTGGATGGCAACACTACTCCTAATGATAATAACACAGAAAACAAAAATACTAAAAGAACTCCCAAAGTAATTGTTGTAACAAAGAATACAGACAAATATCTTACAAAAATAGTTCTTAACTTTACAACTTTTTTATTATTAGAATTTTTTTTCCGAAACATTCGTATCATATCCTCCAAACAGTTTAATTAACACCTAAGCAACTGTATATCTGATTATTTTTATCTCTTTTCTGTTATCAAATTATACTATAATATAATAATACAAATAATCTAAATAAACAATTAATTATTTTATTCTTCAGATTTCTTACCTTCCCATTTAGAAAACCAAATACATAAAATTACAAATGCAAAAATAGTTGCAAAGCCACAAATTAAACCTATTGACTGGAACTCTTGAATTGATTCAATTTCTTTAGAACTTGAAAAAGATGCCCAAACACTTACAAATCTAACACCCCATGCACAAGGAATATACTGCCATATACCATCTCCTAGTCCAGTTAGTAATAGTGCTGAAAGTAAAGTCTCCACTATACCTACTCCAATTGATGTTCCTTTTCCAAATCTCAAACTTAAGAATAAATGTAATATATATTCAAATAGATTACTTCCTGCTAAAATTAAAATTGAAATCATATAAAAACTTAGTGTAAAATGATTATTATTAAAAATAGTATCTATACCAAATTCAAAACCTAACACAGAAACTAATGTTGCTCCAAAACCAAGGCATATTAAAATTACATATTTACTTATAATTGTAAGGTATTTTGGATTAGATGATGTTAGTATATGCTTATAATTTCCTGAGTAATATTCTTGTTCAACGCACATTGAACACATAATACTTGATAATAAAGGAAAAGCTATAGCTATAACTTGTAAATATGCTACTATCTTTGATATACTATCATAACCTGAAATATTGTAATATCCTAAAAATAAGCCTATTCCTACTAATGCAATACAAAAGTGTATTAGTACTATGTAAGTTCTTTTTAGTTTTATCAAGTCAGAATTAAATAGTCTTATTAGTTGTGCCATATTATTTCACCTCTCTATTTTTAAACCAAGCACTTGTAGCTAAAGTAAATAATATAAATAAGGCAATAGATATTAATATCCCTGGTAAAATGACATTAGTGCTTAAAAGTTCATTTCCTTCTGGTACAGGAAGTCCATTTGGTAAAATATGCAATATTGCAGCCATTAATCTTGATGGAATTGAATATGGAAATAAGCACCATGAACTTGTAGTTGAAAAAACAGCTACTCCAAATACAGTGAAAAACATATTTATTAAAACTGTAATAAACAAACCAAATTTTGAGGCTAAAAACATACAAAGTGGAATTTGCCACATAAATAGTAAGATAAGTACTATAGTTCCAATAATATTTTGATTTATTAAAATAGTTTTCTTATAAACTACTCCAATAAAAACTATCCCTATCATGAAAATAATTGAAGATATACAAAGTATAATGGTACAATAAAGTATTTTTCCAGTCCAGATATTTTTTTTGTCAACTGGCAATGACAATACACCTCGATACTTCTTTTTTTCATCTTTTTGTACTACTAAAGAACAAATCAAAGTTATTGCTCCTGGAAGAAACATAGTATACCACCAATTGTAAGCACCATTTTGTCCTCCACCTAGTCCAAAGCAGATAAGTATAGAAAATATTGGGGCTATCCAAGACAATCTCATTCCAAAAGTTCCTTTCATCTTTAGGAATTCTGCTCTAACAAATCTTTCCATGTTACTTACCTCTCTTTCTATTTTCAGCTACAACTTTCATAAAAAGTTCTTCTAAATTTTGTTCCCTTGATACTTCTCCTTGATACCCTATTACTCCATTAGAAATTATTCCAATTTCATCTACAACTTGCTCAACCTCAGATAAAATATGACTTGATAAAATAACTGTAATTCCTTGTTTTGGAAAAGAACGAATCAGTTCTCTAAGTTCCTCAATTCCAATAGGGTCAAGTCCATTTGTAGGCTCATCTAAGATTAAAAGTTTTGGGTGATTTAATAATGCAATAGCAATACCAAGACGTTGCTTCATACCCAGAGAAAACTGACCTGAACGCTTTTTAAAAGTATCTCTTAAATCAACAATCCCTAAAACTTCTTCAATGCGAGAGTCAGGAATACCAAGTAATGTAGTATGAACTTTTAAATTTTCTCTTGCTGTTAAATTCTCATATATAGCAGGTGATTCAATAAGAGACCCAATGTTTGCTAAATCTTTTCTAGTCCATCTATGACCTTCAAATAATATCTTCCCAGAAGTGGGGTTTAAGATTCCTGTTATCATTTTTAATAAAGTGGATTTCCCAGCTCCATTCGGCCCTAATAATCCATAAATAGAATTATGTTTAATTGCAATTGAAATATTATCAACTGCAACCTGCTCCTTAAACTTTTTAGAAACTCCTTTTACTTCCAAAATATAATTACTCATAATTTTCATCCTTTCTTTTGTCAAACTTATTTACAAGAATCATTCTAAATCATAAATATAAGGATTTTATAAGAATTAAAAAATTATAAAAAAAATGATGTGCTTTTAAATAAAACACATCATTTCTTATGTTAACTCTATTAATTCTCCATTGTAGTATATCTCTACTTCTTCAATCCAAATACTATTATCATCTTCTTGAATGACATTTTTGATAATATTATTTATAGTATATATTATATTTTGTTCATTTAAATAATCATCTTTCCAAGAAACTCTCCCCTTTTCATCAGGTTCAACTAAGTTTATCTTAACTAGACTATCTTTTTCCTGAACTTCTACTTCCATATCTAAACCATTAAAATACTCATGTGATAAAGTATCTAAGATTAACTGTAGTTTTTCTTTTAATGTACTTTCTTCATCTATTTGTAAGTATTTTACTATCTTTTCATCCTTTGAAACTATCTCTATAGGTATTTTAGCTGTTCTTCTAGGATTAATTGTATCAGTTTCTTCTTTGATATCTTCACCTTTCTTTACAACTGCAGAATCTCTAGAATCAACCAATTCTACTTTGTCAACTTTATAATCCATACATGCTGTACTCAATAAAGTAGTAGCAATTATTAAAAAACTTACTGCTATTTTATTCATAAGTATCCCTCTCCCAATTCTATTTCGATACTTATTATACCATAGTATAGACTATATTTTTATACTTTTAGGTCAATTTATTAATTATAGTAATGAATTATTTACATTTCTAATTTATTTGAATTTATTTTTATAGTATACTCTTGTTCTAAATTCGACAAGTTTTCATTTAAAAGCCCTTTTATTTCTCTTATATTTTTATATGCGTTATGATTTTCTTCACTGTGTTCATATTCAATTGAACTATCATTGTATTCTTCTGACTCATCATTAATTTCTTCTATTCTTTCTTTAGATTTTATATCGCAATTAAACTTATACTTATTTACTGGTAGACTAAGACTTACTTTAGAATTTGGAACCTCTATATCTAAATTTTTAGCAATTGGAAAATCACAATATATGCTAAAGTTGTTATCGTAATGTGAATTTCTACCTATTTTTTCTTTTATATTTATATTTTCAGGTATATATTGTTCTACATTATTGACAAATATGTCTTCATATTCTGAAGATATATCTAATGATTCTGTTTCTATATTTACGTTTTTAACACCTAAGACTGATTTTGTAGATAATTCAAGATTATTGCTAGATATTAAGTTTAATGTATCTAGCTTATTTATATTATTTTCAGTTATAACTCTCTCAAATCTTCCATAAGAAGTCTTATATGTTATATTGCTTGAAGCTACATTATCATATACTAATAAAGATGAATCTACACTTGATACATTTATATCTACATTATTTGGTACATAGATTACTATTTCCCTATAATCTCCTGAAAACATATTATTTATAGATGTATTGAATAATTGGTCAAAATTTTTAATTTTTTTAACACGATTTTCATATTTTCTTTCACCTTTTACAACTAATGTCTTATCCTTTAAAGTTACATTATATTTGTAAAATTCATTGTTTCCTCTTGTTGTCACACGTACATCTTCACTTGAATGTCTCTTTATCGTAACATTTATATTGCCAACAGATACATCTAACTTGTCAATATTTACTTTTTCTTGATAAAGTTTATTTTCCTTTTTGAATTCAGCTTCTTTTTCGAGTCCAAAGTTTATTAAGCTTGGCATAACTAAAATCCCTGACCATGTTGTTCCAATTATACCTATTACCAATAAAACAGCAGCAAATATGGCAAGTTTCTTATTCATGTTTATCTTCTCCTTTCTTATCATCTATTTCTTCAAAATCTTTATACATTGCCTCAAAATTTATACTATCATCGTTGTAATTATCAGATTCCTTTATATTCTCTTCTTTTTCTATATTACAATAATCATCATATAAATCTTCATTACTATCTTTATTTAAATCTTTCTCACTTAAAGTATCCTTATTTCTTTTTTCCATCTTTTTATTTGCATTTATATAAATGTTTTTTCTCTTTATCCAATTTATATAACTGCCTAACAATTGTTTACCTAACTTTATAACAAACAGTAAAATTTGCCATGCCAGTATCTCTAAACCTATAAATGCTATAGTCGCAAATATACAAAACATTGTAACATCTGGAACCATTGAAATAAATTTAATCACAAATGGAATTGATATGACAAAAGCAATCAATGTACATACTAACCCAATAGCAACTGAAATAATAGCACATACAAATGCAAATGCTGGAATAATCAATAATAAGGATAAAAATACTAATAAAATCTTTATAGCTTCTCTAGATACTCCTCCGACACCTTCTTCTATACTTGGAGTAAGCTTATCATTTACTCTTTCTTTCGATTTATTGTACTTTTCTTTAGCTTCATCTTTTAAAATAGAATAACCCTTTTTCATATCTAACTTGAATTTACTAAACTTATCATTTAAAATATCTGTGTTTATTATTTTTTCATCTTCAATGTTTTTTTCTTTTGTCTGTAGAATAAGTTCTCTTGCTATAGATTTTGGTGAACCAAGTGATGCTATTATTTCCATATCACTCTTTCCTTCTATAATCCCATCTACAAAATATTCTTCATAATCTCTCAATATATCATTAACTTCGCTCTCAGAAAAATCCTTTTTTAGATAATCCTTTAAAATTTCCAGAAACTCAGTTTTATTCAAGTTCATTACCTCCCTCATCTTCACTTATTAAAATCTCAACAGCTTTTACAAATTCTCTCCACTCTTCCATCAGATTGGATAAGTTTTCTTTTCCTAGTGAAGTTATTCTATAGTATTTTCTAGCAGGACCCTCATTAGATTCTAGTATATACGTTTCAAAATACAAATCTTTTGTCAGTCTTCTTAGAATAGGATATATCGTTCCTTCATTTACATCTATTACTTTGGAAATATTATGTACTATTTCATATCCATACATATCTTTTTTAGATATTAGAGCAAGTACACAAATTTCTAAGACACCCTTTCTAAATTGTGTGTTCATATACTCCATCCTTTCTTTAAATACACAGTATTGTGTTTTACAAGGTACTATGTTAAAACTTCTTATGTTTTTATAATAACACAGTACTATGTTTTACACAATAGTTATTTTTTAATATTATTATTGATTAAATTCTTATGTAAATGTATAATACTCTAATCAGATATATTTTATGAAAGTGGTGATAAATTGTCTAAAACAAAAGAAGATAAAACTATATTAATCTTAACAGCTCAATTTGGTGCTGGTCATATAAGTGCTGCAAAAGCAGTTAAAGAATGTATCATGGAAAAATATAGTAATTACAATGTTGTTATACAAAACTTTATAAATGCAAGTATACCTATGATGAATAAGCCTATGGTGAAGCTTTATGAAAACAATACAAAATATACTCCTGGATTATATAATTATTATTATTATTTTAAGAAATCGTTTGACTCAAGACATGATTTCTCTCATAAATTATATACACCTAAACTTTCTGAGTATATTTCTGATATAAATCCAGATTTGATTATCTCTACATTTCCACTAGCTGCTGCTTGTGTAAATAATTTCAAGATAAAAAACCCTGATATAAATATACCAACATTGACAGTTATCACAGATGTTGTAGACAGTATGGAATGGGTTTTTGAAAATACAGATTTATATTTTGTTCCATCTCCAGAGATAAAAAATAGATTTTTTCAAAAAGGAATAAGTCCAGATTCCATAAAAGTTACTGGTGTTCCTGTAGATAAGAGATTCCAGATTGAAAGTAAAGAACCTTGTTATGGAAAATATAGGCTATTGCTTTTGGGTGGAGGAAGAGGTCTATTTGATATAGATGAGGATTTTATGCATTGGATAGATGACTTCATTGAAGAACATATTAATTCCATAGAGATTACAATAGTTACAGGTAAAAATAAAAAACTATATGATAATTTAACTCATAAAAAACCTCTAAAAAATATAAAAGTACTTGGATTTGTAAATGATATGTACAATCTGATAAAAGAATGTGACTTAATGTTGACTAAACCTGGAGGAGCAACTATATTTGAAGCAATCCAGTCTCAAACTCCAGTACTTGTTAAAATGCCAAAAGTTGGTCAAGAAATTGAAAATGCTAAATTTATAATAGATAAAGGACTTGGAATGATTTATAGTGATGACCTAGACCTAAAAAACATATTTTATAAGTTAGTATCAAATGAGTTTGATTCTATAATAAATTTTATGAAAAAGAATCTAGAAGAGTTTAAAACAGTCATTCATCCAGATGAAATTGCTGATTATATATCAGAGTTAATAGATAATCAATATAATTAATTTTATATTAATTTTATTGTAAAACTTAAAATCCAAAATTAAAGGCAATTGAGTATGGTTTTTACATTTGAGATTTAACTCAAAATGATTTAATCATACTTAATTGCCTTTATAACATCAAAATCAAATTATTACTACTTTATCTTAATATATATTTTTCTTGTATTGCATATATAATTGTTGTATTTCTTCCATGCTTCTCTTTAGTTCTATTTGTAAATCCGAAGCAGTTTGATAATCTTTATTTTCTACAGCCTCTCTTACTCTAGTAAATAGTGATTCCCTAGTTAAAGTATCTTTCATAATATTAAACTTTAAGTCTGATATTGAATTCCAAACTACTTCATCAAGTGCATCCATATTTTCTTTTGTGTGTACTTTTACAATACTTCTTATCTTTTGAATTCCAGCTTCTATTATTCTAGTTTTTAATTTTTTTTGCCACTTATCTATTGCCCCAACTTTAAATGATTCTATTATACTATCAGTAAATACATCACCTTGTTTTAAAGATTTTAATTTAGAAGCATATATTTCTAGGTTTTTCATATTTTCATAAACTGTTGCTGGAGGTGTTCCAAATCTTGCATTTCTTTCTTCTAAATTATAATGTTCAAATACATCATTTTCATCTCTATATGCTCTGTCTTTTTCTAAATAGAAACTTTCTTCTCCCACATTTTTAGATAATTCTTTTTCTAGTTCTTTAGTACTAAGTCCACTCTTAGCTGCTGCTTTTATACCATCTAACATTGTTTGATAACATCCTGCTATTACTAGGTAAGTATTAGATAGAGGACTTGGTGATCTTAATTCAAATCTTACAGTTTTTGGATTCTTTATATCTCTTATTAACCCAACAAGTACCGACCTATTTCTAGATGGCATTTCATAACTATGACCTAAAGATGTAACTATACATACAGGTGCTTCAAATCCAGGAACCAGTCTATTAAATCCATCATTAGAAGCGGTTACAATCGGATTTAATACTTCATAATTATAAAGAAGTCCCATAAGAGCTCCATACCCTAATTCACTTAGATAGTCTTCTTTTAAATCTTTTGGAGCAAATAAGTTTTTGATACTTCCATCTTTTAATTTTGCACTTACTCCTACATGTGTATGACCACCACTTCCTGCAACTCCATGAATCGGCTTTGCTTTAAATGTAACTTCTAATCCATGCGATGTAAATACATCTTCTATAACATCTCTTACTAATAATTCATTATCTGCTGCTTGTAGTGGTGTAGAAAACTTCCAAGAAACCTCTAATTGCTCCATAGCATGGTTTGTTTTTCCATCTATACTTATAGAACTTTGAATTCCCCCAACCTCTTTATGAGCCATTTCAGGGCTTACACCTAGCTTTTGAAGTATTATTAAACTTTGTTCCAGACAAGTTCTTATAATACCATGAGTTCTTTTCCAGTATTGTTCTTTTAAGCTTTGTGATACATATAATTTTTCTAAGTCAGCTTTATCTTCAGGAGTATTAACCCAAAATTCGAGTTCTGTAGCTGCTGTTAACATTATTTCTTCTATATCATCTACTGAGTTTATTCCTATATTGTTTATTACATGTGGATATTCTCTAAATATTTCAAACATAGATTTCTTAAAATATTTATCTGCTTTTTGAAGAATTCCCCTAGAACATACTTTTTTATTATCGTGTATTAGAAATGCAGGTATCTTTAATGTTCCTACAGGCAACCCTACTTCTTCATCTATGTATTCCATATTGTAATCTACATACCAATGACAACTTTTATCTGGCATTAAGTCTACTTTTGCATTATTCAATGTTGCTATATTGTAAAGTTCAACACTTGAACCATCAGTTTGTATAGCTGATTCTAAGAATTTATCTATATCCTCTAAAAATAATTCTACAGGAATTTTTTCATCTGTTGCATTTCCTCCTAAGTCAACTCCCATTAAAGAAACGAACCTTATGTTTTTATTGCTCTCTAGGATTTCTCTTATTTCTTCATTGGTATGCTTATCTTTCTCTATTACATATAATAAACTCTCCATCTTTTCACTCTCCTATGATTTTTGTGTAAATTTTATTTTATTAAATATACAAGATAAAATTCATTTTTCCTTATATTCATGAATTTTTCTTGCAAAATATTCGTGTTTTATTCGTGTTTTTATTTATATTATTATATATCAAGTACAAAAAGTTCGCAATATTTTTTCTTGGAAAAATATTATACATACAATAGTTTAACATTTTTATAAATATGGGGTATACTAAAATAAAAGTATTTTTGTTTAAAAATTTAATTTAGCTTATAATATAATCTATACTAGTAATAATACAAAAATTTAGGAGATAAACTTTATGGAATACATAATTTTCGATTTGGAATTCAACCAAGGATTTGACAAAAAACTCAATAAAACTGTGTCCAATGAAAAATGTCCTTTTGAAATTATACAAATAGGAGCAATTAAACTGGATTCTAAATTTAATATAGTAGATACATTTAATAGCTATATTAAACCTACACTATACAAGGCAATGCACCCTTTTATTAGTCGTATGACCAATATTAAAGACTCTGATTTTAACGATTCACCTACTTTTCCTGAGGTTTACAACAATTTCATAAAATTCATAGCATCACACGACCCTATACTATGTGTTTGGGGGGTTGGAGATTTAAAGGAGTTATACAGAAATATCAATTATCATAAGCTAGCATCAGATATTTTACCTAAGTCTTATATTAATATTCAACAACATGCATCTAAATATTTTAATAATCCAGCAGGAAAAAGTATTGGCTTGAAAAATGCTATTTCTATATTGGAACTTGATGAAAAAATGTCTTATCACAACGCTTTAAATGATGCATATTATACAGCGAAGGTTTTTATTAAGATATATAATCCAAGCATAGTACCTGATATATATGTGTATACAAATATTAAATCTAAATCTATAAAGTATTCTAATAAAAAAAGAGTTGACTATGATAAATTATTTGATGAGTTTAAGAAAATTCTAAATCGTGATTTGACTAAAGATGAGAAAAAAATTATTAATTTAGCTTACAACATGGGAAAAACAAATCAATTTGAGTTAGAAAACTCTAAGCAAAGAAAAAATAAGTGAAATTTATTTAGGTTAAAAAAAGGCATGTAGATTAAAAGAATAATTAACTTTAAATTTACATCTACAGCCCAATTTTTATCCTGATTAAACTTCTATCTTATCTCTAATTCTACTGGACAATGGTCTGACCCCAATACCTCAGTATGTATATTTGCACTTGTCAATCTATCTTCTAATTTTTTAGATGCACAAAAATAATCGATTCTCCATCCAGCGTTATTTTTTCTTGCATTAAATCTATATGACCACCAACTATACACTCCTTCTTTATCAGGATTAAAGTATCTATATGTGTCTATAAATCCACTATCTAATAATTTAGAGAATTTTTCTCTTTCTTCTTTTGTAAAACCTGCGTTCTTTGTATTGTTTTTAGGATTTTTTAAGTCTATTTCTTTATGTGCAACATTCATATCTCCACACACTATTACAGGCTTATGATTATCTAATTTAACTAAATAATCTATAAAGTCATCTTCCCATCTAGTTCTATATTCTAATCTCTTTAATTCAGATTGAGAATTTGGCGTATATACAGTAATAAAATAAAAATCTTCAAATTCTAAAGTTATAACTCTACCTTCCTTATCATGTTCTTCTATATTTATTCCATACATTACTTTTAAAGGCTCTTTTTTTGTAAATATAGCAGTACCTGAATAGCCTTTTCGCTCTGCATAATTCCAGTACTGAAAATAACCTGGCAAATCTAACTCTATTTGCCCTTCCTGTAATTTAGTCTCTTGTAAGCAAAATATATCTGCATCAATATCTCTAAAAAAGTCTAAAAATCCTTTCCCAACACACGCTCTTATCCCATTGACATTCCACGATATAAATTTCATATTCCACTCCTCATCTAAATAGCAATTTTCTATTAGTTTTTTTATTTATTTTTCTATTTGTTTTTATTTTAACATTAATATACTATAAATTTATTTTAAAATCATTATTTCTTTAATACCTAAAAGATACATACTTTAATCAAATTTTAATTTTTTTGTTAATTCTTCAGGATTCATTGAAGAAACATACATATTTGTTCCAAGTTCAAATCCTCCAAGGTTATACTTTCTTGGTATTATGTGCATATGGACATTAAAGTATGATTTTGTTTCAATTTTTGTTGGATGAGTATGGATACATAAGTTAAATGGCATATACCCATTTATATTATATAATTTTTTAAATAACTTTTCGAATATCATAGAAATCTCTTTTACATTATTATCTGTTAATTCATCAAACTTTATGTTGTCTTTAAATATTACTCTTACTTCTCCACTGTACTTAGTTGCATATGGTATAATCACTAAAAAAGCGTCTCCATTATAAACCACTCTTTTATTTAAACTTATTTCATTTTCTACCAAGTCATTATACAAAGAGCTTTTATTACTATCATAATACTCTTTTGAAACCAACAATTCATTTGTAATTTCAGGTGGAATAAAAGACATAGATAGTATTTGAGCATGTGGATGCATCAAAGATGCTCCAGCCTTTCTCAAGAAATTTTTAAAAATACTCACATATTCTACTTTGTCATCTTTCGACAAATCTTTAAATCTATTTCTATACATAAAAAAAACATCTTCAAATTCTTTTTGATTCATATTGTAAAAACTGCTGTTATGTTTATTGCTTTCTATCATTACCTCATGAATACCATATATATCTCTTGCCAAATCATCAATTATAGGAAATTTATTATATATAGATTTTACAAGCCAACCTTCATCACCTTTTATTTCAAATAGTGTATCTGTTGCATAAGCTTCATTTCCCTTACAAAATGGGCATCCTTCATCGTATTCATTCGTTTCTTCTTCATCATTTGGTACATCAATTGTATCTAATGGTCTTTTCAGCCTATCAGTAGCAAATATAACAACATCATTAGTAATTGGATCTATTCTTAATTCTCTCATAATTAACACCTCTTAGTTAATAGCCTTTAATATAATTATATGATATTTATTGTATCTGTTAAATAAATTTATAATATTTTTTATAATTTTACATATTTAGTATTAGGTATTTTAATTTTCTAATACTAAAAAATTATAACTAATATATCCATATATTATCATACTATAAATAAGTTTATGTACATATAATTTATTAGTATAAATACGAGTATTTCACTGTAATTTGTTAAAAGTTTATTTTAAAGCTATATTAATTTTTTTTGATGATTTTTACCTATAAGTATGTTATTATTATCTTGTAAAGATGTCTTGTATTCCAATATACAATTTACATAATACAATATACGTATTTAAATTAAATAGGGGGTATTAAAATGAATTATTCAAACAGAGTTAGTGCAATGCAAGCCTCTCCAATCAGAAAACTTGTTCCATTTGCACAAGCAGCAAAAGATAAAGGAATCAAAGTATATCACTTAAATATAGGTCAACCAGACATAAAAACTCCTCAAGGGTTTTTTGATGCTGTTAAAAACTTTGATAGCGAAGTTTTAGAATATGCTACTTCTGAAGGTATTCCAGAATTATTAGAAGCACTTCAAAATTACTACAAAACTTACAACATGGATTTTGAAAAAGATGAATTATTAGTAACTAATGGTGGTAGTGAAGCTTTACTTTTCACTATGATGGCTGTTTGTGACCCAGGAGATAATTTATTAGTTCCAGAACCATTCTATACTAACTACAATGGATTTGGTCAATGTGTAAATGTGGAAGTTAATGCTGTTACAACAAAAGCAGAAAACGGTTTCCACCTTCCATCAAAAGAAGAAATAGCTTCTAAGGTAGATGATAGAACTAAAGCTATAATTCTTTCTAACCCAGGAAATCCAACTGGTGCAATTTATACAAAAGAAGAACTTAATATCCTAGCTGAAATAGCTAAAGAAAAAAATCTATGGATAATAGCAGACGAAGTTTATAGAGAATTTGTTTATGATGGACTTGAGTATACTAGCTGTGGTAACTTAGAAGGTGTACAAGACAGAGTTATAATAATAGACAGTGTTTCTAAGAGATACAGTGCTTGTGGTGCTAGAATTGGTTCTATCGCTTGTAAAAATAAAGGTCTTATAGCTCAAATACTTAAATTGTGTCAAGGAAGACTTTGTGTTCCTACATTAGAACAAATAGGAGCTGTTGAATTATACAAAACTCCAGCTTCTTACTTCAAAGAAGTTAATGAAGAATACAAAAAAAGAAGAGACGTATTATACAATGAATTAATAAAAGTTGAAGGTGTTATATGTAAAAAACCAACTGGTGCATTCTATATAGTTGCTAAATTACCAGTTGAAAATGCAGAAGATTTCACAATCTGGATGTTAAAAGAGTTCAGTAAAAATAATGAAACTGTTATGGTTTGCCCTGCTGAAGGATTCTATGCTACTCCAGGTTTAGGACGTGACGAAATAAGATTAGCTTACATCCTAAATGAAACTGACCTTCATAGAGCTGCTACATTATTAAAAGAAGGTTTAGAGCAATATGTAGCTTTACACAAATAAATTTTAAAAGTTTACTTTATGTAAATTTTATCAGATAAAAAGTCCCCTTTTCAACCAATATTTGAAAAGGGGATTTTTCATAGTTTTCTATCTAAATTCGTCTTTATTTAATATATATTGAAGAGTATTTATTGCTCCTAGATAGTTCTTTCTATCTTCTTCAGTTAGTCTAGAAAGCTTCTCTTCTAATCCATCACTCAATTTATCCATAAAATCAGAAGCTATCTTATCTCCTTCTTCTGTAATATCAATTAAATACTTTCTTCTATCAACTAAATCTCTTTTTCTTGTTACATATTTCTTTTCTGTTAAATCATCTACCATACTAGTTAGACTGCCTTTTTCTATATTTAATTTAGAGCATAAATCAGTCATGCTTATTACTCCATAATTTCTTATAAATACTAATGCTCTTAATTGTGTTTTATTTACATTATAGTCTGGTGCGAATTTTTTTAGGTCTTCTAAATATAAGCTAGAATAAATCTTCGGAAATGTTTTTACCAAAAAACTTATAGTATCTTTTACTACGTATTTCATACAATCACCTCAGTTGTTTTAAAATTTATTAAATTATCTAACTAACTTATTTCAGTTTACATTAAAAATATTGCAAGTACAATAGTTTTTAAATAATGATTAAATTTAATTAGTAATCTTATTGTTTTTCTTATTTTTAATAATATTTCTCTGATTAAATATTATTTATATAGCTATTTTATTAAATTCATGATATAGTAAATAAGGAAGAACTCTTCACAGCGGTGAAGAGCAGACGCTAGCCCATTAAAATGGCTATCTTATTTATAAATAAGATAGCCATTTTTAATTATATTTTATCTATAAAACTTACACTCTTAAATCCACATCTACTTTTCCTAAATCTTCTTTATAATCTTTTATAGCTGGTTCTACAACTTCATTTACAAATTCTACAACTTGTTCTGGAGCTCTACCTATAAAGTTTTTTGGGTCCATTATAGATAATATTTCTTCCTTACTCATTTTAAATGAATCATCATTCATTATAAGCTCAATTAAATTATTATCTTTACCTTCATGTTTAACTCTATAAGCAGCTTTCATAGAATATTCTCTTATTATCTCATGTAATTCCTGTCTATCTCCACCTCTTTTTACAGCTTCCATAAGTATTGTTTCTGTAGCCATAAAAGGAAGTTCTTCATTTACACGTTTATTTATCATATTTTCATATACTACTAACCCATCAGTTACATTTATACCTATTTCAAGTATAGCATCTGCTGCCATAAAAGCTTGAGGTATAGCTAATCTTTTATTGGCTGAGTCATCTAATGTTCTCTCTAACCATTGAGTAGCCTGTACCATTGCAGGGCTTATAGATTCAGATATTATATATTTAGATAAAGAAGCTATTCTTTCACTTCTCATTGGATTTCTTTTATAAGCCATTGCTGATGAACCTATTTGATTTTTTTCAAATGGCTCTTCTAATTCTTTTAGACTTTGTAAAAGTCTTATGTCATTAGTCATTTTATGCATACTTTGAGCTATTCCTGATAATACACTTATTACTTGATAGTCCAGCTTTCTAGTGTATGTTTGTCCACTTACTGCATAAGAAGAACTATATCCCATTTTGTTACAGATTTTCTTATCTAACTCTTTTACTTTTTCATGGTCTCCTTCAAATAAACTTAAAAAACTTGCTTGAGTCCCAGTAGTCCCTTTAACTCCTCTTAATTTCATATTGTCTATTCTATAATTTAAGTCTTCTAAATCAAGAATTAAATCTTGAGCCCACAAACAAGCTCTTTTCCCTACTGTTGTAAGTTGTGCTGCTTGAAAGTGCGTAAAACCAAGAGCTGGCATATCCTTATACTTAAGTGCAAATTCTTTTAAGTTGTTTATCAAATTTACAAGCTTTACTCTTAAAAGTTTTAGAGCTTCATTCATTTGTACAACATCTGTATTATCTCCAACATAAGCAGATGTTGCTCCTAAATGAATGATTCCTTTAGCTTTTTCACATTGTAAACCATACGCTTTTACATGAGACATTACATCATGTCTTACTTCTTTTTCTATTTTTCTAGCTTCATCAAAATTTATATTATCTATATTAGCTCTTAACTCATCTAATTGTTCTTCAGTTATATTGATTCCTAACTCATGCTCACCTTCAGCAAGAGCAACCCATAATCTTCTCCATGTAGAAAATTTAAATTGTGGAGAAAATATATAACTCATATCTTTACTACAGTATCTATCTGTAAGCGGATTTGAGTACGTAGTATATTTGTTATCTATCATTATATTAGCACCTTCCTTAAATCTTTTGTTGTATAGTTATTATGTACATATTAGTACATAAATAATTATATATAATTTTACGAACTATAACAAGGCTTTTTTATTTTTTGTTCATATTTATATAGATTATTTTTTATGTGCTAATATTTTTTATTTATATCTAGATTATCTTTTTCAATTAAATAATCCACAATCTCGCTATCAACAAAATTCAATACATATTTATACCTAATTGCATAGTATTTATCACTCCAGCCAAGTTGATTTTTTACGTCACTCTCATCTGCCCCAAGTCTTAAACTTATTGCTGCAAATGAATGTCTAAAGTCTCTTGCTGAATATTGAGAAAGTCCTGCTAAATCTAATGCTTTTTTTACTATCAATCTGACATTTCTATCTGTTATAGAATTGCTTTTTTGAGTTGTAAAAATAAAATCATCATTAGGTATTATTACTTCTGGAAGTCCAGAATAGTTTCTGTAGTCTTCTAAAAGCCTAAAAAAGTATGGATGTAACTTTACTACTCTCTCTTTTCTTCCCTTTCCTAGTCTAACATACGAGTTATCGTTTTCATCTACCATAAGGTCTTTCCACTTTAAGCTAACTAATTCATTTAATAAACACCCAGTAGTAACTAGACAGACTATTATCACTCTATCTCTTATATTCAGTTTTGGCAAAATACCTATAAGCTTATTTATTTCCTGTATGCTTAAAACATCATCCTTTGTCTTTATTCTAGTTACTGTTGGTTTTTCTACATGTCTAAATGGATTTATATCTATATATCCTTCTTTTCTTAAGAAGTTGTAAAAACTATGTAAATAACTATATATCTTTTCACAAGTTGATTTTGCATATTTGGTTTGTATATAGTCCACAAAATTTTTACAATCTTCTTTTGTTACATAAATTAATTCCTTTCCTTTTAGAAACTCTTTAAATAACATAACCTTTGATAAATAATCGTGTTTTGTATTTGGGTTTAATTTTGTAGAAAAAACATTAAAAGTTTCATACTCATAATCATCCAATATTTTCGTACTATACATAATAACTCCTTTCCTTTTCATAAAATAAAATAGTTATACTTTTACTATACCATATATTTCCCCCTCATATATACCCCTTATTCAATAGACAAGTTTCAAGTTTATGATTTTAAATTATGAAGGTTTTATGAAAATATCAATCTTCCATTGTGCACTACACAGTACTATGGTATTATAAGTTAGTAAAAGATGGCATATTTTATTAATCTTTGAATAAAATATGCTACTATAAATTTGTATTGGAGGTATTTAAATTTGGAAACATTTAGTTTGCTTGAAGTTTTTAAAGCAGTCATTTTGGGAATAGTTCAAGGAATTACAGAATGGCTACCAGTAAGTAGTACAGGGCATATGATATTAGTTGATGAATTTATAAAATTGAATTTTTCATCTACATTTATAAATACATTTTTAGTTGTAATTCAATTTGGTTCAATATTGGCTGTACTTGTTATATTTTTTAGGAAGTTAAATCCTTTTGATAGTGCAAAAAATACTAAACAAAAAAAAGAAACAGTTCGCTTATGGCTTAAGGTTATAATTGCAGTTATACCATCTGGAGTTATTGGTATACTGTTTGAGGATGATATAGACAGATTATTCTTCAATTCAACAGTAGTTGCAATTGCTCTTATTGTATATGGTATAATAATGATAGGACTTGAAAATAGAAATAAAAGACCAAAATATAAAGATTTTTCTCAAGTTACATATAAACTAGCTCTTTGTATAGGTTTATTCCAATGTCTAGCTCTTATTCCAGGTACATCTAGATCTGGTTCAACTATAATCGGTGCAGTATTACTTGGTACTTCTAGATACGTAGCAGCAGAATTTTCATTCTTCTTAGCTATTCCTACAATGCTTGGAGCTAGTGCATTAAAACTTTTAAAAGCTGGGTTTGGATTTACTGGATTTGAATGGCTTATTTTAGGTGTTGGCTCTGTAGTAGCTTTTATAGTTTCAATCGTAGTTATTAAGTTTTTTATGGATTATATCAAAAAACACGATTTCAAAGTCTTTGGCTATTATAGAATAATTTTGGGTATAGTTGTTCTTGGTTATTTCTTTTTATTCTAGAGTATTTTAATTTAATGACAAATGATAAGGAGAAAAATTATGAGTGTTAAAAAGGAAATATTTGATTGGATTAAGTCAATAGCCATGGCTATTGTACTTGCATTTGTAATATTACAATTTATAAGACCTTCTATTGTTAGTGGAGAATCAATGTATCCTACTTTAGATGATAAAGACTATCTAATTTTAAATAGAATATCATATAAAGTTGGTAAACCTGAAAAAGGTGATATTGTAGTTTTTAAAACTAATTTAGTTGATGGAGATACTGGAAAGAAAAAAGATTTAATAAAGAGAGTTATAGCTACTGAAGGTGACAGTATAAAAATATCAAATTCTAAAGTATATGTAAATGGCAAATTACTAACCGAACCATATATACATAATAATTATACTTCTGGAGATATAGACACAGTTGTTCCAGAAGGAAAGTTATTTGCAATGGGTGATAACAGAGAAAATAGTAATGATAGTAGATTCCCAGATGTAGGTATGGTTGATGAAGACGAAATTCTTGGTAAGGTCATGGTAAGGTTATTACCTTTTGATAATATTGGAAAAGTAAGTTAAAAAAATAAGAGACTGAGTTGGTAATATTTATTCTACACAATTCAGTCTCTTTTAATTTTTTGAATTCAAAATATGTTTTATTCCCTATCTTCTTTTGATTCTGTAATAATTCTTATTATATCACTTGCATCTTCATTAAAGGTTGTTACTATACTTAGATAGTCAGTGGCCCTGCTCATAGCCAAATAAACCTTATTTAAATCACCTACAAAGTCATTTACTTGATAATCTTGCTCTGTATCATTTATTGTTTGATTATACAACATTTCTAACTCACATATTATTATCGCTTTATATTCTAAATTCTTTATTGTATATATATTTGCTATTGTCGTTCCTATCTTCTTACTTATGTTTGTTAAGTTATCTTCTGCGCATATATAAGGAATTTGTGCTTCTTCTAATGCCTTTTTTAACATGTATTGAAAATAAATAGTTTTTCCACTTTTTAATTTCTTCTTATTATAAGGATATACAATAGCAACTTCAGAATAATCAAGACCTTTTTTGCTTATTAAATATTCGATTTCCCATATTACAGAACTTATTTGGTCATCTAAATCACTTACTTTTATTATATCAACCGACTTATTACCACCTCTAAGTGCTTTTGTATTAAAAAAAGTATTAAACTTTGTATTAGGTCTTAATTCATTAATATAAGCGTTAGAATTATTGGAAAAATTATTTGTAAAATCAACAATTTCTTTAGCTTGCCTATAATTTTTATTTAATATTATTTTATCATCAAACTCTATATTGCTGTATAGTTTCCTAAATATATTTAGTCTATTAAAGATATTTAAAGAGTTACAAGAATACACATTAAATATGAATTTTGTTTTATATAAAAACTCTCTTATAAAATCTATTTCATAATCTAAAAAACTTTCTGCTTCATCAATAAAAATAGCCTTAAACATATTTTTATTCTTTATAATGTTTTGTGCTTGCTTTACAAGATTATTAAATGTTTTTTCATAATCATTTTTTAACATATTATAGTCAATAATTAGATTATATTTTTTAGCTAATTTAAATATAAAGGAACTAAATGTATGAACTTCTAAATTGTTATTGTCTTTATATAATAATTCTATTCTTTCTCGAAGTTCATTACATAGTTGTTTTGTATGTGTAAATATTAGTAACTTATGATGTGGATATACTTTTGCCAGTTTTATAGCTCTAGAAAGCATATTTGCCGTTTTTCCTATACCAGAACCGCCTTCAATAAGTGTATTTCCATATTTAATAGAAATAGCATCTTTAATTTGAATTTCTTCCATCATAGTTGCTGTATACTTATAGTCATCATTATAGAAGGAAATTTTTTTAAATTTTTCGTTTAGGTGAAGTGTGTCATTTATTATATAGTATTCTGAACATATATCTAATAAAAATAAATTTAAATTTATTTCATCATTTTTTTCCTTAAGATATTCATCCAGTGAAGCACTAGCCATTATATCTTGAAGCTTATTTTTATCTATTATATTATTATTCACAAATTCTTCAAACTCATAAGCTTCATCTACTTCAACATATGGCATAATGTAAACATAGTTATAGCTTATATTTCTATTCTTTTGTCCCATTTTTAGTTTCAAAAGCTCATATTCCTCATGCATAACTTCAAGTAACTCTTCTTCCAAAATAAAATATATGTCTTCTGTTGTATCCATAAATTTTATAAATAAAATTTTTCCATCTTTTACATACAACAAGTCAGTATTTATTCCTTTAAAAGGAGTAACTTTTGGCACTACTTTAACGTCCTTATTGATATTTTCGTAAAATACTTTCTCGAATTCTTTCAATTTCAGGGCGTCTAACTGAGAGTTTATATTTATGTATTGGCTCACTTATATTACCTCCTTCTGTTATAACTAATTATACCATTTTGAACTATATTTTTATATATACTTTTTATAGGCAAATTTCGTAAACAAATTCAAAATAAGTACAAATAAATACAAAACTATTAAAGAAAAATTGCAATAAGTATAGATATATATAAATATAAAATTCTTTATGATAAGCACTGACAAAATAAACTTCAGAATTATTTTTTTAAATAATAAATAAAATCTACTCTAAAAAGGTAAAATTTCTTTAACTAGTGACTTATATTACTTAATTATATAAAAATTAACGAACAAAAAATTTTAAAACCTGCTAAAAAATAATCCATTCATATTAGCAGGTTTTATTTAAATTATCTTCCTAAAAAAACATTAAAGTTTGATATATCTGTGTAAACTGCATAAAAAACAGGGTAACGATTTTGGTATAGTTCATTTACAAACTTACCTTGCATTCTCACAGGGAAATAGTGTCCATCTATATGACGGAAGTTAAAAATCACTTCAAAAGTTTCTCTCTTAGGTATTGCTTTATTCAGTGTATCAAGTACAACCTGTAAATCCTCTGGTGATATAGGTGAAAGTACATCAAAATCTTTGGATGAAACATTTCTAGCTGAATAACCAGTAAACTCAAGCATTTTTTGATTAAAGTAAAGTAGTTTCAAATTTTCCATACAAGCAAATTTTGCAATCCCATCAGTAGACATCTCCAACAATAACTTTACATCTCTAGTGTCTATATTAAATGCTATACCATCAATAGAATCATCCCCAAAAATATGGAAAGAATTTTTTCCATGACCCTTTGTATAGTAAAGTGCTTGGTCTGCTTTTTCATAGAGTTCAGAATACTTACAGCCATGCTCAGGATATATTGCCACACCAATGCTACATGAAATAGAAAATTCTTCATGTTCAGCAAAACGTTTCTGGTTAATCTTAGAACAAAAACGCTCTAATTTATCCATAATTACATAATTACTGCTATTGAAATCTTTTATCAACACAACAAATTCATCTCCACCAATACGCCCAACAATATCATCTTCACGAAATTGAGACTTTAATTCTAATGCAAATTCACTTATAATAAAATCTCCAAATGCATGACCATATCTATCATTTACATTTTTGAAATCATCAATATCAAAAATCAGAAAAATATGTTCTGAATTTTGATTTTTATCACTTTTTAAAAATGTACTAATAAAGTCCTCTGTTACTCCCTTATTATAAAGACCAGTAAGAGAATCACGTTGTGAACGCTCAAGAAGCAACAATTCTCTATTTTTTTCTTCATCTATATTTTCACGATAAGAAATCATGCGAACAGATTCATCTGATGTCCAAAAGAAAATTCTGGCAGTAATCCTCATCCAATGATAATTTTCTTCATCTCTTTTAATTAAAAAGTCATAACTTATGTTATTGATTCCACTATTATAACACTTAAGAACATTTTCAGGTAAAAATGTATCTAAATAACCTTGTGCATACTCTTCTTTAATTTGCCCTTTAGCAATTATATAGAGTGCTTCATCATATGGTGTGCTAAGACTTAAGCCAAACTCTTTAAAATATCGATTTGCATCTTCACAACCAGCTTTGTTATTAGTAACATCAATCTCAAAAATATTTTCATAGAGATCTTCAGTAGATTTACTCAATAACTTTTGATATTCTAATTTCTGAGAAGAGCTGAGATTAATTATTTGTTGCTTGTATTTCTTAAGCACACGTGTAATTGTAAAAAGTACAAACATTATAATTAAAATTATAATTGCAATCCCTTTTAAAAACTGTATTTGAAGTTGTCTACTCATTGTAGTCAAATCATTTTCCAAAACAAGATGCCATTTTAAACTTGGGATATACTGATATACAACATAACTTTTTAATTTTTCTGATGAATTCCAAAAACTATTCTGTTCTTTTTTATTGCTCAAGATTAAATCTTTTGAAGCAGATAAATTACTACTTTCGTCTTCAAATAAATTAACATGTTCATAGCCTGTTTCCTCAGATGATAATTGAACAAATCCTTTATCATCAATTAGACGTGCTACAACATCAAACTTTTCATCATATTCTTTAAGTAACATTTGTAATGAGTCAACTTTTAATCCAACCCCAATAATTCCCATAGTTGATCCATTATCATCTTTTATCTTACAATTTACAAATACAGTAATACTATTATTACTTGCCTCATCATTATCAACATTTAATGAATATTCTTCATCCTGTTTTAAAAAATCATAATACCACTGATTCTCTGAGTTGTCAGCACTAAGTGTCCTATCAAGTCCATTAAAATGATAATAATTATTTGTCTTGGTTGAAACTAAAAAAACAGAATCATAGGAATATTTATTTCTGTATGTATTTAAGTAATCCTGTAATTTATAAACAAAGTTCCTATCATTTATATATTCTTTCTCACTAGTTAAAAAATTTTTTAATAGACTATCATTGGCCATGGTAAGTGATACATTTATAGGTTGTGAAAGAAGTTTATCTATCTGATAATAAATACCTTCAGCAGCCAATGTAGATACGTGTTCAATATCATTTTTAAAAATATTAGTATTAGATTGGTACCCAATCACAGATGTAGCTATAAAACCAATAGTAATAATAACGCAAACAATAACATTTGTATGTAAAAGTGTATTTTTTTTCATCATGTATCCTCTCTTTCATCATCACTTTGGCTCATTGTATTCTCAACTTTTTAGTGCTTACAATATAATTAATTTTAATCAGCAAACTATCTCAAAAACTTAATTTTATTTCAAATATTAAATTTCATAAATCAACATTAATGCATAGATATTACATGTAAAAACATATAAATTGCTCATCTAAATCATTTTTAATAATATAAATCTATTATATAATTTTTATTTATTATTATATATTTTTAATATTCCTATAATATATTAATATAATCGATAATGCACATCCAAAGCACATCAACAAAACAAAAAACTTAAGAACTTCTGCTGTATAAAAACATATTATCTATCTTTAACAATTATAATTAAAAGTTTTTTGATACAGCATACCTGTAGTTAATTCTGCCCAACTGTAATTTGTCATGTATTCTCCAGCATATGTGTTAATTGCCATCATATCCCACCTTAACATATTATAATAATCACAATCAAATTTTGTAATATCTACTGCAAGGCTATTCCATTTTTTAATAACTATATATTCAATTTTTGCATCCTTTATGGTTTTCATCAGATGTGATATAACAGTTTGCGTTTGATTTTGCAAAGAACGATTGTATTCTTTGTCTTCCCAAAGTACTGCTGCAATTTCAGCAATAGTCACACTTGCTCCTTTCCTATCTACTAAATAAGCTAGTAATTCTTTTGATTTTGCTCTAGTAAAAGTTAATGGCTTTTCATCTACAAATACCTCAAAGTTACCAAATGTATGAATAAATATATGGCTCTTATGGTTCAAAACAACAGGAGAACGTAAATTTTCTATTTCTTTCTGAATTCCTTCTATTGTAACAGGCTTTAGAAGATATCCACTGGCATGCATTGAAAATGCATCTAACGCATATTCTGAATAACCAGTTACAAAAATAATATTTATGTTTGGTAAAATTTCTTTTGCTAGACATGCAAACTCTAGTCCATTCATACCGTACATCTCAATGTCAAGAAATGCAATATCTACAAAATTTCTTTTTAAATACTCTAGCGCCAACTTAGGTTCATCAAAAAGAGTAACTTTTTCAATACCAGAAATATATGTTAATTTTTCATTCAAATTTTTAAGAGCAATTTGCTCGTCATCTACGACAATTATATTCATAATTTTACCCCTTTCTAATAGGAATGATTATTGTTGCTATTGTACCTTTTCCTATACCACTTTCTATATTTAGAATTCCATTACATTGTGTCTCTAATCGTCTTTTTACATTTTGAATACCAACATGGCTTTTTCCATCATTAACTCTTTCAAAGGGTTGGAAACCTACTCCATCATCTTTTATAACAATATAAATGTTATTTTCATCCTTGGATGTTGATACTATAATTGTTCCCCCTTCTTTTTGTTTTGTAACACCATGTCGTATCGCATTTTCAACAATTGGTTGTATAGTGAGAACAGGAATAAAAAAATCAGTAATTGTAAGCTCATAATGTATTTTTATACGCTCTCCAAAGCGTAATAACTCTATGTACAAATAATTTTTTAAATGAGCTAATTCTTTTTCAAATGGAATTAGCTTTTTTTGTGTAAGAGAATCCATATTTCCACGAAGATAAGAAGAAAATTTTTCTACTGCATGAACTGCCATGTTAGAATCATGTTTACACAAATATTGGATAGTGTTAAGTGCATTATATAAAAAATGAGGCTGTATTTGACTAAGCATTATAGAAATACGATTTTCCATCAATTCTCCCTCTAATCTCTGTTGAAACTTTTCCTTTCTTTTGATAGATAGCATCATATGCCCAATCTGTAATACAATAGTGGTTAGAAAACCTATACAAAAAAATGGTAGACTTCTAATGTATATAGTATAATAATTTGCTATTTCTGCAATACCACCTATAGTTGCTGGTAGATAAGCAAACAAAGCAATCTTAGCATCAGATTCTCTGTATATAATAATTTCAATAACCAAGAACCCCATACCAAGTAATACAATTAGAATACAGATGCTATTTTGTAAAATCAGAAACTCATGCAAATCATAAATATGAAGTATTTGGAGAATAATACAAAGTAGTATAATAGTCATAATTAAATACACACATAAATTTATAACGTTCAATCTCCACTCAGTTAAGTAAGTAGACAAATAAAGTATACAAAAAGTTGGAAGTAAAAACTGCGACAGTAATTCCAAAATACTGACAAGAGTTGGAGATTGGATAATAAGAGTAAGTATATTAAAATCTGCTAAACACCAAATTCCTCCAAATATAGCAAAACATGATAACAAAAAAATCTGACGTGTTAGCTCACTTTTCAAAAAAAACAAAATGATACTTGCAATTAGACCAAATAAGCCAAAAGATATTGTTAACATAGTAAATATAAGACCAATCCTGTTTTCGTGGAGTATACTAACAATTAAATCGCCCTTGGAGCCAATCTGCATTTCATCAAAAAAACATACTAATTGTAATGCTCGCCCACTAGGGTACACTCGTTGTATATTTATCTCAACTAAATCGTCAACCGATATTCCATCAGATTTAAAACCTGTCCAAAGATGACCTGTAGACTTTGTTAGTGCATTTTCTCTACCTTCTTGTATGGAAAATACCTCTTTATTAGATACACGAATATCAACTTTTAGATGGCTGATATGTAGCAAAAGTGTCTCTCCAGCTGGAATATTTCTGCTAAAATGTCCACGCAAATAAATAGACTCTTTTCTTATATCATTCAATGAGTCAACATTGATAAACGGCTGAAGATTTTCAGAATTAGATGTTCTAAATTCTCCAATAAATGAAACTGGAATAAGATTGCTTCGAGGATTTGAATGTTTATCTGATTTAAAAGCACAAACAAACAACAGTATTACTGATAAAGTTAGTAATACTGGTAAATAATACATATACCATCTAGATGTTTTCTTTTCCACAATAGTTTCCTCCATAAAATATATGTATATCTTTTATATATTTGAATATATAAAAAAATTATATAACCTAAAAATATTTATTTAGATATAATAGATTATTTTATCACTTCATTATATCAAACAAACTTAAATAATTATACAAACAATGTGTATATAAGGATTAATTTTATTAATTCTTTATAATTAATATTTATCAGCCTTATAATTATTTCAAATTATATCATTTTATACCTTGAAAATTAAAAAGCCACAGGATAAATTATTAAATCCTGTGGCAAATCTAAATTTTTAAAAATATTTTTATTATCATTTAGATATTTATATTTTATTTTGCATATTCTATAGCTCTTGTTTCTCTTATTATACTTACTTTTATTTGTCCAGGATATTCAAGTTCATCCTCTATTTTCTTAGTCATATCTCTAGCTAATAAGTGTATTTCTTCATCATTTATAGCTTCTGGTTTTACCATTATTCTAATTTCTCTACCAGCTTGTATAGCAAATGATTTTTCTACACCTTCGTATGAATTAGCTATTTCTTCTAGTTTTTCAAGTCTCTTAATATAAGCTTCTAAAGTCTCTCTTCTAGCACCAGGTCTAGCAGCTGATATTGCATCTGCTGCTGTAACTAATACAGCTTCTACTGTTTGAGGTTCATAATCTCCATGATGTGTACTCATAGCATGTATAACTTCTTTAGATTCCTTATAACGTCTAAGTAAATCCATACCTATTTCAACATGTGTACCTTCCATTTCATGGTCTACAGCCTTACCTATATCATGTAACAAACCAGCTCTCTTAGCTAATCTAATATCTGCACCTATCTCAGCAGCCATTATACCAGCTATATGAGCAACTTCTATAGAATGTTTAAGAACATTTTGTCCATAACTAGTTCTATAATTAAGTCTACCTAATAATCTTATTAATTCTGGATGAATTCCATGTACACTAGTTTCAAATGCAGCTTGTTCACCATATTCTTTTATAATATTGTCAACTTCTTTTCTCGCTTTTTCAACCATTTCTTCAATTCTAGCTGGATGTATTCTTCCATCTGCTATTAACTTCTCTAGAGCAATTCTTGCAATTTCTCTTCTTATTGGATCAAATCCTGATAAAATTACTGCTTCTGGAGTGTCATCTATTATAAGGTCTATCCCTGTTAAAGTTTCTAGAGTCCTTATATTTCTACCTTCTCTACCTATTATTCTACCCTTCATTTCATCATTTGGTAAGCTTACTACTGTAACAGTAGTTTCAGCTACGTGATCTGCTGCACATTTTTGAATTGCATATCCTATAATTTCTCTTGATTTCTTATCAGCTTCTTCTTTAGCTTGACCTTCTATCTCTTTTATCATTATAGACATTTCACGTCTTACATCTCTCTCAGCATTTGTTAAAATAATTTCTTTAGCCTTATCAGATGTAATTCCTGATATGCTTTCTAATTTTTCCAATTGTTGAGTTTTTATTACTTCAACTTCTTCTTCTTTCTTTTCAACTGTCTTTAATTTTTCACTTAAATTTACTTCTTTAGATTCTAAATTTTGTAATTTTCTATCTAAGACTTCTTCTTTTTGTACTACTCTTTTTTCATACTTTTGTACTTCTGTTCTTCTTTCTTTGTTTTCTCTTTCAGCTTCTGTTCTCCATTTATGGATCTCTTCTTTAGCTTCTAATAACTTTTCTTTCTGTACTGTTTCTGAGTCGTGGTGTGCTTTATCTATTATTTCTTTGGCCAAGTTTTCAGCTTGTCCAATTTTTGCTTCAGATATATTTTTTCTAACAAAATATCCAGCTATAATACCAACAGCTGCACCTATTACAATCATTACTACACTATCTATGACATCCACCTCCTTCGTTAATAATCCCAAAATGTCATCACTATGATTAAAAAATATTCCTAATAATTAAAATTAAATTTAGATATTTTATCCTCACTTAATTTTATAATTTTTTCAACATTGTGTCAAGCTAATAGGGAGCGTGGTATGTCCTTATTTAATAGTTATTTTTTTATATTTTCACTTATTTTTCAACAACTTCTTCTGATACCAAAGTACCGGCTTCTTCACTAACCTCATTTAAATTGTAAAATGTTCTAACTTTTTCATCTATTTCATTAGTTAAATCCATATTATCCTCTAGGAATTTTTTTACATTTTCTCTTCCTTGTCCAAGTTTAGTGTCATTGTAACTATACCATGAGCCTGATTTTTTAACTATATCTATGTCAGCAGCTATATCTAAAAGATCTCCAATTTTTGATATACCTTCTCCATACATTATATCAAATTCAGATTGTTTAAATGGTGGTGCTACTTTGTTTTTAACAACCTTAACTCTTGTTCTGCTTCCTATAACCTTGTCACCTTGTTTTATTGTGTCTATTTTTCTAACATCCAATCTAACAGATGAATAGAACTTTAATGCACGTCCTCCAGTAGTCGTTTCTGGATTTCCAAACATTATTCCTACTTTCTCTCTTAATTGGTTTATAAATATAGCAACACAATTTGATTTTTTAATCGAACCAGTTAATTTTCTAAGTGCTTGAGACATAAGTCTAGCTTGTAAACCTACATGAGAATCACCCATATCTCCGTCTATTTCTGCTTTTGGAACCAATGCTGCAACTGAATCTATTACTATTATATCAATTGCACCACTTCTTATTAATGCCTCTGCTATTTCTAAGGCTTGCTCTCCTGTATCTGGTTGAGATATGATTAGATTATCAACATCCACACCCAATGCTTTTGCATATACTGGGTCAAGCGCATGTTCAGCATCTATAAATGCAGCTATTCCTCCATTTTTTTGAGCTGATGCTACACAACTAAGTGCAACAGTCGTCTTACCAGAAGATTCAGGACCATATATTTCAACTATTCTCCCTCTAGGTAGACCTCCTATACCAATAGCTATATCTAAACCAATTGCTCCTGTTGATATAACATCTATAGACATAGACGTTGCTTCTCCCAATTTCATTACTGAACCTTTACCAAAATCTTTTTCAATTTTACCTAAAGCTTCATTCAACGCTTTTAATTTTTCTTGATCTACACTCATCTCTATACCATCCCTTCATTTATCTACAAACATTTGTTCTCTTGTTATATATTAATTATATAACATAAATCAAACCTAGTCAATTTAAAAACGCTCCTAATGATTATATTTTTATTTGCTACATTTTATTTATAAACCATTATCAATAATTATATACACAAAAGAAAATATTCCTAAAAAAGAAAAGAGGTATACTATTATAGTATACCCTTTTTTACATTTTTAAAATTTTAAGTTGCTATTTTTTATTTATTAATCAATCAATTTATGATTATTAAATGATAATATTCTATTTAGAAGACATGAAAAGTTCTTTATTTTTATATAGGTATTCCCATCCAGAATATAAAGTAAGCAGTGTTGCTATAAGTATAAGAATTCCACCTATATTTAGTATTAATTCATTTTCAAACTGAGCCCCTAACAATAAAATTACTACTGATATCATTTGAGTTATCGTTTTAAGCTTTCCACTGCCACCAGCTGCTATTACTTTTCCATCAGCAGCTGCTATAGCCCTCAATATGCTAACTGTAAGTTCTCTAGCTACTATTATAATTACCATCCAACTACTTACAAGACCATCTTCTATCATACATGTAAGTGCTGAGATTACTAATAACTTATCTGCTAATGGGTCCATAAACTTCCCAAAATCAGTAACTAAGTTATACTTTCTAGCTATCTTTCCATCTAGTGCATCAGTAATTGAAGCTACTATAAAAATAATACAAGCTAATAAAAACTTGTTCGGTACATTAAATAACATTATTAAAACAAATACTGGAATTAAAAATATTCTAAACAAAGTTAATTTGTTAGGCAAGTTCATATACAACATCTCCCATTAAATCGTATTCCATTGCATCATTTATTTGAACACTTACGAATTCTCCTACTTCAAGATTATCTACACTTTTTACATATACTATACTATCAATTTCTTCTGCATCACCCTGTGTTCTTCCTGTATATACATTATTTTCTATTTGCTCTTCTATAAGGACTTCATATGTTTTTCCTATTTTTTTATCATTAAGTTCTTCAGATATTTTTTGTTGAATCATCATTAAAGTATCTCTTCTTTGTATTTTTACTTCTTCATCTATGTGATTTGGTAATTTATCTGCTGGTGTATCTTCTTCTCTTGAATATGCAAATGCACCTAGCCTATCAAATTTAACTTCTTTGACAAAATCTACAAGCTGTTTAAAATCTTCTTCTGTTTCACCAGGAAAACCTACTATTATCGTAGTTCTAAGTATAGCATCTGGTATATTCTTTCTTATAAGTTTAATTTTATTTAATATATCCTCTTTACTAGTTTTTCTATTCATTAACTTTAAAATACTGTTACTTGCATGTTGTATTGGCATATCAAAATAGCTACATATATTATCATGTTCTTTTATAACTTTAATCAGTTCTTCTGTTATCGATTCTGGATATGAGTACATGACTCTTATCCATTTAAACCCATTTATCTTTGCAAGCTCTTCTAAAAGTTCTGGTAATCTTTCTTTACCATATAAATCAAAACCATACTTTGTAGTATCTTGAGCTATAACTACGAGTTCTTTTACTCCAGATTCAGCCAATTTATTCGCTTCTTTAATTATATCTTCAAATTTTCTACTTCTATATTTACCTCTAAGCTTAGGTATTATACAATAAGTACAATTATTGGAACATCCCTCTCCAATTTTTAAGTATGCCATATAGCTAGGTGTAGATAGATATCTTGGTAAGTCCTCATTAAATACAAACTCTATATCATCAAGGCTTACAATTTGATGTTTCTCACTCAAATCTTTAAGTATGTCATCTATATTTTGGTAGCTTCCTGTACCAACTATTGCATCTATTTCTGGAATTTCAGTTTTTAATTCCTCAGAGTATCTTTGAGCTAGACATCCTGTTACTATCAATAGCTTTAGATTACCAGTCTGTTTTAATTCTGCAAATTCTATTATCGTATCAATTGATTCCTGCTTAGCTGACTCTATAAACCCACAAGTATTTACTATAATTACATCAGCTTCTTCAAAATCTCCTATTAATTTATAACCCTTTTTATTTAAAATTCCCATCATTATTTCTGCATCCACCAAATTTTTTGAGCATCCTAATGATTCTAATGCTATCTTTAACATTTTTTCTCTCCTTCCAATATGCTCTCATATAAGCCTATAACATCTTCTAGGGCTTTTTGTGTGTCATCAAAATTTACAATTTTATTGTACTTATATTTTTCCACTGAATGCATATAAAGTGGGTCGTAATATTCTATAAGATATTTTTTTACAAGCTCTTCATATTTACCTGATTCTAATAAATCAATATATCCATCTACTTCTTTATGACCCAATCTTTTTCTGAATTTATTTATACACTCTTTTAAAACCAATATATTATCTTCACCTTTACCATAAATATAATCTCTACAAAGTCTATTGACTCTATTATCAATATCACATTCCAGTAGTATATGATACCCATCTCGTATCATTGCATCGAAGATTTCATTAGGAACTATGACACTTCCAACTCGCTTACTTTCACTTTCAACAAATATATAATCCTTCTTTGAGAAAAATATACTTTCAAATAAATTAGTTTCAAAGTTCTTTTGAGATGGTGGCTTCTCATCAAATGTTATAAAACCAAAGGTTGAACCACTATTTTTAGCTATACCTTCTAAATCTAATACATCTATTTCTTTTTTCTTCAATAAATGCAATAAATCAGTCTTTCCTGAACCAGTTAATCCATGCACAGATATAAAGTTCTTTGTATTCATTATATTTCTTAAGTAATCCAATACAAAGTTTCTGTAAGCCTTATATCCACCTTCAAGTTGATAAACATTTACACCTAATGATGACAATACATTTACTATACTTCCACTTCTCATTCCGCCTCTTGCACAATATATGACGATATTATCATAATTTGCTGCAAGCTCTGCTGCCTGTAAATATATATCCTTTAGCTTATATGATACATAATCAAATCCTTTTTGTATTGCTTCATGTTTTCCCTGCATCTTATAAATAGTTCCGACTTCATTATGCTCATTGTTTTTAAAAAGAGGCATATTAAAAGCATTTAATATATGGTCTTCTTCATATTCCCCTTCTGTTCTTACATCTACAAAAACTACTTTTTCTAGCTTAAGTGCTTTTTCTATTTCTATAACTGACAATTCTATTCACCTTCTAAATTCTGCAAATCTTGTTTGCTTATTAGTACCTTTCTCGGTTTGCTTCCCTCGCTAGCTCCAATTATACCTCTTTCTTCCATAGAGTCAATAAGTCTAGCCGCTCTATTAAATCCTATTTTAAATCTTCTTTGCAACATAGAAGCAGATGCTTGACCACTATCTACAACAAATTCTATTGCCTCACTTAAAAATTCATCCTCATCACTAGATTTTGATGTGTTAACTTTAGATATAGTTTCAATTATATCTTCCTCATACTTTATTCCATCCTTAACTTGGTCTTTTACAAAATCAATTACTCTTTCTGACTCACTTTCTGATATAAATGCACCTTGAAGTCTAACTGGTTTTGCCGCTCCAAGTGGGTAAAATAGCATATCACCTTTACCTAAAAGTTTCTCTGCTCCACCCATATCAAGTATTGTTCTTGAATCAGTTTGAGATGACACTGCAAATGCTATTCTAGATGGTATATTAGCTTTTATAACACCCGTTATGACATCAACAGATGGTCTTTGTGTAGCTACAATCAAGTGCATTCCAGCAGCTCTGGCCATCTGAGCTAGTCTACAAATATAATCTTCTACATCATTTGCGCTTGCCATCATTAAATCTGCTAACTCATCTATTATTATTACTATTTTAGGTAATTTTTCCTCTGATTTTTCATTATAACTTGTTACATCTTTTACTTGAGCATCTGCAAATAATTTATATCTTCTATTCATTTCTGTCACTGCCCAGTTTAAAGCATTAGCAGCTTTTTTAGGGTCTGTAACTACAGGTATCAGAAGATGTGGTATTCCATTATAATTTGCAAGTTCAACTACCTTTGGGTCTATTAAAAGTAATTTTACTTCATCAGGGTTTGCCTTATATAATATACTACTTATCAAAGTGTTTACACAGACACTCTTTCCTGAACCTGTAGAACCAGCTATAAGTAAATGTGGCATCTTACCTATATCTCCAATTATAATTTTACCTGCTACATCTTTTCCAAGTCCCATTGCAAGAGGTGAATCAAAATTATTAAACTCTTCACTTTCTAGAACTTCTCTTACTCCAACCATTTGAGCTTCCTCATTTGGAACCTCTATTCCAATTGCACTTTTCCCAGGGATTGGTGCTTCAATTCTTATACTTTTAGCTGCTAAACTCAAAGCTATATCATCAGTTAAGTTTACAATTTTACTTACTTTAACCCCTGGACTTGGTTGTATCTCATATCTTGTTATAGTCGGACCAACTGTAACTTGATTAATCTTTGCTTCCACTCCAAAATCTGAAAGTGTCTTTTCTAAAAGAGAGGCATTTTTTAAAACCTTCTTTTTGCCATTTTCATCAGATTTTTTATTTACTTTATTTAAAAGTTCAACACCAGGTTTTTTATAATTTGAATAGTCTTCATTATTTGACTCTGATACAATGCTTATTGGTTGAGTTTTTTCTACAGCTAAATTAGATTTGCTTATATCAACTTTCTTTTCTGGTTTAGTCTCTACAACTGAATTTTCATTTGTAGCTTTCTGTAACTCTTTTAAAACATCTAGTTCTGGCATACTTTGAGTTCCTTCTAATATTTCTAAATATTCATCTTCTGCCTTGTTAAAACCAACTATTTTAATAGTTTTATCGTCTACACCATCACCATTTTCTTCTTCTAAATATTCATCTTCTTCATCTTCATTGTCACGACCTTTTGACATTAGCCCTTTAAAAAATCCAGGCTTCTTGTTTACAGTAGTATCATCTACTTCATCAGTTATCATATCTATTGCAGATTTTTTCATATTTGCAATTTTATCTTTAAAAGTTAAATTACTGTCTTTTGATGCTTTAGATTTTGACTTTGCATTTGATACCAAGTCTTTTATAGAAATATTAAATATAAACATTATAGAAAGTATAAGAGCAAATATACTTATTAGCCATCCACCTGCTATACCAAATATTTTACTCATATAATACGCAATGGTTGTTGCTATTAAACCACTACCTTGTCCACTTACACCCAATTTCATAACATCATCAAACATATTACCTTTTAGTGGGCTATCTACAGGAAGAGTTCCTGCATTTAACAATCCATAAAATACAAAAATAAATAAAATAATTATGTAGTATAATTTAGTCTTTCTCAGTCTATATATATATTCATTTCCATCAAAAAATCCTAGAAGTCCTGTTATAATTACTATAAATGGTATTGCTATGGAAAGTCCTCCAAATAATCCTTTAAAGAGATTTTGCATTATCACAGGTATCCATCCCATAGAATTAGAATTTAAACTATATAATAAAAATACACCTATAAATATGGTTATCAAATTATGATATTCTGCATTAAAGCTTAAGGTATTTACCTTCTTTTTTTTCTTCTTTTTCGTGGCCATTAATATCACTCCTTATTTTTAGCAAGTTTTACCCCTTCATAGCAAAAAGTGCTAATGCCTTAACACTAACACTCCTACTTTATTACATCATTATATCATAAATTTTATTATTTAAACAAATTTTAATCATTATTTTTTTCTTCCTCTGACTCTTTTATAAGCTCTTTTAATTTTTTAATAGCATCTTTTAATCCACCAACTTCATCTATAAGCCCATAATCTACAGCTTCTTTTCCTATTAGAACACTACCCACATCACTTATAAGCTCATCTTTCTCATGCATAAGTTTATCAAGTATATCTCTTTCGATATTAGATGTTCTTATGATAAATTGAATTATTCTCTCTTGCATCTTTTTAAAATACTCGAAAGTTTCATTTATACCTATTACAAGTCCAGTTGTTCTTACAGGATGTATAATCATTGTTGCAGTTGGAGCTATAAATGAGTAATCACCAGCAGTAGCAAGAGGAACACCTATACTATGACTTCCCCCTAATACAAGAGTAACTACTTTTTTGGATGTACTATTTAAAAGTTCTGCAATAGCTAGACCTGCCTCAATATCTCCTCCAACAGTATTTAAAACAACTAGTACTCCTTTAACATCATTACTTTCTTCAATTGAATAAAGCATTGGAATTATATGTTCATACTTCGTAGCTTTTTTCTGAGGATTTCCTATAAAATGACCTTCAATTTCTCCAATTATAGTTATACATTGGGTATCTTTAGGAGGCTGAGGAGGCATCTCACTAGTGCCAAATTGTTTTATACATTCTCTTTCCTCACAGCTAGAATCTCTTCTACAATTATCTTTATCAAATGTTTCATTATCATCTTTATAATCTTTCATAAAAAAACTCCTATCAAAATATATTTAACTTAGTTTTACCAAATAAATCAAATATATTAAGATATAAGCAAAATTATTAAATTTTGAATAAAAGTAATTGTATTACGATTCTTATTTTACATAAAATTGTTGGTGTATTGCATGTACTGCTGTATGCATATCTTCTTCACTAACTAAACAAGATATAGTCATATTTGAATCTGATGTTTGTAAAAGAGATACTCCTGCTTTTGATAACCCTCTAACTACTTTTGACATGATACCAGACATTTCATCAGCTATTCTTGAACATATCAATGTTACTTTAGCACAATCTCTATTTACTTCATAATCTAATTCAAATTTATCCAGTATTTCTTTTAATTCTTTTATATCAGCATCTTCAATAACAAAGGCTTTTTCTGATATAAAGAAATTTATCATATCTATATTTATAAGTTTCTTTTCTATTTCATTTAATACTTCTGTAAACACTTCTTCTGCTGATTTAATCTTAACTTGAGCAACACTATCTTTATTTGCAACAGCAACTTTAAGGTCTTTTTCTTGTTCATATTCTATATTTTGTTCTAAATGCTTACATAAAGAACCTATTTTTGTACCTTCAAAAGTTGGATTCATTGTATTTTTTATTGCTAGAGTTATATTTCCACTTTTAGCCAACTGTACTGCTCTTGGATGTATTACCTTAGCTCCTTTATCTGCCATTTGAAATACTTCTTCATAATCTATAAAACTCAATACTTTAGCATTTGGTTCTACTCTAGGGTCTGCAGTCATTATACCATCTACATCAGTGTAAATTTCAACTGTCTCACATTCTAAAGATTTACCAATAGCAACTGCTGATGTATCACTTCCACCTCTTCCAAGAGTCGTTACTTCACCATCATCTGTTACACCTTGAAATCCAGCTATAACAACAACTTTACCATCATCTAATGCTCTTTTTACCTTTTTAGGGTTTATATATTTTATTTTTGCATTAGAATACTCATCACTTGTAATTATACCTGCTTGTTGACCAGTAAAGAAAACAGATTCTATACCTTTTGCATTTAATAAATTAGCAAGAACTGTCCCTGATATTATTTCACCACAAGACATTATTAAATCAAGTTCTCTTTTATTTGGTTCATCATTTACTGAATTACACAGATTTATAAGTGTATCTGTGGCATATGGAGCGCCCTTTCTACCCATTGCTGAAACTACTAATACTAATTGTAACTCTTCATCATTATCTCTGTATGCTTTTACTATTTTACATACTTCATTCATTTTTTCATATGATTCTACTGATGTCCCACCAAACTTTTGCACTAAAATACTCATTTTTTCCTCCTAAATATATCCCTCATATTCTATAATTATCATATCATTGCCTATTTTTTTTACATTTCTCCATGGAACTTCTAAAAATGACTTATCTTTTCTTCTGGCAAAAAAGCCTTTTTCTTTTGGAATTAAAAGCGCCAATATCCCGCCTGTAGTTTCATCTAGTATAAGGTCACACTCTCCAATAACTCCTAATCTTTCTCCTGTGACTAAGTTAACTATTTCCTTACCTGCTATTTCAGATAAATTCATATTTTATACCTCCAGAGATTTACTTTTTAAGATATTAATCCAAGTGCAGAATATCTTCTACATCTCTTCCCACTATACATGTACCAATATTTTCTATATTGAATACCTTATCAACAACTTTTTTTACTGAATTAATATCAACATTATTTATACATTCAAGTATTTCATCTGTAGTTTTTACTTTTTTACTCAATAACATAGATTTACCAGTAGACATCATTCTACTGCTAGTACTTTCTAAATCCAATATATAATTACCTTTTAGTTGCTCCTTACTTTCAAATATTTCTTTTTCTGTAAGATAATTTTTTCTTATATTTTCAATTTCTTCTTTTATTAAATTATAAACATCTTGTAAATTTTCTGTACTCATACTTGCAAATATACCCAATTCACCACATTTTCTGTATAGTGTTTGTGATGAATATATTGAATATACTAACCCTTTTTCCTCCCTTATCTTCTGAAAAAGTCTTGAGCTTATACTTCCACCAAAAATATTATTTACCACTGCCATTGAATAAACTTCATCATCATTTTCAAATGGAATACCTTTTAAACACATAGCCAAATTTACCTGTTCAGTATCTTTATTTTTTGATATAAAACAAGGATTAAACGTAGCCTCAGTTACGTCTATATTTAAATTTCTCTTTTTCCAGTTTCCAAATTTAGATTTAAGTTTATCTACCATATCATCAAAGTCAAAGTTTCCAACTATAGAAATGACTGCATTATTTGGAATATAATATTTGTTTAAGTACTCTAACATAGATTCCTTAGTTATATTGTATAGAGAATCTTTTGTCCCAATTATATTCATCCCTAAACCATCATTAGCATATATATTTTCGACTAATAAATCATAAGATAAATCGTCTGGAGAATCTTCATACATCTTAAGTTCCTCCAGTATTATAAGTCTTTCCTTATCTATATCATTTTTATCAAATCTAGAATTTAGTATCATATCACTTAATACATCTATTCCTGTATCTATATGCTCATCTATTAATTTTACATAATAACATGTACATTCTTTACTTGTAAATGCATTGATTTGCCCACCTAAATTGTCAATTGTGCTAGCAATCTCTTTTGAGGTTCTATTTTTGGTTCCTTTAAACATCATATGTTCTATAAAATGAGAAGTTCCACTTACCTCTTCTTCTTCTATTCTAGACCCTGCATTTATCCAAATACCTAATGTTATTGACTTTAGATATGGTATTTCTTCACCAATTATTGTAAGCCCATTTTCCAGTATTTTTGTCTTATACATTACATTCTCCTAAAAATTTATTCTTTATTTTACATTGGATTATTGAAAACACTATGTTCTAATTCTATTTATTTTTATATGTATTACATTATAAGTCAGTCTTTTAATTAATTCAACTACAACTTATACAATCTTAATCAAATTTTTATACTTTGTCTACTTAAATACATCACTAAGTTTACCTGGTTTTAATCCTTTTTCTCTTACAATTGCTATAATATCATCAATACATTTTGTCGTTGCATCAGTTGGATGCATTAAGATTATACTACTATCTTTAATATCTTTTTTCTTCATTCTATCTATAATTACTTCTGGTTGATCTTTATATTTCCAGTCTATAGTATCAGCATCCCATTTAATTGAAGTATATCCTAATTCTTTAGCTGCCTTCACTGTTTCTGCTCCAAAAGAACCTGCTGGAGCTTGAAAAAACTTAGTCTTTTCATTTATAATTTCTTCAATTATCTTTTTAGAGGTTTCTATTTGTTTGTAGTTATCTTCATATGATAGTGTCGAATAATCTAAGTGTTTGTATCCATGATTTCCTATTTCATGTCCTTGTTTCTTTATCTTCAATAATTCATCTTTGTTTTTTTCTGCCCACTTCCCAGTTACATTAAAAGTAATTTTTACATTCTCTTTTTTGAGAGTTTCCAAAATAGATTCTATGTACTCTGTTTCCCATCCAAGGTCTACGTTGCATGTTAATGCAACGTAGCCACTTTTATCTTTTGTGCCTCTCTCATATGGTAAATCTACTCCATTAAATAAGTTGAAAACGGGCTTATTGTTAAACAATTTTAATACCATTACCCCTCCTGACAATCCTAATAATATCACTAAAATTAGTATTATAATTTTTTTGAGCTTACTCTTATTAAGTACCATCATTATCATTAAAACTCCCCCTAATTATGTACAAATTGTTTCTTATTTAATACTATTAAAGGAAAGCTCTATTTATGCACTAAATATAACATAAACCTTTCTCTGTATATCAATAAAAAATTATCTTAAAAATCTCTTAATTAAACCTCTATTATTAAAAAAATTTTAAATTAGCTATTTATTTTTCCTATTATTTTAGAATTTCCTATAGTACTTCCTTCCATTACCTTTAATATAAGAGGACATAATACATTTTATATAAAAAGCCTCTGTTAGCAAAAGTAACATAGGCTTTTAATTTCATATTCAAAAGTTTAATTTCATACTTGAAAATTTATTATAATAACTAGAACATGTTTATGTAATTGTGCTTTTAAAATCTACAAATCAGCTTTAGTTTGTTGATTTCTTTAAACTTTTTCTTTCTATAAAAAAGAAAGCCACTAAAAGCTGAACTACTGCAACAATTGAAATACAAATAAATGCAACATCCATTCCAAATACATTTGCTGTAGCATTTGTCATACCTCGTGATGTTACTGTAGCAGTTGTCATTACTGCAACAAAAACTGCTGAGCCAATAGCTCCAGCTATTGTACGCAATGAAGTAAGTAATGCTGTTCCGTGAGCAATATTTTTTTCACCAAGCACACTCATTCCCCAGGTAACAATAGGCATCATAATTAATCCAATAGCTATCAGACGTATAATATAAAAAGCAGAGATATACAATACTGAAGTATCTTCTCCTACAAAAGATACACCAAGACAACTTATTGCCAAGAATATACTTCCACATACAACTAGCTTTCGTATTCCAAACCTATCATAAAATCTACCTGCAAAAGGACTTATAAGTGCCATTACAAGAGAACCTGGCATCATAATGAGACCACACTTAGTTGCTGAAAATCCTCTTACTGTCTGGATATATATTGGAATTAAAGTGGAACCTGCCATCATTACAACATATAAAAGCATACTTATAATTACAGCAAGTCTATAACTTTTATTTTTAAGAATACGAAGTTCTAGAAATGGCTCTTTTGAGTGAATCTGACGTAAAGAAAATACTATAATTGATACTATACCTACAAATAATGGTAAAGCAATATTTATACTAAAAAACTCAGTTGTCCCAATATTCCCAAGCCCAAGTAAAAGACCACTAAATCCTACTGCACATAAAATCATAGAAAACGTATCAAATGATTGTTTTTTTGTCTCTATTACATTTTGTAACACTCTAGATGCTATAATAATATCAATAATACTTATAACTAAAGAAAACCAAAAAATAGCTTGCCAATTAAAAATATCAATGACAATTCCTGCTAGAGTTGGAGCAAATATTGGAGCAGCACCAGCAGCCAAACCATATATACCCATTATAGAACCCATTTGCTCTGCAGGATAAATTGTTAAAATTATTACTTGTGTCATGGATAGCAACACTCCATTCCCCATTGCTTGCAATATACGCCCAAACAAAAGGGGTGTAAATGAAGATGCACTAGCAGAAAGCAACAATCCTACAGCAAAAAGACTCATAGCACTAATGAAAAGTGGTTTTGTTGGAAATCTCCTAATCAAAAATGCAGTGGCAGGAACCATAATTCCCATAGCAAGCGTATATGCACTAGTAAGCCATTGAGCTGTTGTGGCTGATATATTTAAATCCCCCATCATAACTGGCAATGCAGTAGTAAGAGATGTCTGAAGTAATGAGCCAACTATAGAACCAATCAATAGTACAGCAAAAATCATATTTCTAGATTGCTTATTTAAACTCATGTCTTTACCTTCTTTCTGTTTTTATTAGCAACACTTAAGAAATATCTCTATTTTTTATCTTCAAAAAACTTTATAATCTTTTTTTGAATACGTATGTAAGCAATAGCATCTTCTGGACCTAGTGCTTTTAAAAATTCAACTGTATACTCTAAAAATTCTTTTTCATTTATTTTCTGCTGTTGTATTCCCTTAGGCATTAATTGAACTAGTGTCTGTCTACCATTTTGTGGGTCAACACAGCGTTCAATCATTTCCTTTGATTCTAATTGATTAAGAATAGCAGACATTCTAGCAGTACTAACATTCATAGTACTACTTATTTCTTTTGGATTTACTTTTTTATTATTTTTAGATAAATAACCCAATACAAATTTTTCACCACTTTGTATATCTGCAATTTTATCTTTATGTGGTATTTTTACCATCAATGTCTTAACCTTTCCAAGTTCAAGTGCTAATTTCATATAGTCCACATTATCACCTCCTTAATTGCTAATACTATTAGTAATTTACCATATGTTGTAAATAAAATCAATATTAACACGATATTTAATAGTCATTATCATATTAGCAATAAAAAAAAGCAAAACCCTAGGATTTTGCCTTTAATTATTTAATATATTATTTATTTTTATGCTCTGGTTTTGGTAAAAGAACTTTTCTAGATAAGTTAACTCTTCCTTTTTCATCTATTTCTGTAACTTTAACTTCAACTTCATCTCCTATATTTAACACATCTTCAACCTTAGCAACTCTTTCATGAGCTATATGAGATATATGAAGTAATCCTTCTTTTCCTGGAAGTATTTCAATAAATGCTCCAAAATTCATTATTCTACTTACTTTACCTTTATAAGTTTTTCCTACTTCTGGTTCAATAACTATATTATTTATAAGTTCTTGAGCTCTATTAATCATATCAATTTCAATACCTGATATGAATACTTCTCCAGTTTGTTCAATATCTATCTTAACTCCAGTTTCATCTATTATCTTAGTTATTATTTTTCCACCAGGTCCTATTACATCTTTTATTTTGTCAGGATTTATTTGCATTTTAACAATCTTAGGTGCATATGGTGAAAGCTCTGGTTTTGGTTGAGATATAGTTTTTCTCATTTCTCCTAGTATATGGATTCTACCTTCCTTAGCTTGTTTTAAAGCACGTTGTAGAACTTCTTTATCTATACCATCTATTTTTATATCCATTTGTATCGCAGTTATACCATGCTCTGTTCCAGCCACTTTAAAGTCCATGTCTCCTAAGTGGTCTTCCATACCTTGTATATCTGAAAGCACTGCTACTTTACCATCATGCTTTATAAGTCCCATTGCTATACCTGCAACCATGTCTCTTATAGGTACACCTGCATCAAGCAGAGATAATGTTGAGCCACATACACTCGCTTGAGATGTAGAACCATTTGAACTCAATACTTCAGAAACTAATCTAATAGCATAAGGGAAGTCTTCTTGAGATGGTATCACTGGTAGTAAAGCTCTCTCAGCTAAAGCACCATGCCCTATTTCTCTTCTACCTGGACCTCTTGATGGTCTAGCTTCTCCAACACTATATGATGGGAAATTGTAGTGATGCATATATCTCTTGTTTTCTTCTTCATCTAATCCATCTAACTTTTGAACATCTCCTAAAGCACCTAAAGTAGCTACATTAAGTACTTGAGTTTGTCCTCTAGTAAATATAGCTGAACCATGAGCTCTAGGTATCATACCAGTTTCACACCATATAGGTCTGATTTCTTCTAATTTTCTATTATCTGGTCTTACATTTTCATGCACTATAAGTTTTCTTACTTCTTCTTTTATTATATCTTGTAATACTTCCTCTATATCACCAATAAGTTCTTCAAAATTTTCAATAGTTTCTTCAAAATGAGCTAGAGTTTCTTCTTTAACTCTATCCATCTTTTCCATTCTTTCTAGTTTTTCAAAAGTTTGAACTGCGTCCTTCATCTTAGCAGTTGCAAATTCACGAACCAATTGAGTTATTTCTTCTCCTGCATGGTATAATTCAACAACAATTTTTTCTTTTCCAACTTCTGCAACTATACCATCTATAAATTCAACCACTTTTTTTATTTCTTGATGAGCGAATAAAATAGCATCAAGCATTATATCATCTGGAACTTCATCTGCTCCAGCTTCAACCATCATTATTGCTTCTTTTGTACCTGAAACAACTAGATGCATTGAACTTTTCTCTCTTTGCTCTGCATTTGGATTTACAACAAATGCACCATCTACAAGACCAATACATACTGAACCTGTTGGACCATTAAATGGTATATCTGATATAGAAAGTGCTATAGATGAACCTATCATTGCTACTATATCTGGTGTGCAATCTTGATCTACTGATAAAACTGTTGCAACTACCTGAACATCATTTCTAAATCCTTTTGGAAATAATGGTCTTATTGGTCTATCTATCAATCTTGATGTAAGTATCGCTTTTTCTGAAGGCTTACCTTCTCTCTTTAAAAAACCTCCAGGTATTTTACCTACAGAGTATAATTTTTCTTCATAATCTACACTTAAAGGGAAAAAGTCTATTCCGTCTCTAGGCTTAGCTGACTTAGTTGTATTTACCATTACCATACTGTCGCTGTATCTAACTATACAGCTACCGTTAGTCATTTCACAAATTTTTCCTATTTCTACAGAAAGTTCTCTCCCTGCGAAATCCATTTTAAATATTTTATGTTCAAACATTAATGCTTGTCCTCCTCTTATTAAAAACACGTATATCACTCTATTTACTATATTATCAAAAATACTATAAATTAACAATATAAAAATTATCTTTGCCTATATATGCAAGAAGCTTATATTCCTGCTAATTAGAACAACTTATAGCTAATATATCTGGCCCTGTATGAGAGCAAATAGAAACTCCACCTCTAGTAAACAAGACTCTTCTTGCTTTTATTCTTTTATTTACTTCTTCTTTTAATATTTCACAATCATGTAGATTATCTCCACAGCCTATTGTTACTATTTTCCCTTCTAAAGACCCTTCATTCATTTCTAAAATTATATCTACTAGTTTACTTGCTATATTTTTTACTCCTCTGACCTTGTTTACCAACTTAGCTTCCCCATTATCAAAGAAAAATATAGGTTTTATATTCAACATATTTCCTATTAAAGCAGTTGCTACTGGAACCCTTCCACTTTGTTTTAAGAAATCAAGGGTATATGGAGCAAAAAGTAATCTTATACTGCTACGAATGTTTTCTAACTCATTTATTATTTCTTCAAACCCCAAACCTTCTTCAACAAGTTCACAGGCTTTTATAACATATTGCCCACTACCAAGTGATAAGTTTCGAGTATCAAATATATGTATTTTTTCTTTTTCATTCATATCATTCTTAGCTATTACAGCACTTTGAAAAGTTCCTGAGGCATTTGATGCACCTGTTAAACAGATTATATGATATCCCTCTTCTATAAACTTATCAAATACTTCTTTAAACTCCATATATGTAGCTTGTGAAGTCTTAGGTATTTGTTTTATTTCTTTTACTTTCTTGTAAAACTCTTCTTTATCTATATCCACTCCTTCTATGTATTCTCTACCATTAAAAATAACTGTAAGTGGAACTATTTCTATATAATCTTTCTTTGATATTTCATCTGGAATATCGCACAAACTATCACATACTAACTTTATTTTCAAAATAATTTCCTCCTTATTCTAACTAAATATTATAGTATAAAGTTTCTATATTTATCTTGTCTTTCCTTTTTAATTGCTTATGTATTTATATATTACCTTATATTCTTACCCAATATTATTCATTTTATAATTTTTTATAATGTATAAATTACTTTTATTATTAACTATTTTACTCTATAATAAATTAACTATAAAAAAGCAGGTATACACTATACCTGCTTTTTTATAAAGAATGAAATTACTTTCTTAATCCTAATTTAGCTATTAATGCTCTATATCCTTCAAGATCTTTTTCTTTTAAGTAAGCTAATAAGTTTCTTCTTCTACCAACCATTTTTAATAGTCCTCTTCTTGAATGGTGGTCTTTCTTATGAGTTTTTAAATGTCCATTTAGATCATTTATTCTAGCTGTTAATAAAGCTATTTGTACTTCTGGAGAACCAGTATCTCCTTCAACTCTTCCATATTCTTTGATTATTTCTGTTTTGTTTATCATTTAGATTACCTCCGTATTTTTTTAGAAACGCCTATTACTAAGCATTGATTGGAGTATTCAAAAGCTGAGTAATGGTTATTTTCCTTAATCATTTTATCATACATTACCTGTTTTTGCAAACATAGTTTTCATATACATAGTTTATGTCATTAGACAATTGATTTTTTAAGTCATCTATTGAATTAAATTTTCTCTCATCCCTTATTCTTTCCAAAAATTCAACAATTATATTTTCACCATAAATATCTCTGTCAAATTCTAAAATATTTGTTTCAATAGACAAAGATTTTCCATTAACCGTTGGGTTGTAACCTACATTTGTAGCACCAAAATAAACCTCATCTCCAATATGTACAATAGAAGCATAGATACCTCTCTTTGGAATGAGCATATTATTCTTAAGGTCAATATTTGCTGTTGGGAATCCAATAGTTCTTCCAAGGTGTTTAGAATGTATAACACAGCCTTCTAACTTGTAATTACGACCTAAATACTCTTTGACATTAGTCATATCACCTTGGGATACTAAACTTCTAATATAAGTACTACTCACTCTTACATCATTTATTTTGATTGGTTTTATTACTTCCACCTCAAAACCAAATTCATCTTCTAAGCTTTTTAATAGATTGACATTACCTTCCTTCGCTCTGGCAAACGTAAAGTCATGTCCAATTACTATTTTTTTAGCTTTTAATTTTTTTACTAGTATCTCCTCTACAAAATCCTTTGCAGGTATTTTGGTCATATACTCATCAAATGGTATGATTACAACTATATCTATTCCCAATTCTTCCAATAATCTTATTTTGTCCTCATTGCTTATAATATTTTTTGTTGAGTTTGGTCTAAAGTAGTTTACAGGATGATTTGCAAATGTAAATACAATACTCTGTATATTTTCTTTTTTTGCATATTCAACTGCTTTTTTTATAAGAACTTGATGTCCTTTGTGTATGCCATCAAAATTCCCTATGGTAATGACACTTTCTTTTATGTTTGCTATTTCTGCTATAGATTTTATAATCACCATAATAAATTTTCCCCGCTAAAATTATAATTTACTCTTAACTTATTCACAAACTATTATAGCATAAGTAAAAGAGATAGACTATAGAAGTTATTATAGTACTATCTCTTTTGGTGTTTTTTCAAATACATTGATTATACAAACATCTTATCACTTTTAACACTTATTGTATTATTATGTTTTGATAATTTTCCTAATCCTAAGAAGTTATCTTTACTGTATACTCTTACAAATTCATCATCTTTACTGAGATTGTTCTTTAAAAATCTCTTATCATCTATTGAACCACCATTACTATAATATTTTATAGCATTAGGGTTTAATACAATATAATTAAACGAATCCAATACATAATCTATATCATATAAATGTTTATCCAGAGTTTCATTTGCATAAAATAATTCTAATTCTTCCAGCGTTATCGAATTTTCCAAGTTAAATTTGCCAGAAGATGTTCTATTTAAAAACGACATATGTCCTCCACACCCTAGATATTCTCCTATATCATGGCAAATGCTTCTCACATAAGTCCCTTTAGAACATTCAACATAAAACATTACTTTATTACCTTTTATACTAAGGATTTTTATATCTTTTATGTTTATTCTTCTAGTTTTTAAAGTAATCTCAGAGCCTCTACCACTTCTTACTAAATCACACATTCTCTTTCCATTTACTTTTAAAGCTGAGTAAATTGGAGGAAGTTGATCTATTTCACCTTTTTGCGTATCAAAAGCTCTTTCTATATCTTCATTACTCAACTTAAAATCATCAACTTTTTTTATAATTTCGCCAGATGAATCATAGGTATCTGTACTTATACCTAAAGTAAGTTCACATATATACGATTTATCTTTGTTTAAAATAAGTTCACATACTTTTGTAGCTTTTCCTATACATATTGGTAAAACACCTGATGCATCTGGGTCAAGAGTACCTGTATGCCCAACTTTTTTCATATTTAAAATCTTTCTTACCCTACTTACAACATCATGAGACGTCATACCTGTAGGCTTCAATATATTTATAATCTTATTCATTTTATTGTCACCTTAAATTGATTTTAACACTGCCTCTAATACCATTTTTTTAGCATTATCAATACTATCTTTGATAGTGCATCCAGCAGCTCTTATGTGACCACCGCCACCAAATACCTTAGCTATTTCACTTACATCAACATAATTTTTTGACCTAAAACTCACTTTAATTTCATCTTGTTTTTTTTCTTTAAATAAAATTCCAACTTCAATATCCTTTATATCTCTAGTATATGTTGTTATACCATCAACATCATTGAAACTCATGTTATTCCTATTCATCATATCCTGAGTTAAAATTATACTAGATACCTTTGAATCAAATATCTCCAAAGATTTCAAAGCTTCACCTAATAATTTGTAATAATCAGAAGAATTACTTTGATATATATTTTGTATTATAGTATTTTTTTCTGCACCCAAAATAAGTAAATCCTTTGCCATTTCAAAACTACTTGCATGCACATTTGAATAGGAAAAATTTCCGGTATCAGTTACAAGACCTGTGTATAAACATGTTGCTATGTCTTTATTTATAATCTTAATGTCTTTTATTTCTTGAAATCTAACCAATAAATTATACACTAGTTCACAAGTAGAAGATGCATCAATATCTACATAGTTTAAGTCTCCATATGAATCATTACTCGCATGATGGTCAATACAGATTACTTTTGATGCATTATTTTTGATTTCATCACTTACACATATTCTCATCTTATCTCCACAGTCAAGTGCAATTAGAGAATACTTATTTATATCAAATTCATGAGACTTATAAATTTCTATACCTTCAACTAAAAACTTTAAATTCAATGGAGCTTCATCATCAAGTACATAATATACATTTTTCCCTAAATTTTTTAGTGTATAATACATTGAAAGTGTGGAACCAATATTATCTCCATCTGGACTAATATGAGAGGTAACTATAAAATAGTCACCTTCATATATATAATTTATAATACTATCAATATTATTCATCATAATTTTCATCCTCATTTTTTTGAGTATTTTTTTCATTTACTCTCTTTATAAGGCTATCCATATACATTCCTTTTTCTATTGAATCATCAAGTTTAAATATTATCTCAGGAATATATCTAAGCTTTATATTTTTTCCTACTTCTCTTCTTATATACCCTCCAGCACTCTTAAGTCCTGCTAATGTGGATTCTTCATCTCCACCTAGAATACTTACATATACATAAGCATATCTTAGGTCATTTGTAACTTCTACATCAGTTACACTTACCAAAGATGTTATTCTAGGGTCTTTTACTCCATTTATAAGCATAGTGCTTACTACTTTTCTTATTTCTTCTGCAATTCTTCTTGTTCTATTATATGATGCCATACCATCGACCTTCTTTACTAACTGATTTTCTTTGATACGAATTTATAATTTTCTTTCTACTTCTTTAGTTATATAAGCTTCTACTATGTCGCCTTCTTTTATGTCATTATAATTTACAAAACTCATACCACATTCGTATCCAGAATTAACTTCTTTTACATCATCTTTAAATCTCTTAAGTGCTGCCAGTTCACCTTCATGTATTATTATACTATCTCTAACTAATCTTATTTTACAGTTTCTAAATATTTTACCATTAGTTACATAACATCCAGCTACTGTTCCAATACCAGATATTTTATATATTTCTCTTATTTCAGCTTTTCCTGTTTCTTCATCAACATATTCAGGGTCTAACATACCAGTCATAGCAGCTTGTATATCTTCTATAGCTTTGTATATTATAGTATATGTTCTTATATCAACATTTTCCTTCTCTCCTAGAGATTCTGCACCTGGAACTGGTCTTACATTGAATCCTATTATTATTGCATTAGAGGCTGCTGCAAGTAATATATCTGATTCTGTTACAGCTCCAACACCTCCATGTATTACTTTAACCTGTACTTCTTCATTTGATAATTTTTCTAAAGATTGTTTAACTGCTTGTACTGAACCTTGTACATCTGCTTTTATAACTATGTTAAGGTCTTTTATAGCACCTTCACTCATTTGACTAAATAAAGCATCTAGTGATAATCTTTGAGTTGATTTTAACATCTCATCTCTAAATAATTGTTGTCTTCTTGCTGCTACACTTCTAGCAATTTTATCTGTTGGAACCTCAACAAATTGGTCTCCACCTTGTGGAACTTCTGATAGCCCTAATATTTCCACTGCTGTAGATGGACCTGCTGTTTTTACTCTTTTTCCTTTTGCATTTATCATTGCTCTAACTTTACCACATGCAACACCTGCAACAATTGGATCACCTACTGTTAGAGTACCACCCTGAACAAGTACTGTTGCAACTGGACCTCTTCCCTTATCAAGCTCAGCTTCTATAACAGTTCCTACTGCTCTTTTATTTGGATTGGCTCTTAATTCTTCTATTTCAGCAACCAACAATACCATTTCTAAAAGTGTATCTATTCCTTCTTTTTTCTTAGCTGATACTGGAACTGCTATTACTTCTCCACCCCAGTCTTCAACTAATAATCCCTGGTCTGCTAATTCTTGTTTAACTTTATCTGGGTTTGCACCTGGTTTATCTATTTTATTTATAGCAACTATTAAAGGTACTCCTGCTGCTTTAACATGGTTTATTGCTTCTACTGTTTGAGGCATTATACCATCATCTGCTGCAACAACTAATATTGCTATATCTGTAACTTGTGCTCCTCTTGCTCTCATTGATGTGAAAGCCTCATGCCCTGGTGTATCTAAAAAGACTATTTTTTGTCCATTAATTTTAACTTCTGAAGCACCTATATGCTGAGTTATTCCTCCAGCTTCACCTGAAATTACATCAGTTTTTCTTATTGCATCTAGTAAAGATGTTTTACCATGGTCAACATGTCCCATAACTGTAACAACTGGTGGTCTAGGTTTTAAATCCTCTTCATTATCTTCTTCAATTTCCATTAAAGCTTCTATTTCTAAAGCTTCTGTATCATCACTTTCTGCTACTGTTAATTCAAATCCATAGTCTTTGGCAGCTAAAGCAGCAATCTCAAAATTTATCTCTTGATTTATTGTTGCCATAGTTCCCATTTTCATAAGCTTCATAATTATTTCTGATGGAGATTTATCTAATTTAGTTGCCAATACTTGTACTGTCAACTGTCCATCTATTTCTATAATATTTCCATTTTCTTGAGATGAATCTTCACTTAACACTTCAAGTGCTAATTCTAACGCTTCACCTTCTAATACTGAATCTTTGTCAGTTACATTAATATCTAATTCAGCTAACTTATTTATAAGCTCTTCATTTGATATATTTAATTTTTCTGCTATTTGGTATACTCTTGTTTTTGACACAAGATCACCCCCTATTTTATTTTAAATTTCTATTAGTTCAATTATCTTTTTAGCAAAATTTTCATCTTTTATTCCTACGACTGCTCTTGGAGATTTTCCTATTGCAAATCCTATTTCATCTTTTGTTGAAAAAAATAGATATGGAATATTTCTAAAAGTTGATTTATCTTTAAAAAGTTTTTTTGTGTTATTTGATGCATCTTCTGCAATTAAAATTAATTTTACTTTTCCTTTTTTTAAGTCAAGCAAAGTTGAATCATCACCAGACACTATTTTCCCTGCACGAGTTGCGAGTCCTAAGAACGAGTGTATCTTTTCTTTATTATTTTTCATATTCTTCTAACTCCATAAGTAGATTATCATAGACTTCATCAGGAACATCAATTTTAAAAGCTTTATTTAATGCTTTGCTTTTTATAGCTTTTTTTAGACATTCAGAGCTTTTGCATACATATGCTCCTCTTCCATTAGCTCTTCCTGTTGGGTCTAAAAATATTTTTCCTTCTTTATTTTTAACTATTCTTATAAGCTCTTTTTTAGAGTCTCTATCTTGACACGCTATGCATTTTCTTTGAGGCACTTTTTTTACTTTTTTCAAAGCCATCCCTCCTTACTCTTCTTCTTTGAAATTATCATCTGAGATATCTAACTCATCTTGATTGATAAATTCAGCTTTAATACCCTCATCTTCTATTTCTTTGGAATTTTCAAGATTTATCATTTCTTGCTCTGCTTGAGATTCGCTCTTAATATCTATCTTCCAGTTTGTCAATTTTGCTGCAAGTCTTGCATTTTGGCCTTCTTTACCTATAGCAAGTGATAGCTGATAATCTGGAACAATAACTAAGGCAGATTTTTCATCTTCATTTATATCTACTTTAACAACTTTTGATGGGCTAAGTGCTGCTGATATAAACTCTGCTGGATTTTCACTATATTTTATTATATCTATTTTTTCATCACCAAGTTCATCCACTATATTTTTTACTCTAAGTCCTTTTGGACCTACACAAGCTCCAATTGGGTCTATTTTTTCATCTATAGATCTTACTGCCATTTTAGTTCTTGACCCAGCTTCTCTTGCTACTGATTTTATTTGAACTATACCCTCATATATTTCAGGAACTTCTTCTTCAAATAATCTCTTTACTAGACCTGGATGACTTCTTGATACAACTATTTGAGGTCCTTTGTTAGTCTTTTTAACTTCAAGTATATAGAATTTTATTTTTTGACCTGCTTTATAATTTTCAAATGGGATTTGTTCACTTTGAGTCATTATCCCTTCTATTCTTCCAAGATTTACATAAACAATATTTTTATTTGCTCTAGCAACCTCTCCTGTAACTATTTCATTTTCTTTTTCTATAAATTCATTATACACTATTTCTCTCTCAGCTTCTCTTATTCTTTGAACAACTACTTGTTTTGCTGTCTGAGCTGCAATTCTCCCAAAGTTTTTAGGTGTAACTTCATGCTCTATAATATCACCCAGTTCATAATTAGGGTTTATTTCTCTAGCATCTGCTAACTCTATTTCTAAGAAAGTATCATACAAGTCTGATTCATCGACAACTACTCTTTGAGAAAACACCTTTATATCGCCTTTGTCTCTATCAAACTCAACTCTAACATTTTGTGCTGAACCAAAGTTTTTTTTGTATGCAGTTAAAAGAGCTTGCTCTATAGTATCTATAAGTATTTCTTTATCTATACCTCTATCAACTACTAATTCATTTAGTGCTTCCATAAATTCATGATTCATTTTTTATTTCCTCCCTATTTAATATACCACTAAAACTTTATTGCTAATCTAACAATAGCAACATCTTTTCTATTAAATTCCATTTCTTCACCATTTATAATGATTTTTATATTATTATCTTCTGTTAATCCTACAAGTTCACCTTCAAATTGTTTACATCCATTTAATGGTTTATATAATTTTAAATCTACATCTCTACCTTGGTATCTAGCAAAATCTCTGTCTTTTTTTAGTGCTTTATCAAGCCCTGGAGAAGATACTTCTAAGAAATAATTCTCTTTTATAGGGTCTTTTTCGTCTAATATTGGGCTTAGTTCTCTACTAACTAATTCACATTCGTTTAAAGATATTCCTTCTTCTTTATCTATGTATACTCTTAAGTAGTATTCTCCCGCTTCTTTTACATATTCAACATCAACCATTTCAAATCCATGTTCATCCGTTATTTTAGTTACAATTTCTTCAATTGCTACTTCTAAATCTTTTTTCATTAAATTACCTCCTATTCAATTGTAAATGACTATTTTAAATTTATTAAATAATTTTTAAATTAAATGTATTTAATAAATTTAAAATAGTTCTTAATAATATATTTAAAATAAAAGAGTGAGAACAGCTGTCTCACTCTTAGTTTCTGCAAAGTATACTATTTTCTATACTATGATATCATAAAATTCTTTTATTTGCAACTTTTTGAACTAACCTAAAACAGTGACAATTGGTTCTCATCACTCATATTTTCAAGTGAGCCATGATTAGTAAGTGTTTCTATTACTGTTTTTGATACTTTTGCTCTCTTTCTTAAATCTTCTTTTGATATAAACTCACCATTTTTTCTTTCATTTTGAATATTTAAAGCTGCATTTCCTCCAAGACCTTGTATTGCTGCCATTGGTGGAAGTAATGTTTTTTCTCCAACAACTATAAAGTCACTTGCATCCGATTTATATATATCAACTGGTAACAGCCTTATCCCCCTTGCATACATTTCAAGTGCAACTTCTAATACGGTCAACATACCTTTTTCCTTTGTAGTTGCATCATTTCCCAATGCTTCAATCTCATTTATTTTTGATTTTATAGTATCTAAACCTTTAACAATTAAATCTGCATCAAAATCTTCCACCTTTGTAGTAAAGTAAGTTGCATAAAAGGCTTCTGGGTAATGTACTTTACAATATGCAATTCTAAATGAGGTCATAACATAAGCAACAGCATGTGCTTTAGGGAACATATATTTAATCTTTTTACACGAACCTATATACCATTCTGGAACATTATTTTTCTTCATTTCTTCAATATGTTCTGGTTTTAAACCTTTCCCTTTTCTTACACTCTCCATTATTGTAAAACTCATCTTAGGAGGTAAGCCTTTAAATATTAAGTAGTTCATTATGTCATCTCGTGTAGATATAACATCTTTTAATCCCACTATATCTTCTCTAACTAAATCTTGTGCATTATTTACCCAAACATCTGTACCATGAGAAAGACCAGATATACGTACGAGCTCTGCAAACGTAGTAGGTTTTGTATCAAGGAGCATTTGTCGTACAAACTTAGTTCCAAATTCAGGTACAGCAAGACATCCTATAGGACAATTTATCTCTTCTGGTGTAACTCCTAACGCTTCTGTAGATGTAAATAAAGACATAGTCTCTTCATCATCTAGAGGAATTTCAGTTATATTTATTCCAGTAATATCTTCAAGCATTCTTATGATAGTAGGACCGTCGTGTCCAAGTATATCAAGTTTAAGTATCCTACCACTTATTGAATGATAATCAAAGTGAGTAGTTATAACGCCACAAGAAGTATCATTTGCTGGATATTGTATAGGTGTAAAATCATATACATCTTTATAGTCTGGTATAACCATAACTCCACCAGGATGCTGTCCTGAGGTTCTTTTTACGCCAGTACACCCATTTGAAAGTCTAAGTACCTCCGCATTTGGTACACTTATATTATTTTCTTCTACATATTTTCTTGCATATCCAAAAGCTGTTTTTTCTGCTACTGTACCTATAGTTCCTGCTCTATATACATATCCCTCTCCAAATAATTCTTCGGTGTATTTGTGGATTGTTGGCTGATAATTTCCTGAGAAATTTAGGTCTATATCTGGTTCTTTATCTCCTTCAAAACCTAAGAAAACCTCAAACGGAATGTCATGACCATTTTTAGCAAGTTTTCTTCCACATTTTGGACAATCCTTATCTGGCAAGTCAACACCTGACCCCCATTCACCTATTTCATAAAAAAAGGAATATTTACAATCTTCATTTTCACAAATATAGTGAGCTGGTAGAGGATTAACTTCTGTTATATCACTCATAGTAGCTGCAAATGATGAACCAACAGAACCTCTTGAACCAACCAAATACCCATCTGAAAGAGATTTTGCAACTAGTTTTTGAGCTATAATATACATAACTGCATATCCATTACTTATTATTGAATTTAATTCTCTATCCAATCTCTTTTGAACTATTTCTGGTATTGGCTCTCCATAAATCCGTTTAGCTTTTTCATAGCACATTTCCCTTAATTCTACATCTGAACCTTCTATAATTGGTGGATATGTATCATCTGGTATAGGTTTTATATTTTCAACCATATCAGCAATCAAATTACTATTTTCAACCACAACTTCATATGCTAATTCTTCTCCAAGATAACTAAACTCCTCCAACATTTCATCTGTTGTCCTAAAATGTAAATAAGTCTCTTCTTCATCTACCTTAAAGCCTTGAGAATACTTTAGAACTTTTCTTAAAACAGCCTCATGTTTATCTAAAAAATGCACATCTCCAGTAGCTACTGGAATTTTATTAAACCTCTTAGCTGTATCAATTAATTTTCTATTTAATTCTCTCAGCTCTTCTTCATCCTTTACTTCTCCTTTATCAATCATAAACCTATTGTTATCTATAGGCATTACTTCTATATAATCATATAAATCTATTATTTTTTTCATTTCTTCATCAGATGCATTTTTCTTTACAGCTTGAAAAACAACCCCTGCTTCACAAGCGGAACCAATTATGAGACCTTCCTTATACTCATTTAAAATACTTCTAAGGATTCTTGGGGCTCTAAAAAAATGATTTACATGTGCATCTGAAATTATTTTATATAAGTTTTTTATACCTATAGAATTTTTTGCTATCAAAGTTATATGATTTGTACTAAGCTTTGTATAATCGATTTTTCCAAGAATATTATTCACATCACTTAAAGTTTTGGCACCTTTTTCTGTAAGCATCTGTAAAAATTTATTAAATATAAGTGCAGTTGCTTCCGCATCATCAACTGCTCTATGGTGGTTTAAAAGAGGTATGCCAAGCTCTTTAGCAACAACATTTAATCTATGTCTTTTTAACTTTGGAAGCATTACTCTGGCTAACATAAGTGTATCTACTTTTTTGTGATTATACATTATCCCCTGTTCTCTACACTTTTGTGATATAAATCCAGTATCAAACTCCGCATTATGTGCAACTAGTACACTATCTCCAACAAACTCCATAAATCTTGGAAGAACTTCTTCAATAGTTGGCTTATCTTTAATCAATTCATTAGTTATTCCTGTTAATTCTTGTATCTTATACGAAATATCTTTTTCAGGATTTATTAATTCACTAAATCTATCTACAATTTTAAAATTTTCTATTTTTACAGCACCAATTTCAGTTATTTTATCATTTGTATTAGAAAATCCAGTAGTCTCTATATCAAATACAACAAACGTCTGAGAAAGTTCTTTATCATTTGCATCTTCTATAATAAGAGAATCATCTTCAACTAAATACCCTTCTACTCCATAAAGTATTTTTATGTTGTTTGCCTTACCAGCATTCATAGCATCTGGGAATCCCTGTACAACACCATGGTCTGTTATAGCAACCGCTGGATGTCCCCATTTTGCTGCACGTTCTACAAGTTTTTTAACAGAACAAATAGCATCCATAGAAGACATCTGAGTATGTGCATGAAGCTCCACCCTTTTTTCTTCTGAAGTATCTTTTCTCTCTGGTCTAGCTTCTTGTCTAATTCCACTAATCATCATACTAATTTCTCTTTGATATGTATCATAAACTATGTCACCTTTAAGTTTTAAATAAGCTCCTTTTTTAACATTTTCAAGTACTCCATCTTTATTGGTATCTGTTAAAAATAGCTTACAACTTATTGAACTAGTATAATCTGTAATTGATGCTATCATAAGTATTTTTCCATTTTTAAGTTCTTTAGTCTCAACATCAAATATATCTCCAACAACTGCAACTGTTCCAGAAGAGGCATTTAAACCAGATATATTTTCAATCATAGCATTTGCATTATCTCCATAGACTAAATTTTCGTCAACTTCTGATTTAATAACATAGCCTTCTTCTTCATTTTCTTCACACTTATTAATTTGTCCAATTTCCAATGCTCTAATTTTTTCTTCCATTTCTCTATCATTTATTCTTATAAGTCTTTCTACATTTACCTTTTCATCAACAGCTTTTTCAATAGTTATATCTAAATCCAATCCCAATTCTTCACTAAGAACAGTTTTAAGTACATGAACTACATTTTTTTTTATTAATCTCTCATAAAATATACCCTTTGGGAGTTTTATTTTTAATTCTTCATCTAAACAAAGAAATTCAACTTGCTTATACCATCCTGCAATGGATGGACACAGGTACTTTAATATATACAAGATATTATTCCAATATTTTTTTATAACATCTTTGTTAGATTTTCTTTCAAACCCAGTAAATCTTATTTTCATCTTTATATCTTTAAAATAATCAAACTTATACATCAATTCTTCTCTAAATTTATCTAAAAGTTCATGTGAAACAATATCTTTAGATGTCAGGTAAAAATAAACAATTTTATTTTCTTTAAAATAAACTACTCTACTTATGTAAACTTCTTTAAGTTGCTTTCCAAGACCGCTGTTATTAATTTCTAATTTATCTAAATATTCCTTAACACTTTCCATTTATATCCTCCTTTCCTAACATTATATATATTATTACCACTTTTTCTCTATTTCTATCTATTACTCATTTATATTTACTTAGAATTAATATTATAGCATAAAAATTTTGCTAATATTAAGATTTATATCTTGTAAATTATATACAAAAAGACTACAGATAATTTAAACAAAATGAAAAACTACCCATAGTCTATATTTTTTACTTATGTATTACTTATATTGTGGTACCTCAAAGACTAAACTACTTCCACCACTATAAAGGCCAATTAAATTTTCCATAATTCCAGAAATTCCATTAGCCCAATTTACATCAGTTGCATATTGGTGCCATGTATAATCATAATTCCACTTCATCTTGTAAATAGTATTTTGATTATACTTAGAACTATTTACATAGTTTTGAGATATCCATTTTGCAGAACCATCTATCGTAGCTTCAATACTAGTCCATCCATTAGAATATGCTGCCTCTGCTCCTGAAACATTGGCACTTTTATCTATTGCTCCTATTCCAAAAAAATTATACACTTTAACTGGTTTGCTAAGAGCTTGGCCTTTATAAGAAGTCAATGTCTGACCTTGTGCAAGTGTAGATTTACCATAAGCAGTTTCCCACATAGCATGAGATACTAGATATACTACATCTATATTATACTTCTTAGCAGCGTTTATAAATGCGGCTCCTTGATTCTTAAATACACTAGAAGATAATCCATTAAGGTATGAATTTAAGCTTGACTCTGATATACCACTTCTATAGCTATTAATTTTTAAGAATTGCATCATACCTTTTGTAGTATTTGTAAAGTTTTTAGGATTTAAATAATATTCTATGTCACTTGAACTAGCATTTACAAATGAACTTGTTCTTTGTGCTGAAAATGTACTAAATTCAGGACTTGGGGTACTTTTTCTATTACCTGGAGCTATTACATTCCCTCCTGCTGTTGCTTTCTCAACTTGTTTACTTACATGAGAAGCTAGTGTATAGTTTAAAGATTTGTAATCAATCTTAGCTCCACTTATATTTGCCATACCATTTACTTGTCCTGACGTTGTAGAATCATTATTTCCATTATTATTGGAATTGTTATTTGAGTTATTATTATTTGTATTATCATCTGATGTATCTGTCGAATCAGCTAGATAATTCCCCACAACAAATGCTTCTTTATTGTTAAAATTAATTTTAGCCCATCCACTACTTTCTGACATCACAGTTACTTTGCTTCCCTTATAGACTTTTCCTAATTTACTATATGTAGAGCCTGGACCACTTCTTACATTTAAAGAGGCTGTATTTACAAATTTATTAGTATTTTTTTTATCAGTATCTTGGCTAGAATTATTTGTATCACTCTGACCTGCATCTGATAAATACATACTAGATACATATCCATCTTTTCCATTATACTTTATTTTTGACCATCCATTAGATTCTGATATTACTTCTACCTTACTTCCTTTTTGTAACTTACCTAATACACCATAGCTTGTATTTGGGCCACTTCTTACATTTAGTGAAGTTGTATTTACCTGCTTAGTTTTTGATTTATTAGTTGAACTTGATACATCTCCTAGATAAGAACTCGATACATAACCTAGTCTTCCATCATATTTGATTTTTGACCAGCCATTGCTTTCTGATATTACTTCTACTTTTTGTCCCTTTTTTAATACAGTTATAACTCTATAGCTTGTTCCTGCTCCATTTCTCATATTTAAACTATTTGAGGTAACCTGTTTTTCTTTATTTGTAGATGTTCTTAAAAAGTCACCATTAGATTTTGCTATATATTTTGATGAAGCCCAACCTTCTTGTCCAGATTCAGCTTTTATTTTATACCATCCATTAGAAGAGTCTTTTATTAAAACTTTATCATCTTTTTTAGCAACAAAAGATATACTACTTTCGGCAGTTGGTTCATTTCTTACATTTAAATAATTTATAGTCACTATACCTATTTCTCCATCAGCATGTGCATTTACCATAGTTAATGGCAATACAGCTAATGTTGCTAAAGCTGCTTTTTTCTTCACTTACTTCCCCCGCCCTTCTTTTAACACTAAAACAATTTTAATATAATTATACGACAACTTATGATTTTAGTAAATATTGTCTATTTATATTATGTATACATTTTATTTATACTTTCTTTATTTTCATTTCTGATTTTAATTTATCTATTTATATATTGAAAAATATAAACTCTTTTAGCTCATATAATTTTATTTATGCCCACTCTTTAAATTGATTTGTAAAACATTAAGAAGATACTCAGAATCTAATAAAGTAACATAAACTTTATAATATGTAGTACAATCTATATATAATAATTTTGGAGGTGTAAACTATGGATGCAAATAACCTAAAAGACTTAATATCTAATCATAATAATATAGTATTTTTTGGTGGAGCAGGTGTTTCAACTGAATCTAATATACCAGATTTCAGAAGCTCTACTGGACTTTTTAGTCAAAAACTCAATAAACAATTTACTGCTGAGCAATTAGTTTCACATACTTTTTTTGTTAAATATCCAGAAGAGTTCTTTGAATTCTACAAAGATAAACTGATATATCCTAATGCAAGACCTAATAATGCCCATATAGCTTTGGCAAAGCTAGAAGAAATGGGCAAACTTAAAGCTGTTATAACTCAAAATATTGATGGACTTCATCAAATGGCTGGAAGTAAGAATGTTTTAGAACTTCATGGTTCTGTACATAGAAATTACTGTACTAACTGTGGTAAATTTTTTGATTTAGAAGCTATGCTAAATCTAGGAGGTAATATTCCTCATTGTGATGATTGTGGCTCTATAGTAAAACCTGATGTAGTGCTTTATGAAGAAGCTCTTGACGGTGATGTTATTACTAAGACAATTTCTGCTATAAGTAATGCTGATTTACTGATTATAGGAGGTACATCCTTGGCTGTATATCCAGCAGCTAGTTTTATAGATTATTACAAAGGTAAATATATTGCTCTTATTAATAAGGCAAACACAGTTTATGATAAATCTGCATCTCTTGTAATTAATAGACCTATTGGAGAAGTTCTATATGAAGCTGTATTAAGACAAATATAGATTTATTTCAATATTTTTATTATATATATGAGTTTTTATGTTGAATTTAAAGTTTCTTTTTATTATTATTTTTGTTATAGTATTTTAGTATAAATATATAATTTGAAAGGAGCTTTTTATGAAACTAAAAACTATATCTTTACCAGAACTTAATAATTTAGACCCAACACTGGAATCTACATTTATCAAAATGGGTGAAGAGCAAGGCGAACTAGCTGAATGTATAGGCAAATTCAGAAATCTAAGTGGAGAAAATAATGACTTAGATGAAGTTGATATTATAAAGAAAACTGCTAAAGAATTGATGGACGTGGCTCAAACATGTGTAACTATGATGTTTAAACTAGAAGAACAATATGGTATTAATCTTGATGAAATACGCAAAGAACATATAAAAAAACTAGAAAAAAGAGGCTACATAAAAAACCTAGATAAGTAAACATTCTATCTCTAAATATTTATTAAAATAAATTTAAAGTCTGAAATGTTTAATTTCTATGTAAATTTGCTATTAAATGGTATCTCAAAATGATTTTTTAAATTGTAATTGAGATACCATTTTTTATTTTATTTGTGTATATTATTTAATATTTTCATAAACAATTAAATTTTATCCAGTATAATGAGTTTTTGTCAGCAAAATTTTATTTTTAACTTCTATATTGTTCTCTCTTATTTTCATAAATTTTACTATATTCTTCTATCGCTTCATCCCATGCTTCTATATCTGTTATCCCTTTTTCAATTGCTAATAAATGAACTATCTCAGCTAACTTTGATGCTGATTCTATTATTCCCATTTGTTACACCCTCTCTATTGTCAAATACTTACAAAAACTGTTAATTAGTTCTAATATTTGTTATTATTATTCCCAAAAACTTTAATAAATAAAAATATTTTTATTTTTTGACACGATTCTAATATGGCCACTATGACTACGAAATTTAAAAACTTTTATCTCTTTAAATTTTCTATATAAAATCTTAACTTTATTAAATTTTTTATATATTAAATTGACAGAGGATGAATATATTTATATAGGTACATATTAATTTATTATAGGAGAGAATGCTCTATGTTTAAAATTTTTCTTTTTTCTAGTGAACAGTTTGTAAGTCTTTTTATATTCGGATTATTTCTATATCATTGTCCAAAGCTAACAAAAAATATTTTACCCTATAGTTACACAGTTGAAAAAATACTTTGTACCTTAATGGTAATAGTCGTTGCTTTAGAACAAATTTTAATTATTTCTTCAGGGAATTATAGCACCTTGAATTCCTTACCAATTGGAATTAGCCATATTTGTATCTACATATGTATAGCTATATTAGTTTTTAAACAGTATCATTTTTTTAACATATTTTTTTCTTGGAGTTTAGTTTGTTCTGTTGGAGAACTTATTTTTTCTAAAAACTTAGGATACGAATTTCCTAGCTTCATATATTTTCTATTTATCTTCTCTAAATGTTTGATAATATATGCAAATATTTATATGGTTGATGTAAGAAAATTTAAAGTTAACAGACATGCATTTAGAGATAATTTTGGAATTTGTCTTATTTATTTTTCATTTATATTTTTACTAAATACATTTACTGATTCACAATATTACTATAGCTTTTTAAGTTACAATACAACTACCATTTTCATATTTATTTTTGCTACTAGCATTGTGTACATACTTCCTCTTTTATCCAATATAGATACCTTTATCCTTGAAAAAAAGAAAAAGAGTAAATAATTTGTTTAAATTTATAAATAAAGCCACTTAGATATTTTTTAAGTTTTAAAAATATCCAAGTGGCTTTACACATTAAACTATAGTTTTTGTAATATATAATTTTATACCTCTGCTAAATAATACAATGTCCTAACAGGCTCTCCTGTCGCTCCTTTTGATTTATATCCCTTTGATTTTGATGATGTACTTGTACCTGCTATATCCATATGTATCCATGGAGTACTGCCAACAAATTCTCCAATAAAGGCTCCTGCTGTTATGCATCCAGCATTTTTACCTCCAGTATTTTTAAGGTCTGCTTCTTCTCCCTTTACCATATTTTTAAACTCATCATAAAGAGGCATCTTCCAAACTCTTTCTCCAGATAAAGTAGATGCTTTTTCCAATTCACAATAAAAATCATCATTATTTGTTACTACAGGAGTTGCAACATTACCTAATAATGTTAAAGCTGCACCAGTCAATGTTGCTACATCAACAACTTTTGTTACTTTTTCATTATTAATAATGTAATATATTGCATCGGCTAATGTAAGTCTACCTTCTGCATCTGTATTTAAAACTTCGATAGTTTTTCTTGCCATAGAGTTAATTATATCTCCTGGCTTATATGAACCTCCCGATAAAGCATTTTCACATGCAGCTACTACTGCTATAACATTTTTCTTTAATTTACTCTGAGATATGGCACACATAGCTCCTATTACACTTGCAGCTCCAGCCATGTCTGTTTTCATATCTAGCATAGATGCATTTGATTTTAAAGAATATCCACCAGTATCATAAGTCAATCCTTTGCCCACTAGACCTAGTATATCTGAATTCTCTTCATCTCCAAAATATCTCATTACTATAAATCTTGGTTTATTAACTGAACCTCTTGATACAGCAAAAAAAGCTTCCATACCCAATGCTTTTATTTTTTCTTCTTCATAAATCTCAACATTAAATCCATACTCTGCCCCAAGTCTAACTGCCTCTATTGCCAATGTCTTTGGGTATATTATATTTGATGGTTCGTTAACTAGATTTCTAGCTATTATAGTTGAATTAGATAGTATTCTAGCTTTTTCTATTTGACAATCTGCTTCTTTTTCAGTGAATATAATTATATTCTCTATTTCTCTTTCTTCAAATTCTTTACTTTTTGTCTTATATTTATCAAATTTATAGTTTCCAAGCAATATTCCTTCTGAAAAAGCACCTATCTCTTCTATATCTAAATTAATATTTATTATGTTAATATCATTATTTTTACATACTTTATTTCTCAATATACTTTTTATTTTTTTACATAAATTGCCCCCTATGATTCTAAGTTTTTCCTTATCTAAAGATTCTTTCTTACCAAGACCAACTAGACAAATATCTATTAGATTTTCATTTTCGAGCAATGTCACAATCTCTATGTTATTTTCTTTAGCACTGAAGTTTTTACTTACAATATTTAATTTATCAAACATTGTAGAAACATTCTCATCTTCAAACACAGTAACTACAGTTATAGCATCATCCAAGCTTTTTAATATTTCTTTAGAACATTTTATCTGCATATCAAATTCTCCTTTTTAAAATAATTGCTCAATTATATTTCTAGAGTCTTCCAAAGAATCAAATAATTTATCTTTGTTTTTTACATCTAAACAGTTCATTTTATCACTTATTATAGATATAAATTTTAATATTTCATCATCTAGTATTTTTTCTCCACTTTCAGTTATTCCATAAAAAGTATTTCGTCTATCTCTACTATCTTCTTCTCTATATACATAGTCTTGCTCAACTAGCTTATTAAGCAATATACACAAACTAGAAGTAGATACATGTAAGTCTCTACTTAAATTTTTAAGTTCCATTTTATTATGCTTTCTTATACTTACTAAAGCAAAAAATTGCCTTTCTGTAAGTACTTTACCTTTTTTATATCTTTCATTATTAATAATCTTTATTAAATTATGAAAGTTATTCATACTTTCCAACAACAAAATAGATAACTCTTTATCACTCATAAAATTCACCTCAAAATTAATAATTGGGACTCCCTCTCATCCCCCCAATATGTTTATATATCTCTAATATAATACTTCTTTTCTTTTTATAATTATACTATAGATAAACTTTATTATCCATTTAAATTGTTTTAAACTAAAATATTATTAGGTATAAAGTAAAAAACATTTAAATTACATTATAAAATAGTGAGACTTATATCAATCTCACTATTTTACTTAAGGATATATTTTATTTTCAAAAGTATTCTAATCTTATACTACATATTATTCTTGTCTGTATTTTTATTATTTTGAGATATATTCTGAATTTTTTCTAATACTCTAGGAGTTATAGACAAGATATTATCTACTAGATTAATATTACTATCTAAACTCATTATTCTAGTTTCTCCACTTTCAACTACTACAAATGCTACTGGTTGTACAGATATAGCTCCTGCACTACCTCCTGCAAAATTTGTATCTGCTTTTTCACTTTTTATTTCAATATTTTTATCTTTCTCATCATATCCTTTTGAATATTCTCCTCCACCTATACCAAATCCAATTGTTACTTTTGATATAGGAACAACTACTGTAGTATCTGTTTTTATAGGGTCTCCTATAATAGTATTTGCATCTATAGAACCTTTAATAGTTTCAAGAGTTGTTTCCATAAGACTTTGTATCGAACCTGTTGCTCTCATTACTATCACCTCCCTTATAATTTCCTTTATTTTTATTCATAACCTTATTAACCATTATTATAAAATGAAATAAATCTTTTATTCTTGACCTTATATGTATCCTTACATTTCCCAAAAAGTAATCTTTTGTAAAATTTGGATTTACATTTAGATATATTTTTTCTGCATCAATTATATTAAATAAATTTCCATATAGAGTATTTATTAATACATACACAGAAGATGTCAAACTTACATTTTTAGTTCCAAAATCAATGTTTGAATAAAATTCATGTATTTTTATCTTTTTTAATAGTCTATAAATACTTAAAAGGTCATCAGCTAATAATATACTAGAGTCTATATTATTCTTCATCCCCTCTTTTTTATCATTATTGTTACTATTTTCAGCTGGATATAGTTGTCTATTTATATTTATTAAATCAAACATGTATTTTATATTAAGTTTTAAGCAAACATCTTTATTGTTTATATCTGCTATTAATAAGATATTTATATGAGACATTAAAAACAATACAATTATACTTATTATAAAAATTATTGCTATTATTAAGTATTTAAAATTAAGTAATTCATTAATCTCCATGTCTATATTATCATCAAAAAATTACTATTTATACTTAATTAACCATATTTATTTTACCAAAACCACTTTTTTATATTCACACAAAAAAACACAATAACTTAGAGTATTTTAAACCTTCTAAAAAATTTAAAACTATAAACTAAATTACTGTGTTCTCCATATTTTTATTTTAAAATTAACATTTCTATTGTAAAATTAATATTCTCTTTGTATAACATTTTATTCATTTGTTAATGCTTCTTGATAAGTTTCTATAGCAGGCAACTCTTCAAGACTTTCTATATTTAGCAACTTTAAAAATTCATCTGTTGTCTTATAAATTATAGGTTTTCCTATTTTATTAAGTCTACCAGCCTCTCTTATAAGTTGATTTTCAAATAGAGTTTGTAGCACCTTATCACATTTTACTCCCCTTATATCTTCTATCTCTACCTTCGTTATTGGTTGTTTATATGCAATTATAGTAAGAGTCTCTAGTGTAGCTTGACTCAAACTTTTCTTTTTCTTTGGTTCAATAATTTTTTTTATATATTCTGCATAATCTTCATTTGTACACATTTGATATTTGTTTTCCAATTTGATTATTTGAATACCTCTATTTTTTTCTCTATATTCATCAATAAGTAAATTTAACATAATCTCTATCTCTTTTGATGAAAGTTCTTTATTTATTATATAATTTAATTCTTTTATACTTATTGGGTCACCATATGCAAACATAATAGATTCTATAATACACTTTATATCTTCTCTTTTCATTTTAACACTCCGAACTTTTTCTAATTAAAATATCATCAAAAAATATATCTTGTACCACCACTATCTCTTTTTCTTTTATAAGCTCCAATATAGATAAAAAAGTAGCAATTATTTCATCATTTTCATATGATTTTATGATATTTGTAAAAGTAACTTCTATTTTCTCTTTTATGACATTTCTTATATACACTATTTTTTCTTCCACAGATATTATCTTTTTTCTCACTATTTTATCCAATTTTTCATCATTAGTACTTTCAATTTGTGATGTTTTAACCTTAAATATATATGGAAGTATATTTTTTATTGCCTCTATTGATATATCTTCTAAATCTACATTATCATCAATAACTATTTCTTCTTTAGTTCTATAAAATCTTTCATTAATATAAGTTATATTTTCCTTTATATCTTGTGATGCTATTTTAAATTTTCTGTATTCTTCTAATTTCTCCATAAGTTCTATTCTTGGGTCTTCTTCTTCATCCTTTTGTTTGTAAAGTAAGTATTTAGATTTTATCTCTAAAAGCTTAGATGCCATAGTTATAAATTCGCTAGTTATCTCTAAATCCATTTTGTCTAACATTTTTAGATAATTAAGATATTGCTTAGTTATATCTATAATTGATATATCTTTTATATCTATCTTGTGTTTAGTTATCAAGTCATACAGCAAATCTAATGGTCCCTCATAAACTTGTAATTGTATATTATACTTCATATTAATCCCTCTTTAAGTTATTTATTTTATTAAACAAATAAATATACTATTCTTAGTAATACTGTATATATTGGTGTTAATATTATTTGATATATCCCTGTAAATAAAGCAATCAACAAAATTATATAACTCATATTTTCAAATTTATATACATATTCATTCCATTTATATGGAACAAGTGTAGATATAACTCCCCATCCATCAAGTGGAGGTATAGGCAGTAAATTAAAAGCTGCAAATCCCATACTATATAAGAATACATATTCAGCTATTGTATTTATCGCATACATGTGCACATATTTATTTATAATGACACAGACTATAGCGGTCAGAACATTACAGAAAACACCTGCAAGTGAAACTATCAAATTGCCTATCTTGTAATTTTTAAAATTATTAGGATTTACTGGGACTGGCTTTGCCCATCCTATTCTAAGAATAAACATAGCCAAAAGACCAATTGGGTCGACATGTCTTACAGGATTTAATGTCATTCTTCCATAAGCCTTAGCTGTATCATCACCTAATAAATGTGCCGAGTATGCATGACCAAACTCATGTATTGATATTGCCATGGCTATACCAACCAAACTTGCTACGATTTCTCCTATATTCATACTTAACATTAATGTACATCTCCTAAATTAAATTTTTAATACTATTATAACAATTAAATAACTTATAATCAAAATTATTTTATATTATAATAATTGTGTGTATAAGCATAAAATTAAAATTCATTTTTTACTTTATAACTTTTATTATTATATCATATTAGCTGTAAAAATATAATAATTACACTTATTGGTAGTACAATATTATATTGACATAAACTGACATTGTTGTTATCTTATTGGTGTATTACAAATGAAGGTAACAACAAAATGAATAGTACTGTAGAAAATAATGAACTAAAATTTAGATACACAGTTGAATCAGATACAAACCTTTTATTAAAATTTATAAAAGAACTTGCTTCTTATGAGAACATGTTAGACGAAGTTATTGTAACTGAAAAAATACTTAATCATTAACTATTTGTAAAGAAAAAGGCAGAAGTTTTAATTGGTTAGCAAAATAAATTACATATAAATATTATTTAATTTGACAACTAAAAAAATTAAGTTGTCATTTTTTTAGTTGTTCTTAATTTTTAGTCAATATCATACAAGAACTACAAAAAAATATATGTTACACTTTATACATTATGAAAGGAGGTTGTCCAGGTGAAACAAGAAGAACGCACAGTATGTTTTGATAGTGAATTAGAAATTGAAGCATATAGATTCAAAGGTATTATGCAAAATTTTCCAAACCATTTTCATGAACACTATGTGATTGGTTTTATAGAAAAAGGTCAAAGATATTTATCATGCAAAAACAAAAAGTATACCACAAGCACAGGAGATTTATTACTTTTTAATCCTTTTGATAGTCATACTTGTGAACAAATAGATAATGAAGTTCTTGATTATAGATGTATTAATATTAAACCAGAAATAATGCAAAAAGCTGTATTAGAAATTACAGGGAAAAATTATTTACCTCAATTCAATCAGCAGGTAATATTTCGTAGTGAATTAGTACCTTTGCTACAAGAACTACATCATATAATTATGGAAGAACAATTAGATTTTAAAAAAGAAGAAATATTCTTTTTCCTAATTGAACAAATAATCAATGAATATACAGAGCCAGTTTTACAATCTAACTCAGAAAAAATAAATACAGAAATTCAAATAGTCTGTGATTATTTAGAAAATAATTATGCTGAACGCATAGCACTTGATGAATTAAGTTATCTAGCAAAAATGAATAAGTACTCATTACTTCGTAATTTTACAAAATTAAAAGGTATTACACCCTATAGATACCTTGAAAATATAAGAGTAAATAAAGCTAAGAAACTTTTAGAAAATGGAATAGAACCTATAGATGCTGCTATACAAACAGGCTTTGTGGACCAAAGTCACTTTACAAATTTCTTTAAAAACTTTATTGGTCTTACACCTAAACAGTATCAAAATATATTTATAAACAATGATAAAAATAATTTTAAAGAGGATAAAAAGGAGAATTGAAAAATGGAAAATAAAAATGTAAAATGTGTTATGGTAATAGATGAAAATTTACCAATGGGAATTATATCAAATACAGCAGCAGTAATGGGAGTTACACTAGGTAAATATACTCCAGAAATAGTAGGTCCAGATGTAGTTGACAAAACAGGTAATAATCATTTAGGAATTGTTGCTATACCTGTGCCTATCTTAAAAGGAAACAAAGAAATTATAAAGAATTTACGTAAAAAATTATACACTCCTGAATTTGAAGGATTAACTGTTGTAGATTTTTCAGATGTTGCACAAGGTTGTAATATTTATGAGGAATTCACACAAAAAATTGCCACTGTCCAAGAAGATGAACTACAGTATTTTGGTATAGGAATATATGGAAATAAAAAGCAAGTAAATAAACTTACAGGCAGTATGCCTTTACTTAGATAATCATTGTAAGCATCCTGCTTATAACAATCTTTAATATACTAGATAAAAATACCCATATAGTACTTCTATACGGGCATTTTTTATGTGAATTATAGCTGTATCTTATCGCAAGTTATTATATCATATTATCAATTATTCTTTGAAGCATTTGTAGGTAACTTGCCTTATTTATATCTTTATTATTTATTAATTCTACTTCACCTATTACTTTTTTATCTTTACATATCTTTATCTTTCCTAAAACAGTACCTTTTTTAATTGGCATTTTAGGATTTTTTACTATTTCTATTTTCTTTTCAAACTTTTTAGAACTTCCTTTTTTAATAAGAGCATTTAAGTCTTCTTTAGCAACTAATTTGACTTTATTTTCATCAGCTTTATCTAATGTAAGTGTAGCGATATTATCTCCCTTACTACACAGCTTAACGCTTTCATAATTTGCAAATCCATAATTTAAAAGACTAGATGCATCATTAAATCTTTCAGGAGAAGTTTCTGCACCCAAAGTCGCCGCAACTAAATGAGTATTACCTCTTTTTGCTGATGCTGATAGACAATATTTAGCTTCTTGAGTAAATCCAGTTTTAACACCAGTAGCTCCTTGATAATGCTTTATAAGCTTATTAGTATTTGCAAGACCTACTGTAACTTGTTTTTTACCTACTACAACCTTATCCATCCATGTAGTTAAGTATTTACTTATCATTTCATGTTTTAATAATTCTCTAGACATTAAAGCTATATCATGAGCAGATGTATAGTGATTTGCTACTGGAAGTCCATTTGTATTTGCAAAATGAGTATCATTCATATTTAGCTCCTTTGCTTTAGAATTCATCCTATCAACAAACCCTTCAACACTTCCAGCCAAGTGTTCAGCCATAGCTACACAGGCATCATTTGCAGAAGCAACAGCTATACCTTTTAATAAAGTATCAACCTTTTGAGTTTCTCCTGGTTCTAAAAATATTTGACTACCACCCATACTAGATGCAGTTTCACTCACTTGTACTTCATCATCAAGTTTAATATCACCTGAATCCAAAGCTTCTACAATAAGTAACATTGTCATTACCTTTGTTACACTGGCAGGAGGAAGCTTCTTATGAGCATCCTTTTCATATAAAATTTGTCCACTACCAACATCCATCAAAATTGCCGATTTTGAAGATATATTTAGTTGGTTGGCATCAGCATTGTCCTTACTATTTGCAAAAGAAAAACTCAAAGGAGTAAATGCAAGTAATATAGCCAAAGCAGTACTAGCTAATTTTTTCATAGATGTCACCTCTTAAAGTTTATTTAAACTTATTTTCTCACAATTAACTTTTTTTATTCTAAATGCCTAGATATACCTTGACCTAAATTTTTTTTCTTTTCAAGCTTTTTAAAATAATCTTCTAAAACACCTTTATTCGATGCATTTTCTATTATTTCAAAGGCATCTTCATAATTCATTCCATATTCTCCTGCTATTTCCATCTTAGTTTGTTTTAAAGCGTTTCTAGCATTTTGTTTTGAAATATTATCCATAAATATCCTCCTATTAATAAAATTTATATATAAGTAGTTTTTACTAATAAAAGATTGTTATAATTGGTATTTTATGTAATATCTAAATTTTTCAATATTAAAAAGACCTCTTGTAATTCTTAAGATGATATCAATTTAATCTTTTGATATCATTTTAAAAATTACAAGAGGTCTACTTTTCAATTTTATAAACTTTATATCCTATACTTCCATTATTATAGGAAGTATCATTGGATTTCGCTTAGTTTTTTGATATAAATACTCTTTTAGGTTTTCTTTAATGTTATTCTTTAAATAAGCCCATTCTTTAATATTTTTCTCTTCACACTCGTTTAGAACGTTTTTAATTATATCCTTTGCTCCATCCATTAAATCTTCAGACTCTCTTACATACACAAAGCCTCTAGATATTATATCTGGACCTGCTAAAACTTTGCCTTCATCTTTAGAAATAGTTACTACAACTATCATAAGACCATCTTCTGATAAATGCTTTCTATCTCTTAAGACTATATTACCTACATCTCCTACACCTAATCCATCAACTAGTATATTTCCTGTTTGTATACGATTTGCTACTTTAGCAGAGTTTTTATCTAACTCTAAAACATCTCCTGTTTGCATGACAAAAATATTTTCCTTGTCCATTCCAAGTTGTTCAGCTATTTCAGCATGTCTTTTTAACATTCTATATTCACCATGAGCTGGCATAAAAAACTTTGGTCTAACTAATGCATGTATAAGCTTTAATTCTTCTTGACAGGCATGTCCAGAAACGTGTATATCCGCTATATCACTATATACTACTTCTGCTCCTTTTTCAAATAAGAAGTTTATTACTCTTGATATTAATTTTTCATTTCCTGGTATTGGATGAGCAGATATTATAACTAAATCGCCACTCTTTATTTCTACTTTTTTGTGTTCTGAAAAAGCCATTCTAGCAAGAGCTGACATAGGCTCACCTTGTGAACCAGTCGTTATTATCACTAACTCGCCATCTTCATGCTTGTATATATCATTTAAATCTATTAGCATATCGTCAGAAATATCTAAATATCCTAATTCCTTGGCAACTCCAACTACATTTACCATTGAACGACCTGATATAGCAACCTTCCTATTAAACTTTTCAGCTGTATTTATTATTTGTTGTAATCTGTGTATGTTAGATGCAAACGTAGCAACTATAATTCTTCTACCATTTCCCTTTGCAAATAACTCATCAAGACCTACTCCAACAGTTTTTTCAGACATAGTAAATCCTGGTTTTTCTGCATTAGTACTATCTGCCAACATTAAAAGAACTCCTTTTTTGCTCAACTCACAGATTCTATGCATATCCATAACATCACCATCAATTGGAGTTAAGTCAATCTTAAAGTCTCCTGTATGGTATATTATCCCTTGGTCTGTGTGTACTGCAATAGAGTAAGCATCTGGTATACTATGGTTATTTTTCAAAAACTCTACTTCCATATTATCAAGCTTTATAACTTGTCTTGGAGTTATGACATTTAACTTAACATTATTCATCTTATGTTCTTTCAATTTTACTTGTATAAGACCTATACTAAGTCTCGCTCCATATACAGGAACATTTATCTTTTTTAGTATATATGGAAGAGCTCCTATATGGTCTTCATGTCCATGTGTAATAAATATACCCTTTATTTTATCCCTGTTTTTGACTAAATAAGTTATGTCTGGTATAACTATATCTACTCCTAACATTTCATCTTCTGGAAAACTAAGTCCAGCATCTATAACAATTATTTCATCTTTATACTCAACAACAGTCATATTTTTTCCAACTTCGTTAAGTCCACCTAAAGCCATTACCTTTATCTTGTTGGTGTTCTTTTTGAACAATTGCATCATCTCCTTCTGTCTATTTAATTTTTTAACACGTTCTACAATCTTAAATAATATCAAATCACGCACTCGCTACCAGTTATTCTTATTGTACCATAATTCGTATCATATTTTAAGCTATATTTAAAATACATTTAACGTATTATTTTGACAAACCTATTTTATTTTGATATCCTCTAAATATTATATGATTTAATATCTGATATTTTAGGAGGATTTATGCGTGGTAAAACTCATTGTGCAATAGGAATTTTAACAGCTATCCAGACATCTTTAATTTTTACAATTCCTATATCTCTAGTAGATATTTTAGTTTCAGCTACTTTTGCAGTACTGCCCGATTTGGATAAATCTAATTCTATGGTCTCAAATTTCATTCTAAAAAACAATATATCCAAATACATATATAGAATTTTTATATACGCTATTAATATTATTATTTTCTTTATTTCAATAAATATAAATGATAATTTTTATTTAAGTGCAATAATTACATTTGTTGCAATTATAATTATTGAGGCAAAACTAACCCATACATTTCTGAGAAAAATCTTTCTATCATTAATATTTATACTATTAGCTATATGCTTATACATCGTAGAAGTTGAAATATATTTTATAATTTTTTGTCTAATGTTGTCAATTTTTCCCTGGCTAAAGCACAGAAGCTTTTCTCATAGTATATTTGCAACCATCATAATATATTTTTTACTAAAACAAATAGAATTAATCACTAGTATTAATAATTTATCTTTTTATGGAACACTTGGCTATGCAAGCCATATGTTTTTAGGGGATTTATTTACAAAACAAGGAATACCACTTTTTTATCCACTAAGTGAAAAAAAGATTTCCTTAGGATTTTTAACAGTTGGAGGACCATTTAGTAATTTTATAGAAAAATCATTTATTTTCATACTTATAGGATTAATTATATTTTCAATATTAAAATTATAAAAAGCTTTAAAGCTATTTATATTTATACTATATATTTAAATTTATAATAAAAAATGGAAGAATAGCATAGAATATAAAAGTTCTATACTATTCTTCCATCAACATTAAATTACAGAAGAATTATTCTTCTGAATCACTTATTTTATTACACTCATCACATAATCCATAAAATTTAACATCATGATCAAGTATTTTAAATTTGTACAATGATTGTATTTCTTTTTCTATATTGTCTAAAAGGTCTTCTTTAGCTTCCATTATCTTTCCACAATTTTTACAAATAAGATGATGATGATTATGACAGTCTTCTTTATGTAGACTAATCTCATATCTTATACACCCATCATCTAAGTTTAGTTTTGATATTAATCCTATTTCGTCTAATAACTGCATTGTTCTGTATACAGTAGCTAGCCCTATTTCAGGACAGTCAACCCTAACTAAATCATAGATTTCTTCACTACTTAAATGTGAATGGTCATGTTGAAGCAATATCTCAACTATTGCTCTTCTTTGTGGCGTAATCTTAAAACCAGTTTCTTTTAACTTGTCTTTTAATAAATCCATTGTGTTTGCCATAACATCACCCTTACTATTTTCAATTGATAATCTTTATTAAATAATATTGTAATTGATAATTCTTTTTTTGTCAAGACATTTGAAAAAATTTAATTTCTTCTCATAATATAAATATATACCCATAAAAGATATATTATTCACCAAAATCTATAAATTTTTTAATAAAAAATAAAAAAACAGATATATACTATAAATACTTTTTACAATTAATAATTCTTAATTAAAGTAAATACAGTAAAATACCTGATTTTTTATATACAAACTTAATTATTTACCTAGTTAAGTCCATTTGATTCATCTTCGTCGTAATTTAAACCTTCTTCTTCCATTATAGCAGTATATACAGCTACAACAGTTTCATACTCTTCATCACTTTCTAAAGGTATTAGTATTTCTCCTTCTTCATCTTCATCAATTCTAAATATTAAAGCTTCTTCAGCCTCTTCATCATCTAAAGGCATTAATATTGCATATTCTTTTCCTTCTGCTTCTAATGTTAATATTATTTCAAATTGGCTTTCTACACCATTTTCATCAATTAAATTTATTATATTTTCTTCCATAATGTCATTCACCTCAAATTTATTTTTATTTTTATTATTTATATTATATATCATAAGTATTCAATTTTATAGTTCTTTTATGAATTTATTTTAAAATCTAAATATCCTTGTAAAATTATTACTGCTGCCAACATATCTATAACCTTTTTTCTTTTTTGTCTACTAACATCCGCTTCTAACAAAGATCTCTCTGCTGCTACTGTAGAAAGTCTCTCATCCCAAAACTCTACATCAATTCCTGTTTCTTCTTTTAATAATTCACAAAACTTAATTACCTTTTCTCCTTGTGGTCCTAAAGTACCATTCATATTTTTTGGTAATCCTGACACAATTTTATTTACTTGTTTTTCTTTTATTATAGCTTTTAATTCTTCAATATCCTTCTTCTTGCCAACTCTTCTTACCGTTTTTATCCCTTGTGCAGTTAATCCCATTAAATCACTTACAGCAACTCCAATAGTTTTATCTCCAACATCAAGACCCATTATTCTTCCATCTAACATATTTTCTCCTTTTATTTACCTTATTTTATAAAACATATACATTTCATTAATTACAAAAATTGCAATATGAATTTTTGATGTAAGCTGTTTGGTTTACATTAATAATCATATTGCAACTTTTTATTCAAAGCATATATACATTAAAAAATTTTTAATTATTTTTTTCAAATATTATCATGTTTATGCTTATTATTATAAGTGGTATAAGTATATATATAGATGCTGTAGATGCAGCAACTATACCAGAGTCATTAACTAAAAGAGTAATTATACAACCAACCATAGATGCAATGAATCCTTTAAACAAAATTGGAAAATTATTCATTATCTTTCTAAAGTGTCTAGATGGTTTAAATATAAGTACTGCAATCACAGCAATTCCCACAAGTAAAATATTTACCCATACACTTGTCTGTGCTAATTGCATATTCATTTGAATTTTTCTTCCAAATGTCTGCAATATCTCTCCTGGTCCATTTAAGAAAATTCTTTGTACAAACATTCCTAAGTGAGATTCACTACCTGAGATTATATCTAGAGCTGCAAATGCACAAACAACAACCACAGCTGAAATAGCTAATAGTGCAACTTTTTTAATATCTAGTTTAGCATCATATATAAGCATTATAAACAACAAATATGCTACACATTCTGATATTGCTCCACCAACATTTGCCCCCATAGAAGGATATGCGCTAGTTATAAGTATTATTAATGAAAATATTACAACAAGTGGCTTAGAAACCTTCTTGTAATGTAATAAAACTGCTAAACCAAATACTGCACTTGCTATGGTTACACCTTCATACTCATTTCCTACACCATAGTATCTGGCACCAATAACAGCATCATAACTCATTATATTATTTTGCATTAAGTATGTTCCAAATACAGAATCTATGACTATTATTAAAATAGTCAGTGTTGCAAAAAATCCCATATGTTTTATATCATTGTCTTTAAATAACTTTCGACCTAATAAGTATAACACTAGTGTAGTTACAAATATTCCCAAAGATATTGTAATTGGGGTCTTAAAATTCATCAAAGGAGCCAACATAAATGACAGAGGCATTATTATACCCAATTTTATAAACTCCTTAAGTACTTTGAATACACGCTCTTTATGTGGCATGTAATTTCTAAAGAATATTGCAAACATTGCAATTACCCAAGAAGCAGATATTACACCTACAAATCCATTTATGATACTTGACCTTATAGATGATATAGATACTATCTTTTTATAAAGTGATTTTAGGTAACTAGCATTATCTTCTTTGTCAACCAAAGTATAACTTCTACCCACCATTTCATCATTTTTAAGACCAAACTCATTTAATATGTCCACTCCAACATCTAAGTTTGCAACAATACCAGCTTTTCTTGTTGTAGCAGATTCCAATAGACCCTTTCCTTCTCCACTAAATTTTATTATTGGAGAAAGTCTTCTCTTATTTTTATAATCTAAATCACTTGGAAAAGCACTTGATACATAAACAGTATCATTTTCTCCAACCATAGAAAATACTTCTTTAAGGTATTTATCTATATTTTTTACAATATTTTTCTTCATTGCAGCATAAGTATTATCATTTAAATTCAATCTATACATATCTAATCTATATGTATCTCCAAGCTCTACAAATATAGCATCACTATTTTTATAAGACTTTTTAGTTTCATCTAATAACTTATCGTAGTCTGTAACTATTCCAAACGGCATCTTAGAATCTTTTTTGTTAATATCATCAATATTCCCAGAATCAATTCTTCCATATTGATCCATAGCAACTAAACATAAATTTCTATTTTTAACCAATTGGTTATTTTCAATTATATCAGCATTTCCAATTACGGATGTTTTTAGTCCATTTTCTGATAAAGTTTTTCCCAATGAACCTAAGGTTGCTCCATATTCTCCATACTCTAGATTTTCATTTATTGACCTATTAATACTTAAATTATTTATCTCTTTAGCTTTTTGACCTGTTGCAACTTCAAAAGTTTTAGCAGTATCTTGGTCTACTTTTTGAAAATTGATATAGTCTTCAGTAGTTACATCAGCTCTTACTCCTGCACCCATACTAGCATAAGACCTTCTATCATCAGTACCTTGATCCCCTCTTATATTCATAAGAGCTATATGACCTCTCTTTTCTAGCTCACTCTTTAAGATTGGAACCTTCAACATACTTCCAAGATTGGTCCTATTCATATCAATAAATATGACTTTGCCCTTTTCTTCAGCAGAACTGTAGCTAGCAGTTGATACAAAAATCATAATAACTACTGCCAACAATGACATAATCTTTTTTCTCATTTATTTGACCTACTTTCTATTCAGATAGTGCGTGATTACTTCTTCAAGTATCTCATCTCTTTCAAATTTTTTAATTATAGCTCTTGCATTTTTATGACTAGTTATATAACTAGAATCGCCAGAAAGGAGATACCCTATAATTTGATTTATAGGGTTATATCCTTTTTCAACTAGTGCTTTATATACAAAATCTATCGTATCTCCCACACTCATTCTATCTTCTGGTATTCCTTCAAATTTCATAGTGTAGTCTAAATCTTTTTCCAAACTAAAAACCTCCTTAAGTGAATGTTATTTAACTTGTGTCTTAATAACCTCACTTGCATAGCTTAGAGCTTGGTCAACCTTAGATATGTCACTAGCTCCTGCTTGTGCCATATTAGGTCTTCCTCCACCTTTTCCTCCAGCTATTTTTGCAACTTCTCTAACTATATTCCCTGAATGTATTCCTTTATCTAACACATCTTTAGTAGCAGTAACTACAAAGTTAACTTTATCATCTACTACATTTGCCAATACTACTACACCAGAGCCAAGCTTATCTCTTAAATTATCTGCTGTTTCTCTTAGTGTATCCATATCCATACCTTCAAATTTATTAGTTATTAAGTTAACTCCATTTACTTCAAGCTTAGAATCAAAAATAGAATCAGCTGATTGTAAACTCATTTTAGTCTTTATATCATGTAATTCTTTAGATAAATTTTTATTTTCTTCTAATAAAGAACTTATTCTTTGAATTAAATTATCTTCTTTAGATTTTAAATTTACACAAACTTCAGATATAATTCCTTCTTTTTCTTTTAAGTATTCATAAACAGCTTTTCCTGTTATTGCTTCTATTCTTCTTACTCCTGCTGCTACTCCACCTTCAGACAATATTTTAAACATTCCTATCTGAGAAGTATTTGTCAAGTGAGTTCCTCCACAAAGTTCTGTAGAATAATCTCCCATAGAAACTACTCTTACTTCATCACCATATTTTTCACCAAATAGTGCTGTAGCTCCTTTTTCTTTTGCTTCTTTTATATTCATAATATCACATTTTATGTCTAAAGATGATAAAATAACATTATTTACTTTTTCTTCTATAACTTTTAATTCTTCATTTGATATAGCTTCAAAGTGAGTAATATCAAATCTTAATCTATCTGGAGTAACTAAAGAACCAGCTTGATTAACATGCTCTCCTAATACTTCTTTTAGTGCTTTATGAAGTAAATGTGTAGCACTATGGTTTCTTGCAGCAGACATTCTAACATCTCTATCTACTAATGTCTTTACTTTATCTCCATTACTTATTTTTCCTGATTTTATTATACCTATATGTTTTATACTATTATTAGCACCTTTTTTAGTATTTAATACTTCCACTACTAAATTTTCGTTGGTTATTAATCCACAATCACCAACTTGTCCTCCACCTTCAGGATAGAAAGTAGTATTGTCTAGTACTATAGATACTTTATCACCTTCTTTTGCATTTTGAACTAATTCATCCTCTTTAACTATAGCTTCAATAATTCCTTCACCATATAATTCACTATATCCATTAAACATACTATCTATAGTAGACTCTAATTTTGATAGAGGGTCTTCCTTCCAACTTTCTCCATCCATATTTCCTCTAGCATTTCTAGCTCTTTCTTTTTGTTTTTCCATTTCTTCATTGAAAGACTCTTCATCTACAGATAAATGTTCTTCTTCCAAAATTTCTTTAGTTAAGTCTATAGGGAATCCATAAGTATCATACAGTTTAAAGGCTTCTTGACCACTTAAAACAGTTTTTCCTTCATTCTTTAATGCTTCTATATATGAGTTCAATATTTCTGTTCCTTGGTCTATAGTTTCATTGAATTTTTCTTCTTCTATTCCAACAACTTTTTTAATATAACTTTCTTTTTCAACTAAAACTGGATATGCTTTATCATTTACCTTTATAACTTCATCTATCAGTTTTTGTAAGAATAATTCTTTTACACCTAATAGTTTACCATGACGAGCAGCACGTCTAAGAAGTCTTCTAAGAACATAGCCTCTTCCCTCATTTGATGGAAGTACTCCATCACTAACTAAGAATGTCACAGCTCTTATATGGTCAGTTATTATTCTTATTGATATATCATTTTTTGGATTTACTCCATATTTTACTCCTGTTAACTTTTCAACTGCTTCCAATATAGACTTAATAGTATCTACTTCAAAGATAGTCTCCACACCTTGCATGATACATCCCATTCTTTCAAGGCCCATACCTGTATCTATATTTTTACTTTCTAATAAACTGTAGTTTCCTTCTTCATCTCTATCAAACTGAGTAAATACATGGTTCCAGAATTCTAGGTATCTGTCACAATCACAGCCTGGTTTACAGTCTGGATTATCACATCCATATTCTTCTCCTCTATCAAAATATATTTCTGAACAAGGACCACAAGGACCTGTACCTATCTCCCAGAAGTTATCATCTTTACCAAGTCTAACCATTCTTTCTTCTGGAAAATTCATTTCTTTTGCCCATATATCATAAGAATCGTCATCTTCTTCATATACAGTTACCCATATTTTATCTTCTGGGATACTTAGCCATTCTGTGACAAATTCCCATCCCCATTTAATTGATTCTCTTTTAAAGTAATCTCCAAATGAGAAGTTACCCATCATTTCAAAAAAAGTGGCATGTCTTGCAGTTATACCTACATTTTCTATATCTCCAGTTCTTATACATTTTTGAGATGTACACATTCTTAAACTTGGAGGTACTTCTACACCTGAAAAATAATTTTTTAAAGGTGCCATACCTGAGTTTATAAGCAATAAACTCTTGTCATTGTTTGGTACTAAAGAATAGCTATCTGCTGCATAGTGACCTTTTGACTCAAAAAATTCTAAAAACTTACTTCTTATCTCGTTTAGTCCCATCTTTTCCATATTATGTTCCTCCTAATAAATTATATTTTTTCGTTTAAATAAAAAACCTCGTCCCTATAAATAAATTTATAGGGGCGAGGACAATCGCGGTACCACCCTAATTATCATAAAAAATTATGATATCTTCGGAAAACCTTAGCTATAACGTAACTACCGTCAATCTCTACTTAAATCTACCTTGTTAATTCAAAGTACATTGTTCAAAATTGCTACTAAAAGGCTGCTTCAAATATTTTATTCTAAGGGCTTTCAGCATGTTCCCTCTCTCTGTAAGACATCAAATACTTTACTATTCCTTATCACTGTATTTGTTTTTAATTAATATAATAATTATATTACTAAATTTTACAAAATTAATCAATACTATATTTTCATATACAATAAATTTATTTTATAAACTTTGTTTTAGATTTATAGACTATATTACTTATTTTATAAGTTTCTTAGATATTTTTATAAACTTTTCTCTATTATTCCTCCGCCTACTACAATATCTCCATCGTACATTACAACAGATTGACCTTTTGTAATAGCTCTTTGAGCTTCATCAAATACTATTTTAATAGTATTTTCTCCAACATTATAAATAGTAGCTGGTGATGGTTTTGCAGAGTATCTTATTTTTGCTTGAACTCTTAATGGCTCTTCTAGTTTGTCTATTGATATAAAGTTAACATCTTTTGCAATAAGTTCTTTTTTAAATAATTCTTCGTTGTCTCCAAGGACAATAGTATTATTTATTGGATTTATATCTACTACAAACATTGGTTTGCCAAAAGTAATTCCAAGACCTTTTCTTTGTCCTATTGTATAGTATAGTATCCCTTTATGTTTTCCAAGTATATTTCCTTTAGTATCTACAAAAAAACCTTCTTCAATACGCTTTTCAGAATGTTTTTTTACATAATTTGCATAGTCATTATCTTTAACAAAACAAATTTCTTGACTATCGGGTTTATTATGGACTGCCATTCCCATTTCTTTAGCAATTTCTCTTACTCTATCCTTTTCATAATCACCTATTGGTAGTAGTGTATGTTTTAATTGTTCTTGTGTAAGATTATAAAGTGCATAAGTCTGGTCTTTTTTATCTGTAACAGATTTTTTTAATAAATATCTTCCTGTATCTTCATCTTTTTCTATTTTTGCATAGTGACCTGTAGCCACATAATCACATCCTATTTGTCTAGCTCTTTTATAAAAATCGTCAAATTTTATATGTTTATTACAAGCTATACAAGGATTAGGAGTTTTTCCTTCTAAATATTCATCTATAAAATAATCTATTACTTTTTCTTTAAATACTTCTCTAAAATTAAGAACATAAAATGGTATTCCTATTTTATTTGCTACTCTTCTAGCATCTTCAACTGCTGATAAAGAGCAACAACCACCTTCATTTTCAACTTCGTCATCGTCTTGCCATAATTTCATAGTAACACCAATGACGTCGTATCCTTGCTGTTTTAAAAGATATGCAGCTACAGAACTATCTACTCCTCCACTCATACCTATCATTACTTTTTTATTCATAAACAAATTTCACCTCATCTTTTGCATTACTTATTATTATACCATATAGAGCAAGCATTGTATTTATTTAAAATATAGCTTGCTCTATTTTCTAAAAAAAATAATATTATTAGGTAATTTTAAAAGATTTAAGGGTAATTTTTTATTTATTAACTACCACTACTGACGCTGTTGTTTCTGTTATTATATTATTAGAATTACTAACATCAACTAGTTCTATTTTCACCTTATAAGTACCTTCTTTATTTCCAACTAGATAAACTTTTGTTGTTGCACCTTGCAATGGAAAACCTTCCATTGGTCCCCATCCTGTGTTTACTATGTTAAACCAGTTTCCATTGCTATCCTTAGCAATTAGTTGTATTCCATCTAAATTTTCTGAATCTTCTTCCGCTTTTATTTGAACTCTTACATTATTATAATCATTTTTACCTTTATTTAGTGTAATATCTACAAGCGTTCTACCATCTACACTTTCAAACTTAGGTATACTACCATTTTCACCCTCATCTATTTTATTTTCTTTCGTTATATTAGCTATATCATTATTTTCATTTATAGTTATAGAAGCTTTACCCCAGGTAGCAGTTTTTGAATCTTGTAATAATGTACAATCTCCATATCCATTAACAATCACTTTATCTTTATCATAGTTATCAGTTTTTATTGGAGTATATTCACTTATCTTACAATCACCTATTAAATCTAGACTTGCATTAGTTTCATTTACAATTCCATCAGCTTTTACATATTCTACATTGACTCCATACCATCCGTTTCCACTTGTTACAAGATTTGAAGCTATTACTGATGAACCATTTACTATTAAACCTGCCCCTTTATTATTATTTAAAGTTACATTGTTTAATTCAACATTTTGTGATAAATAAACATGCATTCCTGATTTATTTAATTTGTCTGAATCTAAACCTGTTACTTTTAGATTGTTTATTTTTACACCATCTTTTCTGTCTATTGTTACTATATTTTCGTACCCTGGTTTAGTATCAGTAAATTCTACAGCTTTTTTCAATTCAGCATTATTAATACCATTTATAACTATTTTTTTATCTATAACAACTGGCTTTTTAACATCTATTTGTCCACTTATTTCCCACACTTGACCATCTTCTTGTAAAGCAAGTGCTTCTTCTAATGTATCAGTATCAGTAATCTTTATTGTCTCCACTTTAGCAGGTTCAGCTACCGTTACTGTAATAGTTGGAAGTGATACTCCTTCTGATAGCTTATATCCACTTGATAGACTTGCACTAAATATATACTTTCCTGCTACTTGGCTAGCATATTCTGGTGTACTTTTCCAAGTTACACCTACTTTTGTATTAGCCACTCCAGACACAGTTGCTGATAACTCTTTTGGTAAGTTTAACTTACTTAATTCCGTTCCATTTTCTACATTTTGTACTTTTATTGAATTATCAAGTGCTGTTATTGATGTTATCAATTTATCTTTTACAGATGAACCACCACTTGAACTTCCTCCACTTGATGAAGAGCCTCCAGATGAACTTCCACCTGGTTTAGTGCCATCTACACTTGGAGTCTGAGAACCTTCTACTTTGTCAGTTATTATTCCTTCATTTTTTATATTTGTTCCTGTAGCATCATTTTTTATGTTTGTTATTTTTCCGTTGTTTTTAACTACAACATTGCTAGAATTATTTTGTATTTCTACTTTTTCTATTTTTGCTCCACTTTCATTTATTATTGTTCCACCTTTACTATCCTTAACCAAAACTTTATTTATTGTACCTTTATTTACTATATCTGCATTTGGAGCAGTTACTACTATCGTACCTGTATATGTACCATTTAAATTTACAGAAATTGAATTATTAGTACTCAATGATAAATCATTTGACATAGTTCCTGATGGCTTAATATTTATAACATCATTTGCATCAGCTTTATCTAAAGCTATTTTTAACTCTTCTATATTTTTAACTTCATATGTTGTTGTAGATTGTGATTTTTTTATCTCAGAAAAAGCATTCTCATTGCCTGAACCACCAACCTGTGTAACTGTTTTTAAGCTTTTAGTATTTAATACTTTTTCTTGTTCTTTATTTAATTTATTTCCAACTAAAACTACTGGTGAATTATTTTTTGCTGCCAATGAACCTACTGCTAATGAATCTATAAGATCTCCTTGTTTATTCATACCATCTTTTGTTATATATGCATTTTTCAACTCTTTTGAACCATATAATCCACTTATAACAGCCGCATTAGTTTCATTTCTATCTTTTCCTGATAATCTCCTAGGACTAGGTAAAGTGCTTTTTGTAGCTTCTGAAATCGACTGCACTCCTCCTATTACATAAGATGTTTTTATACCTTTATCTTTTATAAATTGATTTGATTGTTTTATTCCATCTTCTGGACTAGAAAGAATTATTGGCATTTTATTTTGAGCAGCCGCAGCTCCTACACTTACTGCGTCAGCAAGACCTTTTTCTCCATTAACTACAACTATCTCTGAAATATTACTACTTGCTTTTCTTACAAGAGACTCATCCAATTTTTTAGCTATTTCTAAAGAAGTTTGATATCTATCATTTCCTGAGATTCTTTCTGTATCAATTTTTAATGATTTTAATTGTGTCTCTACCTCTGAACCTAAAGTTTTTGTCCCGCCTATTAAATATACTTTTTCTGCTTTTAACCTTATTATTTCTGCTTTAGTTCTATCATCTAATTTATTGTTTTGTGTCAAAAGAATTGGTGCATTCTTAGAACCAGCAAAAGGAGTTGCAGTCAATGCGTCTACTATAGTATTATCATTAACTAATATCACATTTTTAGATGTATCCCATCCTTTTTTACTTATTTGTATGGCAGTTTCCCATCTACCTGAACCTTTAAGTGTATCACTGTTTGTTTGAGCACTTGATATGCCTGTTGTCGCACTGCTAACTACTAATGATATAGTAAGTATTGCTGCTATCCTCTTTGGTATTTTCATAACTGTTCCCCCTAATATTGTATTTAGTTGAAATGTGCCTTTTTAAAGAAAATAGCATTTTTAAGTAAAAATTTCTGAAAATATATTTTTATATGAAATCCTCGTAAACGATTGATTTGCTGAGATTTTTTATATTTTTTAATGTTTAAATATTATGGATGTGTATATTTTTTTATTATTTGATTAATTTCCAAAACGGGCTAGAATGGCAGTTTTAACAATAAAAAATAGCCGTTTTCTTTAAAACGGCTATTTTTCATCTTACTATACCATTATACACTTTTTTAAAATGATTTTAAACTTTTTTTGGAAAATTATTCCTTATTTTATTCTTCTTCCTCAATATCATGGTCATGAGCATCATCTATAACATATCCATCTAATTCTGGTATATGGATATTATTCTTTTTAGCATAGTCTATAAGTGCTGCTTTTACAGCTTGTTCTGCTAAAACTGAACAGTGCATTTTTACTGGTGGTAAACCATCCAAAGCTTCAGCAACAGCTTTATTTGTAAGGTCTAATGCATCTTTTATAGTCTTTCCTTTTATCATTTCAGTTGCCATAGAAGAACTTGCTATAGCTGAACCACAGCCAAATGTTTTAAACTTAACATCTTTTATTATGTCTCCTTCTATGTCTAAAAATATCTTCATTATATCTCCACATGTAGGATTTCCAACTTCACCTACACCACTTGCACCTTCAATTTCTCCCATATTTCTTGGGTTCATAAAATGTTCCATAACTTTATCACTATATTGCATTATTTTTTCCTCCTACATTAATTTATGCCTATTTTTTATGTCTTATCTATTTTGTCTATTTTACTAATCCTTGTTTCTTTGCATCATCGTAAAGTGGTGACATACTTCTAAGTCTTTCTATAACTTTTGGTAAATTTTCTAATATATAATCTATATCATCATCCGTTGTAAAATCTCCAACTGTAAGTCTCAATGAACCATGTGCTATTTCATGTGGTAAACCTATTGCAAGTAATACATGTGAAGGGTCTAATGAACCAGAAGTACATGCAGAACCACTTGAACCAGCAATTCCTAACATATCTAATAGTAAAAGTATTCCTTCACCTTCTATAAATTGGAATGCAAAGTTTGCATTTCCTGGTAATCTATTTTCTAAACTACCATTTATTCTTGTATAAGGTATTCTTTCTAAAACACCATCTATTAACTTATTTCTAAGACGAGTTAAAGTCTCAACATGGTTTTGCATATTTGCTTTAGCTAATTCTGCTGCTTTTCCATATCCAACTATTGCAGGTATATTTTCTGTACCTGCTCTTTTGCTTTTTTCTTGTGCTCCACCATGGACAAAGTTATGAAGTCTTACACCTTTTCTTATGTATAAAGCTCCAACACCTTTTGGTCCATATATTTTATGTGAAGACATACTCATTAAATCTATTCCTAATTCTTTAACATCTACTGGAATATTACCTGAAGCTTGTACTGCATCAGTATGGAATAATATACTGTGTTTTTTAGCTATTTCAGATATTTCTTTAATAGGTTGTATAGTTCCTATTTCATTATTTGCAAACATTATACTTATTAGTATAGTAGTATCTTTTATTGAATCTTCTAATTGTTTTAAATCAATTTTTCCTTCGCTATCAACATCTAAATAAGTTATTTCAAATCCATGATGTTTTTCTAAGTATTCACATGTATGAAGTATTGCATGGTGTTCTATTTTTGAAGTTATTATATGATTACCTTTATTTTTATTAGCATAAGCTACACCCTCTAATGTCCAGTTGTCACTTTCTGAACCACCCGCTGTAAAATATATTTCACTAGGTTCAGCATTTATAAGGGCTGCTACTTGTTCTCTTGCTTTATCTAAAGCATCTTTTGCTTCTCTTCCGAATGTGTGAAAACTAGATGCATTGCCAAAATAATCTGTTAGGTATGGCATCATTGCATCTAATACTTCTTTTTTAACAGGTGTTGTTGCAGAATAATCCATATACAATCTTCTTTTTTCCATTACATTCATCTCCAAATCTATTTTTTAGTTATATTTGTTATATCATTTTCTAATTTATTTTTGTTATAGTCATTTATCATATCTTTAAGAGTAATTGAATCTATAACATCTTCTATACCCTTTTTCATCTTTTCCCAAACTATTTTTGTTACACACATGTTTGAGTTTTCACAGACATCTTCATCTAGTACACAGTCAGATAATGCAACTGGACCTTCCAATACTACAAGTATATCTCCCACTGTTATGTCTTCAGCATTCTTTGAAAGCAAATATCCTCCTTGAGCACCTCTTACACTTTTTACTAGACCCGATTTTTTTAAAGATGAAAATATTTGTTCTAAGTACTGGTCCGATATTTTTTGCTTTTTAGCAATAAATTTTAATGACACTGGTCCATTATCTTGATTTAGTGCTAATTCAAACATTGCCTTTAGTCCATATCTACCTTTAGTAGACAACTTCATACATTATCACCTCTATATAGAAATCTAATTCATACTGTTTTAGTAGGAATTACTTTCAACATAATTTTATTATACCCTACTAATTTTGTCAAGATTAATTTTAATTTTTTTATTTTGAATAAATCCCCCATTTTCCAATGTTTTCAAATCCTAATTTTTTATATATCTTTCCAGCTTCTTCATTATCATAAAACAAACAAGGCATTTTATTCTCTCTTAAAAGTTCTGAACATAGTTTAATTAAACATTTTGTAGCAAGCCCTCTAGCTCTATATTTAGGATGTGTACCTACTCCAATTATCATTGCATGAGTCCTGTTTTCTGATGTACTCTTTGCCATTGATACTACTTCTTTGTTAATCTCTATACAATATCCTCTACCTGTTCTTAAACCATTTTTTAAACTATCTAAAGTTGTACTGTGGAATTCATCTATCAAATCATAAAGCCTAACTGTTTTCTTTAGATTTCCAAGTCTAATTCTCTTGACCTTTTCATTACAATGATTGTCAACTAAAAATTTTTTAGTTCGAAGCTTACAAAAATCAACTATTTTTAGATGATTAAGTCCTAATCGCTTTGCTAAAGCATCTACAGCACTTATTTTTCCAGAAATTTCTTCGTAATCAGTGTCACAAAGCAATTCATAAAAGCCTTCAACATCATACTCTCCATCTGAATAAAACATCATAAATTCAAAATATTTAAGTAGTACTGCTCTGATTTCACCATTTAAACCTATATCTGCCCATAAATTTAAAAAGTTATTTCCATATCCATATCTTTCAATATCCCCTATTATAAATAAATTGTACTCAGGTTCTTTTTTTAAATATTTCATAACTCTACTATGATAACTTGAGTTAAGCTTTATAATCATAATATCTACCCCCGATACATAAAATTCAACTTAAAAATCGCTATCCAAATATTCTAGATATTTCTTTATATTTTTCTCAGTTTTGTTTTCTTGTGGTATGTAGTAAATACTATCTTTTATGCTATCTGGTAAATACTGTTGTTTTACATAATGATTTTTAAAGTTATGAGGATATTTATATCCACATCCTCTACCTATATCTTTAGAACCAGAATAATGAGCATCTTTTATACTGTTTGGTATGTCTTTAACAAATTCTCTATCTAATTCATCTAATGCTTTCATTATTGCCATACATGCAGAATTAGATTTTGGCGATGTAGCTAAAAGAACAGCAGCTTCTGCTAATGGTATTTTTGCTTCAGGAAATCCAAGTTGCATAGCTGAATCTACACAGGCTTTTACAATAACAACTGCATTTGGATAAGCTAAACCTATATCTTCACTAGCTATTACTAAAAGTCTCCTACAGATACTTATTAAATCTCCACCTTTTATAAGTCTTGCTAAATAGTGTATGGATGCCTGCGGGTCACTTCCCCTTATAGATTTTTGAAATGCACTTAAAATATCATAATGACTATCACCATTTTTATCATAGTTTATAATTTTATTAAATGTAGATTTTTTTACTACATCTGAATCTATATAGATTATGTTATCTATATTTGGTTTAGTTGAATAAACTACTAATTCTAAAGCATTTAAAGCCCTTCTCATATCTCCATCAGAGATAATAGCTATATCCTCAATAGCATCATTATTACATTCAATATCCATATAACTATCTTCATTTAAAACTTCAATTGCCCTTCTTAAGCCTTTTTCTATATCTAATTTTTCTAAAGGCTTAAATTCAAATATAGTCGCTCTACTTAGAAGAGCTTTATATACATAATGATATGGATTCTCTGTAGTACTAGCAATCAAAGTTATACTACCATTTTCCATAAATTCTAATATCGACTGCTGTTGTTTTTTATTAAAACTTTGTATCTCATCTATATATAGTAAAACCCCATTTATATTACTTATACTTCCAAGTTCTGCTATTACTTTTTTTATATCTTCTAGTGATGAATTAGTGGCATTTATTTTATAAAAATTTTTATTGCTTTTTTCTGCGACAATTTCTGCTACAGTAGTTTTTCCAACACCTGGTGGACCAAAAAATATCATATTTGGCAAAAAATTAGTCTGTAATATCTTAGACAGTATTTTTCCATTACCAATTATATGACTTTGACCTATTACATCATTCATTGTTTTTGGTCTTATTTTATCTGCTAAAGGCATATTCCCACTCCTATTCAAAAAAAATATTTCATGATTATTATCCCAATAATCCGTCTAAAAAAGGTATCTATTTGAAATAGATACCTTTTCTAATCACAATCTATAAAATTTAGATTATTGATTGTTTTTTAATTTTTTTAATTCATCTGTAAGTTTATCATTAAGTATTCTTATATGAGTTCCTTTCATACCTAATGATCTTGATTCTATCACACCTGCACTTTCAAATTTTCTAAGTGCATTTACTATAACTGACCTAGTTATACCAACTCTATCAGCTATTTTACTTGCTACAAGTAAGCCTTCTTTACCGTCTAATTCAGCAAAAATATGTTCAACTGCTTCAAGCTCGGAGTAGGACAGAGTGCCTATTGCCATTTGAACTACAGCTTTTTTTCTCATTTCTTCTTCTAATTCTTCACCTATTGCTCTTAATATCTCAAGACCAACAACAGTTGCACTGTATTCAGCTATCACTAAATCATCATCATTAAATGACATTGAATATCTTGAAAGTACTAATGTTCCAAGTCTTTGTCCACTTCCTAATATTGGTACTACAGTAGTATATTTTTGTAATCTTCCTTGTTCTTCAGGGAAAATCTCTAATATCTTCTCACCATTTAAGTTTTCTAGTGTCTCATCAATTTTTAATAAGTTTTGAGTATATTCTTCTGAGAATTTTTTTTGCTTAGTATATTCGTCTTCTATAACTGAGCTATCTTCAATATCATTTAAATGAAGCCCTAGAACTTTACCTTTTGCACTTACTACATAAACATTAGAATTTAATACATCTCCTAATGCTCCGGCCAGTAAATCAAAAGAGACACTGCTTCCACCACTTGTTTGTAATGTTTTATTTATTTTTCTTGTTTTTTGTAATACTTCACTTGCCATTTAATCATCTCCTCATGAAATTTAGGCCTTTTAATAACCTTTATATTTTCTAATATTATTCTCACTTTTAATGAAAATTTATTTTTATATTAGTTGTTCACACTTGAAAGATTATCATAGTTTGGAACCTTTTTCAAGATAATTATGTGATTTTTTTCAATTTTCACTCTTTTCCGTCATTATGCTCTTTTGACTCTTTGTTACATTCTTTATTGGAGCATACTGTTTTCGTTTCAGATTTAGTCACTTTTTCAACCATATATGAACCACACTTTTCACAAAACTCTCCTGTTGGCTTATTCCAAGCTACAAAGTCACAGTTTGGATAATTAGAACATCCATAAAAAGCTTTCCCTCTTTTGGATTTTCTAAGGATAATTTCTCCTTCTTCACATTTTGGACATTTAACACCAATTTTATTCATAATTGGTCTAGTCGTTTTGCAATCAGGATAGTTTTTACAAGCCATAAACTTTCCAAACCTACCATATTTTATAACCATATTAGAGCCACAGTTTTCACAGATTTCATCAGTTTCTTCATCCATATTTATTTTTTCTATATTCTCAAGTGCTTCTTCAATGGCTTCTTTAAGTGGTGCATATGCTTCAGATACAATTTCTTTCCAATCTGTATTTCCCTCTTCTATGACATCAAGCTTACTTTCCATATCAGCAGTAAAATCTACATCTATAAATTTATGAAAATTATTTTCTAAAATATCAGTAACTATTATTCCAAGTTCTGTTGGACATAGACTTGTGCCTTGCTTTTCAACATATTCTCTATTTAATATAGTAGCTATTGTTGGAGCATACGTACTTGGTCTACCAATTCCCAGTTCTTCCAATGTTTTTACCAAACTGGCTTCTGTATATCTTGCTGGTGGTTGTGTAAAATGTTGGTCTGGCAATATATTTTCTATACTTAATATATCTCCTTTTTCTATACTTGGTAGAATCTTATCTTCTCTTTCTGAAAAATTGTATACCTTAGTATATCCATCAAATTTCATTTTTGAACCAGTGGCTTTAAATACAATATCTCCAGCCTTACATTCTACATTTAGTATATCGAATACTGAATCCTCCATTTGACTTGCTATAAATCTTCTCCAAATTAAATTATACAGCTTATATTGGTCTTTACTCAATGAAGCTTTTATGCTATCAGGAGTTCTATCAACGGAAGTTGGTCTTATTGCCTCATGTGCATCTTGAACCTTTTTAGTGTCTGGTTTTTCTTTTTTTTCTACAGGGTTTTTATAATAATTTTCACCTAAGTCACTTATTATATAATTCTTAGCTTTTTCTTTTGCTTCATCAGATATTCTCTTAGAATCAGTTCTTATATATGATATAAGACCAACAGTGCCTTCACCTTCTATATCTATACCTTCATATAGTTCTTGCGCTATCATCATTGTTTTTTTAGTAGTAAAAAACAACTTATTTGCACCTTCTTGTTGAAGCATACTTGTTGTAAATGGTTTTGGAGCTGATTTACGTCTTGATTTAGATTCTATCTTTTCAACTTTTAAATCCTTTCCTTCCATTTCTTTTAGTATTTCATTAACAGCATCTTCATTTTCTAATTCAATTTTTTCATCGTTCTTGCCATAAAATTTTAAAGTTATATCTTTATCTTTTGCTGTCTTTGCTTCAACATCTATTGTCCAATATTCTTTTGGAATAAACGCTTTTATCTCTTTTTCTCTATCACAAATTAATTTTGTTGTTACTGATTGTACTCTACCTGCACTAAGACCTTTTCTAACCTTTTGCCATAATATAGGGCTTATTTGATATCCTAAAAGTCTATCCAATACTCTTCTAGCTTGTTGTGCATCTACTAAGTTTATATCAATATTTCTAGGATGCTTAATTGCTTTTTTAATTGCATCTTTAGTTATTTCATTAAACTCAATTCTACAATCATCAGATTCATCTAAATTTAGTATATGAGCTAAATGCCATGATATAGCTTCACCTTCTCTATCAGGGTCAGTTGCTAGATACACTTGTTTAGATTTTTTAGCTTCTTTTTTTAATTCCTTTATTACATCGCCTTTTCCTCGTATATTTATATATTGAGGTTCAAAATTGTTTTCTATATCTACACCTAATTTACTTTTAGGTAAATCTCTAACATGACCAACTGATGCTTTTACTGTATAATGACTTTTACCTAAAAATTTTTCTATGGTCTTAGCTTTTGCAGGCGATTCTACGATGACTAATGTTTTGGCCATAAAACCACACACCCCCACTACCTAATCTTAATTTATACATTTAAACTGTACGTTTTATTATTCATCTCTATTACTAACTCATTTAGTACTAATTCATTGATTATTGAATTTACATACTTTATTTCTATACCAGTATAATCACAAATACTATCTATATGCAAGCTTCCTTCTCTTTTTATAGCTTCAATTATTTGCTTAGACTTGGCATTTAAACTTATATTATCATATTTTTGATTTATTTTTTTATTGATAATATTAAATATGTTATACTCATTCAAAATATCATCTATATTTTCAATTAATTTCGCACCTTCTTTTATAATTTTATGACATCCTCTACTCATTTGAGAATTTATATTACCAGGTACTGCAAAAACATTTTTTCCATGTTCAAGAGCAAACTCTACTGTTATTAATGCACCACTTCGTATTGCTGCTTCTACAACCACTACTCCATCACTTAATCCACTAATAATTCTATTTCTATTAGAAAAATGATATGGAGCTACTGTTGAGTTAATATTATACTCTGATAATAATAGTCCCCCATTTTCTAATATTTTATTTGATAAATGTAAATTTTGTTTTGGAAGAGGGTTGTCTACTCCTGAACCAAGAACCGCTATAGTCTTAGATTTTCCATTCATACAACCTATATGTGAATATGCATCTATTCCTATGGCTAATCCACTTACTATATTAACTCCATATTGAGACAATTGACAACTCATTGTTTTTGCACAATTAATTCCATAAGCTGTAGGCTTTCTTGAACCTACTATAGCTATATTGAAATTATTATTAACTAAACTTATGTCACCTTTGTAAAATAATAACTTTGGAGCATTATATATATTCTTCAAATTTTCAGGATATTCTTCGTCATATTGGCAAATATATTTAATTGTTTTTTTGTAAAGTAGTTCTTTTATATTTTCTAAATAAGCGTGACCTCTATATTTTACTATATTTTTTCTAATATTCAAGCTTATATTTTTTAAATTATATATTTCTTTTTCAGAAAAATCAAATATATCTTCAATATTTACTATATTATTTTCTATTATTTCAATTGTTTTTGTTGTTATTCCACTAATTGATTTTAACCATAAATAGATATCTTTTTTCTCCATAAAATACACCTCAAAAACTTATTTAAAATAGCTATAATAAGCTCTTCTAAATGAAAAAGCTTCTATAATACACTGTGAATTTATCAACTCTATTCCTTCTAAATCAGCTATTGTTCTTGCCATCTTTAAAAGTTTTGTATAACTTCTACTACTTAAGTTATATTTATTAAATATTACTTTAGCCATTTTTGAAGCTTCTTTTTCTAATTTACAATATTTTAATAAATTAGAAGCCTTAATTTCACTATTATTTTTTATATTATCTTCTTTAAATCTATTTATTTGTATTTTTCTAGCATTTTCTACTCTCGTCTTTATTTTTTGAGAACTTTCTTCTTGTTTTGATGAATTTAAATCATCATATTTTACAGTATTTACTTCTACAAAAATATCAAACCTATCTAATAATGGTCCTGATATTTTATTTATGTATTTATTAATTTCATTACTCCTACATCTACACTCTGTATTTGACATATAATAACCACATGGACATGGATTCATAGCTGCAATTAGTAATACTCTACAGGGATATTTTGTACTGTACTTTACTCTAGATATATTTACATACCCATCTTCTATAGGTTGTCTCAAAGTCTCAAGTATTTTCCTATCAAATTCAGCAATTTCATCTAAAAACAAAATCCCCCTATGTGCTAGTGCTACTTCTCCAGGTCTTGCATCTGTTCCTCCACCAATTAAAGACTGCTTTGTAGTTGTATGATGAGGCGCTCTAAAAGGTCTCTTATCGATTATGCCTTTATTTTCATCTATCATACCCAATACACTATAAACCTTACTTACTTCTATCATCTCTTCTATACTTATATCTGGCAAAATTGTTATTACTCGTTTTGCAATCATTGTTTTACCTGAACCTGGAGGCCCAATCATAAGTATATTATGATTTCCAGCAGCGGCTATCTCTGCGCTTCTCTTTATAAAATAATTTCCTCTAACATCCTTAAAATCTTCATCATATTTGCTTTCTTTTGTATCATAAAACTCAGGATATTTACAATATGTATAATCCCCGTTTGTTTCTATTTCTTCATTTAAAAAAGACATTATTTTTTCTTTATCGACTTTTATTTCTCCATTTAAAAACCCTATACATTCTTTTAAACTTTTAATAGGTATTATATCAATTTCTTCTATAAATAAACTTTCTCTTATATTGTCAACTGGTATAAAAATACGCTTTATATTTTGGGTTTTTGCACCTATAATTATTGGTAATATCCCTCTTACTTTTCTTATTTTTCCATCTAGTGATAATTCTCCTATAAACATACTTTCTCTTATATAATTTTCATCTTTTTCTATTAACCCTCTTAAAAGACCTATACTTATTGATAAATCTAAAAAAGCACCTTCTTTTTTTATATCTGCTGGTGATAAATTTACAACAATTCTTGTATTTGGAAATTTATATCCACTATTGATAATAGCTGATTTAACTCTCTCTCTCGCCTCTTTAATTTCCTTACTTGGAAGACCGACAATATTAAAGCTAGGTATACCATTACTTGTATCCACCTCAACCTTTACTAGAAAACTTTCAATTCCTATTAAATTACTTGAGTTAATAATACTTAACATATAATAATCCTTTCCAAACCTTTATCTTTCTTAAAAAGCATTCATTATGTGATTTACTCTTTTTTCTGATAAATAAACTTCTACAATATCAAATCTTATGGGAATATTATGTAAATTATTTTTTGTGATATAGTATTTAGCAATCTCAACTATCTTTTTTCTCTTCTTGAAATTTACAGATTCACAAGGATAACCATACCTTAAACTAGACCTTGATTTTACTTCTACAAATACAATCTCATCATCTATCCTTACTATTATATCGACCTCTCCAATCTTTAATCTGTAGTTTTTTTCTAATAGTTTTGCGCCTTTTGACAATAAATAATTAATTGCTACTTCTTCTCCAAAATCACCTTTTTCTTTGTTATTCATTTTTTACTCCAATACATTAAATTTTTACTTTTTGATTATGGTCAGTATACGATTTAACTATTCAAATCTTTTAGATTGATTTTATTTCTATTAATATTAATAGATACTTCTATTGACTTTATTCTTTTATGATATTATCCTAGTTTTCATAAGGAAAGTTTATTTTTATGGAGGAGTCCTTTTAATGAATAGAAAAAAATTAGTTACTTTTATACGATATTTGTCCCTATTTATAGTACTTGTAAGTTCTTTAAACACTACTGAAAATATATTGTATCCAGTTATAACCATAATAATATTATTTCTAATTATAATAAATAATCAAGTCAGATTTTTTTCTTTATCAAATAATAGTAGACTTGTACTTATTTCTTATTTTTTAGAATTTGCTTTAATTTTCATATTATATAATTGTACAAAGACTTTTAATTCAGTTTACTTTGTTCCTTTAATTTTGGACATATCATTTTTTATAAATAAAAAATACAAATACATATTATTATTTTTCATTATAGTATCTTCTTTTATTATTAGTTTAGACAAAAACTTGTATCTAGCGTTGGAATCAAGTTCAATATTATTGATTATATCTATACTTTCTATATATATAGAAAGTGAAAATATATCTAAATTATACAATCAAAACCTTTATGATAAACTTAGAATTTCTAAAGATAAATTAAAAAAATCTAATTCTGATTTAGAAATTTATGCAAGTTCTATAGAAGAACTAGCCATTTTAAAAGAGAGAAACCGAATATCTAGAGAAATACATGATAGTGTTGGACATTCTCTTTCTACAACAATAATACAGCTAAGTGCTATAGAAAAGCTCTTAACTGATAAGCCAGAAGTATCTGATTTAGTACATGAACTCAGAGAATTCGTAAATGAAAGTTTTCAAGATGTTAGAAGGGCTATATCTGAGTTAAAACCTATTGAATATGAAAATTATCAAAATTTATTTAAAATTAAAGAACTAATTAAAAGCTTTATTAAGCTTACAAATATTAATGTAAGACTAACTATATCAAAAAACACTTGGAACCTATCTAGAGCTCAGTCTATAGCTTTATATAGACTTATTCAAGAATCGCTTTCCAATGCATCAAGACATGGAAAAGCAAGTAAAATCAAAATTTTTATAACATTTAATCCTTCAAATCTTATAGTTACGATTAGTGATAATGGTATAGGATGTGAAAATATAAAAAAAGGAAATGGAATTAACAGTATTAGCGAAAGAATATATGAACTAAATGGAAAAGTTGAATTTGATAATCACAATGATGGATTTACAATTAGAGCTTCTTTTCCCAAATTTTTAGGGGGTGATTTTTTTGAGTAAAATCAAAGTTCTTATAGTTGATGATGAAAAACTAATTAGGAAGGGTCTTAAGATTATATTGTCATCTTATGATGATTTGGAGATAATTGGAGATGCCTCTAATGGATATGAGGCTTTAGAATTTTGTAAGTCAAATGAGGTAGATGTTGTTCTTATGGATATTAGAATGAATATTTGTGATGGTGTTTTAGGTACAAGACTTATAAAAGAATATGATGAGTCAATAGCACTATTAATTTTAACTACATTTAATGATGATGAATATATAAAGGATGCAATGAAATTTGGAGCTTCAGGTTACCTTTTAAAAGACAGCTCTGATGAAGTGTTACATGAGGGAATACGCTCTTCATTTTTTGGCAATGTTGTACTTGACAAAAATGTAATTGAAAAAATTATGTCAGTTGAAAAAACTGTCGAACACGAACATATTTCTAATATATATAATTTAACTGAAAAAGAAATATCCATAATTAAGTTAATTGCAGATGGGCTTAGTAATAAAGAAATAAGTCAAGAATTATTTTTATCTGAGGGTACCATAAAAAATAATATAACTAATATTTTAGGTAAATTGGAACTTAGAGATAGGACTCAATTGGCTATATTTGCTTTCAAAAATAAAATTGTAATATAATATGTCAATAAAAAAGCTAAACTATAAACAAAATTTTAAAAAACTTAACTTATAATAAATATAAAACTATAAAGTGACTTAAGTCACTTTTTTTAGTGACTTATAGTAATAGAAATACACCTATTAATTCTTTATTATAATATTATAGATTTTTAAATTACACAAAAATATTTTGGGAGGGATTTTTATGGATATAGTTAAAGTAAATAATATAACAAAAAGATTTAATGATAAGTTAGCACTTGATAACATTAGCTTTTCTGTTAAAGAAGGGGAAATATTTGGACTTATTGGTCCAAATGGTGCTGGTAAATCTACACTTATAAGTATAATTACCAATCTTACTTTACCAAATAGTGGTAATATTCAAATAAATGGTATAGATTTGTCAGCAGATCCTATGAGTGCAAAATCTATAATAGGATTAGTTCCACAGGAATTAGCAATTATGGAAACACTAACTCCTTTTGATAACTTAGAATACTTTGGAGCTTTCTATGGATTGAAGGGCAAGTTACTTCAAGATAGAATCAATGAGGCCTTGGAAGTTACAGGTCTAGCTGAAGTTAAAAAGAAAAAAGTAAAAAAATTATCTGGTGGTATGCAAAGAAGATTAAATATTGGGATAGCACTTTTAAACCACCCTAAAATATTAATATTAGATGAACCAACTGTAGGTGTTGACCCTCAATCAAGAAATCACATTTTTAATTTTATAAAAGATATATCTGAAAAACAAAAAACTACTATTATATATACATCTCATTATATGGAAGAAGTTGAACATCTTTGTTCTAAAATCTTTATTATGGATGAAGGTAAAGAAGTTGCTTTTGGGGATAATAATTATCTAAAATCAATAGTATCTACAAGTACAAAATTAATTATGGAAATAAAAAATATAAATGCTCAACTTATATTTGATTTAAAAAATACTAAAGGAGTTATATCTGTTTTAGAAAATACTTCAGTAATAGCATTAGATGTAGATAAAAACTTTCTGCTAACAGATGCACTTTCTGCTGTTGATAAAAACAATTCAAAGGTAGTACGTATATCTTATGAAGAACCTAGTTTAGAAGATGTATTCTTAAATCTAACAGGTAAAAATTTAAGAGACTAATGGGGGTGATTTTATGAAATTATATATAAGTGTAAAAACTATGTTAAAAGGTCTGAAAAGTTCCTTCATGATTAGTTTGCTATATTTCTTGGCTCTTCCTTTACTTTTAGCTTGGTTCCTTGGAATGGTAACAGGAGATATGTTTCAAAATCCTATAAAAACAGAACCTATATCAATCGTTGTATATGACAAAGATAGTTCCAAGTTATCAAGTAATTTGACAAACTTTTTAAAAGATGATTTATCTTCTGTACTAAAAATAAACAAAGATGATTCTGATGCAGATTTAAAACTTACAATACCTAAGGGATACGAAAACAATATTCTAAATGAAAAATCAAATACTTTAAATATAGAAAAACTTGGAACTAATGATGACTTAGCAATACTACTTCAAAACATATTAGATACTTATCATGAAAAATTATATTTAAATAATTCTCAAAAACTAAGTTCAGAAGATTTTTCTAAGTTGTTTAATAAAAGTTCCATTGCTACTTCTATAATAAAAAGCGATATCGAACAAAACTCATATGAATACTTTGCTTTAGTTTCATTGGGATTCCTTGTAATAATTTTCATAATGAATAATATTTTGTCAAATTATATAAGTGAATCAAAAGGGCTTTCAAAAAGACTTTATTCTATGCCTATAACTAGAGTGCAGTATTTAATTTACGACTTTGTAGGTTTATGGATTTACTCATTTATATTTCTATTATTATATGTTTTATTTTTTAGAATACTAGGAATAACATTTAAAGGTAATCTTGCCATATTGACCTTACTATGTGCTTTATCATCATATTTTATGACTTCGATATCTACTTTTGTAACTAGTTTTTTTAGTAAAAAATATGGTACATTCATAGTTTATATGTTACTTTTCTTACAGACAATTTTTGGAGGTATTTTTAACATGATAAGTGAAACTTTTACTAAGTTTACTAGTTTATCTCCAACTTATTTGATAGGAGCTCTATATAGTGACTATGAAAGCTTCAATACTTTAAGTTCAATAAGTAATTTAATTGTAACATGCTTAGTTGCCTCTACAATATTGATTATATTCTCTATTGTAAAAGAAAAATATAAATGGAGGGAGATTTAATAATGATTAGATTAATTCTTGCAAATATAAAAAGATACATAAAAAATCCTTCTCTTTTAGCTAGTATGGTTATGATTCCTATTATATTAGTTGTTTCTCTTAACCTTTTTTCTAGTAAATCAGACAATCAATCTATGTACTTTTCTCCAGTAGCAGTTGTATCTAACTCTTCAGGAAAATATGAACATAAATTGATAAATAATTCAAAGTTAAAGGAAAACACATTTAGGTTAAATGAAGAAGATAAAGCTATGAACTTACTAAAAAATAATAAAGTTTCTGCAGTATTTGTTTTAGACAAAAATTTTTCAACTGATATAGATAACTTAAAAAGACCTGCTGTTAAATGTTTTAAAACTGAAAATGGTGGTGGTAGTCTTTGGGCAGAATCAGAAATAGAATCTTTTATCAATAATTCTTTAAAATCAAAAATAGATAGAAATCTGGATGAAAAATTAACTAAAACAACTATAGTTGATAGCAAACCTGATAAAAACACAAATTTATTTTTACCAGTTTTCTTAATATGTTATTTTATGTATATTAACGCAGCGCATCTTGCTTCTGACTTATTTTCATTAAAAAAATCAAATGTTTTAAGAAGGCTTATTTCTACAAAACATAAAGATATAAAAATAATTTTTAGCATACTCTTAGGTTTATTTTTTATTCAAGCAATTGTATATACTTTAATACTTGGATGCCTTACATTTGTTGGAGATTTTAAATTAACTCTAAATGTATTAATGATTGTACTAGCAAATAGTTTTGTTTCCACTGGATTTGTATTTTGTATAGCTAGAGTATTCAAAAATGAAAACTCTATAAGCCTTGTAACTACATTTTATTCTTTAATAGGTTTAGCTATATCTATATCTAGTCTGATACCATCAATGAGTGAATTATCATTTATGGCTAATCTATCAAAGCTTACACCTTTTTACTGGACTATAAACGCTATTAAAAGCAATGATAGCATTTTAATAAATGTAATCGTTCTAATACTTATTGGAATAATATTTGTAACAGCTGGAAGTTTTAAATTAAGAGATTTTGCAAAAAACTAATGATTACTAAATATAGTTAGTATATAATTTTATACAATACTAACATAATATTTCAAGATGTTAAATTATTTTATATTATATTTTTATAGTTGGCTTTATAGTTGGTTTTAACCACTTTTGATGCTAAACTTAGTATTATATATTAATATTTTTGACTTGTCAATAGTTTTATGATATAATATTAATTATTAGATAATTAAAGCATTGTACCCAAATTGCAATATCTAAAATTCAGTTTGGAGGTATAACTAACATATGTATAATATCGGTGAAAGTGTGATGTATCCAAAAGAGGGAGCCTGTTATGTAAGTGATATTGTAACCAAGGAAATAAATAAACATATGCAGAAATACTACGAATTAACTGTCATTTTCAATAGTACTCTTAAAATTTCTATTCCTGTTCTGAATGCTGACAAGATTGGTGTCCGTCCAATTATGAACGAAAATGAAATTGATAATTTTATCCAATCTATTAACAAAACAGATGCTATATGGATTTTTGATAGAAAGAAGCGGCTTAAATTATACCATGATAAATTTCATTCAGGAGATATCTTTGAGATTGTAAAACTAATTAAGATGCTTATGATACAAGATTGTTCAAAACAATTATGTAGTACAGATAAAGACTTTTTAAATAAAGCTCAGAGATTTGCTTTGTCGGAATTAGCTGCTGCTCAATGTAAATCCTATACAATCGTATTAGAAGAAATGAAAAAACATATTCTAAATCCGAAAAATAATAATTAAACCAGTCTTAAAGACTGGTTTTATTTTTTAGATTAATCATATTTACTACCATATTTTACTTTAGATTTCATAATCTAGTGTTCATAATCTAGTGTTTATAAAGCCATCTTAACTAGAATATATTTTATACAACAAAAAACCAAGTGTAAGTCAGTAATATGATTTACACTTGGTCAACAAAATCTAATCTTCCTCAAGTTCCTTTTTTTCTTCCAATAATACATTCAATTCATTTGCTTCTAAAATCTGTGCTTCTGCAATGTCAAGTAACTCTTGTTGCCATTCCACACATTTATCTTTGTAATCAAAAGGTAGCGTTCTGTCAACTATGTACTTATCGATACATTCCTCCGCACTTTTAACTATTTGCTTTCTCTCATCAATAAATTTTTCTAATTCTACTAAGGCTTCTTCATAAGCTTTTTTACTCATATAAATTCCCCCTTTGTATAATTATTCTACATTAAAATGATTTTTCCTCTTTTTTGTATAAAAATTTATTTGTATATAACTTTTCCATCAATATCTTTTATAGTTTGACATCCAGTTAATATCATAGAACCACTTAATTCTGATTGAAGTTTATTTACATAAGTTTCTACACCATCAGTTGCTCCACCAAATGAAGCTGTTACAAAAGGTCTTCCTATTAATACTGCATCTGCCCCTAGACCTATCATTTTTAATACGTCCAACCCTGTTCTAACTCCACCATCTGCAAGTATTGTAACTTTACCTTTAACAGCCTCAGCAATCTTTGGTAAAACTTCACATGCTCCTGGAGTACAGTCAAGTACTCTTCCTCCATGATTTGATACAACAATTGCATCTACACCTGCTTCAACTGCCATTAACGCATCTTCTACAGTCATTATTCCCTTTAATATAAATGGTAATTTAGTAGATTTAACTAATTCTTTTATTTGGTCAACATTTTTAGGAAGTACTGGTTTTCCATGTAGTGATAAAGTTACTAAACCACAAGCATCTATATCAACTCCAACTGCAAATGCTCCAGCTTCTTCAGCCAATCTTATTTTTTTTATAATATTTTCATTGTCCCAAGGTTTAATAAATACAATTCCAGCACCATTATACTTTTTAACTACATCTAAATTTTCCATTAAAAATGCATCTACTGCTGTATCTCCAACCATTGCATAGATACCACTATTGACACATCCTGCAACTACTGGTTCTATGTAATCTCTTTCATTTATTTTTCCACCCATATTTAAAGTAGTTCCTGTTACTGGAGCTGCAAATATAGGAGCACTCATTTTTTTTCCGAACATTTCTATAGATGTATCAGGATTTGAAACATCATGTATTACTCTCATATTTACTTTTACTTTTTCTAAACTCTTGCTATTTTCTATAAAAGAAGAACCACTTCCTTTACCTCCCATACCAGGTACTTCACCTGCACAGACAACTCCATTACAAACTTTACAAACTTTACAACTTCCATTTAAATTTTCTCTAGCATTTTTTAATAGTTCATTATAATCCATCTCTAATCCCCCATTAATTATAGTAATTTATATAATATATATTATATCATATTATGTTTATAGTATATTTTTCAAGAAGCTTTTTCTATGTATAGGAGTTATCCCATGTTTTTCAATAGCTTCATAGTGTTCTTTTGTTCCATATCCCTTATGAGATTTAAATCCATATTCTGGATATACTCTATCATATTGATACATTATACTATCCCTAGTAACTTTCGCTAATATACTTGCTGCTGCTATTGATATAGATTTTGAATCTCCTTTTATAATTGGATTTTGAACTATATCAATTCCTGGTATTGTCGCTGCATCAACAAGTAAGTAATCTGGTGTTTGTTTTAAACAATTTATTGCTTTTTTCATTGCCATATACGTGGCATTTAATATGTTAAATTCATCTATTTCTTCGTTATTTACTATCCCTATTCCATAATCTAATGCTTCTTTTTTTATTACTTCAAAAAGCTCATCTCTTTTTGCTTCACTTAGTTTCTTAGAATCATTTACGCCTTCTATTTTTGTATTTTTCTTAAACACTACAACAGAAGCTACAACAGGACCTGCAAGTGGTCCTCTTCCAGCTTCATCAATTCCTCCAATATATAAATATCCTTTACTATATCCTTCATTTTCAAACGTATTTATAGTTTCTAATCTTTCTGCTTCTTTTCTAATATTATCTAGTTTCTTAGCAAGTTTTATAGCCAAACTTTGAACAGATTTTCTTTCGTCCACTCTTAATATTTCTATATATTCCATATACTTTTCAACTTCTAAAGCCTCAATTATTTCTTTAATCTCCCTCACACTCTTGTTCTGCATGCTATCCCCTCATCTTTCACCTGTAAAAATATTCTTCTCTTAAATATATTAAAAACTCACTAACTTAGAATTTAATTGCATCCACTATATCCACATTTTAAACATATACTACATCCACCTGTATGTGCTATTCCTTCACTACCACACTCAGGGCATACAAACTTTTCATCTTCTTCAAAATTTTTACTTTTTAATTCTTTGGCTTTTTCTTCTTTATTATCTTTTTCTTCTTTATTATTTTTATGAGATTCTTTTTTGTTATTTTCTTTTTTATTATCTTCTTTTTTTTCATTTATTAAGATTCCACTCCTTTTGCATCCATCTCTAAATATTGTCACTCCCTTAAGACCAGCTTCCCATGCCTTAACATATATGTTGAAAACATCTTCAATTGTAGTTTCAAAAGGTATATTTATTGTAGATGATATAGAAGCATCAATATACTTTTGCCATACTTTTTGCATATTTATTCTTTCTTCATATCCTATATTCATAGCAGTAACAAAAAAATTTGGTAAACATTCTTCATCTGTAATGCCTTTTTTATCCATATATTCTTTAACTATTGGAGTATATACTTTATAATACACATCTTCATCATGCAAACTTTCAGTTTTTCTTATATATGAAAGATTAAATATAGGTTCTATTCCTCCACTAATACCTATCATTGTAGATATAGAACCTGTAGGAGGTATAGTTAAAAGTTGTGAGTTTCTAAGCCCATACTTTTCAACCATCTCTTTAATATCATCATTTAGGTTTTCTATAAAAAATCTAGATTTAGAAATATTTTCATATTTATACTCACTAAATGTGCCATATTCTTTAGCAATCAAAGCTGATTGTTTTACAGCTTCGTTAAGCATAGTTTTACCAATTAAATCACACAATTCTAAAGATTTATCAGAACCATATCTTATTCCCATCTTTATAAGCATGTCAGCAATACCCATTACACCTAATCCTATTTGTCTATATTTATAGACACTATCCCTTTGTTCTTGTAATGGATGTAAATTTAATCCCTCATCTAATACATCATTTAAAGCTACCACAGCTTCTCTAACACAAGATTTTAACTTATTAATATCAAAGGTAGCATGTTCCCCAAATGGTTGTATTACAAACTCTGATAAGTTTATTGAGCCAAGCAAACAGCTTCCTCCACTTGGAAGTGGCTCTTCTGCACAAGGATTTACACCTGAAAAACAAAAATACTTATCTTCACTCATAAGGTTATATGTTTTTATTTTGTCCCAAAATAATATTCCTGGTTCTGCATAATCCCAGTTATTTTTAACAAACTTATTAAACAAATCATATGCATTTACTATTTTGACTATTTTTTCTCCAGTAGTTTCAACTTCAAAAGTACAATTATACAGCTTTTTTTCCTTTACAGCTTGCATAAACTCATCTGTTACTCTTACAGAAATATTTGCTTTAGTAACCTTCTCCAAATCAGTTTTTATATCTATAAATTCCTCTATTTCTGGATGATTTACATCCATAGAAATCATAAGAGCTCCTCTTCTACCTCTTTGACCAATCAAACCTGTCGTCATGCTATAAAGTTCCATAAAAGACACTGCTCCAGTTGTATATTTTGCAGCATTATTTACTTTTGCACCTTTGGGTCTTAATTTTGAAATATCAATTCCAACCCCTCCACCATAACTAAAAGTTCTAGCAAGTTTTTTTGCAGTGTCAAAAATATCTTCTATACTGTCTTTTGGTGGCTCTATTACATAACAATTAGAATAAGTTACTTTTTTACCTTCTTTATGTAAACCTCTATTTGCTAAAATTCTACCTGCAAATAAAAATCTCTTTTGTCTTATTAACTTTGATATTCTTGGACTATTATTTGAAATTCTCTTTATCCATTCATCAAAACTTTCTCCATCGTGTCTATACTTATTTTTCCATATTGATTTTTGTAATTCATCAAACTCCCAAGCCTTATGTCTTATTTCTGAACGTCTTTCTCTATATAATATGTAGTGTTTTGCTATATCTTTTCTATTTGATTCCATAAGTAATACTTCAACTATATCTTGGATTTCTTCTACAGATAAACATTTTTCCATAGAATTATAATCATTAGCGATTTTTCTTGATATATCATATGCTAAATCTCTATCTACTCCACCTTCACTATTTATACTAGCCTTATAGACAGCATCTTCAATCTTACTTTTACTAAAAAGTTCTTTTGTCCCATCTCTTTTTATTATGTACTTCATTTTTAGACCTCCAATAAATTAGTATTACATTAATACACCTATTAGTTGTAATTCTAAACAAACTTTTTTCTATATTTGCATGTTTTCATATTAATTATCTTACACAATATATATTATACTATTTTATATTCAATATAACACGCTTTATAGTTTTCTCAATTAAGTAAATGAACTTTTTATATTCTAAATATCTTCTATTAAAAACTTAAAAATAACATAAAAAAGTATATAAAAGTGTAATTATACTCTTATATACTTTATTTTTTTATAAATTTTATCCTTATTATTCCATTATTTTCCATTGAAATTATTAATAAATTCTTTATATTTTCCATATAAATATGCTACATCCCATAAATATTATTTGTAAATATATATAACAAAATTCAACCTAACAATAATCTATCTTTAATCTACTTAATTTAATATCCATTTACATATAAAGTTTTACATATCAAAAAGGAATTGCCTCCTAAATGATTTTAATCACTTTAAGGCAATTCCTATATGTATTAATTATTCTTTATTATTGTACAGCTTTGCTGCTTTGAGATGGAATAAAGTTTCCTATTATCCCTGCTATTACAACTGGAACTACCCAGTTAAATCCTAATGAAGCTAGTGGTAAGCTATTAACTAAAGGTATATTTATACCAAAGCTTGTTGCAACTGTTAATACACTTACTAACAATGCCATATATGCAGCGCATTTAAATACATTGTCATTTTTAATTTGATTACTAAATAATGCTAGTATAACTAGAGTTATAGTTGCTGGATATACCATACTTAATATAGGAGAAGAGAATTTTATTATTGTACTTACTCCAAAGTTTGATATGATTGCACTAAATACACAAACTACTATAACTATATGCTCATATTTTAATTTTCCATCTGTAAGTGTTGAGAAATATTGACCTGCTGCTGAAGAAAGACCTATAGCTGTTGTTAAACATGCTAATGTAACTATAATAGCCAATAGAATCTTACCTGTATTTCCAAGTAATGCTGCTGTTATTGAAACTATTAAAGCTGTTTGTTGAACATCTTGTCCATATATCTTAGATACAGTTGCTCCAAGGTAACATAGTCCACCATAAACTAGTGCCATACCTATTACCGCTATAACACCTGCACTTACTGTAGCTTTCATCTTTTCTTTTTCACCTGTATAACCTTTAGCTATTACTGACATGATTATAATTGATGCAAATACACTAGCTGCCAATGCATCCATTGTTTGATATCCTTGAGTTATACCTTCTGCAAATACATTTTGTATTAAAGAAGTATCTCTTATGTCTCCTAGTGGAGATACAATACCTTTAACTATTAATACTGCTAAAGCTATAAGTAAAGCTGGAGTTAAAATTGATCCAACTATATCTACAACTTTTGATGGTCTTATTGTTAAAACCAATACTATAGCAAAGAATACTATAGAGAATATTACTGGGCTTATTCCTGAACCTATTGTAGGTAATATACCCATTTCATAAGTTGTTGCTGCTGTTCTAGGTATTGCCAAAAGTGGCCCTATACAGATTACCATTGCACATCCTAATACAACACTTAATCCTTTACCAGCTCTTGAAAACATTTTTGATGTGTCTCCATTGAACTTAGTTGCTGCTATAACTGCTAATAATGCCAAACCACCATCTGCGAAAAGGAATCCTATGAAAGCTACTAGCCAGCTACCTCCGGATAAAACTCCTAGATATGGAGGGAATATTAAGTTCCCAGCACCAAAAAACATTGCAAATAGTGCAAATCCAATTACAATTACATCTTTAAACTTGATTTGTTTCTCACCCATTTAAAGCACCCCCATTTGAATTTTACTACTTTTTATTACATTTTACCAAAAAATAAGTCCAATCTCTTCTTAAATGAAAACCTTTTGACGAGATTTTATTTAATTATACATTTTTGACTTAAACTTGTCAATTATGTTTCATAATTTATAAAATCTTCGCAATATTTAGTACAACTTTCTTAATTAAATAAAATTAACATGTATACTTTAAACATATATGCTTTTTTTATTTTTATTTAATTTTTCTTGACAAAATTAAAACTTTTAAATCATCTTAATTGTGCTACTTTTTCAATTATTCGCATTATTTACAATTTATATTGCTTTATAGACAATATTAATGTATACATCACTCTCCTTTTTGTTTTATATAATCTTTTAAGTTCAATTTAAATTTTAAATATTTTGTGTTTATTATATAATCTGAAAAAAAAGCAGTCAATATGATTTTTAATTTTTTTAATTTTCAAAATTATGATACTTAAAAAATCGTTTTCCTTTTGTCATAACTTCTATTTACGTTAATTCTTGTAGTATTTTGTATTTATTTTGCTAAATTCACTATTAATTTTACTGAATTCCAATTCTACTCTTATAGACTTTTTACTTACTAGAGTGCTTCCAAAGCATTTTTTCTGAAAATTTTTTATTATGATTTGTTGATTTATTTTTCTTCATAGAAACTATATTGTAAGTTCCAACTTGTTAAAACTTTGCAGTTGCTAGTATTCATCTTAGTTTACTTATTTTTTAGAATTTACTAAATAATCTTAATATAATTCAATTAAAAAACAATTTAGTAATTTACATAAGTTATTTATATGTTCAAATGCCTTAAATTTTATTTTATTATTTTATTATTGTCACAATTTTATTTATATAATATTTTTGTAAAAGTCAACTAATACACATATCTGAACTTCTAATATTCCTTTAAATAGCTTTTATAAATACTCATTATTGTTAAAAAATAAACATTATTTTTTTTTAATACTTCTAGCTAATTTTACTATATCAAATGCAAATAATTAGTATGTACTCAAAAATAAAAAGAGTTATCTATATAAATAGTTTCATTTATTATAGATAACTCTTTTATTTTCAAATGCTTATATTTCAATTAAATAAGTTTTAATTTGTACCAAGTGTATTAGATTGACTCTTTGATGGTATAAAATTACCAATTATTCCAGCTATTATAACTGGAACTACCCAGTTAAATCCTAATGAATGAAGGGGCAAAGAATTTACTACTGGAACGCTTACTCCATAACTAGATATAACTGTTAATATACTTACAAGCAATGACATATATACTGCTCCTTTGTATACATTATCATTCTTAATTTTTTCATTAAAGAAAGCCAATATTATTAAAACAATTGATGGTGGATAAACTATACTTAGTATAGGAGATGCTATCTTTATTATAGTTCCAACACCAAAAGATGCTACTACTGCACTAAATACAGATACGGCTAATACTATTTTTTCGTAACTTAACTTACCTTTTGTAAGTCTAGAAAAATATTGCCCTGTTGCAGATGTAAGACCTATAGATGTAGTTAAACATGCTAGAGATACTACTACTGCTAAAATCGCTTTCCCAACATTTCCAAGCAATCCTTGTGTTATATTTACTATTACTTGTGATTGTACTGCATCTGTTCCATACATTGTTGATACAGTTGCACCAAGGAAACATAATCCACCATAAACTAGTGCCAATCCTCCACAAGCAAGAACACCTGCTTTACCAATCATCTTTAACTTTTCACTAATACTAGTATATCCTTTTTCATTTAGAGATACTATCAGTACTGATGCAAGAGCTATTGCTGCAAATGCATCCATTGTCTGGTAACCTTGACCAATACCTTCTGCAAATACATTAGGTATCATAGGTTTATCTATTACCTCTCCAAGAGGAGATATAACACCTTTTATAATTATAAATGCTAAAGCTATTAGAAGAGCTGGAGTTAAAAATTGTCCAACTATATCTACGACCTTAGATGGTCTTATTGTTAATACATATGATATCGCAAAATAAACTATACAGAATAATAACACTGGAATTGAACTTCCAAATAAAGGCATTATACCCATCTCATAAGTTGTTGCGCCTGTTCTTGGTATAGCTAAGAATGGTCCTATACATAAAATATCTACACAACCTATAAGAATTCCCAATTTCATACCACATCTTTTAAACATTTCTACTACGTTTCCATCGAATTTAGCTGTAGCCATTACTGCTAGAAGTGCCAAACCAGCATCGGCAAATGTAAATCCTAAGAAGGCAATTAACCATTCTGGACCTGTAATTATTCCCAAGTATGGCGGAAATATTAAGTTACCTGCTCCAAAGAACATTGCGAATAATGCAAATCCAAATACTATTACATCTTTGGTCTTACCCATTATAAAATCCCCCTTTTTAACCTTATTAAATTAACAAAATTTCTCAATTGTTCACGTTTGCATAAATAAATTAACTAAAACAATAAGAATCTATTATTAAATTAATAAAATTAAATAAATTTTTAATATATTGTATTTATTTGTGCTTATTATATATTATATGAAACAAGCACGTCAATATGCCAAAATTGCAAATTATCATACTGATTTTAATTTTCAAAAAATTAGGTATATTTGTCTTAAATTAATATTTTTGAAAGTTTTATAATCTAATTTATACTTTCATGTGACAATTTTTGTCTATATTTCAGAAAAGAAAAAAAACCTTTTAAAAAAAGGTTTTTTTTTACTTATAATATTAATTTTTTAACCCAGCTTTAAAATCTATCTTTTAACACTCTCTGGTACTTCTAGTGTTATATTGCCTATCTTTCCATCTCTAAACTCATTTAAGACAGTTACAGCTATGCGTGTATAATCAAGTTCTTTCCCACCTGTTATGAATCCTCTTTTATGACCAATCATATACATTGTTTCAATTGGAGTTTCTCCTAAAGAATCTAATTTATATCTAGCTTTCAACTTTTCTGGCTCTATTATCATAAGTTTTTCTATAAGTCTTAAAGCTAAGGTCTCAACGTCTAAAATTTCATCTTTTATAGCTCTACTAAATGCTAAGTTTAAAGCAACTTCTTGGTCTTCAAACTTTGGCCAAAGTATTCCAGGTGTATCTAAAAGTTCAAGATTTCCCTTTAATCTAACCCATTGCTTACCTTTAGTTACTCCTGGTTTATCTCCTGTTTGAGTGCTTTTTCTACCTGTTAATTTGTTTATAAGAGATGATTTTCCTACATTTGGTACACCAACTATCATTATTCTTATAGCTCTTTCTTTTCTTCCTTTATCTTTTAAAGAACTCATTTTTTCTCTAGTTACATTCTTACATTCTTCTACTATCTTATTTACACCTACACCTTTTAATGTATCTACTGGTATAGCTTTTATGTTATTCTTTTTGTAGTACTCAATCCATTGATTTAACTTATCTCTATCTGCCATATCACTTTTATTTAATACAACTACCCTAGGCTTATCTCCTACAAGCATATCTATATCTGGATTTTTGCTACTAAATGGTATTCTAGCATCTAAAAGTTCAACCACTACATCAATTAGTTTTAAGTTATTTTTTACTAATTCTTTGGTTTTCTTCATATGGCCTGGATACCAGTTTATATGTAGATTATTATCCATAAGATACTCTTCATATTCATTTGACATGTATATCACTCCTTTAAAATAGTATGTTATTGTTACCTAATTTTACTAAAAAATATATCTACTTAAAACCTTACATTGTCACCCTTTTAACATCATACTTTACATAATATTATCTTCTTATTTTTAGTATTATTTCAAAATATAATCCAATATTTATTGATTTTATTTTCAATTTTAAAATTCCTAAATCTATCAATAAATAGTATATTTTCAACAAATAATCATATCTGCTTACAATTTAATTATTTGTTATGATTTCAGTTAAAATAGAAAGAGGACTGATAAATCAGCCCCCCATTTATAAGTAAAGTTTTTAATTATCTATTTCTAGCTTCTTTTATCTTAGCAGCTTTACCTACTCTACCTCTTAAGTAGTTTAGTTTAGCTCTTCTTACTTTACCTTTTCTAGTTACTTCTATTTTTTCTATTTTTGGAGAGTGAACTGGGAAAGTTCTTTCTACACCAACATTGAAAGACATTTTTCTAACTGTAAAAGTCTCTCTTGCTCCTCCACCTTGTCTCTTTAATACTACACCTTCGAATATTTGTATTCTTTCTCTTTTACCTTCTATAATTCTAACGTGTACTTTAACTGTGTCCCCAGGTCCAAAATTAGGAACTTCATTTTTTAATTGTTCTTGCTCAATTGCTCTTAACATTTCATTCATCTTTCTTCCTCCTAAATATCATAGACGTTCTTAACTACCCGACCAGTGTAAACAGAGGAACGCCCGTATTTCCAACATTTTATATTATACTATACTTCTATAGTTATTACAAGCATTTTTATATTTTTAATTCCATTTATAGCCACTTTATTGTATACATGTATATTAAATTTTTATTGTATATGTTTTTATTTTTCTTGAGATTTTTTATATAAGTCTAATCGTCTTTCCTTAGTTATTCTTATAGATTCTTCTCGTCTCCACTCATCTATCTTTTTATGATTTCCTGATAAAAGCACTTCTGGTACTTTTAACTCTTCAAACTCTCTAGGTCTTGTGTAATGAGGATACTCCAATAGATTATCTTTAAATGACTCCTCTTCAAATGATTCGTCCTGATTTAATACTCCTGGAATTAATCTTGATATAGAATCTATCATTATAAGTGCAGGCAGTTCTCCTCCAGTTAGTACATAATCTCCAATTGAAATTTCATCAGTTACTATTAAATCAATAATTCTCTCATCTATTCCTTCATAGTGACCACATAGAAGTATTATATCCTCTTGGATAGACATCTCTTTGACTATAGATTGATTGTATACTTTACCTTTGGGAGTTAAATAAATTACTCTTGGATTGTTTATATTATGAGTTTTTATTATATGCTTATATGTGTCATATATAGGTTGAGGAGTCATCACCATACCAGCTCCTCCTCCAAATGGATAATCATCTACTTTTTTATGTTTATTATTAGAAAAATCTCTTATATTATATATATGCACATCAATTATGCCTTTTTCAACTGCTCTTTTCATTATACTTTCATTCATGTATGAATTAAATATTTCTGGAAAAAGCGTCATTATATGAAATCTCATATTACCACCTAATCTATCATACCCTTAATAGGGTCTATAATCATTTTTCTTTCATCCATATCTATAGTAGGTACAAATTTTTTTATAGCTGGTATCATAAATTCTTTATCTTCTTCACCTTTTATTACATAGACATCATTTGCAGAATATTGAAGTACATCCTCTAAGACTCCTACATACTTTCCTTCTATAGTTAAAACTACCAAACCAATCATGTCTGCTATAAAAAACTCGCCTTCTTCAAGGTCTCTACTCTCTTCTCTAGACACATACATAAATTTATTTTTTAGCTTTTCTGCTTTTTCTATAGTGTCTATATCTTTTATCTTCATTATAACCATAGAACCTTTATATCTTACATTTTCTACAGTCCACTTGTTGTTTAAATCTTTTCCTAAATAAAAATCTTTCAATTCATCAAATCTATCTATATCATCAGTAAGTGGATAAACTCTTACCTCACCTTTTAGACCTTGTGTGTTTACTATTTGCCCTACCTTAAAATGAGTTAATTTTTCTTTCATGTTATCACCTTCTCAAAAAAATTTAATCTTATGTTACCATATCATCATAAATTCTCAAAACTGTACACAGTTATACAAAAAGGACTAGGCACTATACCTAATCCTCCTCTTTACACTATCTCAAGAGAAACTTTTATGTTTTCTCTATTTGCAACAGATCTTACGACAGTTCTTATAGCTTTAGCTATTCTTCCCTGCTTCCCAATAACCTTACCCATGTCATCTTGAGCAACTGTAAGCTTTAAGACGATACCGTCATTGTCTTTAAATTCCTCAACAACAACTGAGTCAGGATTATCAACTAGAGCCTTAGCTATATCTACAACTAGCTCTTTCATATATTTCATCTCCTAAAGTAACCTCAACAATAAGTATTTACTTATACTAATTGCTAAGAGAAAATTATTTTGCTTGTTTAGAAGCTTCGAATTTTTCTATTACTCCATTTTTTACAAGTAATTTTTTAACTACTTCTGTTGGTTGAGCACCAGTAGCTAACCATTTTATTGCTTTTTCATCATTTATTCTTACTTGTTTAGGTTCAGAAATTGGATTATAGTATCCTATTTCTTCTATGAATTTTCCATCTCTTGGAGCTCTTGAATCAGCTACTACTATTCTGTAGAAAGGTTTTTTATTAGCGCCCATTCTTTTTAATCTTATTTTAACTGCCATTACAGTCACCTCCGAATAATTTTTACTATTTTTTATATTTTATTTAAAAAAAGGTAAACCGCCTAAGCCGCCCCTTTTCTTCATACTTTTTTGTGAACCAGCAAACATCTTCATCATTTTTTTCATTTCATTAAGTTGTTTTATAAGTCTATTTACATCTTGAACAGTAGTTCCACTACCTCTAGCTATTCTTTTTTTCCTAGAAGCATTTAATATTCCTGGGTTACGTCTCTCATATGTAGTCATTGACTGAATTATGGCTTTAGTTCTATTCATTTCTTTACCATTCAAGTCTACATCTCCAAGTTGGTCTTTTATATTTCCCATACCAGGCATCATACCAAGTATCTTGTCTAGAGGTCCCATATTTTGTATTTGTTCCATTTGTTGTAAAAAATCTTCAAAATCTAGTTCTTGTTTTTTGATTTTTTGTTCTAATTCCTTAGCTTTTTCTAAGTCCATACTTTCTTGTGCTTTTTCTATTAGGCTTAATACATCTCCCATACCTAATATCCTTGATGCCATTCTGTCTGGGTGGAAAGGTTCTATATCATCTAGTTTCTCTCCCATACCCATAAACTTTATAGGTTTTTGTGTTACTGCTCTTATTGAAAGTGCAGCTCCACCTCTAGTATCTCCATCTAATTTAGTTAATACTACTCCATCAACACCAAGTGCTTCATTGAAGCTTTCTGCAACATTTACTGCATCTTGCCCTGTCATAGAGTCTACAACTAAAAGTATTTCATGTGGCTTAACTTCTGACTTAATTGACTTTAACTCATCCATAAGCACTTCATCTATATGAAGTCTACCAGCAGTATCTATAATAACCAAATCGTTAGCATTTTTAATTGCATGACTTAAACCTGCCTTGGCAATATTTACTGGACTTTCTTTATCTCCCATATTGAATACAGGTATATCCAATTTTTCACCAACAACTTGAAGTTGCTTTATAGCTGCTGGTCTATAAATATCACAAGCCACCAATAGAGGCTTCTTGCCTTGCTTTTTAAAATATCCTCCAAGTTTTCCTGCTGTCGTAGTTTTACCTGCACCTTGCAATCCAACCATCATTAAGATTGTAGGAGGTTTTGAGGAAATCATTACTTTACTTTGTACATCCCCCATTAAACTTGTAAGTTCTTCATTTACAATTTTTATTACATGTTGAGCTGGTGTCAAACTTTGCATAACCTCTTGTCCAACACATCTCTCTTGAACTTTTTTTATAAAATCTTTAACTACTTTAAAGTTAACATCTGCTTCAAGAAGAGCAAGTTTAACTTCTCTCATAGCATTTTTTACATCTGCTTCTGTAAGTTTTCCTTTTGACTTTAACTTACTGAATGCCCCTTGTAGTTTATCCGACAATCCTTCAAATATCATTTTATCATCTCCCTACATACATCTTCTATATTTTCTAGCTTAGGGATTAAATTAGCACAATCTCTATTGTGCAATAAATCTTCTTTAATGTCAATAATTTTATTTCTTATAAATTTAATATTTTTTTCCTGTTCTTGAAGCTTAGATACTAAATGTAGCTTTTCTTCATAATCTCTTAGTATCTTTTCTGAACGTTTCAATGTATCATATACACCTTGTCTTGATACACTTAAATTCTCACTGATTTCACCTAAAGAGTAATCCTCTTCATAGTATAGAGCTACTATCTCTTTTTGCTTATCAGTTAGTAATTCTTTATACTGTTCAAATAACAATCCAATTTCGACCATTTTTTCTATATTCATATCTTACACTTCCTAGCAGTATACTGTAAAGGTTATTTACTTTACACTATTGTATTTTATATCATATAAACACTCTTGTCAACCATTATTTTTAAAAGAATGCTAGTTACCAAATAATGCATCTGAAAATGATTTTGCATCAAAATCCTGTAAGTCTTCTACTCTTTCTCCAACTCCAATAAGTTTTACAGGTACATCTACTTCTGACTTTACTGCAAGCACTACTCCACCTTTTGCTGTTCCATCAAGTTTTGTAAGTACTATACCTGTTATATCTGCAACTTCTTTAAATGTTTTAGCTTGAACAACTGCATTTTGACCTGTTGTGGCATCTACCACAAGAAGTACCTCACGCTTTGCTTCTGGAAATTCTCTATCTACTATTTTAAATACTTTTCCAAGTTCATTCATAAGATTAGCTTTGTTGTGTAACCTTCCAGCTGTATCACATATCAATAAATCTGTCTTTCTAGCTTTTGCTGCCTTTATGGCATCAAACACTACTGCTCCTGGATCTGCTCCTTCTTGATGCTTTATTATGTCTACATTAGTTCTATTTGCCCAGATTTCTAATTGCTCTGTTGCTGCTGCTCTAAATGTATCTGCTGCTGCTAATAAAACTTTTTTCCCATCTTTTTTATATCTATTTGCCAATTTTCCTATTGTAGTAGTTTTGCCCACTCCATTTACACCTACCATTAGAATTATACATGGAGCTGGTTCTATGTCTAATGTAGAGTTTTCATTTGTAAGGATATCTTCAACTATAGATTTAAGTTCTTCTCTTACCTTTATTGGTTCAGTAATTCCCTTTTGCTTTATCTTATCTCTTAGTTTCTCAATTATGTCCATAGTTGTATTTACACCAACATCTGCTGTTATTAAAATTTCCTCTAAATCCTCAAGCAATTCTTCATCTATTTTTGTATATGATTTTAAAACCTCATCTATTCTATCAGTTATTCCTTGTTTTGCCTTTGTTAATCCTTGTTTTAATCTTTCAAACAAATTAACTTTCTTTTCTTCATATTTCTCTTCTTTATTTTCATAATCTTCATGTTCAGTTTCTTCATCATTATTATCATTGTTTAATGCTTCTATTTCACTATCTAGAGAATCATTATTTATTATCTCTTCTACATCTTGTTCATTAGTATCTATCTTATCTTCTATCTCTCTATCTTCTTCAGCACTTTCATCAACAACTTCTTCTTCAGTTTTTTCTGGAATATCTTCTACTTTATCTACAACTTCCTCCTCAAACCCTGAAAAAATTGTTTCTTCTACATTTTCTAAGTTGTCAGCACCAGTTTCTATTTCTTCTTCTGAGCCAACATCTTTTTTTTCTAATTCCTTATCCTTGTCTTTGCCAAAACCAAATAATTTTTTTAACACTATTCTTCCTCCTATGTCAATCTAAGTTATATAATATCAGTTATCTCTTGAGCTTCTTTTAGTTTTAAACTAATAACTTTTGAAATAGCTTTTTCTTGCATTGTAACCCCATATATATAATCAGCAGCTTCCATAGTTCCTCTCCTATGAGTTACTGATATAAATTGTGTCTCTTTAGATAAATCCTTTAAAAATTCTCCAAATCTGAATATATTTGCATCATCAAGTGGAGCCTCAATTTCATCTAATATGCAAAATGGTGTTGGTTTTGTAATTAATATTGCAAATAATATACTTATTGCAGTTAGAGCTTTTTCTCCACCAGACAGTAGATTTAAATTCTTCATTTTTTTACCAGGTGGTTGAGCTGTTATTAGTATATCACTTTCTAATAAATTTTCTTTATCTAAAATAGTTAATTCTCCACATCCACCACCAAAAAGTCTTTTGTACACATACTTAAAGTTTTTACTTATTTCTTCAAATTTAACCTCAAATTCAGATTTCATATTTTCTTCTAATGTATGTATAAGTTTTTCTATTTCCTCCATAGATTCTTCTAAATCTTGTTTTTGTTCACTATAAAAATCATATCTTTCTTTTATTTCTTCATATTCTTTGATAGAATCTATATTTATATTCCCAAGACTTCTTATTTCTCTCTTTAAATTTTCTAAGAATTTTCTATCTATCTCTAGATTTTCATCTTTGATTTCCAATGCTTGTACTAAAGTCATTTCATATTGTTCAAATAACTTATTTATATATGTGTCTTGACTAGTTTTTAATCTTTCTAATCTTCCACCAACCTTAAATAAACTTTCTTTAAGTTCTATATGTTGTCTATCTATAATTTTTAACTCTTTACCAATTTCATCAAAGTTATTTTTCAAGTCATCTTTAGCTATTTTTCTAGTTTCAAGATTTCTATTGCTGTCCCCTAATTGCTTAATTAAGTTTTCTTTTTCTTTTTCTTCAATAGCTATAGAGTCTTGTAACTTAACTATTTCTTGTTCTTCATAATTTAATGATTCATCTAATTGTTTGGTTTTTTCTTCTAACTCACAATTTTCACCAGATATTCTTTTTATATCTCTAACTATACTATTATAAGCTTCTGTTTTCTTTACTAAAGTTAGGTTTAATTCATCAAATTCAGATTTTTCTTTATCATACAAATCATTATATTTTTTTATTTCATCACTTAATATATCAATTTTTTCTTTATTTTGATTGTATGTATTTTCTAGTGCTTCCATCTCTTTTTTAACAATGTCACTTTTTTCGAGAGTATAATTCAAGTTAGAACCCAAATCACTTTTCTCATTATTTAATCTAGTAATGCTAGATTTTAAAGATTCAATCTCAGATTCGATATTTTCTATACTTGTACTCTTTATTATAATGCTTTTTTCTAAATCTTTTACTTCATTTTCAACTAAGTCAATTTCACTTTTTATATTTTTTATATTTTTATTTAGAGATTCTTTTGTAATTTCTAGACCTGAAATCTCAACCTTAACATCATTTATTTTTTCTGTATATTCGTTAATAAATCTTTTTCTTGATAATATATTTCCGTTAGTTTTTAAACTACCTCCTGTTAAAGAACCTCCTGGATTTAAAATTTCACCATCTAAAGTTACTATTTTAAATCTATGACCAGTTTCTTTTGCAAATTTTATCCCCTCATCTATATTATTTATAAATATCGTTCTTCCAAGTATATTTTCAATTATATTTCTATATTTTTCATCAAACGTAATTAAATCACTTGCTATTCCTATAAATTTAGTATTTGCTTTTAAATTTCCCAAACTTATTTTATTTGATTTAATTATATTTAATGGCAGAAATGTTACTCTTCCTAAATTATTCTTCTTTAAATAGTTTATTGCAGATTTAGCACTAAACTCATCATCAGTTATTATATTTTGCATATAAGCACCAAGTGCTGCTTCTACGGATTTCTCATATTTTTCAGGAACATTTATAATCTGTCCTAGCGCTCCATGAATACCTCTTAAATCCTTATTTTTTAATACTTCTTTTACACCTCTATTAAATCCCTCATAATGATTTTCCATATCTATATAAACATTTAACTTTGAGTTATATCCATTTAGATTGTATTTACTTTTCTGTATTTCATCTTCTACCTTATTGAGTTCATTAATAGAATATTGTAAATCAGCAGTTAATTTTTTATTTCTGTTATTCACATTGTTTAAATTTTCTTTTTTCATATTAAATTCTTTATTTATACTATCTAATTCAGAAGATTTTGTTTGGACATTTTGGTTTAACTCTGCTATTTCTGAGTTTATGTTTTCATCTCTGATATTCATATTTTCTTTATTTGCATTTAAAGCAGATAACTTATTACTAAATTCTTGCTTCTTATTTAATATATCTATTATATTTTCTTTAAATAATTCTATATCATTATTTAAAGATTCCAACTTCATCCTTTGATTTTCTTTACTAGATTCTAACTTTTTTATATTCTCTTGTAATATCGATAACTCTTCGCTATTTGAAGACTTATTACTTTCTAATTCTTTTATGTATACCTTATTTTCATTTAGCTTTTCTTTTATATTGTTTATTTCAGAATTTTTTCTATGAATTTCATTTGTAAAGTTTTTTATTCTTTCTTTAATTAAATTTATCTGTGACTCTTTTTTTGATATAACACCTTTAATTGAATTTATATAATCTACAGATTTTTCAATTACATCTTGTAGTACCTCTATCTCCTTATCAACATCTTCTTGTTTTTTCTCTACAACATTTTTTTGTTCTTCTTTTTCTTTAAGTTCTTTTTCAAGAACTTTACTATGCTCATCAACTTCACTCAGTTCTTTTTCTATTCCTTCAATTTCTCTTATAAAATTATTGACTTCTAATATTTTTAATTTTTCACTTATTTCTAAATACTTTTTTGCTTTTGTTTGTTGATTAAAAAGAGGTTTTAATTGATTTTCAATTTCTATATATATATCATCTATTCTTTCTAAATTTTCTTTTGTATTACTTAAATTTCTTTCTGCTTCCTGTTTTTTATATCTATATTTTGATATACCACAAGCTTCATCAAAAACTTTTCTTCTACTTAAAGGATTATTACTCAATATTTCATCTACTTTTCCTTGCTCTATGATTGAATAACCATCTTTTCCAATACCAGTATCTAAAAAGACTTCTTTTATATCCTTTAATCTGCAACTCTTATTATTTAGAAAAAATTCACTTTCTCCATTTCTATAAGCTCTTCTTCTTATAGTCACTTCTGTAAAGTCTAATTCTAATTGATTCTCAGAATTGTCAATAGTAAGAGCTACTTCACAGTAATTCATGGGTTTTTTTGTATCTGTACCTGCAAATATTACATCTTCAAGTTTGTCTCCTCTAAGACTTTTGATACTTTGTTCTCCTAATACCCATCTTACGGCATCAGATATGTTACTTTTTCCACTTCCATTTGGTCCTACTATCGCTGTTATTCCTTCTTTAAAAATAATATCTGTCTTTACTGGAAAGGATTTAAATCCCTTTAACTCTAGTCTCTTTAAATACAAATCGTTTCTCTCCCTTCATTGTTAAAACTAAAGGTTATAAATGTCATACAATTTTCTATGGATGTCTCTCATATTAGCAATAATTAAACTTTTCCCATCTAACACAATTTCTAATTGATTTATATCTAAATCTGATTCTTGTGTTTTTAAAATCACACCAAAATTTTCTTTCATATATTTAATATTTGTTTTTTTATTTCCTATTATTTTAGAAATATTCTTTTTATTAGACTTCACCAACACGTTATTTATATTTTTATTTTGTAAAATAAGAAATTCTAAATAATCTTTTATCATCTCAGCTTCTACTAATTCTCTAAAAGCAGGGTGATATGGACCCGCTAAGACAGCTTTTCCCATTTGTATATCATCAGTAGCTTGAAGCCCGACTCTTATTACATTTATATCATTAACATAAAATAATACAAGTACTTTTTTTACTATTCTTATACTCTCGTCAAGTGTAAATGGCTTATATTCGTTTTGCTCCATCAATTTTTCCAGACCAGTCTCTTTTACCACTAAAGTTGGATAAATTCTTACACAATCTGGTCTAAGCTCTACAAATTTTTTGGCTGTAAATATGCATTTTTCTTCTGTATCAGCTGGAAGCCCAACCATCATTTGTAAACCAAGTTTAATTCCACTATTTTTTATCAACTTTGAACTCTTATATACAATTTCTGACTGATGACCTCTAATACTATCTAACAATACTTTTTCATCTAAGGATTGTACTCCAAGCTCTATTATACTTGTCTTATATTCTTTTAACATTTCCAATATTTCTTCACTAATACAATCTGGCCTTGTGGACATTCTAATATCTTTTATAAAACCTTTTTCTACATATTCTTTGGCAACAGCTAATAAACTTTTTTGTATATCTACATCTATGGCAGTAAAACTTCCACCAAAAAATGCTATTTCTACATCAGCATCCTTATCTATAGTCTTTAGACATTCTTCAATTATATTTCTTGCATCTTCACTAGTAACATCAGTACTCACACCTGTTATTTTTTTTTGATTACAAAATATACAATCATGAGGACAACCTTTGTGAGGAACAAATATAGGTATAATTCTCTTTTTCATCTACAACATCCTTCTAATCTAAATATTTCTTTTTATATTTTTACATATTATATTTATTTTTCCCATAATTTTTTCTTTAAAGCTACTTTAGCAGCCAATTGTTCTGCTTCTTTTTTACTTTTACCTTCTCCTATCCCCAAAACACCTTCATTAATTCCCACTTCCATAACAAACCTTTTATTATGGTCTGGTCCTTTTTCTTCTATAAGCCTATACCAAATATTATTTTCTCCATTTCCTTGTAATACTTCTTGAAGATGTGTTTTATAGTCTCTAAATATATTTCCCTTTCTTGAATCGTAAATTATATTTTCCATATGGTGTAATATAAATTGTCTTGCACTTTCAAATCCTCCATCAAGATATATTGCTGCTATTACAGCCTCAAATGCATCTGCTAATATTGAAGTTCTATGTCTACCTCCAGTAGCTTCTTCACCTCTACCCAGTAACATATGAACCCCTAAATTTATATCATTTGCAACTTCACTTAATGAATCCTCACAAACTATATTTGCTCTAAGCTTAGTCAATTCCCCTTCGGGCAGATTAGATTCTTCATTAAATAAATAATCACTTATCACTATGCCTAAAACTGAATCTCCTAAAAATTCTAATCTTTCATTAAAATTATATCTCTTATTTTCATTAGAATATGAACTATGTGTAAGAGCTTCTAGTATATATTCTTTATTTTTAAATTTATAATTTATAACATCTTCAAATCTTTGTATATTATCTAGTAATTTTTTACTTATCTTCATTATTACATCCCTCCAAAATCCTATTCTATAAATTCTAGTGTACTATTTTTGTGCAACTATTGCAAAACCAAAATCTAAAATACTTGTCCTCATAAAAATAAAACTACCTATGAAACAAAATATCTCATAGGCATCATAGGCAGTTTTATTTCTTATGAATTTTTATTCTCTATCATCACAATTCGAACAACCACCACATGTACAATCATCATCATCATAATCATCTTCTGATGATAATATTACAGCCTTACAATCAGGACAAACAACATCTACGTCATCATCATATAATAAATCTTCGTCTATTTCTACTAATTCTCCACAATTTGGGCATTCCATTTCTATATAGCTGAAGTCCTCATCGTCATCATTTTCTTCATCTTCTTCGTAAAGGTCATCTTCCATGTCAGCAATATCTTCTTCTAAATCTGCTAAATCTTCGTCTATAGATTCAACAAAATCTTGAAGTTCTTCCTGTTCTTCATCCAATGTTACAATAGCTTCTGCAAATACTTCTAATGCATCAACTATTTTATGTATCATTTTCCCTTCTTTACTTTCAGTGCTTATTTCTAAACCTTCTGCTAAACCTTTTAAGTATGCAACTTCTTCATATAAATGTTTCATGTAACACCCCTCGCTTTCTTTTTAATATATAAACTAAAAGCTCATATATCTTATATTATTAAGACATATAAGCTTTTATATACATAAATTTTTATACTCTTGATAAATATTCACCTGTTCTAGTATCTATCTTTACTTTATCTCCAGTATTTATAAATAATGGAACTTGAACAACTGCACCAGTTTCAACTGTAGCTGCTTTAGTTACATTACTTGCTGTATCACCCTTTATTCCTGGCTCTGTATCTACAACTTCTAGCTCTGCAAAGTTTGGAGCTTCCACTTGGAATGGTTGTCCTTGATAAAATCTTATTGTAGCAACTTCATTTTCTTTTAAGAATTTAATTGCATCTTCAACTTGATCATAGTTTAATGGTATTTGTTCAAAATTTTCTTGGTCCATAAAATAATATAACTCACCATCATTGTATAGATATTGCATTTGTCTTGTATCTATTACAGCTTTAGGGAATTTTTCACTTGGATTAAAACTTTCTTCTCTTATAGCTCCTGTTTTTAAATTTCTGTATTTAGTTCTAACGAAAGCAGCTCCTTTACCTGGCTTAACGTGTTGAAAATCAACTACTAAACATGGTTGTCCATCTTTTTCAAATGTAACACCTTTTCTAAAATCACCTGCTGATACCATTTTTTGTTCCTCCATATTAAAATAAATTTCTTATTTTTTAGTAAATTTTACATTACTATGCCTTTAAAATTATATCTCTTACTTGAATTCTGTCAAGTCAGGATTACAAATTTTTACTAATATCATAATATCATAAGTTATACAATATAAACAAGTATTTGGCAGATTACTTATCCTATATTTTTATTATTTACATCTATAATCACACTTTATACATTTTATATATTGATATTATTTATCTCTACAGCTATACTTTCCACTATTACTCATTACTTTTTATTTAAAAACAATGGATAAACATAATTTTTTAGATTTTTACAGAATGACTTTTATGAAAATTTAAAACATTTTTCTTCATTAATAATACTGTTACTTAAAATTACACATTTTTAATAAAATTCCATACTTTTACTTTAAACTCAGTTTCATATCTTTGATTACGTTTTGATAATTTCAATATTATATTAATATATTCTCCATTATTAGACATTGAGACATACATTTCATCTACATAATCACCAATTTCATATCCACCAGCTTGACTACTTTCACCATTTAAAGAATTTACAAACAACTTATTTCGTCTCTCATTTAATATAATTTCTTTGTTGCTTGTATATTCTTCATTATAAGTTGTATTTTCATCTATATATCTACATTTTATGGATGTCATTTTTTTTAAACCTTCATCATTAGAAGATAAATTTATTATCCCCTTAGAATTACTAATGATTCCTTCTATAGATTTTGTAATTTCAATACTTTGTTGTTGTAACTCCATTTTATCTTCTATTTTAACTTTTAAATTCATTGTAAGTGTAAATATAGAATATAAAGTTATCACCAGTACTACAATTACAGTTAAAGATACTGCACTTTCTAAAAGTAAATATCCACATTTACGTTTCATATTTTCCCTCTTTCAAAAGTACTCTTCCACTTACAGGTGTTATTGTTATAGTTTTATTTAATCTACCATTATATATCTCTATTGTAGTTGCTCTTTGAGGTGAGCCATCAGATTTAAATTTTATAGTTTCAATACTTCTTGCGATTCTTACATTTCTAGGCAGTACTATGGATTTAACATCTTTGCCATCTTTTCTCAATACATATCCTTCTTGTTCCTTTTGTTTTATATAGTATATATATGTATTGTAGTTGCTAAACATATTAATTCGTCTAACATACCTTATATCTGAACAAAGTTGACGTGCAAATAAATTTATTTTATGATTTTCAAGATTATCTTTTGGAAAACATATTGTAGTTATCAATAGTATTATACTTATGGATACTACTAATTCTATTACAGTCACATTCCTTCTTTTTTCAAAGTTATACACCCCTATACTTATATATATATACTAAGTTTTTTTCATCAAAGTTCTTTTTTATATTTTCTATTATCTCTTGGTCGATTTCTTCTTCTCCATTAGTGTTTTGATTATCAAAATCTTTACTGTCAGTCTCAAATATAGTTGAAAGTTCTATTTGGTCAAACGATTTAGACTCATCAGATGTTTCAATAGAATCTTTATCACTATAATCAGCCTCTGTATAATCTTTAATATCAACTCCTACCCATGGATTTTTAATTTTCACGCTCACTTTTATTACTTTTAAAAAGTCTTTCTCTCTAGCTGTACTTGTTATGTCAAATTCAAAAAAATCTCCTTTGTCATATATAGTATTGTTTTCTATTTTTAAATGAACTTCTTCTAAATTACTATAAGATATATCTTTTATTTTTTTTATACAATCAATCATATTATTTCCTAAGAAATAGTCTCTAAATTCTTCTTCATTATTAGATATATTAATAGCTTCTTCCACACAGCAAAGAACATTACTTATTGATATTTCTATACCACTTAAAGAAACTTCCCTTAACTTAGCATCTTTATATTCTAATTCAAATAAGTTATCATTACTATAAATTAAACCTATACACATAATACATACAGTGCTTATAATAGAAAATATTATCAATGTTATTATTAATATAGAACCTTTATTATTTCGTAACATAACTCTTAAATCTTAATTGTTTTAAATCACTCTTAATTTCCATATTTATCTCATAACATTGATAATAGTTTAAAATTTGTTTCACTGTGCTATTTATCTCATAACCTTTTATGTAGTTTTTATTTATTTCATCCTCAGTCAATTGATATTCATTATTTTTTATTTTATATTTCTCATCTTCCAAGTATTTCTTTGCAATATTTAACATTTCTCTATTGGATACATTTTTACTAATAAAACTATAGCAGTTATATAAAGATGTAGATACCAAATACACAGCTACATATAATATGGCGATACTCATTATACATTCAATTGATATAAAACCACTCTTTTTCGTTTTCAATAATAAAAAACCTCTCATTAATATTTTTATTCTATAGATTAAATCTTAAGGATTTAGTTATAAATTCTTTTCATAAAGCTCTTTTATACAACTATTTTCATTACTATCTAACTTTATTCCAGTCCATATACAAAATGCACTTAGACCTTGATTTATTAACATATCAATTCCAAATATAACATCTAAATTGTATTTTCTCGCCCATTTTATAAGGCTTGTTTCATGAGGCTTGTATACTATATCACATACTAGTATTTTTTTGCTTGGAATCAATGATTCATCTATTGGACATAAGTTATTCCCCATACCTATTGGTGTAGTATTTATAAGTATATCAATTTTGCTTAAATCATTTTTATCAACTTCTTTAGTGCTATAGACTACATCTAATTTAAAACTGGATTTTATTATATTTGATATTTCCCTTGCTTTATCTATACTTCTATTTCTTATTTCTATAGATTTTACATTGTTAAATGCAAGTTCAATAGCAATACTTCTACACGAACCTCCACAACCTAATATCATGACCTTTTTGTCTTTTAGGTCAAACCCATTTTCAATTACAGCTTTTACAAATCCAACTCCATCAGTATTATATCCTTTTAATCTACCTCCTTCATTCTTAATCGTATTAACTGCTCCAACTAATTTTGCTTTGTATTCAATATAATCCAAGTATTTAATTATATTTACCTTATGAGGTATTGTCACATTACAACCCTCTATCCCCATACTTTTTATGGACTCTACTGTTTTCCATAAGTCTTTTGGCTCTACATCAAAGCATACATAAACATTATTTTGTTTGTATTTTTCAAATAAGTAGTTATGCATGATTGGTGAAAAGCTTTGTTTCACTGGATGTCCTAAAAGACATATAAGCTTTGTTTCGCTATTTATAATCATATCTTTCTCCCTTTTATTTATTGACATCTAAAATTCAATTTATACCAAATAAACTAATAATTTATCCGTCTTATTTTTTATATATTCAACAAAAAATTAAACTTAAATTCTTCTTTTTAATGTTATATTACAGCCAAAAGTTTGTAAATATATGTTTTAAATTCTAACAGTATACATATTATTTTATTGAATAACAGTCAACTTGGATAAGTCTCCTTCATATAATTTAAAGTGACCGTTAAAAAGGGGGGTGACTTATTGGCAGCGCTTAAATCTTTTGAAAAACCCTTAACCCCTGAAGAAGAGATTGAGTATTTAACTAAATTTAAAATAGAAAATGATAAAAGTGCAAAAGATATATTGATTGAAAGAAACATGAGATTAGTAGCTTATATCGCAAAAAAATATAACAATTCGACAGAGGATCAAGATGATTTAATATCTATAGGTACAATAGGATTAATAAAAGCTATAGAAACTTATAATATAGATAAAGGAACTCGACTGGCAACATACGCTTCTAGATGTATTGAAAATGAAATTTTAATGAATATCAGATCTAACAAAAAAAACAAATCACAAGTATCTCTACAAGACCCTATCGGAACAGATAAAGAAGGTAATGAAATAAGTCTTTTGGATATACTTGGTACAGATGTCAACTATGTTCTTGACGAAGTTGAGTTAAAAGTTCAAGTTGGAAAACTATATGAACAACTTAACAAAATCCTTACTCCTAGAGAAAGAGAAATTGTCCAGTTAAGATACGGGTTAACTCCTTATGGGTATAAAACTCAAAGAGAAATAGCACAAAGACTTGATATCTCTAGATCATATGTGTCCAGAATCGAAAAAAAAGCTCTTAAAAAACTAGAAAAAGAGCTTGTTCAAGAAAATTAATATTATATTTTTAGAAGGATATATCGTATAACATTAGACAAAACAACTTGCCTAAAAATTAAAATTACGATATATCCTTAAATTTTATAATACATGACTTTATTTTATACTTTCACATATTTCTTTAAATATAGGTATTGCTGATTTACTTTCCTTTTGAGTTCCTTCTACTAGCACAGTTATTACATACTTAGGTCTTTTCTCTGGATAAAATCCAGTTATCCAACCATGATCTATTGGCTTTTTATTCAGACTACTTTGAGCTGTACCAGTTTTTACCCCACATCCTCCTTCTAAATCCTTTAGGACTTTAGCTGTTCCAACTTTAGAAACAGATTTCATAATTTCTTTTACTTGTGTGCATACATAAGGAGAAATAATTTCTTCTTTTTTTGAAGACTTATAGGTTTTTACTGTCTCCATATCATTATTTACAAGACTTTTATATAAATATAATGGTTCAAATGTTCCATTATTAGCTATTATCTGGGTCATTTGATTTATTTGGAGTGGTGTAAATTCTATATTTTCTTGACCTATAGCTAAATTACGTATTGATATATTTTTTGGAGCTTCTCTAATTCGTTCTTCATCAAGACCAATATCAACCTTTTCAAATAAATGTAATTTTTCAGCAGATTTTAATATCTTCTCTTTACCAACTTTCATTGCTATATCTAAAAATGCTGGATTACATGAATTAGAAAAAGTTTGCTGTAAGGATTGAAGACCATGTCCATCTAGTTTATTGCATCGCAATATTTCATTACTATTTCCAACTTTAGTTTTACCTTTGCAATTATAGGTATAATTCTCATCTACAACTCCATTTTCAAGCGCAGAAAATAGTACTACCATCTTAAACACAGAACCTGGCGGATATGTCGATTTTATGACTCTATTCTCAAATTCTCCATTTTTACTCTTTAAACTCTTTGCTATGTTATTTTGGTCAAAATTAGGTCTAGAACACATAGCAAGAATTTCACCTGTAGATACGTCTGAAATCACTGCTGCTGTTGGATTTTCTTCTTTATTTAGTATTTGCTCTAAATTTTTTTGAATATCATAATCAATAGTAGTTTTTAAATGTTTATCTTTATCTTTTTCATCAATTGTTTTTACACTTCCCTTTAAAATATTTAGAGATTTTTCGTTTCCCGCATCTCCTGCTTTAAAGGCACTTATATATTTTTCATTTGAGTTTCTAAGCACACTATCCATACTTTTTTCTATCCCCAATTGACCTGATTTATCATCATCTTTTATATAACCTATTGTATGTGATAATAAACCATCCTGTGAATATCGCATAGTCTTTTCTTCTAACATTATACCATTCTTCTCAAGTTGTTTTTTCATGCTATTATCAATATTTTCGGTCTGAATTTGTATTATAGGATGTGCCAATTGTTCTTGTATAATTTTATATATTTCCAAATCATCCATCTTCGTAGCCTTCTTAACAAGTTCCAGTATTTTATAGTTGTTATTTAATTTTTCTTTCTCAACAACTAAAATCTGAACTTTACTTGTATCTGTAAGTTTCTTATTATTTCTATCATAAATTATGCCTCGTCCACTATTTAACTCTACTTTCTCAACACTCTGCGATTCAACATTTTTTTTGTACTTATCACCTTTTAATACCTGTATATCAACTAGCCTATATATTAAACCACTATAAATTATTAAAATTATAGTAAATATATACCAGCTTCTCTTTCCCACTTTTTTAAAAAATGGAGTCTTCTTTTTTGACATGAAATCACCCCTTAGATAATTTCATTATTGACAATTTCTAAGGGGCTAATACTATTTTTATTAAATTTTTATTACTCTTCAACTTTTTCTTCTATAACTTTTCTAAGCATATAATCTTTCTCAACTTTTACAGATAGTTTTAACTTAACTATCTGTCTAGGGTGAGGAGCTGATTCTATAGGCTCTCCTTCTTCGTTGTACATTTCTTCTATTTTAGTAAACATAGTTTCTTTATAAGGTCCCATAACTTCTATTTCATCACCAACACACATTTTATTTCTCTGTTCAACTACAATAAGCCCATTTTCATCCTCTGTCTCTCTAACTATACCTATAAAATCATAGTTTCTAACATATGATGCTGATTGATAATTTTGGTCTTCTGTTGTTGGCTTATTCAAGTAAAAACCTGATGTGAAATGTCTATGGCTCCCTTTCTTCAACTCTTCCATCCACATAGGATTAAATTTCCAGTTTTCAGGGTCCTTATAAAATTCATCTATTGCCATTCTATATGCTCTTACAACTGTTGCTACGTAATATGATGTCTTCATTCTTCCTTCTATTTTTAAGCTTGTTATACCAGATTTAATTAATTCTGGTATGTATTCTATCATACACAAATCTTTTGAGTTAAAAAAGAATGTACCTCTTTCATCCTCATATATAGGGAAATATTCACCAGGTCTTTTTTCTTCAACTAAATGATATTGCCATCTGCAAGATTGAGCACAAGAACCTTTGTTTGCATCTCTTCCAGTCATATAATTACTTATCAAACATCTTCCTGAGTAAGAGATACACATAGCTCCATGCATAAAAGCTTCTATATCCATATCTAAAGGTGTTTTAGCTCTTATTTCAGATATTTCATCAAATGATAATTCTCTTGCCACTACAACTCTTTTTATTCCATGTTCATACCAAAAATTGGCACTAAGATAATTAGTTGTATTTGCTTGTGTACTTAAATGTATTTCCATATTTGGAATTACTTTTTTAATTACACTAAGAACACCTGGGTCAGCTATTATAACTGCATCTATTCCTATCTCTTCTAACTCCAATAAATAAGCTTCTAATTGTAGGAAATCTTCATTGTGAGGTATTATATTTACTGTTACAAAGACTTTCTTCCCTCTCTCATGTGCAAAAGCTACACCTTCTGCCATATCTTCTTTACTAAAGTTTTTTGCAGCAGACCTCATTCCAAAGATTTCTCCACCTATATAGACAGCGTCTGCTCCATATGTTATAGCTATTTTTAATCTCTCCAAATCACCTGCTGGAGCTAAAAGTTCAACTTTATTTAATTCCATCTACGTCACCTCTTTTACTTTCTTTATAACTTAATGCCACACCATCTCCGATTGGTATCAATGATGTACTCAAATAATCACAATTACATATATAATCTAAATAATTTCTCATTCTTTTTACTATGGTTTTCTTTCTTCTTACAACAAAATCATCATGTGCAACCATTCCTTTATATAAAATATTATCAGAAACTAATAGTCCACCATCTTTTAGCTTATCTATAACTAAATCAAAAAATAGCTTGTATTGACCTTTTGCTGCATCTATAAATATAAGGTCAAATTCACCTTGGATTTGACTCAATTTTTCTTCTGCATCTCCTTCTAGTATAGTTATATTATTTTCAAATCCAGCTAATTTTATATTTTCTTTTGCTTTTTCTATCATTTTTTCGCTTCTTTCAACAGTTATTATATCTGCACCTTTTCCTATGATTGTTGCAAAGAAAATAGAAGAATAACCAATTGCACATCCTACTTCTAAAACTCTTTTCGGCTTTTGAATCTTTAATAAAACTTTTAACAAGTCTGAAACTTCTTTGTGTATTATAGGAACACTATTTTCTTCAGCATAAATTTCCAAATCTTTTAAAAGTCCTTCTTTTTCTTTTAATGTTACTCTTATATAATCTTCAACCAAGTCATTAACTATATTACTCATAAAAACACTCCCTAAAATAATAAACATCAAAATTTTGTCTTAATTTATTATTTTTTAAATTCATATTGCTCTGTATATTTACACTTTCTTTATTATAAATCTAAGAATAACAATTTTCAATAAAAAAGCCCAACATTATTCTTACCCTGTTAGACTTTTTATAATCATTGTTTATTTTGTGGTATTTTCATTATTTGTTGTTTTTGTATCTTTACCTTGTTTATCTCTCGCTTCCTTGTACTCTTTAACATATTTTAAATGGTCTTGATAGTTTGTACTATAGTTATTTCCTCCATCAATCTTTGCTACAAAATACAAGTAATCTGTTTTATCTGGGTAAAGTGCTGCCTCAATAGATTTTATACCAGGATTTGATATTGGTGTAGGAGGTAATCCTTTATTTTTGTAACTATTATATGGTGAATCAATTTTTAAATCATTATAAGTTACAATTTTCTTTCTTTCTTCAAATATATATTGTATTGTTGCATCTGATTGAAGAGGCATACCTACTTTAAGTCTATTGTAAAATACACTTGCAATTATTGGTCTATCTTTATCAAGTACAGCTTCTTTTTCAATTATTGAAGCCATCTCCATTACTTCTTGAAGAGTCATCTTTGATTCTTTTTGTTTCTTTTTAAATTTGTCTGTATATTTACTATCAAATACGTTTAACATTTCATTTAAAATATCTTCCTCTGATTGTTTCTTTGAATTAAAATAATATGTTTCTGGATACAAAAATCCCTCTAAAGAAGTTATTCCATCTTCTTTTAAAAATGTAAACTTGTCATAAAACTCTTGAGGTTTTTTTATTAGATTTTCAAAGGTAGTTTTATCTCCTAAGTTTTTATTTACTAATATTGATATAATTTCTTTAGATGTAGACCCTTCTGGAATAGTTACTTTTACACCATCATGATATATTTTTCCTGAAGCTAAAAGGCTTATTATATCATTATTTGAATACGATTGATTAAGTAAATATGTTCCTGATTTTATAGATGGTGCCTTATTACTTACTTTTACTATCAATTTAAACAATAATTCATTTTTTATTAATTTATTTTCATATAGTATGTCAGATATTTTTCCAACTGATGCTCCACTTGGAATGTCAATAATTACATCTTCTTTGTTATTTTTGTCATAAGGACCTATTTGCATAGACACAAATATACCTACCACAACAATTAAAATAACAACTATTAATGCTACTATTTTCAATCTATTTTTTTTAAAATTCATAATATAATCTACTCCTTATGTATATTTGTCCATTTTCTATTATAAAACTAAGCACTGTAATTTTCAATCATCTTGTCGAATAAACTTATTTATATTATAAAAAAATACTTTAAAATATATTTTTATTATTATATATTTAATACTTCTCAAACTTTTCAAAAAAATAAAAAACCTAACACTATTTTTAACATGTTAGGCTTTTTATAATCACTTTTTCTAAAATTTTCTAAAATTTTTTAATTTCATCTTTAGTTACAATACCATATACTAATTTATTTTTTTCTATTTCTTCATCTACAATAGAATATGAATTGACGAATCTATCCTTTGCTAATGTAAGTTTTTTCTCATCATCATAGTGCATATATGCTAAAACTTCACCCTTTTTTACATAATCTCCAACTTTTTTTTCTAAAATTATTCCTGCTGATAAATCTAAAATATCATCTTTAGTTTCTCTACCAGCTCCAAGAATCATAGCTGATATGCCTATATCTTCTGCCTTAATCTTACTTATATACCCAGATTTATCTGATTTGATTGGATACTTATACTTTGATTCTTTAAATAGAGAATAATCATCAACTATATCTTTATTTCCACCTTGATTTTCTATGAACTCTTTAAGTTTATCTATAGCTCTACCAGATTTTATTGATTCTTGTATCTTTTCAATACCATCATTAAAGTTACATGCAACTTTTGCTAAAACCAGCATATATGCTCCTAAAACTTCACATAATTCAACAAGGTCTTTTGGTCCATTTCCTTTTAAGGTTTCAATTGCTTCTATAACCTCTAAAGAGTTCCCAACAGCAAAGCCTAGAGGTTCATCCATATCTGTCACAATTCCTATGGTATCTTTATTCATACCAACACCTATATCAACCATAGCTTTTGCCAATTCAAAAGACTCCTCTAAAGTCTTCATAAATGCCCCATTTCCAGTTTTCACATCTAATACGATTGCATCAGCTCCGGAAGCTAGCTTTTTAGACATTACACTAGATGCTATCAATGATATATTGTCTACAGTTGCTGTAACATCCCTAAGAGCATAGATTTTTTTATCTGCAATTGCTACCTTTGCACTTTGACCACAAACTGCTATTTTATGCTTGTTTACAGAATCAATAAATTTATTTATATCCATTTCTGTAGAAAAACCTGGTATAGCTTCCAATTTATCAATAGTTCCTCCAGTATGCCCGAGACCTCTTCCAGACATTTTTGCAACTGGTGCTCCACATGAAGCAACTAAAGGTATAAGAGCTATTGTAGTCTTATCTCCGACACCACCTGTACTGTGTTTATCTACTTTTATACCATCGATATCTGAAAGCTCTATCATATCACCAGAGTGCATCATTGCCTCTGTAAGATATACAGTTTCTTGTCTATTCATCTTATTTAAATAAATAGACATTAATAGTGCAGAAGCTTGATAGTCAGGTATATCTCCTTTAGAATAGTTTTCTATAAAGTAATTTATCTCTTCTTTGCTAAGTTCTAAATTATCTCTCTTTTTTTTTATAATATCATACATTCTCATACTTGAAATCTCCATTCTAACCTGTAATAATGTAAATAAATTTATAAACATATTTATATATTATAATATTATAAAAAACTGTCTCTTATTAGAAATACTTTTCTATATCAAGACAGCTCCTTATTAATTATTTTCAAATTGTACATTATCTATTTTATAATAAATTTACTTAAATCCTCTATAAATTCTTAACTGTACTCTTAACTAAGTTCAAAAACTCTGATTTGACTTTTTGAGTAGTTTGTATAACTTCTTCATGACTTAGTGGTTGATTTAAGATACCAGCAGCCATATTAGTTATACAAGATATACCAATAACATCAATATTAGAATGTCCTGCTACTATAACTTCTGGAACTGTTGACATTCCAACTGCATCAGCCCCCAATATTTGAGCCATTCTTACTTCTGCTGGTGTTTCATAATTAGGCCCACTAAAGAACATATATACACCTTCTTTTACATCTATATTGTATTCTTTAGCACACTCTTTAACTATATCTATATATTTACATGAATATGCATCTGACATATCTGGAAATCTATCTCCAAGTCTATCATCATTTTTTCCTACTAATGGATTACTACCACTAAAATTTATATGGTCTCTTATAATCATCAAATCCCCTGGTTTAAATTGCTTATTTACGCCACCAGCAGCATTAGTTACTACAATAATTTCGACTCCAAGAGCTTTCATAACTCTAACTGGAAAAGTGGCTTCTTTTTGAGAATAACCTTCATAGTAATGAAATCTTCCTTGCATAGCAATTACTTCTTTTCCTGCAAGCTTTCCAATAACAAGTTGCCCAGCATGTCCTTCTACTGTTGAAACAGGGAAATTTGGAATTTCGCTATATTTAATTATGACAGAATCTTCTATATCATTTGCTAAATCACCAAGCCCAGAACCTAATATTAGACCAACTTTAGGCTTTATATTAATTTTAGAATTTATAAATTTACTACTTTGTTCTATCTTTTCAAACATTCCAATCCCTCCATTCATTCTATTAAGATAATTTTTATTAGCTTATATATTTATCTTCTATTTAATATTTAAAATAAATCTTTTTTAAAACTCGTTCCATGTTTAGGCAGTTTTACATCCAATATATCTGCAACAGTTGCTCCAATATCAGCAAAAGTATCTTTTATTCCTAAATTAAATCCTTTTTTAATCTTACTACCATAAATCATTACTGGAATATATTCTCTTGTATGGTCTGTACCTTTATATGTTGGGTCATTTCCATGGTCTGCATTAATTATAAGAATATCATCTTCCCTCATATTGCTCATTATCTCAGGAAGCCTATTATCAAACTCTTCAAGTGCTTTCTTATATCCTTCTGGGTCTCTTCTATGACCATATTTTGAATCAAAATCAACAAGGTTTGAATATATCAAGCCTTTATTATCTTGTTTCATATATTTTAAAGTTTCATCTACTCCATCCATATTACTTTTAGTATGAATAGCTTCTGTAATTCCTTTACCATTAAAAATATCTTCTATTTTTCCAACAGCTAATACTTCAAGACCTGATTCTTTTATATTATCAAGTACAGTTGGTTCAAATGGGTCCAGTGAATAATCTCTTCTATTTGAAGTTCTAACAAATTCACCTGTTTTTTTACCTATAAATGGTCTGGCAATTACTCTAGCCACTGCATTATCACCCATCATTATTTCTCTAGCTATTTTACACATACTATACAACTCTTCTAGTGGAATCACCTCTTCATTAGCTGCTATTTGAAATACACTATCAGCTGAAGTATATACTATTACATCTCCAGTTTTTATTTGATGTTCTCCATATTCATCAATTATCACAGTCCCTGAAGCTGGCTTATTTCCTACTACTTTTCTTCCAGTTTTTTTCTCAAACTCTTCTATAATTTCTTTTGAAAATCCATGTTCAAATGTTTTAAAAGGTTTATCAACTATTATCCCAGTCATTTCCCAGTGACCAGTAGTAGTATCTTTTCCTTGAGACATTTCCTTACATTTTCCAAAGCATCCTATTGGCTCTTTTTCATCTTCAAAAAAATCTACACCATCTATATTTCCTATACCTAATTTTCTCATATTAGGAATTTGTATTTCTGGATATTCTTTAAATATATTTCCAAGAGTACTTACATCCTTACTGTCTCCAAAATTTTCAGCATCAGGCAATGCTCCTATTCCAACACTATCAATTACAATCCAAATTACTCTGCTCATATAAATATGCTCCTTTTAAATTATAAAATTTGCTATATAGTCTATTTAGCTTCTACTTTTTGTAACTCTATATCAATATCATTTCTAGGATGTTTTTCTTTTATTTCTCTTCTCACGTTTTTATCTATGTGGTTTAAATATACTTGTAAACTAGACAAATTAACATTTCCTAAGATTTTACTTACAACAGCAATGTTAGCACCTTCATTCAAAAGATGAATAGCAAATGAATGTCTAAGCATTGTAGGATTTATGTTTTTATCTATATTAGCTAAATTAGAATATTTTTTTATAACTTTCCAAAGACCTTGTCGTGTGAATCTTTGTCCTAATGAACTTACAAATAATGACTTTTCACCTTCTACAGCTATTTTAGGTCTTGCTTCTTTTAAATATTTATCTAAATAAAGTTTTGTAATATCACAAAGAGGTATCACTCTTTGGCTTTTACAGCATGAACTACAATATATATAGTCAATATCCAAGTCAACATCGTCTACATTCATATCTACTAGCTCTGATACTTTTATACCTGTACCATATAATACTTCAAAAATAGCCTTGTCCCTAATTAATTTAGGTGTTGTTAACTTAGGAAAATTTAATAATCTTTCAATTTCTTCTTCTGTAAGTATATTTATATTTTCTTTTTTTACCTTAGGTTTTTTTATATCCTTTGCAGGATTATTTGTACATACATGATTTAAAAATAAATAATCATGAAAAGATTTTATAGATGATATCATCCTTGCTATTGTAGCTATTGATACATTATCTTTTTCCAACTTTATTAAATAACTTATAATATCATTTTCTACTATATCTACTAGTTTAATGCTTTTTTGATTTATATATTCCATATATTTTTTTATATCCATAAAGTATGATGCCACTGTGTTCTCTGATAATTTTTTTTTATCTTTTATGTAATCTATATATCCCTCTATAATATCCATTATAAACTCCTTTATTTAACTAGGAACTTAATAATACCAATACTTACAGTATTTAATATTAATTGCAACCCCAATGATAGTGCTATTATAATTATAATATTTAGTATGTACCTCTTAATTAAAAACTGCATATTTCTTCTATTTTTCTTTTTAAATTCATAAACCATCTCTTTAAAATAGCTTAAACTAATTAATGTTAATATGATTGCACATGGAATAATAATCAAATTTTTAAATAATATTATCAAAATCATTTTTGCACTCTTAAATTTTAATGCCAATATAAAACTATTTATTGTGTATCCAATTGACATTCCCTTTAAGACAAAAATTACTAATACTGCTGGAATTGTTACTACAAATAGACTTAATAGAGCTATCGAGCCCATAAAGATTGTATCTGACTTTAAATTTTGTAGAACGGTATCTTTTACATTTATATTTAGATTATAATACTCTACAGCAGGATTTATATTGTTTAATATATTATCATTAGAACCTGGTAATATTTTATTTATATAGGACCCAATAACAATAGACATCATAAACAACAATCCTATAATAATTATTTGTCTATTTAATTCTCTAAAATCATTTTTTCTATATGTTTTTCTCAATTTTATTCCCCCTTGTCCTTTATAAAATAATATGCTGTAGGACAAGGGGTTATTCATTTTTATAAATATTAATTTTTAAACATATCTTTTACTAATAATAATCCAATAGAAGTTTTTGCATCTTCAACATCATTTTTTAATACCATATTATAGGCTTCTTCAAGTTCAACTTCGTAAACATCTAAAAATTCATCTGCATCTAGATTATTTTCTCCTGGAGTAAGACCTGTTGCCAAATATACAAACATTATCTCATTAGAAAAACCTGCTGAAGTGAAAAATTTATGTATTAGCTTAATATTTTTTGCACTATAACCAGTTTCTTCTTTTAGCTCCCTCTCAGCACATTCTTTAGGACTTTCATTTTTTTCTAGCTTACCAGCTGGAATTTCAAAAATTGGTTTTTCTATAGGTTTTCTAAATTGCTTCACTAATACAACTTTATTATCATCTGTAATTGCAACTATTCCTACTGCACCACCAACTTCTACTAATTCCCTCTTTTGATATCCTTGTCCTGGAATTTCAACAGTATCGACCTTTAAAGTAATTACCTTACCTGTATAAACTCTATCACTACTAATAGTTTTTTCTTCTAATACCATCTTAAACCTCCATTAAGTAATATGCTGCTGTACTTGCAGCTTTGAAAAATGCCTCATCTTGCTCATAATTTCTTCCCATACTTTTTACTTTTAGATTAAAATAGTCTAAATCCTCTTTCGTTTTATTATTATCTATATAAATTATATTATGCTTTTTATCTAAACCACTAGTTTTAACTTGTTCTTTTATAAATTTTAATTTTTCATCATCATATATAGTTATTGGTATATCTATATTTACATTTACAATTTCTTCAAATACAGTCATACTGTGATGTGAAATACCTTGATGCCTTTCTCGTTTGTCAGCAAAACTAATTCTTGGAATTGCTATTGCTTGTCCTCCAAGCTTTATTACAGCATCAAGAATTGGACCTTGTTCAATTCCTGTAAATCCATATTTAGTACCTGTACCAGCAATTCCTGGTCCCATACTTACAAATACTACATCGGCTTTTAATATTTCTTTTGCTGTAATCAATGCAGTGTATATATTTATACACTCATAGTCTCCCCCAAATGCATTTCCTATAGTTATTGTACTATCTATTAATTTTTTTTCTTTTAAAGTATCTACATTTTTACTTAAATAAATTGGAAGAGATGCTCCATCAGTCATTATATATACTAGTTTCTTATTCGGGTTATTTCTTTTAAATGAAGCTACAAATGGAGTTAACATACTATGAAGAGTTCCTACTACAACAGGAAGGCCTTCTAACTCTGTAAAATCATCAAATTTATCATGATAAATGCTTTCTTGTTCCTCAACAGCGTCTACCTTTATTTGAAGTGGTGTATATCTAAGTTTCATTATATGACCACCTTCAATTAAACTAGATTCCAAATTGTTTAAATTAGTTATTACAAAATGGTATCCACCAGTTCCTAGACTTAGTTCTACTGCTGTTGTATTTAAAACTACTTCATCCCCTATATCTACTACTCCAGACAGTTTTGGATAATTGTATGCTCTTTGTATTTCTCCATTTATATTTACTCTTATATCATCCAACGTTTCAGTTTGACTTACAATTGACTCAACAATCCCCACTCTTTTGCTTATCATAATGCTACCTTCCCAACTTATCTATAAAATTTAATAATTTATTTTTTTCTATTATTTTAGTCAATGAGTATTTTTCGGTAAATATATGCATAATAACTACAAATATTAACCATCCCAGTCTGATATTAAATGGATATCCAAAAGAAATTAGAATTCCAATAGACATTCCAAGAACATTTGAACCAGTATCTCCCATCATTGCTCTTGCCTTTAAATCATAATTAAAGTATGCAAGTACATTTGGAACTATAAGCAGTGGAAGAACTTGAACAAATCCTGTCAATGTTAAAAATACAATCACCATTATAAATAAATATGCTTTTATTGCTCTTCCTGGTCTTAAATCTAAAAGATTCATTAAATTGGTTGATAGAGCTATTATTAATGTATTTACTATTATATCTATTATGTCTTTTGATATAGACACAGAAACTATAAGTCCTACAAATCCACCAAACAAGGCCTTAAAGCCTCCAGTTGTAAGACTTCCTTTAAATAAACTTTTAAAGTGACCTTTTAGACCACTTACATTTCTATTTCCAATAATATCGTCTAGTATTCCTGCAAAAAACATGGATATCATACCAAACATAAACATAAATATATATGCTAAATCTCTATATTCTGTAGTAAAAAATGCAAGTATTATTCCATTAATCACAAGCATAGGTAAAAATACAATTCCCATACTTACTGGTATCATATCTTTTTTGTAGTTTGGTCTAAGTATATTTCCATTTATCAATAAATTTTTAAATAGTGGTATTGCAGCATAGGTTCCAAATAATCCTGTTAATAATAAAATGGTATAAAGTATATAATCTTTCACTAAGATACTACCTCCATTCTTTCTTTTTTTGTCCTAAAACCTTTTTTATATGATAATACTGCTTGCCTCTATGAATAAATCCTTTTAAATTTCTGCCAGTTTCATTATGAGTCATGTTTACTAATACTTCTTTAATTTTAAAACCATACTTTAGTATATCAATCGTCATTCCAACTTCAACACCATATCCAAAAGGTATTTCATCAAATTTTTCTAAAACTTCTCTTTTAAATATTCTTTGACCTGACAGAGTTGCATCTAGTTCAACTCCTGTCATCTCAAAAACAGAATTTTTAGCTAAACCTTTTACAAATCCCAGACCTCCTTTTTTCTTTGCAGGAGGAAACTTTGCTATAGTAACATCAGCTTCACCATTTAATATTGGTACAATTAATTTTTCAATTTCTTTAGCCGAACTACCTAGATCTCCATCCAAAAATCCTATAATATTTGCGCTTTTCATTGATACTTTAAGCCCATAGTTTAAAGCATATCCTTTACCTCTGTTTTTATCTAACTTAAAAAATTTAATTTTTTCATTCTTTAATTCAGATACAACCTTAGCAGTATTATCTGTTGAACCATCATCTACAACTACTATTTCATTTATTTCTTTAATTCCAACTATACTTTCTAATGTATAGTTTATTCTACTTTCTTCATTATAAGCTGGTATTATTATACTTATATAAGAATCCATTTTTTCTCTCCTTAAAATTATTTCTATTTTATAGATGGCAACAATGAAGTTGCAGTATCTAATCTACCAAAATTACCAACTATATTACCTTGTTGTAAAAGCATAGCTAGAGATACACTTCCTACACCTTCATCAATATTATCTATAGTTGCAACTTTATTTTTAGAATATAATTCTACATAAGAAGTTTTAACTCCTGTATTTTGAACTTCTACTAAATATTTATTTTCTGATTTTATTTTTGAAACTACAAATTTTTCTATTTTGTCAAATTGTTTTGTATTATCTTTTGCATCATTTCCACCAGCTATTACAACAGATTCATATTTTAGATATGTGTCACCAATAGAGTTAAATTTTATTACATCTAGTTCTTGAAGATATGTCAAAATGTCACTTGCATCTTCCTTTTTCAAGGTATCAATTATATAATTAACTGCATCATTTGTATTTTTAATTTCTGTACCTAATTTACTTGAGATTTCTTTTAATTTTTCTGGATTTGTTATATTTTCTTTTAACACTATGTTAAATGCAACACTACCATTAGATTTGTTTATTATATCTTCTATATTTTTTGTATAATCATCATTTTCATTAGCTGATATTATTCCTATACTTTTTCCACTTAATGAACCAATTAAAACCTTGTCCACATTTTTATTTATAAAATTAATTGCTTCTTCATAATCTTTATTTACCTTTGCTAAATCTACATCAAGTTTATCATTTTTTTCTTTTAAAATATTAAATTTATCATCCAAGTCATTTATTATATTTGCTTGCTGCTCGCTTAATTGTTGATTATTATTTAAATTAAATCCTACTAACATGCCTATACCCAAAGCTATAAATATAGCCCCAATAGTGACTATATAATATTTCATATTAATATGCATATTTATCCTCCTAAAATTTACATCTGTAATAATACCTTAAATTTCAATTGCATTAACTGTATAAATTGTTGAACTCCTGGTGACAATGATGCAACTACCAGCACAGGAAATAATGCTGTTGCTATTAACGCCCATATGTACTTTATCTTTAGCTTACTTCTATATAACAAGTTAACTCCTTTAGCATCTATAAGCTTAGAACCTATCTTTAGTCTAACTAGAAAAGTACTTGCCATTCCCTTTCTTCCTTTTTCAAGGAAATCAATCATATTTGAATGTGTCCCCACTGCTACTATTAACTCTGCTTTATACTCATACGCAATAAGCATAGCTATATCTTCACTAGTTCCTGGTGCAGGAAATACAACTGCATCCAAACCTAGTTCTTGAACTCTCTTAAGACCTGGTGCTCTACCATCTGTATAAGCATGTACTACTATTTCACTAGCTTTTTTTAAAGCTTCATCGCTTACACTATCCATATCTCCCACAATTACATCTGGAGTATATCCAAACTCAATTAAAGCATCTGCGCCTCCATCAACACCAACTAGAACAGGTTTTACCTCTTCTATGTATGAAAGCATTGTACTTAAATCCTCTTTATAGTCCTGACCTCTTACAACTATTAATACATGCTTATTTGCATAATTAGTTTGTACTTTTGGAATTTCTACTTCACCAAGTATAAATCCTTTTTCTTTTTTAGCATAATCTATAGTATTGTCTATAAATCTATCTAATTCTACGGCTAAGTTTTCATAAGCAGCCTTTATTTGATACGAAACTTCATACTTATCTAAAACTTCACCTGCACCTAAAAACTCTCCTTCTCTATATATCTTTCCATCTATAACTTCTATAGTCTGTCCTTCTTTTAATTCTTCAAATAATTCTTCTCCAATATTATCAATTATTAAGATATTATTCTCAGTCAATATTCCTGGACCTTTATTAGGATATCTACCACTTATAGAAGGAGCCGCATTTATGACAAGTTTTATTTTGGCTTCTACCAAAGAGTTTGCAGCAACTTCATCTATGTCTATATGATTTATAACTGCTATTTCCCCACTTTCAACTCTTTTAGCAAGCTTTTTAGTTTTTCGATCTACTTTTATAGGGGCCTCGACTCTCATTTTTAAACCTCCACTATCATTATTAAAATCACATTATATTATAGCATTACTTAAGAATAAAATAAATGTTTTAAGTTGGTCTTACATCTTTAATCATTATAACACTATATTTTATGATTTTTTTATTTAATACTTTTTGTAATATACTTTAAAAATTAATGTTTCGACTTGTTAAAGTATATTTTTATATTAAAAAACAAATCAACATTAATCTACAACTGACAAAGGTACATAATATGGCCATATTATAATAAAATTATATTAAATAAATAATAAAGAAAAAATAAAGCTTTTATTATATATTAAAACAGCAAAACGGTATAACCCTATTGGTTATACCGTTTTGCTGTTTGTAATGCATATTTATTGCCAATACCTTCATTAAAAGGTCTTACTTTTTCTGTCTATTTATTTAACCATACTATGTTCTAATCTTAATTTATCAGCAATCATTGCTATAAATTCTGAATTAGTTGGTTTTCCTTTAGTATTGTGTACCGTATATCCAAATAATTGATTTATTGTGTCAACTTTGCCTCTACTCCATGCAACTTCTATGGCATGTCTTATTGCTCTCTCAACTCTACTTGGTGTTGTATTGAATTTTTTAGCTATACTTGGATATAACTCTTTTGTTACTGCACCTAAAAGTTCAACATTATCAATGACCATTTTTATAGCTTCTCTTAGATATAAATACCCTTTTATATGAGCTGGTACTCCTATTTCGTGTATTATATTTGTGATTTCTGTTTCTATATTACCTACATTTTTAACGAAATCACTTCTTGTCATTTGAGTTTCTTGAACTGGTCTAGGCTTTGGCTCTACTTGAGTAACTCTATTAGAAACTAGTTCTCTAATTCTGTTTATAAACACAACAAAATCAAACGGCTTTACTATGTAGTAATCTGCTCCTAGATTTATTGCGCTTTGAGTTATCTTATCTTGACCTACTGCTGATAGTACTATTATTTTTGGCATTTTAGGTATATCCATAGTATTTAATTTTTCAATTACACCTAATCCATCCAGATGTGGCATTATTACGTCTAATATTAATAAATCTGGTTGTGTCTTTTTTACTAAATCTAATGCTTCAATCCCATCTTTAGCTATGCCTAATATATCGATATCATCCTCATTAGACAAATACTCTTTTAATACCTGACAAAAATCCTTATTGTCGTCTGCTAAAACTATTTTGATTTTTTCCACTAAAAATCCCCCCATTAAAAAACATCTTCTTATTACAGAAAACTAAACTTTTTACACAAATTGTTCCTAATTATCTACTCTAAAGCATATTCGACACTTCAAAATTATATTCCTCCTAGATAAGTGATAAAATAATAAATTTTTTTAATGCCTCACCTACAATTTTATCATTTCATCTATAAAAATACCATATCCTTTTTTCGGATTATCTCTAAAAACATGAGTTATTGCACCAATAATTTTATTATTTTGTATTATTGGAGCCCCACTCATCCCTTGTACAATCCCCCCTGTGTATTCCAATAACTTATCATCTACAACTTTTATTACCATATCTCTATAATTTCCTTTATCATATACTATACTTTCTATTTTTATATCATAGCTTGTTATATTTTTGTTTTTGTCTTCAAAAAGAATTATTGCATCCCCTATTTTTACATCTTGAGGTCTTCCAACTTCGATTAATTGTAATTCTTTATTTGCTAAATTAAATTCTTTATTTTGTTTTTCTGTAATATTACCACTTATACCTAATTTTGAGTTATTCGAAAAATTTCCCATCAGATTACTATCATTAAAATCACCTTTTATTCTGCCTACTTTTTCATTACTAGCTTTTAATATTTTTAGTTTTTCTGGTTTATATATATACCCTTGCTTAATCTTTAATAGTTCATTAGTGTCCGAATCTTTTATAGCATGACCAATTGCTTTAAATTTTTCCATATTAGGGTCATAAAAAGTCATAGTTCCAATTCCAGATATCTTATCTCTCACCCATAATCCAAGTTTATAATTACCATTTTCTTTTTTAGTTTCTATTGTCTCTGTTTTATATTTATTTTTTCTTTCAAAAGTCACTTCTACTTTACTTTTTTTAGCTTCATTTAAAATTTTTGATACATCCTGACTATCTTTTATTTTTTTATTATCTATTTTTACTATATTGTCGCCAATCTGTATGCCTCCAATATAATCTACATCCTCTTCCTCATATCCTAAAACCAATACACCATCTGTATTTGCTTTCACTCCAATTATATTTCCAAGTGGATATACATATTTTTTATCATGATTCTTAATTGTAAAAGTTTCTATTGGGGTCTCCTTATTCATATTACAATTTTTATTTTGAAAAATTATAACCATCATAAAAATCGATACAGCTCCTAATATTATCCAAATATTTTTGAAATTCTTATTTATTTTGTTCATATATTCATCTACTCCTATGCTGTATTATTATGTATTTATAATTCCTTTTTCGTAAAAATTTATTCATTTAAAAACCTCGTTGTATATCTTACTAAGTGCTTTTTATCCTATAATATGGTAGTATTATATTGTGGTAAAAAGTTTGAAGGGCGGTAATATTTTGAAATTAAATGTAAGAATTGCAGATATAAATAATTGGCATGATTTAGTTAATTTGTCTGTAGATAAGAATCAATTAGATTATATAGAAAGCAATGCACTTTCTATTGCTGAGTCTAAGTTTATAACAGCTTGGATACCTGTTGGAATATATGATGACAATATACTGATAGGATTTGCTATGTACGGTCGCCTAGAAGATGACAGAGTTTGGCTTGATAGATTCATGATTGACTCAAAGTATCAAGGTAAAGGATATGGAAAAGCATCCTTAGATTTCCTTATAAATCATCTTAAAAATGAATATAATTGCAATGAGTTATACCTTAGTATATTCGATAACAACAAAATGGCTATTGGACTTTACAAAAGCTTTGGATTTGAGTTTAATGGAGAACTTGACTATGGTGGAGAAAAGGTCATGGTATTAAAATCTAATTGATATTAATAAAAATATATATCTATCAAGGAGGTGAAATCATTATATAAATATATTTATATAATGATAAATAAAATGACTCAAAATGTAATTTTAAAATTTGTTGAAGAAAATGATTTAGAAAATCTTGAAAATGTAAAGATTTTATTCACTGAATACTCAAATTCATTGAATATAGATTTGTGTTTCCAGGACTTTAATAATGAATTAAAAACACTTCCAGGAAAGTATAAAAAACCTTCAGGCTCATTAATACTAGCATTTGTTGATGAAAATTTAGCAGGTTGTGTTGCATTAAAAAAACTTGAAGATGATGTATGTGAATTAAAAAGGTTATATGTAAGAGATAAATTTAGAGGACTTAAAATAGGAAAAATATTATTAGAAGAAATCGTAAAAGAAGCCAAAAAGATTGGATATACATATATGAGACTAGATACTCTTCCAAGCATGAAAAGCGCTCAAGGTTTATACGAAAAAATTGGTTTTTATGATATAAATCCTTATACTTATAATCCAATTGAAGGGGCTAGATATATGGAGCTAAAATTATAAATAAAAAAATAGAGTATAAATAAAATTATAGATGTTTTATTTATACTCTATTTTATTGATTAAATTATTTTAAATATATTTATTTCTCTAAATCTTCCAAACCAACACTTATATCTTCAGTTATATCTTTTATATATTCTATTCCATTATTGTATGTAAGCTTTGCTTTGATATAAATTATATCATTAATATCCTTTTTAGGAAAATTAGCCTCATAATTTACTTGCTCTCTATCTATATTATCATCTTTACTACCATTTGATAATTTAGCAGACTTAGCTTTATATACAGTATCACCTTTACCTTCATTTACAATAATATCTACATTTTCTAACTTTATATCATCATAAACTTTATTTTTTGATTTTTCACTTTCATGATTAAATAAATTGCTGTTTTCCAATATTTCAATAAAGTATTCCTTATTGTCCCTTATTCCATAATTAAATACAGGTGGTTCAGGCATATAATCAGACTTAGTCAATTTTTGAACATCTGAACTTTCAGATATTGTACCACTTGTAACTACTTTATAATCATATTCACTACCTGTAGTTATTTTTATTTCACAAGTATATGATAATTCCCCATGCTTTGTCATCTCAATCTCATTCCATTTATCACTATCTGCTTTATACATAAAGATTACTTTTCCATCCTTGCCAAGTTTGCTCAATTGTGTATCTACATCAATTACACATTCGTCTTTTTCTAATTTTTTAACTTTTAAATCAATACTTTTTGTTATATAACTTTTTGACATTTCTTCATTAATTATATTGCTAATATCTGACTTAGTATTCATAATTTCTTGTGATAAATAATCTAATTTATCATTAGAAGTGTCAAGATTATTCTTGATACTATTAATAGTTAATAAAATATACCCTAATACTATAATAACTATGATTATAAAAATTAAGTGCATAGTATTTTTTTTATTCATTTAATACCCCCCCCACTACTACTTTAATACATAATATTATACTCAAAAACTTAAATTTTTTACAGTTACAAGTCTATACAAGATTTATTTAAATTATAATTTTTATTTATTTTTGATATCCAGATAAAATATTTTAAAATATTTTCATCATAAAAAATAGATGTAAAGTATCTAGATTAAATATTCTCTACATCTATTTAAAATAAGCTCTTTCACTAACACTTTTTAGCCATTTCAATAATTTCGCTTGCATGTTCTATAGTTTTTTCTGTTATATTATTACCTGCTATAAGTCTTGCAATTTCATTTTTTCTTTGAGATTGATTTAATTTCTTAACATTTGTAAATGTTCTATTATTTGAAGTATCTTTTTCTATACAATAATGGGTATCTGCATTTGCAGCAATTTGAGGTAAATGAGTTATACATATTATTTGTTTTTTCTTTGCTATATCACTCAATTTCTCACCAACAATTTGTGCAGCTATGCCACTTATCCCTGTATCTATTTCATCAAATACTAAAGTATCTATATCATCTATATCAGCTAATATAGTCTTAAATGCCAACATAAATCTAGACATTTCACCACCTGATGCAACTTTATATATAGGTTTGATATCTTCTCCTAAATTAAAAGATATCATAAATTCAATATCATCTATTCCATTTAAAGTAAATGAACTTTCTTCAAAATTGACTTTGAACATTACATTTTTCATATTTAGACTCTTTAATTCATCAAGAAGTACTTCCTCTAATTGAATTGCCACTTTATTTCTTGCTTTAGTCAGTTTGCTAGCTTTTACTTTTAGCTCTTCTTCTATTTTTATTAATTGATTTTTTAATTGTTCAACTCTTTCATCTCTATTTAATATCTCATCTAGTCTATCTTTTGTCTTTTCATAATATTCAAATATAGCTTCTATACTATCTCCATATTTTCTTCTTAAGTTATTAATCTCATCAATTCTAAGTTCAATCTGTTCTAATTCATAAGGTTCAAAATCTATATTATCTTTGTAATTTCTTATATCACTAGATATATCTTGTAGTTCATACATTATTCTTTCTATAGTTTCACTATATTCACTTAAAACACTGTCATATTTAGATATATCATTAAGCTCTTTAGATGCAATACCTATCAAGTCAATAACATTATATTCACCATTATGTAATTTACTGTAACTTAAGTTTAAATTATTATATATCTTTTCACTATTTCTATAGACATCTCTTTGTTTTAATAAATCTTCATATTCATTTTTATTTAAATTTGCAGCCTCAATTTCATTTATTTGAAACCTTAATAAATCTATTTCTCGTTGAATCTGCATATCATCTTTATTTTCTGTTAAAGAGTTCAAAGCTCTCTTTACTTCGCTGTATTTGTAATAAATTTTTCTATAATCATCTTTAAACTTATCTAGTTCATTTTCTCCAAATAAGTCTAAAAATTTTAAGTGTGTATCCTTATTGAATAAAGCTTGATTTTGATGTTGACCATGTATATCTATAAGTGTAGATGCAATTTCCTTTAGAAAAGATACTTTAACAGTCCTTCCATTTACTCTAGCAGTACTTTTCCCATCTGAATATATCAATCTAGTTATAACCAATAAATTATCATCTTCTATACTTATATCATTTTCATCTAATATCTTTTTTAGATACACGTTATCTGAGAAAAATATAGCTTCAACAAGTCCCTTATCTGTACCTTTTCTTAGAAAAGACCTGTCATATTTCTCACCTAGACAAAGTCCAAGCGCATCTATTATTATAGATTTTCCTGAACCAGTTTCTCCCGTAAGTATATTTAAGTTTTTATCAATACCCAGCCTTAGTTCTTCAACTAAGGCACAATTTTTCATATATAATTCGAGGATCAAGTCTAAGCCCCCTTTTATTCTATTTATCTAAATTATGAGAAGCCTCAACGACTTCCACTATTTTTTTGTCATACATATCACTATCAAATTCATATCCTTCATTTCCATTCTTTAAATGAATTAGATATTCTATATTTCCTTCTGGACCCTTAATTGGAGAAAAATCTAATCCTAAAATTTCAAATCCATTTTGCACTGAAAAATCAGAAATCATTTTTATAACTTCTATATGTGTAGATTTTTCTCTAACTACACCTTTTTTACCTACCTTTTCTCTTCCTGCTTCAAATTGAGGTTTTATCAAGGCTACAATTTCTCCATTATTAATAACTAATTCTTTTGCTTTTGGAAGTACTAGTTTCAATGATATAAAAGATACATCAATTGATGCAAAATCTGCAAATTGCTTTGTATCTTCTATTGTTACATTCCTTATGTTTGTTCTTTCCATACACACAACTCTATCATCTTGTCTCAATTTCCACGCAAGCTGACCATAACCAACATCTATGGAAAATACTTTTATAGCTCCATTTTTTAGCATACAGTCTGTAAAACCACCCGTAGATGCTCCTATATCCATACATACTTTTCCATCAATAGTTAAGTCGAAGTTCTTCATTGCTTTTTCAAGCTTTAATCCACCCCTACTAACATATGGTATTGGGTTTCCTTTTACTTCTATAGCACAATCCTCTTTTACTTCTGTACCTGCCTTATCACATCTTTGATTATCAACAAAAACTAATCCAGCCATTATTGCTTTTTTAGCTCTTTCTCTACTTTCAAAATGCCCTTGCTCTACTAACAATAAATCTATTCTTTTCTTCATAAAATTACCTTTCTGTTAAAAGCTACTTTAATATTGACTAAAGTAGCTTGAAGTAACACACTTGATATTTATTCTAAGTGACAAATTTTAAATTTTATATTAAATTTAATCCATATTATTTATATTAACTCTCTTAATTTATCAGCAATGCACTTTGGCGATAATCCTACAAAATTATATAGTTCATCTGCATTGCCATGTTTTATAAACTCTTCTGGTATTGCTATATTAAGTATATTTACTTTATATCCATTATCTATAATAAATTTACTTATTCTACTTCCAAATCCGCCAGTAATAACATTATCTTCTACTGTAACTACATTTTTATGATTCTTAAATAAAGTATGCAACATATCTTCATCCATAGGCTTTAAAAATCTAGCATTAACTATTGTTGGATTTATACCTTCTTCTAACAATATTTCTTTAGCTTCTAGAGCATGTTTCACCATATTCCCAATAGAAAGTATGACTGTATCTTGTCCATCATCTAATATCTCATATTTTCCTAACTTAATTTCTTTGTATTCTCCTTTATTTAGGTAATAACTATTTCCTCTTGGATATCTAATTGCCAATGGAGAATCCAATTTTAATGATAAATCCATCATAAGTTCCATTTCTCTTGTATCTTTTGGAGCCATCACTACAATATTTGGAATAGAATTTAAGTAACTTAAATCAAACATACCATGATGAGTTTCACCATCATTTCCAACTAGACCAGCTCTATCTATAAGAAAAGTAACTGGTTTTTTTGTTATACATACATCATGAATAACTTGGTCATATGCTCTTTGTAAAAATGATGAATATACAGCAAAATAAGGCTTCATACCATTTTTTGCAAGACCTGCCGCAAACCCTGTTGCATGTTGTTCAGCTATACCAACATCATAATATCTTTTTGGGTAAGCACTTTCAAATAAGTTTAATCCTGTTCCAGATGGCATTGCAGCTGTTATAGCTACTATTTCTTCGTTTTTGCTAGCCATCTCAACCAATTTTTCACCAACACTAACCGACATAGACTTAACTTTAGGAGATGTTACACCTGTCTTTATATCAAACTTTGATACTCCATGATATTTATCAGGTTGTTCCTCTGCAAATTTATATCCTTTTCCTTTTTTTGTAATAACATGTAAAAGCACAGGGCCTTTTTTATGTTTAGCTTTTCTAAGTGTTTCTATTAATTCTTTAGTATTATGACCATCTATAGGACCATAATATTTTATACCTAATGAATCAAAAAATGAACAATCTTGAGGAGAAAAACTATATATTAATTTGTCCTTAAATCTATGTGCAGTCTTAGATAAAATTTCACCTGTTGATGTAACATTTAAAATCTTATCAACTTCATCTGTCATTTTAACAACTGTTGAATTTCTTATAATACTTGATAGATATTTAGACATTCCGCCAACATTTTTATCTATAGACATCTCATTATCATTAAGAATTACTATCATATTAGTATTTATATATCCCAATTGATTTAAAGCTTCAAGTGCCATACCTCCAGTTATAGAACCATCTCCAATTACAGATATAACACTATAGCTTTCTTTTTTTATATCTCTAGCACAGGCAATACCTGTTGCCACAGAAATAGATGTACTGCTATGTCCTGTGTCGAAAATATCATGAGGACTTTCACTCTCCTTTGGAAAACCACTTAGTCCGTTGAATTGTCTTAAAGATACAAAACAATCTTTTCTTCCAGTAACCATTTTGTGAACATAAGACTGATGTCCTACATCCCATACAAATTTATCTTTAGGGCTGTCAAACACTTTATGAAGTGCTAATGTTAACTCAACTACACCTAAGTTAGAAGCTAAGTGTCCTCCTGTCTTGGAAACAGATTTTACTAAAAACTTTCTTATATCCTTTGCAAGTAAATCCATTTCTTCTATGCTCATATTTTTTATATCTTTTGGAGAATTTACTTTATCTAAATATTTATACATATTATCCTCACCTTTTATTTTGTAAATTTTAAATTTACATCAATATTAAAGCTGTTACTATACCAAGTAAAGCTCCAAACCAAACCTCTAGTGGTGTGTGACCTATTAATTCTTTTAATTTCTTCTGCTCTATATGCTTTCCATGTTGAAGGTCTGCTACCATCTGATTCAATATAGTAGCTTGTTTCCCAACAGCACGTCTAACACCTGCTGCATCATACATTATAATCAGTGCAAGCACAGTAATTATAGCAAAATCAGTAGAATTAAACCCTTTTTCAATGCCTACCACTGTAGCTAAACTTGTAACAAAAGAACTATGAGAACTAGGCATACCTCCTGAAATGAGTATTCTTGAAAACTCAATTCTCTTTCCCTTCCCAGTAAATATCTTTATAAATTGTGCTAAGAAACAAGCAATAAGACTTATTCCCAAAGCCCCATTGTTAAAAATCTCCGAAAAAAAGTTCATTTTTCCCTCCTCGATTTTAGCTGTATATTTTAATATTCTCTATCTATTATATATTCAGCCAATCCCTTTAAAAAATCTACATTGTCAGATAATTTTTCTATACTCTTCTTTGCCTCATCTATTAAATTATGTGCAATTTCTTTAGATTTATCTAATCCTAAAAGAGATGGATATGTTGATTTATGATTCTCTATATCACTGCCAACTTTTTTCCCTAATTTTATTTCATCTCCCACTATATCTAGTATATCATCTACTATCTGGAATGATAATCCGATATTTTTTGCATATTTAGTTATTTCTTCCATTTGTTCTGAATTTGCTCCACCTATAGTTGCTCCTGCTCTCATACATCCAACCATCATTGCAGCAGTTTTATTCATATGTATATAATCTAATTTTTCTTTTTCAATTTGTTTATTTTCACTTTCTACATCTACCACTTGCCCACCTATCATTCCATATATTCCAGCACCTTTAGCAATTTCATTTATAGCTTTTAGATATTTTTCTGGATTTTCTTTATTTATTGAACCTGCAAGCATAACTTCAAAAGCATAGTTCAGTAAAGCATCTCCTGCTAAAATTCCCATTGCCTCTCCATATACTTTATGGTTTGTTGGTCTTCCTCTTCTTAAATCATCATTGTCAAGAGCTGGTAAGTCATCATGTATAAGTGAGTATGTATGTATCATTTCAATTGCAATAGCAAAAGGTATAGCTTCTTCTTCATTTCCTCCAACTACCTTACAGGCTTCTAGTGTAAGTATTGGTCTTAATCTCTTACCTCCAGCGCTCAAGCTGTAGTTCATAGCCTCAATAACAGTTTTTTGATAACCTTCTTCTTTTGGCATATATTCTTTAAGTATATCTTCTATAAAACTTGCTTTTTCTTTTAAATGTTGTTTAAATTCCACTTTTATTCCTCCTCTATTCTAAAATCCTCTTCTATTCCTAATTGATTAAATTTACTTATTTTTAATTTTGCATCATCCAAAAGCTTATTACAATGTTTATAAAGACTAATTCCTTCTTCATATAAGCTTAAAGATTCATCTAAGCTAGCATTTTTAGATTCTAACTCATTTAAAATGCTCTCCAATCTTTTGTAAGCTTCTTCATAGGTTAAGTTCATATTATACCTCTTTATTTTCAATTTTATCTATTATACATTCTAAATTTCCATCTTTTAATACTATATCTATGTTGTCTTCAGTTTTCAATCTTTTTATACTATTTATTACTTTTCCGTTTTTTTGAACTATACTATAACCTCTGTCCATAGTGGCTAATGGACTTAGGTTATGAAGTAATGCTCCAACCTTTATTAATTTTTCATCTTCTAATTTTAAATTATTTTCTATTCCAAAAATTATTTTATCATATATTTTATCCAATTGTATAACTTTATCTTTTATTGTGTAAGAATCTAAATAGTTATTTATTTTATTAAACACTGATTCTAACTTGTATTGGTCTAATTCAACTTGGTTTATAAGAGACTTGTTAAGTCTGCTTTTTATATTCCCAAGTTTATATTTTATGTCATCTAATGATGGAGTTGCAATCTCAGCTGCTGCTGATGGTGTTGGTGCTCTCATATCAGACACAAAATCACAAATAGTAAAATCAGTTTCATGACCAACTGCTGATATTATTGGAATTTGAGAGTTAAAAACTTCTCTTGCTACCATTTCATCATTAAAAGACCAAAGTTCTTCTATTGAACCCCCACCTCTACCAACTATAATTGTATCCACATTCTTCATATGATTAAAAAATCTAATTGCTTCACATATTTCTTCTGCTGACCTATCTCCTTGAACAGTTACTGGATAAAGCTTTATATTGACCTTTGGATATCTTCTTTTTATTACATTTATTATATCTCTTATAACAGCTCCTGTTGGAGATGTTATAACTCCAATTGAATTTGGCATTCTAGGGATAGGTATTTTGTATTTGGAATCAAACAAACCTTCTTTATTAAGTTTTTCTTTTAATTTGTTAAATTCTATGTGTAAATTCCCAATTCCCTCTATTTCAATTTCATTAATATATAATTGATATGCACCATCTCTTTCATAAACTGATATATATCCACTAGCTACAACCTTTACTCCATTGTCTAATTTTAGATTACGATTAAAATTACTTTTAAAAATTACACAGTTTAGCTTTGAAGTTTCATCCTTTAACGATAAATAAACATTTCCACTGCTATGTATTTTAAAATTAGAAATTTCTCCCTTAACTTTAAGATTAGAAAGTATTGGGTCATTTATTAAAATTCTTTTAATATATGAATTTGCTTCACTTATATCTAAAGCTCTTAGTTTCATATTTTTTCTCCTAAAAAGTTATTCAATCCTATTATAGCACACCCAACAGCATTATCAGTTGAATATTGTGGCTCTGTAAAATGAGCTTTTATACAATTTTTACTTAGTTTTAAACTTAATTCTTTGAGGATATACTTACTTGCAGAAACTCCACCTGCAAAAACTACTTCTTCTACATTGTAAGCTTCACATAAATATATTAAAGATTTAAACATGTTTCTAACTACTGAATCCAGTACTAATTTAGATATATATTCTTTTTTATTTTTACTAATATTATCTCTATTGTCATCTATAATTTTATTCACCTGATTTTCTAATCCAGATAAATTCATATATCCCTCTCTTACAGAAGTTTTTAGACCACTTTCTATTTTAAGATTACAATTTAAAGCATTTTCATCTAGATATTTTCCTGAAGGAAATTTATATCCTAGCTTGACACCTATTCTATCTATAAGTTGCCCAAAGCTAATATCTTTACTTCCTCCAATTATATCTATATTATATCCAAAATTATTGTATAACTTACTTTTATCATCTTTTTTAGTATTTATTTTAGCTATTGCATCTAAGTTTTTTTTATTGCTTATTTTAGTTATTACATCTAAATCTTTGTTATTTGCATCATAATTATTATCATGCTTAGTTATTAAAAGTATCTCTGTAGTGCCACCTGACATATGAACAGAAATAAATTTGTTATTATTTTTTAATTTACTATTTAATAAACTAGCCTCAATATGATTTTCCTGATGAGTCGTTTCATAAAATTTACATCCATGTATACTTGATAATAACTTTCCAAAATTGTACCCAACATTAAATACAGGCATGTATGAATTTTCAACTGGTCTAGGCTTAATAGATGAACAAACTCCCTCTATGACAAATTTGTCCCCAAATGATTTTATCCTATCACTAAGTAATCCTAAATTATTTATGTGTTGAAACACAGCTTCACTTTGTCTCAATCCTTTTGAATTTTCCTTTACTTCTAGCATTATTTTTTCATTAAAAATAACTTTTTTATCTAAAGAGATAGCTGCTATAGAAGTAGTATAGCAGCTAGTATCAATTCCAATTATTATATTATTGTCCAATTTCATCAACAACACTTCCTAATATTCCATTTATAAATTTAGGAGATTTATCATCACAATATATCTTTGCAAGTTCCACAGCTTCATTTATTGATACTTTATTAGGAGTGTCTAAATAAACTATTTCACACACGGATAATCTAAGTATAGACACATCTACCTTTGGCATTCTATCTACTGTCCAATTTTTAGCATGCTTATTTATTAATTCATCTATCTCATCATGATTCTCTCTTAGTGCTTTACATACTGTATTTATATATTCTCTATCTACTATATCTTCAAGTTTAGTATCTTCTAATTTTAATTTTGCATTATTTGAGTACTTAAGTGTAAGTTCTTCATATCTATTTATAATATGTTCTGAATTATCTTTTAAGAAAGAATCCACTTTATCGTCTAAACCTTCAAACTCCTCTTTATTAATATTTATTTGGTATATAAGTTTCATTATATATTCCCTTGTTGTACTTTTTTGTGCCCTATCTTTTTTCATCAATTAAAATTCTCCTTTAAGTTTAATTATCTATATAAAATCAAATGCCAACAAAAAACCCTCTGACTTTTCAGAGGGCTAATATTAATTTTTCTTAGTTGCTTTTACTTCTTCTTTATCAACTTTATCTTTCTTAAAGCTGATTCCTTGAATGTGTATATTTACTTGAGAAACCTTCAGTCCTGTCATTGTCTCAACAGTATTTTTTACATTTTCTTGAACTTTAAAAGCTGTATCTGGTATTGACATGCCATATTTTATCATAACCATTACGTCTAAATTAACATCCTCTTCTTCTATTTGTATCTTTACTCCATTATTTTTTAACAACTTATCTGTTAATGTTGCTGTAGTTTCTATGCCCTCAACTTCTAATGCTGCTAAACCAGCTATTGTAGCTATTACATCATTAGATATTTTTACTTGTCCAAATTTATTATCTTCCATATTAAAACTTACCTCCTGATTTTAAGGAACTATTTTTATAAGTATAATAATACCAAATACAACTCTACTTTGCAAGAAAATAACCTCAGTTAATTCTGAGGTTTATATTTTACTTAGTATTATTATTTGTAAGTTTAATATTTTCATACTTTACATTAGCCTGTTCTGCAACCAAATCAAATATTTTTGCTGCATCTTTCTTATCTAATTTAGCTTCATTTACAACAACATTGACTTTGCTATCACTTATATAAACTAATGCTTCTTCATATCCCTTTGTACTCAAAAGATTTTCTATTTGAAGCTCCTTTTCTTGAGTTTTAACTATATTTAATTTCATATTAGAAGCTTCTTTTCTAGATTCCTCTGTTGTAGATGGATTATTTATCATTTCATTTAAATCCTGAACTAATTCATTTCTTTGTTTTTCTCTATTCATTTTCATATCTAAAATATAAGATGCTTTTTTCATATTCTTTTCAGATGATAATTGAGCTTTTATTTCTTTACTTGTTTCAGTTACTTTTTCCTTAACCTTACTAGCCTTACTATCAACTATATCAATGTCAGCACTCTCTTTGCTATTTTGTTTATCTGTAGCATCTGAGTCTTCTTTATTGCTACTATCACTATCATCAGTAGTATTCTTCTGTAATTGAGCTTCTTCATATGCTTTAAATTCTTTTGATGTTTCTAGTAAAGATTTCTTACTAAGTTGATAATTTACTGTTCCTACTATTACTAACATTGCAGTTAAAGTTATTATTACAAATCCTCTTCCCTTATAATTAAACTTCATTCATTTATCCCCCCGGTTATATGTATTTATTTAGAATATATTTCTACTTGATGACCTGCTACTTGTAATGATGTTTGAACTGCACTATAAAGTGTTTCTTTGACATTTGGATTACTAGCTCCACTTGCTACTACTATCACTCCTTTTATCTTTGGCTCTGTAGTTTTTATAACTACAGGGTCACTTGAATTTGAAGTTATCATTGTTTTATTTTCACTTGAAGTTGTAACTGTTCTTTCTCCACCTTGTGCATCTTTCTCCTCTGTTGTTTCTGTTGTTTGGTTTGAGTTAAAAGCAGGTTGTATTTCTTCACTTGACTCAAATGTAATCATTACATCAACATCTCCTGCTCCATCAATTTTAGATAGTATTGTTGTTAATTTTGATTCTAAATCGTCTTTTTCATGTTCCTTAGCAACTTGTTTTTCAGTCTTTTTGTCAGCATCTGTTTTTCCAACTTTTTCATCAGTTTTGCTGCTTGGAAAACAAGATAATAGTACTAATGATACCACACATATTCCAGCTATAGTTATTAGTGAATATACCTTTCTCTTATCTTTGTCGTTTAAGTTTTTAAACATTCTTCCAACTCCTATTTATCAATTTGTATAGTTTCTATAGAAACATCAAGCACTTTTATTAGGTCATTTTTTAGTTTGTCTTCATTTAGATTCAGTCCATACTCTGTACCTTTTTTAAAAACTTGTTTAGAATTTTCTTTGTCATTAGAGTTTATGCTATCTTCATCTCCTTTAGTACTATTATTTTCATTTTCTTCATCACTATTGCTCTTTGACATATTATTTTTTTCTTTTATTTTTATATTATTTATATTTGCACCATTAAGCTCTATATCTTCTAAATCATAACCATATTCATCAAGCTTTAGCTTAAGCACTTCTTTCAAACCATCTTCATAGCCCTTAGATAAGCTAGTATTTCCAGTCTCTTCTGCTAAAGCATTTGTACTATCTACATATTCCTTATTGTAATTTCCCATAGATTTTAAAATTCTATCTTCTAAGCTCATGTCTTTTGAAAAAAATCCTACCACTGGAGTTATTACAATAAATACGAATATAAAATTTAACACCAAGTTAACATACGGCTTTATCTTGGAACTAGGTAAAATCATATCAACTATATTTACTATAAATGCTCCTATTAAAATACTAACTATCCATGCCTTTATGCCCTCTAACATAGCATCCTCCTCTCTAAAATATTTAGATTAAAAGTAATTACTCTTTATTAATCTATACATTATCCTTGACTTACAACACTTATCGAGGTCAAAATAGCTACAGTCACAAAGAACATTATTGTTATAGCAATTACTGATGCTAACATTATTATCATTAGATTTGCAACTTCATTTAAAAAATTTGATATCCCATCTTCTCCAACAGGCTCTACAATTATTGCTGCCAATTTATATACCACTATGACAGATAAAATTTTTATCACTGGAAGCAAACAAATCCCAATGAGTAAGATAAGCCCTATTCCACCAAATATATTTTTTATAAGTTGAGATGAAGATAGTAAAATATCCACAGAATCTGATACAAATCCACCAACAACTGGTATAAAGTTACCTATAGCAAACTTCGCAGTTTTTACACTGAATTTATCAAAACTAGTTACATATAAGCCTTGTATAGATACAAGTCCTAAATATACGGTAAACATAGCCCCAATAGAAACATAATTTATTTGTTTGACAAAAGAAAAAAATCTTTTTAGCCTTATGTTTTTTGATAAATTGTTTATTATTAGAATTCCAAATGCAACAGTTACTGATACAAATAAAAATTTCTTGAAAAATACATTTATAAATGTCACTCCTCCTATAAAAATAGGATTTAAAGTAGTAGATGTTATTGGAAATCCAATTAAAAGTAAAAATGTTATTAGTATTGGCATTATAACTTGCATAAGACCTACAGTATGGTCTATTGCATCATAACAAATTTGTAGTACATCTTTAAATCCAATTAAAGTGAGCGATACCATTGTAATAAATATTATATACGTTGCTATTTGACTAACTGCACCTGATGAAAAAGAATTCTCTAAACTTTTTAAAATAGATGACAGTAAAGCTAATACTAAAATTACTGCCACTACCTTTAAACTTGCTTTAAACTCATCAAACATCAATATCTTCAGTCCATCTTTATTAAATAAATCTAAAATATTTTTTTCTCCACTAATTAGGTCTTTTACAAACGATTTTAAATTAACATCATTAATAACTATTTCTTTATTTATATAATCTTGAATTTCATTTATATCTAACTTGTCTAACTGACCATCAATATATTTATCTATGCTACTCTTAGCTTCACCATATTCTTTATCTTCGCTACTTGGAACCTCATTAGCAAATATTATAATGGCAAAGATATTTACAAAAAAGAAAGTCAATACAAATCCCATAATCATTGGTAAAAATCTTTTTTTCATAAGCAACCATGCCTCTCTTCACTCTATAAACCTCAATACAACAAAATATCCTTTAAATAACAACTAATATATCTATAGCTATCTACCTTAATATAAATAACTATGGAATTATATTCACCACCATTTCTACAATGGATAAAAGTATAGGGAAAGACATTGACATAACTATTATTTTTCCTCCAAACTCTAGTTTTGAAGCAATGTTTCCTTCCCCACAATCTTTACAAAGTTGTATTGCAAATTCCATTAAATATGCTATTCCTATTAATTTTATTATTAAAGATATATACATAGTTGGAATATTAGCTTTATTAGCTAAATCTTGTATACTATCTATTATAAAATTTAGCTTAAACATAACTGATAATAATATTGTTACTCCAGTTATTATTGCTATGAAATTTGCTATTTCTGGTCTATCTTTTTTTATTACTAAACAGAGTGTAGTTGAAATGATTGCAATTCCTATTAATTGCATTATTTCCAAATTACTCCCTCCTCTTTAGTAAAGTTGAAACATTGTTCTTACAGTATTGAATAAATCACTTATTTCTGTTATTACCATCCCCAACACGATTATTACACCTGCCAAAGTAGTAAGCCCTGCCCAATCTTTTCTGTCTGTTTTTTCCAATATCATATTTAATACTGATATTAGAATACCTACACCTGCAACCTTTAATATCAATGATATCTCCATAATAAACCTCCCCATATTAAATCAATATAATACATATACCTATGCCTATAAAGGTTACTAATTTTTTATATAGCAACCCTTTTTTACTTATGTCTTCTTTTGTTTCATAGGTTTGTTTTTTCAGATTTTCTATAGATAAATCTATCATTCTTTGTTGGGACTCTATATCACTTTTTCCCAATGTAAGAATTAGATTTTTTAATTCCTCAATTTCTTTACTTCCAAGATAAGTTTCTTTAACTAAAATTTCAGTATTCTCTGATATTATTTCTTCTAAAGTTTTGCTTTGTTCATTGTGAAGTTCTTCTGAAATTTGATAGAAAAAATTCCAAAAACAAAAGTCTTTATTGCATCCTATCCTTCTAAAAATTTCTTCTAATGTATAAAGCCCAAAAGATAAATCCATCCTTAATATTTCTAAAACTCTTATTAAATCATTTAGTTGTTTGTGTCTTCGTGTATAGGTTTTGTATATATGTTCACCTATCAAATAACTACTTCCTATTAGGAGTGCTATAATAATTATCTTAATTTGCAAAGTACCATCTCTTTTCTTCTAAATCATAAATTTTTTCAATTGTCCCTGCACCTTTCTTAGCAGAAAGAATTATAACTTTTTTAAACAATTCTTTGTCTAAGAGTCTGTTTAACTCTTTTCTATTTTGTATATCTTCCATTGAATCTCCATGTACAGTAGTTATTAATCCAATACCTCCATTTAATGCTGTATATAATGCCTTTATTTCTTTCTCACTTCCAATTTCATCTGTCACAATAACATTTGGCGACATTGACCTTAAAAGCATCGTAATACCCAACTCTTTTGGGCAAGTTTCTATTATATCAGTCCTTATTCCAACATCCATCTGTGGAGCACCTAAGTAAGCTCCTGCTATCTCATTACGTTCATCTACTAGTGCTACCTTCAATCCTTTAAATCTATATTCTTCATTACCATTACTTAAATTTCTTACTATATCTCTAATTAAAGTTGTCTTTCCACATTGAGGTGGCGATATTATCAAAGTATTATTAATTTGATTTTTACCTTTTATGATATGACTTAAAATCTTATTTGAACATCCTATGACTTCTCTTGATACTCTTATATTTAAAGATGATATGTGTTTTATATTTTTGACTTGTCCATCTTCTACTATTACTTTTCCAACTAACCCTACTCTATGGCCTCCTCTCAAAGTTATAAACCCTTTTTTTATATCATCCATAAATGAATGTATTGAGTATTTACATATTATTTGAAAAGTTTGCTCTATATCTTCCCTTGTCACTATATATGAATTGTGCTGATTTAAATCAAGTTCCATAGTTTTTTGATTATAAAAATAATCTTTAGAGTTTGCATTTAGTATCAATGGTTTTTGTGAACGTAATCTAATTTCTTCTATGTTTAGATTATTGTCTGAGATTTTTTCTACCTTCTCTCTTATGTTTGTAGAAAGAGAGTTTATTATTTCATCTGAAAGTTTATTCATTTCTTGTCCTCCTCCTTTGTTTATATAATTCTATTTATAAAGGACAAGGAATATTACCAAAACCTATATAATTTTTTTAATAATATTTATCTATAAAAAAATGAACCCTATTGTTTAGGATTCACTTAATAAGTAAATTATTATAAAAATAAAAACTAAGACCACTCTCAAGCATAGAGTTATCTTAGTTTTTTATTATCTACATTTCTTTTATTAGCCCTTTTTTATAGGCCATTAAAAGCAATTTTAAGTCTTCTATTTCTTCTTGTATTTTTACACCCTCATCAGTATCTCTCACCATTTTTCTCTTTGCCTTATGCTCTACTACAACAGTTGTCGATAAGATATCGCTTTCATTTGCAATAGCCTCTTCAGCAGAATTAAATGGTTCATGTGATACTAGTTGTAAAGTTCTAGAATTATATATCAAAGTGTATCCAGCTATACCAGTAGTTTTTTGATAGGCTCTAGAAAAACCACCATCTATAACAAGAATTTTTCCATTGGCTTTTATTGGGCTCTCTCCATTTTTACTTTCTACAGGAACATGCCCATTTATTATATGTGATTCATCAAGTTCTAAATCAAATTCTTCAAATATTCTTTCACAAGCAACATCACTTTCTCTAAGCTTAAAATATGGATTCTTATTTTCTTTATGAGTCTCTTTTTCTGCTATAAAATATCTTTCAAATGTAGTCATATCGTCTTTTCCAAATAATGATGAACATTTTCCAGTCCACAAATACCACATAATATCCATACCATATAGTTTTTCTTCTGCTTTATCCTTAAAGAAAAAACCTTCTCTTGCTAGAGATTCCATCTTATCCATAAGGATTTTACCTTTATACTCTTTTCCCATTATATTCATAGACATAAAGCTTCCATCTTCATTCAATGGGACACATCCATGAATTAATAAATTTGAGTTTGCCTTTAAATATATACTTCCTTTAGAAAATAAAAATGAAACATGCTTTTGTAATTTTTCGCTACCTCTAAATGAAGACACTAATTTTTCAATAACATTTTTTTCTTCAATACTCAATTTATATGGGTCTTTTTTGTCTATTGTAGGCAAATAAGTATCTTTTAGTTTATATGTTTTTCCTTTTAAAGTAATAGTTCCCTCTTCATAATTTATCATGTTAAGCAAAAGCCTATGCTCCATTTCAAACTCAGGTCTTCTCTTTATCACTTCACCTTCAAGTTTAAATTGAATTATACTTATTGCCTTATGCATTTTTGCCATTAAAGACTTTTCTGTTGTTGTCACACTTTGGTCATTAATCTTAGGAATAAATTCTTTACATGGGTCATCTTTATACATTTCTATTGCAAAAGTAGCTAAAGGTAATAGATTTATCCCATATATATCTTCTACGATATCTAGGTTTGCATATCTAGCCGAAATTCTAAGTGCATTTGCTATACAAGTTTTTTCACCTGATGCTGCACCCATCCATAGTATGTCATGATTTCCCCATTGAATATCTACACAATGATGTTCAATAAGCTTATCTACAATTATATCTGGTCTTGGACCTCTATCATAAATATCACCTATTACATGTAGTCTGTCAACAACTAACTTTTGTATAACCGTAGAAATTGCAATTATAAACTCTTTAGCTATACCTATATCAACTATTGTCTCAACTATACTTTTATAGTATTCTTCTTTATGTTCACTTTTAATATGTTCATGTAAAAGTTCTTCTATTATGTATTTAAAATTTTCTGGTAAAAGTTTTCTAACTTTTGACCTAGTGTATTTGCTAGAAGCATACTTACAAAGTTCTATAAGTCTATAGATATTTATTCTATAAAAATCATCTATATTTTCCTCTTGTTTAATTATTAAGTCTAGTTTTTGTTCAGGATAGTATACAAGAGTTGCTAGCATCTTTTTTTCACTATCTCTTATTGTATTTGAAAATAATTCTTCTATTTTTCTCTTTATTACACCAGAACCATTTTTTAAAACATGTACAAATGGCTCATATTCGCCATGTACATCTGTTATAAAATGTTCAGTTCCCTTTGGAAGATTTAATATAGCCTCTAAATTTATTATTTCTGTACTTGCTTTCGATATGCTTGGATATTGTTTTGATAATAACTTTAAATATTTAAGTTTACTATTTAAATATTCATCTGATATTTTACACAGATTTTTCATAATTCGTCCTCCAAAATTATATTAAGTTATATTCTTTTTTTAATTATACCATACTTAATATGATTTTTTCGAGATAAAATGTACACTAATTATATTCCTAATAAAAGTGACATCCCTATCAAATCAGTATAAACACCATTGTAATAACATTCTTTCTTTAATATACTTTCTACTTCAAATCCGACTCTTTTGTATAATTCTATAGCATTATGATTTTCTTCATTAGTAACAAGAGTTATTTTCTTAGTTATTCCATTTGATTTACACCATTCTATAAGGTCTAACATAAGTCTTTTACCTAATCCAGCTCCCCAGTATTTTTCTTTAACAACAATTCCTAAAACTCCAACATGCTTTCCTTTTGCTTTTTGATTGGAATCAATTGTAGCAATACCAGCTATCTCTCTATCTATAAATGCAATTAATTTTATTGAGTTATCAGATGCTTTTGCTGACTCTATAGAATTTTCTTGGTCTTCTAAAGATATTTTATATTCATCTTTCCCAAATGAAAGAAAATGAGTTTCCCCACCTACTTCATTATAAAAATCTATAATAGCTTGGGCATCTTCTTTTACGCCTTCTCTAATAGATACTTCTATACCATTCTTTAAAGTTATTTCTGACATAAATTTACCTCCTAACAAGTTTTTTATCTAATAAACATAATACTATTATTTTACATCTATTACAATATTTTTCATGTATTAATAACAATATAAGGTTATACTAAAATAAAAATTTAATAATATTTTAATATAACCTTATATATATTTATTTATATTCAATTTTTTGATAATATTCCTCTGCTAGTTAAATAGTATTTACAATATAATTTAAACAACTTTCTTTAAATCTTCTCCATAAACTTTTCTGTTATAAGACTTCATTATAAAGTATAGTGGTACTCCAACTGCTAATGCTCCTAATCCCATAACTAATTGGTGCATAGACGCCTGGAATAATAACCATGTACCAACACACACTGCAATTAAAGGAATTACTGCTCCAAATGGAGTTCTAAAAGTCCCTACTAATTCTGGTCTTTTCTTTCTAAATACTAACACTGATAGAGAAGTAGGTATATATTGTATAAATCTAGCAACTGCACTTATTGCTGCTAATTCAGCAAAACTTCCAGACAAAGCTATTGGTATAGTAATTATCATAGTTGCTATTATTGCTACATATGGTGTACCATTTTTATCTTTCCTTGCAAACATTCTTGGTAACATTTTGTCATCAGCTAAAGCTACACAGCTTCTTGGATTTACAAAAGCACCACACATACAAATTCCACCAACAGAAACTAATGTCCCAAAAGTAACTAATCCTGCACCCATATTTCCAAAACATATTCTCGCCGCATCTGCAACAGGAGTAGCTGTACTGGATAATTTATCTCCTAAAATACCAACACACACAACTTGATTTAATATATATATTATTGATGCAATTACTATTACACTTATAATTGCTATAGGTATATTTTTTTGAGGATTCTCCATATCTTCTGCTGCTACTGCTATAGATTCAAACCCTGTAAATGAATAAAACATTAAAAGTGCTGCTGCTCCAAATTCTGTAACTCCTGCTCCTGGTGGTACCATCGTTGAATTAGTAAAATTAGCTCCTTTTATAAAAAATACACCTATTACTATAAATAATACTAATGGAATTAGCTTACCTACTGTTATAACATTTTGTACAATTTTTGATAAAGATACTCCTAATAAATTTATAATTGTAAGTCCAACTATCATAGCTACTATTATAATTTTTTGTATATGTGGGTCACCTGCAGGAGCCCATACTGCTGATAAAGATGTAGGAAAACCTACTATTAACGCTCCCCAAGAAATACATCCTATTACCCATTTCATAAGACCTACTTCAAATCCAAAAAAATCTCCAAATGCTTCTTTGGTGTACACATATGCAGCACCATTTTTATTAAATTTACCTGCCACTTCAGCAAAACAAAACGCCATAGATAAAACTAATAGCATATCAAACATATATACAAATATACTCGCAACACCAAATGCCTTCATTGCGTTTCCTGGTAATAGGAAAACTCCTGCTCCTACAACCGCATTAATACCTAAAAGTATAATACTTATTAATCCCATTTTATTTTTTTCGTTCATGTTTAATCCCCCCAAGGTATATTATAAAGTTGAACAAATATTTACGAAATATTTAAATAACTTTTCCATTTTATTACAATAATCTACCATCATTTCTGGATGCCACTGTATTCCTACTACAAAATTTTCATCCTCTTTTTCAATAGCTTCTATTATACCATCTTTTGAGTATGCTATGGCTTTTAATCCTTCACCAAGTTGTTTAATACTTTGATGATGATAACTATTTGTAAGTAATTGTTTTCCTAAAATACCTTCTAAAATACTCCCGTCTTGAACATCTACCTTATGAGTAGCTACATGTCTTTTAGAAGATTGTGTATGTTTTATGTAACTTCCTTTAACAAGACTATTATCTTGATATAAAGTTCCACCTAGGCTTACATTTAATATTTGTAGCCCTCTGCATATACCTAGTATTGGCTTTTTAAGTTCTAAAGCTATACTTATAGCAATTAAATCAAATTCATCTACTTCGGGATATATAAACGTTGTTTCTTCTCTTGTTTCTTCACCATATAATTGAGGATTAACATCCCATCCTCCAGATATTAAAACTCCATCAACCATCTCAATCTGTCTCTTTATAACTTCTCTATCTGTATTTACTGGAATAATAACTGGGCTACCTCCTCCCTTTAATACTGCGTTTATATAATCATTATTTACATAGGATCTTTCAAGCCCAGGAAACATTCCATTTTCCATTATTATCAGATTTCCTAAAATACCTATTATTGGTTTCATAATTAAACTCCTAACTAGTTGATTGTTTTATGTACTTATTTTTTATTTATATAATTCTCTAATGCTAGAGAAAGTTGGTCTGGACAAGATGTTGGTTTTGTTTTACACTCTATTCCTTTTAGTTTTTGAATTACATTTTCTATATTCATACCTTCAACCAATACTTTTAATCCTTTTAAATTTCCATCACATCCACCAACAAAATTTACATTTGTAACTTTGTCATCTTTTACCTCAAATTCAATTTCTGTAGCACAAGTCCCTGTTGTTTTGTATTTCATAATTAAACCTCCCAATTATTTTGTTGTCTTATCTATATAGTTAGCAATATATATGCCAAAATTTATACTTTACGTTTATTTATTATTTATCAAGTATTCACAATGCTTCCATCAAATATTTTTTTATTTTTAGATATAAATACAAATTTTTTTGCAAATAAAAATAGGTAATGGGTTATTTACTTATAACCTATTACCTATCTAAACCTATTGTCTAAACCTATTTATATTTAATTTATTTTTATATGCTTTTAATATATAGTATTAAATGTTAATTTGAGCATAAGATGGTTTAACTTTTATATATATCTTTCCAAGTTCTAAGATATTTCTATTTAGAATCTTTTACTTTAATATACCTAATTCATATTATTGTAAAACTTTATACCTTCTTGTGTTATTTGACTTCCACATCTTCCAGATTTAGATGATATGTATCCACACTCACTCAAATAAGACAATACTTTTCTTACTTTATTTTCAGATATTTCAATACCCTCCTCTGTAAGTTTTTCTATTATAAAACCTCTTCCAACTCCAGAAGTTAAATCTTTTCTTTCATATAGTATTCTAAGTATATACTCAAATTCTTTTTTGGTATAACTAACCCCATCATCAAAGCTACTAATATATTCTGTCTTTATATAAGGTGGAAGGTCATCTTTAAAAACCATACTTTCACACATTAAACTTACATAAGAAGCAACATTTTGCAACTCTCTTATATTTCCTGGCCAATTGTATTTTTCTAAAATAACCTCAACTTCAGGAGAAATTTTTATATCCTTTTCCAAAAAGAAATTCATGAGAGTTATTATATCTTCTTTTCTCTCCCTCAATGATGGTATGTCTATTGGTAGTACATTCAATCTATAATACAAATCTTCTCTAAATTTACCTTCTCTAATCATTTTAGGTAAATTTTTATTTGTCGCAGCTATAATTCTAACATCTATATTTATAACATTGTGGGAACCTATAGGCATAACTTGTTTTTCTTGAAGTACTCTAAGTAATTTTGTCTGTAATAATGGAGGCATATCTCCAATCTCATCTAAAAATATAGTTCCATTGTTTGCAAGTTCAAATAGACCTTTTTTCCCTTCTCTTAATGCTCCTGTAAAAGAGCCTTTTTCATAGCCAAATAACTGACTTTCTAATAAGCTATCTGGAACTGCAGCGCAATTAACTGCTATAAAAGGCTGATTACTTCTATTAGAGTTATTGTGAATTGATTGGGATAATAATTCTTTACCAGTTCCACTCTCTCCTATTATTAAAACAGAAAGGTCTGATTTAGATATTTTTTTAGCTAACTCTATACACTTTGTCATCCTCTTATTCTTAGTTTTTATATCTTTGAATGTGTACTTTGCTATTTGACCTTGCTCTCTTAATTTATTGGTAAGATTTTGTTCTAATTTTTTTATATAGGTTATTTCTTGTAAATTGTAGTATATACCAGCTTTATTACCCATAGAAAATATATTTTTTTTATTTACATTTATATATTTCTTATTTGTAAATACAACTTCATCAGCAATTTCTTTATCTTCAAGTAAAATATCCAAATCTTTAGAGATAATATCTTTTATGTTTTTTCCTCGTATATTTCTGTTTATACCTAAAATTTTTAATACTTCTTTATTAAATGTATTTACAACACCATCTATTGAAGTAAATATTATTCCATCCTTTGACAAATTTAATATAACATCTTGTTCTTCTATTTTTAGAAATAATTGTCTATAATTGTCTTTGACACCATTATCTAAGCTTATTAGACGTTCAGAATATACCATCAGATTTTTTCTTATTTCCTTCACATCAATTTTAAGCCCATTTATTATCTCTATAAAAGTAGATATATCAATGTATCTATTTCCTAAATCAATTACCTTATTTATATAATTTGGTACTTTTTGGGTTACTCCAGGTGTTATGGCTATATCTATATTTTCATAGGTTTGTCCTTCAATATATGGAGTAAGCTTTAAATTTTTTACTCCTATCTTATAAAACAGACTTATTGTTTCTAATGTAGTTTCTTTTGTGTCATTTACAACTAATACTTCTGTTCCATATGGTATTGAAAACAATCCATATATTTCTTTTTCTTTAAGAGTTCTTCTCACAACTATAATTTTACTATCTTGTACTAAATGCTTTCTCATGCTATTTAATCTGTCATCATTCATTACTAAAACAAAATCACCTTGTATTTTATCATCATCTTTTAAATTTTCTAAATAATAATGATTTATATCAAGATAATTTTCTAAAACTAATCGTATATTTTCTTCCAAGAAAGATGATAGTTTAGTTATCTTATCTGTTACTATAGCTATTGACTGCTTCATATTTATACCTCATATCTATATAATATACAATTATTTGTACACTACTTTATTTCTTCCAAGCTGTTTTGCTTTATATAGATTTTTATCAGCTTCTTCTAATATGTTTTTGCTATCAGAGACATGGGCTATACCTGCACTTATAGTCACAGTCACATCTTCACCCCATTTTTTATTTTCAATTGCATTTCTTATATTGTCAATTATATCAAACACTTCTTCACCAGATTTATCTCTTATCAATACAGAAAACTCTTCTCCACCATATCTAAATACTTTATCTTCTTGCTCAAGCATAACACAAATAGTATTTACTATGCCCTTTATGACAACGTCTCCAAATTTATGTCCATAATTATCATTTATAAGTTTAAAATTATCTATATCTATCATTACAAGTGCAAAGTTATCATCTTTTTCTCTGTACTTATTATACATAATATCAAAACTTTTCCTATTATAAACATTTGTAAGTCCATCATGTAAATTTTGTGCTTTAAAGTACTTCAATCTATTATATAAAAAAGTAGAACCTAATGTAATAATTAAAATTACACTAAATAATATTTTATAAGACTTAATTTCTTTTTTACTTTTTTCAAAAAACTCACTTTCACGTGATACCTTATCAATTATATAAAAACTAATTTCCGAATCTCTTATACTTTTGCTCTCTTTATATTCATTTATTAATATCTTCTGGTACTTATTTACAGAGTTTACATTCCCTTGTTTCTCATATATATTCAATATTTCATTTAAGGTTTTTATTTTCTCTTGAGTTAACTTTCTTTTAGTAGATATCTCTAGGCTTTTTTTATAGTTATCTATTGCAGAATCATAGTTTTTACTTTTATATTCCAAATTTCCCATTGCCATATAGTAATACATACCTTTATCTAATATATGAATTGATTTATCATATTTTATAAGATAATCAGCTCTTTCTAAAAGAGTCATTGCCTTTGATATCTCATTTTTTCCTACATGTGCATTTGCCTGCATTATAGAAGCCATTATTTCAAAATCATTGTAATCATCTATGTTTACAAACTTTTTATAGTCTTTTACATTGCTACATGTTTCAATGGCTTTATCATATTCTCCCAACTCTACATATATTTCTGCTAAATTTATAAGAGCATATAATCTAACCATTCCATTTTTTTCATCTTCATCAACATCTATCTTAAAAGAATCCTTTATTAATTTTTCTCCTGTTTCATATCCACCTACCTTTAAAAGTATGCTCGCCAAATCAACATCTAGTCTTGCTTTTTCATAATTATCCCCTAATTTCTCAGCTAATTTTATAGACTTTACAGTTAAATCTACTGCGCTAGAATAATTATTATCCATTATGTACACTGATGCTAGTCTTTTCTCTATACTAAATCTACACTCATCAGATAATTTTACATCTGATGTTCTCATCTTTTCTAACGAATCAATAATTATCTTCGTTCCATCTGGGACATATGAAATAGTCTTTAACATATCCCAAACTTCATTATATACTTTATTGTATTTTTTTTCTGGGATAGATTCAAAAGAAGTTTTGACCATTTTTTTTGCTTCATCATACTTCTTATCCGACACAAGACTTTCAGACATATATTTTCCCTTATTTATAATTTCTCTTTCTTTAAGTCCATTTTGATCATACCCTATAAACAAAATAATACTAATAAGTATTATAGCTATAAAAATTATCTTTTTGGGTAAACTTTTCTTTGGTAGTCTAAAATTCAAAATTTTAGCCCTCCTTCTGTATATTGTAGAATGAAAACTTGCATATATATAACCTCTCAATAATTTATGATACAATATATCAAAATGATTTACAACATGTGCTAGAATTAAATTTTAATAAAAAAGTCCCCTAAATTAGACATTTATTCTAATTTAGGGGACTTTTAATTTAGTTAATATAAATTTATAAGGTCAAAAACAAGTGCTTGTTTTTTAATGTTATTTTTAATATTTGTCATTTATTTATACATATTTTTTTAGTACAATTGTAGCATTATGCCCACCAAAACCTAAAGAATTTGATAGTGCATATCTAATATCTTTTTCTTTACCTTTATTTGGAACATAATCTAAATCTAAATCTTCGCCAACTTCTTGTATATTTATAGTTGGAGGTACAAAATTATCTTCTATACTCATTGCACAAACAACTGCTTCTATTGCACCTGATGCTCCTAATAAATGACCAGTCATAGATTTTGTCGATGATACACATAAATTATATGCATTTTCTCCAAATACAGTTTTTATAGCCATAGTTTCATATAGGTCATTATAATAAGTTGAAGTTCCATGAGCATTTATATAATCTACTTCTTCTAGTGGAACATTTCCATCTTTTAAAGCCATATTCATAGACCTAGCTGCTCCTTCTCCATTTTCAGCTGGAGTTGTCATATGATATGCATCAGCAGTTAAACCATATCCTACTACTTCTGCATATATTTTTGCACCCCTTGCTAAAGCATGTTCTAAGTCTTCTAATATAACAATACCTGCTCCTTCTCCCATTACAAATCCATCTCTGTCCTTGTCAAATGGGCGTGATGCAGTTTTAGGGTCATCATTTCTAGTTGACATAGCCTTCATATTACAGAATCCAGCAAATGCAAGTCCTGTTACAGCAGCTTCAGAGCCTCCTGCTACCATAATATCTGCATCTCCTCTTTGTATAACCTTAAAGGCATCACCTATTGAATGAGTTCCTGATGCACAAGCTGTACATACATTAGTATTAGGTCCTTTTGCTCCTAAAAATATTGAAACTTGACCTGCTGCCATGTTTCCTATCATCATAGGTACAAATAGTGAACTTACTCTTTTGTTTCCTTTTTCTAAAAGAATTTTATGTTGAGTTTCTATTGCTTCAACCCCACCTATACCAGAGCCTATTATAACTCCAACACGTTCTCTATCAACTTTATCTAAATCAAGATTTGCATCTTCAACTGCTAATTTTGCAGAAACTATTGCAAATTGAGCAAATTTATCTAATCTCTTTAATTCTTTTTTGCTTATATATTCCTCTGGATGAAAATTCTTAACTTCTCCTGCTATTTGAGTTTGATATGTGCTAGCATCAAAATTAGTTATTTTATCTATACCAGATACTCCAGATTTTATATTGTTCCAGAACTCTTCTTTTCCTGTTCCCAATGGTGTAACACATCCAAGTCCCGTTATTACTACTCTTTTATTCATCTGATACCTCCACTTTTTTAAAGCTCGACTATTTGTTAGCTTCTATATAGTTAACTATGTCCCCTATAGATTTGAAGTTTTCTGCTTCTGTATCTGGTATTTCTATACCAAATTCATCTTCAAGTGCCATTATTATTTCTACTGCATCTAATGAATCTGCTTCTAAATCTTTCATTAATGATGTTTCCATAGTTATTTCTTTATCTTCTACTCCTAATTGTTCTATTATTATTTCTACAACTTTATTAAACATTGTGTTCCTCCTAAGATTTTTTATTTTAATTTTTATTTTAAATAGATTTCTCTACTTTTTAAAGTATTATTTTTTATTATTGCATTACCATTCCACCATCTACATTTAACACTTGTCCTGTTATATAACTTGACATATCACTAACTAAAAATGCTACAGCATTGGCTACATCTTCTGGTTTACCATAAGATTTTTTTGGTATATTTGATAGTGTTGATTCTTTTACCTCATCACTTAGTACTTTAGTCATATCTGTTTCTATAAATCCTGGTGCCACTGCATTTATATTTATATTTCTTGATGCTAATTCTCTTGCAGAAGATTTTGTAAATCCAATCACGCCAGCTTTTGATGCACAGTAATTAGTTTGACCTGCATTTCCCATGATTCCAACTACTGAAGTCATATTTATTATTCTACCATATTTCTTTTTCATCATAGGTTTAATAACTGCTTTTGTACAATTAAATACACCTTTTAAATTTATATCTATAACTCTATCAAAATCTTCTTCTTTCATTCTCATAAGTAATGCATCTTTAGTTATACCTGCATTATTAACTAATATATCAATTTTTCCAAACTCTTTTATAATAGAGTCCATCATTTGATTTACTTCATCAGATTTAGATACATCACATTTTATAGAAGTACATTTTACACCCATACCTTCTATTTCACTTTTAGTTTTTAGGGCTTCATCCTCTTTAGAAGTATAATTGATTACTATATCAGCTCCAAGAGATGCTAGTTTCTTTGCTATTTCTCTCCCTATACCTCTAGAGCCACCAGTAACAATTGCTACTTGTCCTGTAAGATTTATCATTATATCTCTCCATTTCCATAATCTTGTACAAATTCATTTAAAGAATCTATACCATCTATATTGTAAATATTCACACTTGCTTTTTTATTAGAGGCTATCTTCTTAATAAATGCTTTTAAAGTTTTTCCTGGTCCCATTTCTATAAAAGTATCATACCCATCATTTAATAATCTTTCTATAGAATCTTCCCAAAGTACAGAAGAACTTACTTGTTTTATAAGCAAGTCTTTACCTTCATTTTCATAGTAATCTGCATTTACATTTGCTACTACATCAACTTTAGGCTTAGTCATATTAACTTTGTCTAATTCACTAGCTAGTTTTACTCCAGCTTCTCTTAACATTGATGAGTGGAAAGGCCCACTTACATTTAATTTAACAGCTCTTTTTGCTCCTGCCTCTTTACATTTTACCATTGCTTCTTCTATCTTTTCATTTTCACCAGATATAACTACCTGACCAGGAGAATTGTAATTTGCTACTTCTACAATCCCTCCTTGTATGTCTTTTACAACACTTCCTAATATTTCTCTATCTAAACCTAAAATCGCTGCCATAGCTCCAACCCCTGTTGGGACTGTTTCCTGCATAAATTTACCTCTTTTTTTAACTAGGCATACAGTATCTTTAAAATCAATTGCATCTGCTGCAACTAATGCACTATATTCTCCTAAAGATAAACCTAAACATGCATCATATTTTAAATCTATTTTTGATTGTATCGCTTTTAGTACAGCTACACTATGTGTAACCATAGCTGGTTGAGTATTTTCAGTTTTAGAAAGTTCTTCTTCACTACCCTCAAACATAAGCTTTTTTAAATCTATATTTAAGGCACTACAAGCCTCGTCTATCACATTTTTGGCAACCTCGTTATTTTCATATAAATCCTTAGCCATCCCTACATACTGGGCTCCTTGACCAGGAAATACTAGTGCAACTTTTCCCATCATGCTCCTCCTGATTTATAGTTCTATGCCTGGCATAATCTCTTTTGCTTGATTTACCATAGTTTCTATAATTTCTTTACAAGGTGTTATTTTTTTTACCATAGCAGCACTTTGACCTGCCATAAATGAACCTTTTTCTATATCTCCATCTACTGTTGCAAATCTTAAAGCACCTGTACCTTTTTGGTCTAATTCTTCAGGAGTAGCTCCATTTTGTTCCATCTTTAAGAATTCTTTTGATAATTTATTTTTTAATGTTCTTACTGGATGACCTGTGCTTCTTCCTGTAACAATTGCATCTCTATCTTTTGCTTTTAACACTAATTCTTTGTAGTTTAAATGTACAGAACACTCTTCACTACAAATAAATCTAGTTCCTACTTGAACTGCATTCGCACCCAGTGCAAATGAAGCAACAATACCTCTACCATCTACAATACCTCCTGCTGCTATTACAGGTATATTAACAGCATCAGCAACTTGTGGAACTAAAACCATAGTAGTAAGTTCTCCTATGTGTCCTCCACCTTCTGTCCCTTCAGCTATTACTGCTGTAGCTCCTAACTTTTCCATTCTTTGCGCTAAAGCTATTGTTGGTACTACAGGTATAACTTTTGTTCCAGCTTCTTTTAATCTGTCCATATACTTTGCAGGATTTCCAGCACCAGTAGTAATAACTTGAACCTTCTCTTCTATAATTAAATCTATTATATCATCTACAAATGGTGACATAAGCATTACATTTACACCAAAAGGTTTATCTGTTAATTCTTTACATTTAACAATTTCTTCCTTTATAGCTTCTTTTGGTGCATTTCCTGCTGCTATTATTCCAAGTCCACCTGCATTAGATACAGCACTTGCTAATGATGCAGTAGCTACCCATGCCATTCCCCCTTGGATAACTGGGTATTTTATATTTAACAGTTTGCAAATTTTATTCATATCATTCTCCTTCACTTAAAATCAAAAGTAAACTTTTTATTGTAAATTAACTTTAATTTTTAGATAAAGCTAATTTTGTTAATTAAAGAATTTTAGATGTTTTGTACTATAAAGTCCACTTAACAACTGAAGCTCCCCAAGTTAAACCTCCACCAAAGCCAACTAAAACTACATTATCACCTTTTTTGATTTTTCCTTCTTTATATGCTTCATCTAGCGCAACAGGTATAGATGCAGCAGACATATTTCCATACTTATTTATATTTACATAAACCTTATTCATATCAAGCCCTAATCTCTTAGAAGAAGCTTGTATTATTCTTATATTAGCTTGATGTGGTATTAGATAGTCTATATCAGTTGTATTTAAATTTGCTTTTTCAAGAGCTGTTAAAGATGTTTCTGCCATCTTTCTAACTGCAAACTTAAATACATCGCTACCTGCCATCTCTATTGTATGTAGATTAGCTTCTACAGTATCTTTACTTGCTCTAAGTCTTGAACCTCCAGCAGGTATCTTTAAACAATCTTTTCCCCTACCATCAGAACCCATATGTGTAGATAGGATTCCGCCTTCACTTACAGGTCCAATAACAGCTGCTCCAGCACCATCTCCAAATAATACTGCTGTTGACCTATCATTGTAGTTTAGAAACTTTGAGCAAGTTTCTGCTCCTATTACAAGTACATTTTTATAACAACCAGTTTCCACAAATTGCTTTGCAATAGTTACTCCATATACAAATCCAGAACAAGCTGCTGATATATCAAACGCAGTAGCATTCACTGCTCCTATTGCTTCTTGTACTATACATGCAGTTGAAGGCAAAGACATATCAGGAGTAATTGTTGCCAAAATAATCAACTCTATGTCCTCTACATTTAACTTTGCACACTCTATAGCTTTTAAAGCAGCCTTAGATGCTAGGTCAGAAGTTGCTTCATTATCTTCTACAAATCTTCTTTCCTTAATACCAGTTCTAGTGCTTATCCACTCATCTGATGTATCCATTATTTTTTCGAAGTGAAAATTATCATATGATTTCTCAGGTAGATAACTTCCCACACCTAATATTCCAGCCTTTGTATTCATTATATATTAAACCTCCAAAACGAGTTTATTCATCTTCGTTATTTTTATTTTCTTCATTATATTTACTTATAAATTGATTGATATCCTCAACAACTTTTCCTTTTGTAAATTTTATACCTTGATTTATAGCATTTTTTATAGCTTTAGCATCAGAGCTACCATGAGCCTTTATAACTCCTCCATTTAATCCTAGAAGTGGAGCTCCACCATACTCAGAATAATCTATAAAACTCTTTAATTTTTTTAAATCATCTTTTATAAGTAATGCTCCTATTTTGCTTTTTGTACTAGCCATAAAAGTTTCCTTTATAAGACTCATAACTGAAAGGGCTACCCCTTCAGCAGATTTAAGTAATATATTACCTGTAAATCCATCACAAATAATTATATCTGTATATGCATTTATAACCTCTCTAGCTTCTACATTCCCTATAAAATTTAAATCTAATTTTTTAATTTCCTCATATGATTTTTTAACTAAATCATTGCCTTTACCTTCTTCTAGTCCAACATTTGCTAGTGCCACTTTAGGATTTTCAAGTCCCAACACTTTTCTTGAGTAAATATTACTCATAGCTGCAAATTCAACTAGATTCTTAGATTTACAATCTGCATTCGCACCACAGTCTGCTATAAGTGTCATTCCTCGCTTTACATTTGGTATTGCTGAGCATAAGCAAGGTCTATCAATTCCTTTTATTCTACCGACTACAAATAATCCACCAGCAAGTAAAGCTCCTGTGTTTCCAGCTGATATTATAGCATCTGCCTTACCTTCTTTTACGAGGTTTAATGCTACTACCATAGATGAATCTTTTTTGCTTCTTATAGCCTTAACTGGTTTATCTTCATTTTCTATAATCTCAGTAGTATGAACTATTTCTAGTTTATTTTTATCAAATTCATAATTTGAAAATTCCTTTTCTAATAAATCTTTATCTCCTGTGATTATTAAATCTACTTGATATTCTTTTATAGCATTTACTGCGCCTTCTACATTAGATTTTGGTGCATTATCTCCACCCATTCCATCTATTACTATTTTCATGATTTTCCTCCTAATCTAACTCTTCAAAGATAAACTTCCCTCTAAATATTTGCTCTTGGGCTTTATTGTTGATAACAACTTTTACATAATGCTTTTTGTCTATATTTCTATACACTTCTGCTTTTGCTATAAGTCTGTCTTGTTGTTCTATCAACTTAAAACATTTTACATTTGCAACTCTCATAATAACTTTAGGTGCATCTATTATAGCCATTGCTAATGAATCTGCTAGAGAAAATATATACGTATCTTTCAAAGTATTAGTTTTAGAGTAAATCATGTCCTCTGTAACTTCTAACATAGATATACCTAATTGCCCTACAGATAAATCAATGATTTCGCCTGTAATTTCCTTTACTCCTAAAGTCTTTACTTTTGAACTCTGAGTTTCTGCTATTGATTTGACTCTTTCTCTTAGCTCTGGTATGTTTAGACTCATTCTATCTAATCTTATTGTCTGTATACTAACATTAAACAAACTTGATAATTCTTCATCAGTATAAAAAGGATCAGTCTTTAGCATATCTATAAGCTCTTGTTGTCTTTGGGCTTTACTCTTCTTTTTCATGTTCCCTCCAAATTTTATAGCTGTAATTAGTACCAGCTACTAATAGTAGTATATAGTAACACACAAAAATTTTCAATACTTATATTATTATTTTTCTAATTTTTAATATGCATAAAATCCATTTATTTCTCTAGTAAATCATCTTTTTTATATGTACAAAAAAAACATGTAGAGTACACTCTACATGTTTTTTAGAAGCTATTACTTAGATACAACTTCTTTACCTTTATAATATCCACAGTCTGGACACACTCTATGTGGTAATTTTGGCTCATGACATTGTGGGCAACTTACAAATCCTGTTGCTTCCATCTTTGAGTTAGCTGCTCTTCTCATTTTTGTGTTTGATTTAGACGTTTTACGCTTTGGTACTGCCATTTACGCCACCTCCTTAGTCAAAATTTAATTAAATAAATCTTTTAATTTAGCAAAACGAGGATCTATGTATTCCTCATCGTTTGTAATTTCACTGCAAGAACATTCTTCTTTATTTAAGTTTGCTCCGCATCCTTGACAAAGACCTTTACAGTTTTCACTACAAAGAACTTTATGAGGCACATTAAAATCTAATGTCTGTTCTATTATATCAATAAGGTCGATTTCTTCACCATCAAATATAAAAGGATCAAACTCCTCAAATTCATCTTCATCATAATCTTCTTCTTTTACTAAAAAACCTTGTATAGAATACTCTAATGGTATTTCTACTTCTTTAAGACATCTTGAACAATTGTCAACAATTGTAAAATTAACATCTATATCTAGATACAAACCTTTATTAGTCTTTGATACTTTACCTTTTAAATTTACAGGTGATACTAATTTGTAAATCTCATCACAATAACTAATAGTATCAATTTTTTCACAAAAATTCAAGTCTATTTTGTCAGTTTCTTTTCTATTTATTTTTTCTATGCTAACTTTCATTAAGTTCACCTCAACATATCACCAAATTTATTATACAAATCTAGCATTTGTTTGTCAAGTATTTTTACTTGATAGGCATAAGTTTAATTAAATTATTTTACTAATCTTAATGTATCTCTAGCTATCATTAATTCTTCGTTAGTTGGTATTAAAAGCATTTTTACTTTAGAGTCAGCAGTAGATATTACTGTTTCTTTTCCTCTAACATCATTAGCTTCCTTATCTAGTTTCATTCCTAAGAACTCCATATTAGAAGCTATGTCTGCTCTTATAGCCTTTCCATTTTCACCTACACCAGCAGTAAATACTACAACATCTAATCCATTCATTTCAGCAGCATAAGCACCTATATACTTTTGTACTTTTTTAACATAAGCTTCTAATGTTGCTTGAGCTCTTTCATCTCCATTTTTAGCTGCATCTTCTATATCTCTGAAATCACTAGAAATTCCAGTCATTCCATATACTCCAGATTCCTTGTTCATTAATTTATCTAATCCATCAGCATCTAAACCTTCTTTTCTCATTAAGAAAGGTAGTATAGCAGGGTCTATATCTCCACATCTAGTTCCCATTATTAATCCTTCTAATGGAGTGAATCCCATAGATGTATCTATACATCTTCCACCATCAACAGCAGCTATAGAAGCACCATTTCCTAAGTGACAAGTTACTATTTTTAAGTCTTTTATATCTTTTCCTAACATCTCTGCTGCTTTTTGAGATACATAGTTATGAGAAGTTCCATGGAACCCATATCTTCTTACTCCATATTTAGTATATAATTCATGAGGTAAACCATATAAGTATGAAGATTTAGGCATTGTTTGATGGAAAGCAGTATCAAATACTCCTACCATTGGTACACCTGGAAGTATAGCCTTACAAGCATCAATTCCCATTATGTTTGCTGGATTATGAAGTGGAGCTAAATCTATACATTCTTTTAAAGCTTCTTCTACTTCTGGAGTTATTACTACTGAAGTTGCAAATTTTTCTCCAGCATGAACAACTCTATGCCCTACTGCATCTATTTCTTTCATTTCTTTAACTGCACCAAATTCTGGGTGAGCAACAGCTTCTAATACTAATGCTATTGCATCTTTATGGTCTTTCATTGGTTGTTCAACAATGTATTTATCATCTCTTCCTGCTTTTTCATGTTTAAGTATAGAACCTTCGATTCCTATTCTTTCAACTAATCCTATACATAAAACTTCTTCATTACTCATATCTATTAATTGATATTTTAATGAAGAACTCCCACAGTTTAATACTAATATTTTCATTATTATTTCCTCCTTAGATTTTTATAAATGATATGTAATCAATTTTGATTCATAATAAATGTCTAAAAACTTATATTTTATTATTTTGTCATAGATATATTATTGTATACATTAAACGATTTTCATAAATAATATATCACCTTTTAATATAAAAGTATATACTTTTTTTTATATTATATCATATTTCTACTATGGCAAATTGTGTGTTTTAATAACAATTTATTAACAAATTAACTTAATGTAGATTATTCTTTCCCATTTGCTATAATAATATAATATAAAGGCTTAATAAAGTTATTTTAATAACACTTAACTGATTTCTTATTATGTAGTATTTCTACATTTTAACAAATTTTTTTATGTTTTTTAGCTAGGTAATTAAAAATTTAAATTTTATACATATTATAATAAATTACAATATAGATAAAATAAACAAAGGAAAAAGGAGCATTTTATGAATATACTTGGATTAATAGTTGAATATAACCCATTTCATAATGGACATATCTATCATTTATCTAAATCTATAGAAAAAACAAATGCAACACATACAGTGGCAATCATGAGTGGAAACTTTCTTCAAAGAGGTGAGCCCGCTTTATTTGATAAATATACTAGAGCAAAAATTGCTGTCGAAAATGGTGTAGACTTAGTTATAGAATTACCAACTATGTTTGCTTGCCAAAGTGCCGAAATTTTTTCTCATGGTGCCATCACAATTTTAAATTCTCTAAACTGCATAAGTTCTGTATGTTTTGGTAGTGAAGAGGGAAACACAGATATTCTTTATAGTATTGCAGAGATTTTAGCAAATGAGCCAAAAGAATTTAAATTACTTTTAAAAAAATATTTAGATGATGGTATGTTATTTCCAGTGGCTAGAGCTAATTCACTTTTTGATTATATACACCAATATGAAAACAACGACTTATCTCAAAAAACTACAAAAGAACAATTATTAAAAATATTAAATTCATCAAATAATATACTTGGTATAGAATATATAAAAAATCTTATCAATTTAAACAGCAATATAAAGCCATTTACTATTTCCAGAGTTCAGTCAGAGTACAACTCTAAAGAAATTGATAATAGTATTTGCTCTGCTACTGCTATAAGAACTTCACTTAAGGAAAATTGTAATATCTCTCAGTTAAAAAAAGTTATTCCAGAAAAAACTTATAGTATATTAAACGAAAAAATAGATAATAAATTTTTTCCTATGTTTGATGAATTATTTTTTGATACTTTAAAGACAATCATACTTAGGGACATATCCAATTTAAAGGATTATTTTGAAGTAAATGAAGGTATAGAAAATAAAATTTACAAAGATATTTTTACATCTAATTCTTTATACGAATTACAATTATCAATTAAATCTAAGAGATATACTTTAACTAAAATCAAGAGAACTTTAAATAATATATTGTTAGGCATAAAAAAAAGCGATATTCACCTTGTAAAAGATATAGATATTGTTCCTTATATAAGAATACTTGCTTTCAATGACAAAGGTAGAGAAGTTCTAAAAGAGATAAAAAATAAATCTAACATAGACATAATAAATAAATTTTCAAATATATCATTTTCATTAGATGATGCTATTTTTAAAACACTTATAAGTTATGATATAAAATCTACAAATATATACAACTCAGTATATTATAGAAATAATCAAGGTTTAGTAAAAGGTCCTATGGACTTTTACACTCGTCCAATATATGTAAAATAAGTTTTTTAAATAACCTTATCAATTTTAAATAACCTCATTAAATTAATAAGATGTATTTATAATTACAAATATTTTTTATAAATAAAATACGCTTCACATGTGTATTCATATTTTTAGGATGGTAACACCAACTTAACTTAAATAATATTTCATATTTCTAAAGTTAAATAAACATTGCCATCCTAAAATCTTTATAAATAATATTAATATTTACAAATACTATTAACATTAAAAAGTAAATTTAAGTTATTAAATTTAAACCTGTTTTTTATAACTTTTATGTTTAAAAATAACATTTATATATTTAATATATTTTTCCTGGATTTAAAATATTTTTAGGGTCAAAAGCTATTTTTATATTTTTAATTAACATCATATAGGCATCTGATTTTGATTCATGTAAATACTCTTTTTTTGCATATCCTATACCATGTTCACCTGAGACTTGACCATTAAGTTCTCTAGATTTTTTATACATACAGTCAAAAGCTTCTTTTAATCTTACTTTCCAGGTATGTTCATCCATACTATCTTTTAATATATATATGTGTAGATTTCCATCACCTGCATGACCAAAACTTTTTATTCTTATTTTTAACTCATCTTGAAGCTCATGAGTATATCTTATAAACTCTGCTACCTTGTCTCTTGGTACAACGACATCACATTCATCCATTTCTGTTGTAGATGCCTTTATAGCTTCTAAGAAAGCACCTCTGGCTGACCATATGGAATCATTTCTTTCTTGCGTATCTGATATAAATACATCTAATGCTCCATTTTCTAAACACAGATTAGCAACTTTTTCATATTCTTTTTCAATTTCTTCAATACTATTTCCATCAAACGTAAGTAGAAGATAAGCATCTGATGTATTATCTGGAAACTTTTTACCTAAAAATTCTTCCGCAGCCAATATTACATCTCTCTCCATAAATTCTATGGCTGTTGGTATTGATTTCGATTTTATTATTTTAGGAACAGTTTCTATTGCCATTGATAAATTTGGAAAAGGTATAAGTAAACTTACACTTTTATTTGGTAAAGGAAGCAATTTTAATATCGCTTTTGTAACTATTCCTAAAGTTCCTTCTGAACCTATTAATAAATCTTTTATACTATATCCAGAACTATTTTTAACTACTTTTCCCCCTATATTTATAACTTCTCCATTTGGTAATACTACTTCAAGACCTCTAACATAATCTCTTGTAACACCATATTTTACTGCTCTCATTCCACCTGCATTAGTATTTATATTACCTGCTATTGTAGCACTCTTCTCACCTGGGTCAGGTGGATAAAATAAGTCTCTCTCTTGAACATATTGACCTATTGTCATAAGCAAAACTCCTGGTTCTACTGTCAATGTTAGATTTTCATAATCAACCTCAAGTATTTTATTCATTTTACATAGATTAATCATTATTCCACCATTTATGGCAACAGCAGCTCCTACAAGACCAGTTCCTTGTCCTCTTGGCGTAACTGGTATATTGTTTTCATATGCATATTTCATTATTTTAGATACTTGCTCGGTTTCAATCACATTTACTAAAACCTCAGGATATTTTTCTATTCCTCCAAGTTCATCATGTGAAAAATCTTCATTTATATCACTTCCAACTACTACATTTTCATCTCCACAAATATCTATTAAAAAATCTATATCTTTTTTATCAATTGATTTATACATCTCTATCCCCCTATTCAGCTGCTGATGCCACATATATTTGCTTATCATTTTTTTTATTTTCTATTTTTTTTATCAATTTAGGAATAATATCATAAATATCTCCTATTAAAGCTAAGTGTGCTACATCAAGTATAGGTGCCTTATCATCTTTATTTATAGCTACTATATAATCAGCTCCTTGCATTCCTGCAACAAATTGAACAGCTCCAGATACACCACAAGTTATTATTAATTTAGGCTTTACAGTTCTACCACTAAGACCTATTTGTTTTTTAGCATCTATCCAACCTGCTTCTATAATCGGTCTTGTTCCTGCTACTTGAGCATTTAACTTGTCAGCTAATTTATATATCATATCCATATCTTCCTGTTTCTTTATTGCTCTACTTGCAACTACTATTACTTCTGCTTCTTCAAGACCAACTTCTTTATTTTTTTCTTTTACACTCAGTACTTTAATCTTAGATTTTAATTCTTTTTTTTCTATTTCACATAAAGTTATTTTTCCTGTAGCATTTTCTACCTTTTCTGGAGCTGAAAATATTTTATATCTTACAGTGGCAAATTGAGGTCTATTATTGGGTGTATTTATGTGAGCCATTATATTTCCACCAAATGCTGGTCTTATCTGGTCTAAATCAGTGTTTGATTGCACATCAAGTATTGTACAATCTGCTGTAAGCCCTGTTTTAAATCTAGCAGCAAGCCTTGGAGCTAATGACCTACCTAATGTAGTTCCACCAACCAACATTATTGTTGGTTTTATTTTATTTATAAAGTTTTCTATTGCCTTTGCATATGGTTCTATCCTAAATTCTTTAAATTCATCTTCATCGTATACAAATACTTCATCAATACCATAGGAGATAAGATTCTTACATTTATCTTTTATATCTTTTCCTACAAATACACAATATACAGGTTGCTTTATTTTTGATGCCATTTTGCGAGCTTTTCCTATAAGTTCATATGTTACAGGATGTATATTTCCATTATGATGTTCTACATATACTGCCACTCCCTTCCATTCATCCTTATTTATTTTTGCTTTATTACTTTCTATAAATTCAAATGCACCTTTGGGTCCACTTTTGACACACAATTTGCACATCTTACAGCCAGCACTTATTTCTACCTTACCTGATTTTTCTTCTATAGCACCAAAAGGACAAATTTCTAGTACTCTTTTTAAATCAGTTATTTTATCTTGATTTACAACTATTTTTGACATTTCTTCTTCCCCCTTAGACTAATTTTAATTCCTCTAATTTATTTATAAGCACAGAACTTAACTCTTCTGGATTTCCTCTCATAATATTTTTATCTGTATTTGGCTTAGGAGGAAATATTCTTACAACTTGAGTAGGGGAACCATTTAATCCATAATTATCTTCGTCCTTATCTTCAAAATCATCTAAACTGTACACAGGTATTTTTCTTTCTTTAGTCTCTAACTTTAACTTAAATGAAGGCAATCTTGGTTGAAAAATATCTTTTTCTACTGTTATCAAACAAGGATACTCAATTTCACATACTTGTAAATCATTTGGCATATCTATTTCAACAACTATGCTTTTCTCTTTGATTTCAATTAATTTTGTAACATTAGTTACATGAGGTATATCTAAAAACTCGGCTACTTCAGGTCCAACCTGCGCTGTATCACCATCAGTAGTTTGTTTTCCACAAATTATTAAGTCTACTCTACCCATTTTTTTAATACCTTGCGATATAGTGTAAGAAGTTGCCAAGACATCTGCCCCTCCAAATCTTCTATCGCTTATTAAAGCTCCTTCATCTGCCCCCATCATAAAACTCTCTTCTATTACCTTCTTTGCTTGCGGAGGACCCATAGTAAGTACTTTTAAATTAGCTTTTATGTCGTTTTTTATTCTAAGTGCTGTTTCTAAAGCATATAAATCATAAGGATTCATTTTTGAATCTACTCCATCTCTTTTCAATACACCTGTGGATTCATCAACCTCTACTGTGGTTGTTCCAGGTACTTGTTTAATACATGTCAAAATTTCCATAAACTACACCCCTTTTTTATTTAACTATCACTGATACTCCATCAGGTATAACTGTAACTTTACTATCTTCACCGACTATATTAGTAGCCATCTCTAAAGCATCCTTAAAATTAAATGCATGTTTCATATGCATTTTATTTATCATTTCAGGACTACACTTATCTGTTACCATTATTACAGTATACTTAGATAGTATTCTTGCTAATATTTGAAATTCCCATTGGTCTGGAATTGTATCACATCTGTCAACACTTCTAATTTTTTCTAAAAGTTTTTTTGGAGAATCTGCATTTGCTACATTTTCATAAAAGGATTGACCTCCATGACCATCATTACATGCTGCAATCATTATTATTACTCCACCTTCTTTACAGGTAGCCTCTGCTGCTGTCATACCCTTAACTGCTTGATAAATATTTTGGTCTAATGGGTATCCACCATTTGTACTCACTACAATATCTGACTTTATGGAATTTACTTTTGAGAGTTCTGTTACAAATTCACAACCTCGGGTATGTGCTTTTTCGACATCACCAGCAAATGATGCTATTACTTTTTTCTCTTTATCTATTACAACATTCAATATAAATGCTAGTTTGGCAACCTTAGCTGCATATACCATATCTTCATGAATAGGATTATTTTTTAATTTTCCAGTTCTCGAATTGTCACTATCTATAAAATCACTACAATGGTTATACATTATAGTCTTTGCAGAGGCTATTCCTGGAAGTACACTTTTTCTTCCTCCTGAGAAACCTGCAAAAAAGTGTGGTTCTATAAAACCTTCTGCGATTAAAAGTTCTGCATCATATGCAAGTTTATTTATATATAAATCCCCACCTGAAGGTAATACACCCACCTTGCACATAGCTTCATCATCAGTAGATATATGCATGATTATTTCTTCATTATCTACAATTTCTTCTCCCATCTTATAAACTAATTCTTCTCTTGTACTTGGCCTATGAAAACCAGTTGCTACTATAATCTTCACATCAATTTTAGGATTAGCTTTCCTAATTCTTCTTAAAAGAATTGGCATAGTTACTTTACTTGGAACAGGTCTTGTATGGTCACTTGTAATTATGACTACATTCTTTTTTCCTTTAACTAACTCTTCCAATGATAAAGAGCCTATTGGATTATTCATAGATTCTTCAACTATTTCTTCTTGTGTCTTATGTTCTACATAATTATCCGATTTTGATTCCAAGACACCAAGAAAACGTTTGTTAGGTATTTCTAAAATCATTCCTTGCTTTGAATAAGGTACTTTTAACTTTACCATCTTTAATCTCCCATTATAATAAACTATAAAATTGGTATGTGGTCATACCAGTTTTACATTTATATAATAGTACCATTATCTTCTATTTGCAAGAATAATTTATTTTATAACAAACTTTTAATTTTCATTTTTTCTGTAGTTTTTACTTATAAATCTCATATGCTCTTTCGCTTTTTCATGTGCAAGTTCAGTATTGTTTTCTATAACTGCCTTATATATAGCTTCATGTTGCTTAAGCAAGATAGTTTCATTTAAAGGTTCTGCAATTATCTTCTCTCTTGCATCCTCTATAAATCCATCAAACAATTTTGAGGCTGTTATAAAAAGACTTTGAATTAAATAATTTTTACTTATTGTAGCCAATTTGCTGTGAAATTTTTGATCTAATAAAACCAAAATTTGATTATTATCTTTTTTATTGGTTTCTATTCTCATTTCATCTATTATACTTTTTAATTCTATAGATTCAGAAGAAGTTATTCTCTTTGAAGCAAGTTTTGCAATCTCAATTTCTAAAATTATTCTAAGCTCTAGTATGTCTTCAAGTGTACCATTATTCAGTTTAAAAATCATAGATAAAGGTTCTATTAAAGTTTTTTCTATATTTGTGCATATAAAATTACCCTCACCTTGTCTGCTTTCTATCACACCCATAGTTTCTAAAACCCTGATAGCTTCTCTAATAGAGGTTCTACTTACATTCATTTGTTCAGACAATTCTCTTTCAGATAGTAGTTTATCACCCTTTTTTAACTCTCCATTTAATATTTTATATTGAATTTGCTCAATTACTTGTTCATAAACTTTTTTACTAGCTATACTATTAAACATTTTTTCCTCCCATGTAGTAGTCGTTGTTATAATATATATCTATTATATATCTTAAGCCATTACATTCATATATTTTTGTTACTTTTAATATAATATCTTATAACTCAAATTTACAGGTGATATTATGAAAAAAAATAAAATTATTGGTTTTTTCGCTCCAGCTATCATAGTTGGGGTTCTAGTTTTAGGCATTATCTTATACCCAAATGAAGCTATAAAATCTGCAAGAGAGGGTTTTTCCATATGGTCTAATGTTCTAGTCCCATCGCTACTCCCTTTTATAATTGGTGCAAACCTAATTGTCGATTTAAAAATAGTAGATATTATAGGGTTTATTATTAATCCCATAACTAGACTTGTGTTTAATGTATCAGGAAAAAGTGCTTTAGCTTTTGCAATATCAGCAGTATCTGGTTATCCAGTGGGAGCAAGTCTAGCTTCTGAATTTAGAAGCAATAAACAGATTTCTAAGCATGAAGCCCAAAGACTGGTATCTTTTTGTTCTACATCAGGACCTTTATTTATAATAGGCTCAGTTGGTACAGGTATGTTTCAAAATTCAAATTTAGGTTACTTGATGATTTTATGCCATTACTTGGGAACTATATTAGTTGGTCTTTTTTTCAGAAATTATGGAAATGAAAATCTTCCAAAGACAAAATTAGATTTAAAAACAAACATAAAAAACATAATTAATATTAGAAGTTCTAGTGGTAATGGTTTTTTTGTTCTATTTGGAAATGCTGTCTTTAATGGAGTAAATACATTACTTACAGTTGGTGGATTTGTAATTGTTTTTTCGGTAGTATTTAAAATACTATCACTATTTAATGTAATCTCTTTAATAGCATCAGTTATATATTTACCACTTTCACTTTTAGGTGTCAATAAGGAGCTCTGTCAAGCATTTGTAAGCGGTCTATTTGAAATCACAATTGGTTGTAATAAGGTATCTAGTATAACAAGTGCCCCAGAAATCCTAAGAGCATCTTTGGCTAGTTTTCTGATAGGATTTAGCGGATTGTCCATACTAGCTCAATGTTGTACATTTTTATCAAAAACAGATATAGACTTAAAATTATACATATTAAGTAAGTTTGCACATGGACTTTTAGCAGGTTTATTTATTTTTATACTTTATCCTATTGCAAACTCTACTGTATTAGTTTCTAGCTTTGCTGATACATATAATGTTATATATAATAACTTAATTTGGTTCTATTATCTTAGCTATTATGACACTATTCTTCAAATTGTAATAATAATCTACTTAATTTCAGCTTTATTTGTTGCTAAAAAACACATGAGAAATTTATCTACAAGTGGAAAATTAATTAGATATAAAAATACTTTTTTTATAAAAAACTTATTTCGAAAAAAATAAAATGTATAAAAATTAACTAAATGCTTCCATTTTCTAATTATATTTGTCATAATCTTAATAACCTTTTTAATTACTTTATCAGCATAGTTATTTCATCACAATTTTGATAATTTTTTATAACAATATTTTTCAAAAATTCTCCTTAATCACATATAGCACACTTATATAAAGTAATTGGTATATTTTTCCAATATATAATATTTCATTTATATTATATAATAAATACCGACCTAAACTTATCAAATCAAACTAAGAGGAGTGGTTGAAAATGGCAACAAGACCTATAGAAATAGACGAATATAAAAAGATAATGGAACTACTACATACGGGCTTTATTTATAGTGAAAATGGCGTTGAAAAAAGATTTAGAAAGAATCCTAAGGTTGCATTAGCACTAATGTTAGAAGCTAATTTAGGTCTAAGAATATCAGATATTTTAAGATTAAAAATAGGTAATTTTAAAGGTAATATGTTGGAAATAAATGAAAAAAAGACAGGTAAACTACAGTATAGACCTGTTAACAAAAATATAATTGAATCTATAAATGAACATGCAAGAAAGTATAATCTTAAATCAGATGACTACTTAGTAAATATAAAGACAAAAGCTATCCAGAAACAATTGAGAATAATTTGTAAATACTTAAATTTGTATAACATAAGCACACATAGCTTTAGAAAGCTCTATGCTACTACTCAATTTGAAAAGAGTAACAATAACTTAGAATTAGTTAAGGAACTCTTAAACCATAGCTCTGTAGCCACTACACAGCGATATATAAGGGTAACTCAGCAAGCTATTAACGAGGCGAGTGAAAATTTTTTTATTGAATAAGTAAAATGTTATAATCTATCTATTTTTCTATTATCTTATTAAGTCACCAGCTGTTAAAAAGGTGAAGAAAAACAAAATAAACTTTTTGTTTTTCTTCACCTTTAAATTTTTACAGTCATTACATAGATATTTTAATCTACTTTTAATAGTTTTTTAACTGACTTACTATATTCATTTCTCTTTACATCTTCTAAGAACCTATCAATTTCATGTTCTGATTTTGCATTTATAAAAATAGCAAATTCTTCTTCATCTATAATATTATAGCTATCTACATATTTATCTAAACATTTTAAAATTCCATCTTTATTATATTCACTAAATCTAACTACTGCACTACATTCATCTTCTATAAGCCCACTCAAATCCAATTTACCTTTTGAAAAAGACTTTATATTTGAACTCCTATTATCTATTATATCTATGATATCAGCATAAACAGCACTTCCTGTTGCACCTCTTCCAGCACCCTTACCTACAAAAGAAAGTTCTCCTACAGAATCTCCCACTATAATTACTACATTAAACTCATTATCTATTTTAGACAGCATATTATCATTATCCACCAATGCAGGTCTAACAAATCCACTTACTTCTCCCAATTCATATTTACTTCTAGCAACTAATTTTATCTTACAATTTAATTTCTTAGCATATTCTATATCCTTTTCATCTATTGAAGTTATTCCTTCTAATAACAAATCTTTCCAATACACTATTTTCCCATAAGATAAAGTAGATAATATAGATAGTTTTCTAGCACTATCATATCCTAATACATCTGCATCTGGATTAACTTCTGCAAATCCTAGTTCTTGTGCTTGTTTTAAAGCTACATCATATGGTAAATTTTCATCATACATCTTTGATAATATAAAGTTGCATGTTCCATTTAAAATAGCATTTATACTTTTTATATTATTACCTTCTAATGATTCTATTAATGGCTTTAAAACTGGAATACCACCTGCTACTGATGCTTCAAATTTAATGCTAACATCATTTAAGTTAGCCAGCTCTATAAGGTCACTACCTCTTTCAGCTAATAAATCTTTATTTGCTGTTACTACATGTATTTTTTTATTTAGAGCTCTTGTTACATAATCAAGAGCTGGATTTAGTCCTCCAATTACTTCAACTAATATATCAACATCTTTGTTAAATATATCTTCTATATCTGTTGTTACCTTATCAAAATATCTCTTTGATTTATGCTTCTCTTTATTTTTAACTAAAATTCCAGCTATTTCTATTTCTCTTTTTAAAGTATTATTCTCTATTAAATCTATTAATCCACTTCCTACTGTTCCATACCCTAGTATTCCTATCTTCACTGTTACATACCCCCATCACTTTTGATTATATTAATTTATTTATATATATAAATATGCCAATTAAAAAAGCTTGAGTATAAACTCAAGCCATATGACGGGTTTATACTCATCTTTCAGCGTAATTGCTGCAGGATTTAGCACCAATGTATATTAAAATATACTGGTTGCCGGGCTTCATAGGGCCAGTCCCTCTGCCTCTCTTGATAAGATTGCTAATTTAAATTTATTGTTAATAGTATAATACAATTTTTCCCAATTGTCACTATATTTTTTAACTTATTTCTTCTAAAATAATCTAATTAATTATCTAACTGCTCTTTTAGTTGGTTTACCTTTTTTTGTAACATTGTTATTTTTGACCTTAGCTTTTGCCTGTTCATGACCTGGAAAAAGTATCTTGGGCTCATCAATATTTCTCTTGTAAATAGTAAACTTAAAACCAATAGCTTGAACAAACTCTGCTCTTAAAGCTTCACATACTGCATTAGCAGTTTCTTTAGCATCAAGACCTGCATTTTCTAGTATAGTAACCTTTACTAGTTCTCTAACTCTTAGCATATCCTCTAATTGCTCTAAAAAGCTTTCTGTAACGCCTTCCTTACCAATTTGTGTAGTAGGCTTTAAAGTATTTGCTAAAGATCTTAAATATGCTCTTTGCTTTCCTTTTAACATATTATCACCTCTATAATTCTATATCAAAATTAATTGTAAAATTCAAATTCCAATTCGTAAATTCTAACTACATCCCCATCTTCAATTCCCATCTCTCTAAGCCTATCAAATACACCTTGACTTTCCATAGCTTTTTGGAAATATTGAAGTGATTCCATATCATCAAAATTTACAGAATACATTATTCTTCTAAGTGCCTTACCTGTAACTACATATACACCATCTTCAACATCTATGTTCAATCCTTCTTCTGTTCCAATATCAAGTTCTGGTCTATACATTTCTTCTTCTGAAACTAATTCCACATCTTCTACTTCTTTTAACATTTTAGAAACGTAGGCAATTACATCATCTATTCCTTGACGAGTTGCTGCAGACATCTTAAATACTGTATATCCTCTACCTTCTAATTCGTCCTTAAATTTTTCAAATTGGCTTTCATCTTCCAATATATCAAATTTATTTGCAACTACAACCTGAGGTCTTGTTGAAAGCTTCTCATTATATAATTTAAGTTCATCATTTATTTTGTCAAAATCCTCAATTGGGTCTCTACCTTCCAGTCCAGATATATCTACAATATGTATCAATACCTTAGTTCTCTCAACATGTCTTAAGAATTCATGACCTAATCCTATACCTTCAGAAGCACCCTCTATAATTCCAGGTATATCAGCAAGTACAAAACTATCTCCAAACTTAGTTTGAACAACACCTAAATTTGGTGTCAATGTTGTAAAATGATAGTTTGCAATTTTGGGCTTAGCTTTGGTTACAACTGATAAAAATGTTGACTTACCTACATTTGGAAATCCTAAAAGACCTACATCTGCTATCATTTTAAGTTCAAGAGTTATCCATCTTTCTTCTCCATCTGTACCAGACTTTGCAAAAGCTGGAGCTTGTCTTACTGCATTTGCAAAGTGTTGATTACCTTTACCACCTATACCACCTTTTGCAACTACTGCTGTATCTCCTTCTTTCTTTAAATCTGCTAGTACAAGACCTGTAGCTTCATCTCTTATTACTGTACCTGCTGGTACTTTTAATATTAAGCTTTCTCCATTTTTACCAGCTCTTTTACCTTTGCTACCGTCGCCACCGTGTTGAGCTTGATATTTTTTCTGGTATTTAAAGTCCATTAATGTTCTAAGACCTAAATCAACTTCAAATATGATGCTCGCTCCACGACCACCATCTCCACCATCTGGCCCACCAGCTGGAACATATTTTTCTTTTCTAAATGCTACCGAACCATTTCCACCATTTCCAGCTTTTACAAATATTCTCGCTTTATCTATAAACAAATTCTTCACCTACTTAATTAAAAACTTTTAATTAGCTTTACCAAAAATACTATTATAAATTCATCAGTATTATAAGAAAAAGGAGTGCATCAACACTCCTTTTATGTATATTACTCAGCTATTGCTACTGGATATATACTAACTTTTTTTCTCTTCTTGTCTTTTCTTTCGAATTTAACAGTACCATCAACTAATGCAAATAAAGTATCATCGCTACCTTTTCCAACATTAGTTCCTGGATGTATTTTAGTTCCTCTTTGTCTAACTATTATACTTCCAGCAGTTACTAATTGCCCATCGAATCTCTTAACACCTAATCTTTTAGATATAGAATCTCTACCATTTTTAGAAGAACCTACCCCTTTTTTAGATGCTAATAATTGTAAATTCATGTTTAACATATGGAGTCACCCCCTACTTTTTTAAAATTTTTATATTTTTTGGGTATTCCCGTTTAATTTCTTCAACCGCTAATTGAAAGTGATTTAGTAATAACTGTGCATCTTTTAGATATGTATCTTTAACTATACATTCTATATGCCCTTCTTCTCCTACTACCTTTTCAAATTCAATCTTTTGTAACTTGTCTAAAGAGTTTATAACTGCAATAGCATTAGACGTAACTGCAGAACAGACTATATCATAGCCTATTTCAGCAAAATCAGCATGTCCCTTTAAACAAAAACCTTGCAACAAGAAATCATCATTATAATAATATTTAACCTTTATCATAACTAGTCCAATAACTAAGCGTTGATTTTCTCTACAACTATCTTAGTATATGATTGACGATGTCCTTGTTTTCTTCTGTAATCTTTTTTTGCTTTATACTTGAAAACTATAACTTTCTTAGCTTTACCTTGTTCAACAACTTTTGCTTGAACAGATGCTCCTTCTACTACTGGAGAACCTAATTTTAATTCTCCATCTTTAGAGCAAGCTAATACTTCGTTTAAAGTAACAACATCACCTGCGTTAGCTTCTAACTTTTCAACGAATAATACATCACCTTCAGAAACTTTATATTGCTTTCCACCAGTCTTTACTATAGCGTACATTAAATACACCTCCTCGGTCTCAAACTCGCCAGTACAAGGTACTTCATTAGAAGATTTAGACCTTTACTGTGCGGCATTACAATTATTAATTATAAAATATTTACATTTTATTGTCAACTATTTTATCAAAAATAACATTTGTTTTGTTGTGTTTTAATGCGCAGTTTGCGTTTAAAGAAATTTTCATATTATATTTTTCACCAATTTTATCAATTATATCCATATAATCTTCTTTTATTTGTTTAAAAACAAAATCATTGAATTCTATTATTACGTTTTTATAAACTGTATGCTCACTTATTCTCATAATTTCTTTTTCGACACTATCCACTATATGATGTATAGATTTTATAGTTTTCGTTCCATCACAGCATGGGCAAGCCATTAAATAATACTTATCAATAGACTCTTTTTCTCTTCGTCTTGCAACTTCTACTAAGCCAAGTTTTGTCATTCCTAACACTTCAGCTTTTCTCTTATCTTTACTAAACTCTTCCTCTAGTATGTGTAATACCTCATTTTGATATTTCTTTTTATACATATCAATAAAATCAATTATTATTATTCCAGCTATATCTCTAATTCTAAGCTGTCTCACAATTTCCTTTGCAGCTTCAATATTTGTTTTATAAACAGTCTCATCAAGTTTACCAGTTCCAACAAACTTACCTGTATTTACATCTATAACGGTAAGAGCTTCTGTTTTTTCTATTATTAAATAACCACCACTCTTTAACCATACTTTTTCATTTAATAATTTTTCTATTTGAGATTCTATTCTATATAAATCAAATACATCTTTATTTTCTTCAAGGTATAATTTATCAATATAATCATTATTTATAAGCTTCAAAATAGGTTTTAATTCATGATATTTATCATAATTATTGATAATTATAGACTCAATCTCATCATTTACATTATCTTTTACATATTTAGTTGCAAAATCTAAGGACTTATATAATAGCTTTGGTCCCATACCAAGTTTATATTCTTTTAAAATATTATCATACTTTAATTTTAACTCTTCTATATCTTTTTTTATTTCATCATGAGTACAGCCTTGAGCTTCAGTTCTTATTATTAATCCCAAGTTTTCTTTATTCACTGCTTTTGTGATTTTTTTTAATCTAAATCTTTCTCTTTCATCAGTAATCTTATTTGATATAGTAGTTCTGTCGTTGGAAGGTATATAGACAATATACCTTCCAGATATACTAATTTCAGTATTTAATTTTGCACCCTTAGTACCAATTTCTTCTTTATTTACTTGAACCAAAATCTCTTGCCCAGATTTTATGGTACTTTCTTTTTTTAACTGTAAATAAGCAAGTTTCTTAAATCCAATATCTACAAAACATGCTTCTATTCCTGGTATAACTTTTTTTACAATTCCACGATATATATTGGATACAGTTTTTTTATTTAAGTTATCTTCAACAAAAAGTTCTACTAACTTTCCATCTTCAAGCACTGCTGTTTTCTGAGACCCTATTAAGGACTCAATAACTATCTTCTTCACAACTTCACCTCTCACGAACTTACATAGGAGTCACTAATTCCCCATCTTCTAATACATATAAATCTCTTCTCAATATATCAACTTCTAATGGGTCAATATCCAGTTCAAACATCTCTAACATTTTAGGAATAAGTATATTAGTATTTAAATTAGTTTTTGAACCTGTAGCTATAGTAGCAGTAAGAGTGATATGCTCATCTTCTAAATTTAAAACATCAAAAGTTCTTATCATGGGTCTTATATCAACTTCAACCAATTTTCCTTTTTTATTCTTTTTTGTTATGATTATCTCTTTATTATTCATAAAGTCAATTACTTTTCTTTTTACAAACTCTTTAGTCAAAGGCCTTTTTAAATCTATATTAAACAGATACTCTCCATAATCTATTACGGAAGAAAGAGAAGGTGTCTGTCTATCAATTTCCTTTGCTTTAATAAATTCTATCCCCTCTGGAAGTTGAACTGACACTTTATCTAAAAACTCATCTACCAATAAATCATCTTCTATCTCAATATCCACATACTCGCCTTGGCTTTCTGTCCCTAATGCTAAAGCATTACCATAACTCATCTTAGGATGAGGGTTAAACCCTTTAGAATGTGATAAATTTATTTCAGCTCTCCTAAATGCTCTTTGTAATAATCTTTGAAGGTCAAGATGTGATATATATATCATATCACCTTCTTTTTTAAATTTGACTCTAATTATTTTACTCATATTAACAAAGCCCCCTTCCTATATCATGTATATTTATTCCACAACCATTACAATTATGTCTGCAATCAGAAGTGATTTTTTCTTTTTTAGCATTTTCATCTTCTCTAATCAAGAATTTTTTACTTACACCTACATCTATATGGTCCCAAGGGAATACCTCTTCATATCCTCTATTTCTATGTGCATAGAAGTCTATAGAAAGATTGTTTTTTTCCATAGCTTCCTTCCATATATCTAAACTGAAGTGTTCTGCCCAGCCATCAAATTTTGCACCTAATTTAAATGCATCATATATAACTTTTCCTATCTTTCTATCTCCTCTAGCTACTACAGCTTCCATCAAGCTAGTCTTTGAATCATGATAGTTATATTTTATGTTGTTATTTCTCAATTTATTGACTAAATGTCTTTGCTTATCAACTACTTCCTCTGTTGTATCTTGACCATTCCATTGGAACGGTGTAAATGGTTTTGGTACAAATGTAGATGTACTTACTGTAACACTAAAACTTCTTTTTAGCTTACCTCCATTTACTTTTCTGTAAATATCAATAACTTTATAAGCTAATTTGGCTATTCCATCCAAATCATCATAAGTTTCAGTTGGCAAACCAATCATAAAGTATAGTTTAACACTATTCCATCCCATTTCGAAAGCTCTTTCTGTTGCATTTTCTAAGTCTTCTTCTGTAACACCTTTATTTATAACGTCTCTAAGTCTCTGAGTTCCTGCCTCTGGAGCAAAAGTAAGTCCAGATTTTCTTACTTGTTGTATTTTATCAGCAATCTCCATTGAGAAATTGTCTAGTCTAAGCGATGGAAGTGAAATTCCTATATTATTAGATGCATATTCATCTACTAAATAATCAGTAAGCTCAGACAACTTACTATAGTCACTTGTACTAAGTGATGATAATGATATTTCATCATATCCAGTATTCTTAACTAATTTGTCAAGTATCTCTTTAAGTCTTTCAACACTCTTTTCTCTTATTGGTCTGTATATCATACCAGCTTGACAAAATCTGCATCCTCTTGTACAGCCTCTAAACAATTCTAACACTATTCTATCATGAACAGTATCTATATAAGGTACTATTAATTTTTCTGGATAATCTACAGTTTCAACATTTTTTATTATCCTCTTAGTAGGACTCTTAGTAACCCCTTCTCTATTAGGAGTTACACTTTGAACTGTACCATCTTCATTGTATTTAACATCATAAAAACTTGGTATGTATACTCCTTCTATACTTGATATTCTGTATAAAAAATCACCTCTAGTTGTTTTATTTTTCTTCCACTCTTTATACTCATTTACTACTTCTAAGTTAACTTCTTCACCTTCACCTAATATTACTATATCTACAAAATCTGCTAAAGGTTCCGAATTATAAGCACAAGGACCTCCAACCATTATAAATGGGTCTTCCAATTTTCTTTCTTCTTTTAATATTGGTATATTGGCTAAATCTAATATATTTAAGATATTAGTGTATGAAAGTTCATATTGAAGTGTAAAAGTAACAAAATCAAAGTTTGTTATAGGCTCTCTTGACTCTAATGCAAATAATGGTATATTTTTTTCTCTCATTATATTTTCCATGTCAACAGCAGGAGAATATACTCTCTCACAAAATACATCTTCATCTTTGTTTATTACATCGTATAATATATGACTTCCTAAGTGACTCATCCCAACTTCATACAGGTCTGGAAAACAATGTGCATATCTTATCAATTCACTATTGCTAGTATCTTTATGAATTGAATTTATTTCATTCCCAAGATATCTAGCAGGCTTTTCTACTTTTTTTAAGATTTTTTTCAAGTCTACTTTATTCATTTATTAAAATTCCTCCAAACAAGTTCTTTATTTTTATTCTTATTTATAAGTAATATTATACACGATAAAATATTTTCTATCAAAAATATAACTAAAATATTGAATTTAAAATCTATATTATTCACAAAATAGTATATCTAAAAATATTTTCTATTAAATTTTTATTAAAATACAGATTTTTTACCAAATATGATATATTATAAACATAAAACTATGTTTTTGATGACTTATAATGACATCTTTTGTTTCACTGACCTCAAAATGGGGTATGTTATTTATATAATGATAATTTTTAGGAGGGTTAAAAATGAGTAAAGTTTTCGAAGTAAAAAAAGATATCTACTTTACTGGCGTAGTAGATGAAGGTTTAAAAGTATTCGACATAATAATGGAAACAGAGTTTGGGACAACTTATAATTCTTACTTAATAAAGGACGAAAAAACGGTTTTATTTGATACAGTAAAAGCAAATTTTAAGGATGAATTTTTAAGTAATTTATCAGAAGTTACTGATATAGCTAAAATTGACTATGTTGTAGTCCATCACACAGAGCCAGACCATGCTGGTAGTTTAAAATACTTATTAGATTTAAATCCTAATATAGAAGTTTATTGTACTAAAGCTGCTAAATTATACTTAGATGGTCAAATAAATAGACCTTTTAATTGTCATGTAATAAAAGATGGTGAAGTTTTAAATATCGGTAAGAGAAATCTTAAATTTATAACTGCTCCATTCTTACATTGGGTTGATACAATGTTTACTTACATTGAAGAGGACAAGACTCTTTTAACTTGTGACGCATTTGGTTGTCATTTTGCAAGTGTTGATTCAGAAGTAGTAAACAGTGAAGATTATCTAAAATCAGCTAAACATTACTATGATTGCATAGTTAAGCCATTTGCTAAGCACGTGTTGAGTGCTGTAGACAAGGTTGTAGGGCTAAACTTAGAATTTGATACTATATTAACTTCTCATGGTCCAATGCTTACTAAAGACCCAATGGCTGCTGTAAAGAGATATGTTGAGTGGTCTACAGAAGCTATTAATACAACTAATCAAAATCAAGTTTCTATATTCTACTTATCAGCTTATAGCAATACTTTAGAAATGGCTAAAAAGATAAAAGAGGGACTTGATAAAGAAGGTGCAAAAGCTGAATTATATGATTTAGAAAATATGACATTAACAGAAATGCATGATACATTAGTAGTATCAAAAGTAATACTATTAGGTTCTCCAACTATAAATAAAACAATGGTTAAACCTATGTGGGATTTATTCTCTGTTATAGACCCAATGGCTAACCAAGGTAAGATAGCAGGAGTATTTGGTTCATTTGGTTGGAGTGGTGAAGGTATAACTATGGCTGAAACTTTACTTAAAGCTATGACATTCAAAATGCCTGTAGAATCTCTTAAGAAAAAATTCTTCCCTAGTGAGGAAACATTAAAAGAATGTATGGAGTTTGGTGCAGAATTTGCAAAATTAGTTAAATAGTTATTTTTATTTAAATGACATATATCTATATTCCATCATTTAAATTATATAAAAAAACTCACATTAGAGTTTTTATCTTATAGAACAAATTAAAATGAGGTAGCTATTTTAGCTACCTCTTAATTTTATATATTATTTACTTTTATTAAACACGTTGACTTTTGCTCTTCCTAACTTCTCTCCATGATAGTTCTCCCCTATCAAGAGCTTTTATAAATATTTCTGCAGAAGCTAGATTTGTAGCTATTGGAACATGGTACACATCACAAAGTCTTATCAAAGCTTGTATATCTGTCTCATGAGGTTGAGATGTAAGTGGGTCTCTTAAAAAGATAACTAAATCTATTTCTTGTGTTACGATTAAAGAACCTATTTGCTGGTCTCCACCTAAAGGTCCAGATGCCAATCTAGTAATCTTTAATTCAGTTTCATCCATTATTCTTTTTCCTGTAGTTCCAGTTGCATATAGTCCATATTTTTTTAAAATTGATTCATAACCTATACAAAATCCTACTATGGTATTTTTCATTTGGTCATGTGCTACTAATGCTATATTCATTATACTCAATCTCCTCAATTTATGTTTAGAACTCTTACACTTAGAAATTTATTTTCTTTCTTCTCATACACACATTTAGTACTAATCCTAGATTGGCTAAAGATGTTAATAGTGAACTTCCTCCATAACTTACAAAAGGTAATGTTACTCCTGTTACTGGAATTAACGCAACAGTCATAGCAATATTTTGAATTATCTGGTAAGCAAACATACCCATAACACCAACTACAATGAGGGTCCCATAAAAATCCTTAGCATCTCTTGCAATTGCTAAAATCCGTAATAAAAATATTGCAAATAAGATTATAAGCACTGTCATTCCTATTACACCAAGTTCTTCACCCACAACAGCAAATATAAAGTCACTATCTTGTACTGGTAAGAAATCTTCTTGGTTTTGACTTCCATTATACAGACCTTTTCCAGTCATACCACCAGAGCCTATTGCTATCAAAGATTGCATAACCTGATAGTTTCCTTTTAAGGTTACATCTTCTGGATTTAGGAAGGCTTCTATTCTTACTTTTTGATGGTCTGCCATCATTAAATACATCAATGGCATTGATACCAAGAGTATTATTATTCCTCTTTTTATTAGCTTAGAACTAAGACCTGCTGTAAACAGCATTGCAAATACCATACAACAAAATACAATTCCTGTTCCTAAGTCTGGTTGAGCAAGTAGTAATCCAATGAATGGGAGAGAATAAACTACAACAGGTATAACCTCTTTTAATGTATTTAATTTATCCTTCTTTGTCTCAAGTATCTTTGCATAACTAAGTATAAATGTTAATTTTACTATTTCAGAAGTCTGCAAATCAAGTGGACCTAAGTTAATCCAAGACCTCGCACCGCCTTTTTCAGTACCAATTCCAGGTAATAAAACTACAGCTAATAAAACAAGGCTTATTATATAAAGAGCCTTATAGTACCTTCCTAGAAGATTATAATCAAAAAATAGTATTACTATAATCATTCCTATTCCAAGCACAAAAGCTAGTCCTTGCTTAACTAATTGATTATATGAACCTGTAGAATTAGCATGTGTTGCACTACTAAGTATAACAAGCCCAAAAATAAAGATAGCTAATACTGTAACTATAAGTTTCCAGTCTAACTGTTTTATCAACTTAATTGTCGACTTATAATTAATATTGATTTTTTTCAAAGAATCACCGTCTTTCTATCTTTAAACATATAATTAAATAAAAGGGGCATATACCAATAAGGATATCCCCCTTTTAAGCACTAATTACATACATCTATCTTTAATATTCTTTAATGGTATATTAGCAACTAATGCAGATACAGGTTTGTCATCATGTTCACCTCTGCATTTAGACATTTTGATTTCAAGGCCATCTTCTTCTATTTCTGCATAGTTGGCTATTACTTTTAAAATATCTGTTTTTATCATCTCTAAAAGTTGTGGTGAACAATCTACTCTATCATGAACTAAAACTAGTTTTAACCTCTCTTTAGCAACAGATTTACTAGTTTTAGCTTCGTTAGAAAAAACTCTAAATAAATCTAACACAGATGTATCCTCCTTTGCTACTTAGCCATGCTAAACATTTTTTTTAGTCTACCAAAGAATCCATCTTCAACTTCAAGTTCAAGTAGAGGAACTTCTTCATTTAGTATCCTTTTTGCGATATTTTTGTATGCTTGACCAGCAAGAGATTTTGAATCAAGTATTGCTGGTTCACCTTTATTTGTTGATATAATTATACTTTCATCATCAGGAACAAGACCTAATAAATCTATTGCTAGTATCTCTATTATATCTTGTTTGTCCATCATGTCTCCACGCTTAACCATATCATTTCTAATTCTATTTATAACTAATCTTATTTCTTTTATTTCATTTGCTTCTAATAGACCTATTATTCTATCTGCATCTCTTACTGCTGATATCTCTGGATTTGTAACTACAATAGCTCTATCTGCACCTGCTATTGCATTTTTAAATCCTTGTTCAATACCTGCTGGGCAGTCTATTATTACATACTCGAAAGATTCTTTTAATTTTTCACATAGGTCAACCATTTGCTCAACTGATACAGCGTTTTTATCCCTAGTTTGTGCTGCTGGTAATAAATATAGATTATCAAATCTTTTGTCTTTTATTAGAGCTTGCTTAAGCCTACAAGTTCCTTCAACAACGTCTACTATGTCATAAACTATTCGATTTTCAAGACCCATTACTACATCTAAATTTCTAAGTCCAATATCTGCATCTACAACTACAGTTTTTTTATTTTCTAGGCTTAGCGCAGTTCCTAAGTTTGCTGCGGTAGTAGTTTTTCCAACTCCACCTTTACCGGATGTTATAACTATAACTTCGCTCATAATACTACCCCCTATTTTTCTTTCTATTTGTCCAACTTTGACAAATAGCTTTCGATTACAATTCTTCCATTACTCACAAAGGCTATTTCTGGGCTAATTTCTGATTCAATTTCATAATTTTCTTCATCATCTGGAGCTTCTGCAATATTATCTGCTATTTGCAATATTTTTGGATTAAGATTTCCAGCAACAACATAGGCAAACTCATTGCCCTCTGAACCTGCATGCACAAAACCTTCTATTTTCCCCATTACAAAAACATTTCCTCCTGCTACAACCTTAGCGCCAGCATTTATATCTCCCATAACAACTGTATTTGATTTTGAAATGACCTTTGAACCAGGTCTCATATCATTTAATATGACTACATCACCTTCAAATTCAATATTTTCGCCAGATCTTAGGGTATTGACATATTTTGTTTGAAAATTATTATTTTCTTCAATTTTTTGATCTTCAACAAATTCCACATCAAATCTAGAAGTAATTCCTTCTTTTAATTCTAGAATCTCCATGTCAGTTAAATAATCACTGTTAATTTTACTAATTTTAGCACCATTAAAAAAACCAACATACGCTTCCAATTTGTTTATTATATTTTCTTGTATTTCTTCAAATGGAGCTTCTCTTTTTATATTTACTATTATCCCTCTTTTATTACCCTTGAACTCTACTAGTTCTTGACTACAAATTTCTCTTAAAGACATAACAACCTCCAGAGTGATATATCATTTATATTCTTCAAATGCGCTTTAAACCCTTTTATTTTTTCTACATAAAGCTAAAGTTTATAAATGGATTTAACTTATCTATTGATTTGTGACTCGAAATTTATATTTTCGTCAGAAGAATTATTAACATCATCCGTCTTGTTGTCTTTTTTGCCATTAGTTGGCTCTAATCCCATATATGTTCCAATAACTTCTCTAGTTGGTAAAAGTGAGAATACACTTGAATCACCTTGAGGAATTACACATACAACAGCTATTTCTGGGTCATCTGCTGGTGCAAATGCAACAGTCCATGTAAAAGAACCATAATCTGCTTTAAACTTATCTATTTGGTCATCTGTTATTTTTGGATTTAATTCTTTTATAGCTTTTCTTAAATATGAAGAATTCACTTTATCAGTATCCTCTAATTTAACTTTTACTCCATCTTCTAATTCTTCTTCTAATTTCTTTCTTTCTTCGTCTTTTAAATCTTTATTTTCTAGTTTTTTCTTTATTTCTTTTTCTTTAGCTAATGAAAGTTCTTTTTCTTTTTCTGCCTTCATCTTATCAGCCATTTTAATTGCATCATTTAGATTAACATTATAAGATGACATATGACTCTTTAAATATTCATATTCATTATCTGTAGGTATTTTACCACTTTTCTCAGCTGTACCAGTCTTTGCTGCTACATCTATTGGGAAATCAGCAAAAGCACTTTTTGCTGTACCTTGTCTAGCAACCAATTTCATACCTTTTGTTAGTTCCTTTAGATTGTCTGGATTTTTGAAAGGTATTTTTTCCACTTTCTTTTGGTCATTAATTTTTACTGATGAATAATCACTTGAAACAGCTCTATCAACTACAGATAATTCTACTAAATTACCTCCATTTGCTATAGCAGCTACGTATCTTGATATTTGAGCTGGTGTATAGGCATTTTCACCTTGCCCTATAGCTAAGTTGAATGTATCAGCAGTACTCCATTTTGCAAAGTTAAAGTAACTAAATACCGCCATATCCGCTACATCTTCCACTCTATTTTCTTTAACATCCAATTTTTTCAATCTATTCATCGTTTCTACTCTACCAGGAGTTTTCTTTTCAGCTGCCCAACTTACAATTTCATCGATTCTTTTTTCGTATTCTTTAGGATTTTTATCTCTAGTTATATCAACAAAGTCATTGGCCATTTCTCTATCTAAAGCTGATTTTAACAATGCTTGTGTTGATTTTAATTTATCCTCTGTGCTAGGCACCTTACCTGCTCTTTCTTCTACTTCGTCTTCAAGCCCAGTATTTTCATCTAATCCAAATAGTTTTGCATACTCAAGTATCTTATTTGCATTCATATCTATACCAATACTTTTTCCATCTGGCCATGTCTTACCTGTACCAATAGTTGCCATATATATGTTACAAGACTCTTGTATAGCTTTATATAAATTTGTCATACCATGATTTCCTCTACCATGGTTCCACACATAGTCCCCAAATGATTTTTTCCCTAGCATAATAACTCCAGGGTCATTTATAGTGAAATTTGGATTTAGACCATTTTCTAAAGCTGCCATTGAGGTTACCATCTTAAATGAAGAACCTGGCTGGAATTCCCCTTGTGTAACTAAGTTTAATAGTGGACTTCCTGCTAGTAAGTCATTTGGATTCTTTGGTTGTAGTGCTTTATAGTCTTCTGTAGAAATACCCTTTGCAAATTTATTTGGGTCATAGTCAGGATAACTTGATGAAGCTAAAACCTCTCCATTTTTAACATCAATAGCTATAAGAGCTGCTGATTGTGCCTTTCCTGCATATGCACTAATTGGCTTATCCCCAAACTTACTTTTAAAAGTACCTCCTTTTGAAGCAACTTCTATTATCTGTTTTAATGCATTATCTGAAACTTCTTGTAAATCTTTATCTAATGTAAGGTATACAGTATCTCCTGATTTAGGTTTTTTTGATTCAATTTCTTTACTGATTCTACCCAATGCATCAACTTTAACCATTTTATAACCATCAGTTCCTCTTAGCTTGCTTTCATTACTTTTTTCTACTCCTGCAAGACCTACCATATCTCCTGTTTTATATCCTTTTTGTAGATATGATTCTATTTGAGTTGATGGCATTTTTCCTACATATCCTAACATATGTGAAGCTAAAGTTCCATTAGGATAATATCTCACTGGTTCAACTGCTACTGAAACACCAACAAGGTCCATAGCACTTTCCTCAATCTGTGCAATGGTAGTTTCTCCTACATCTTTTGCAATTGTTACTGGATTATATTGAGAATATCCTTTTGATTTTATTAAATCTCTTACAACCATTATTTTTCTTGCATCTTCATTACTTAAACTTTTATCAATCTTAAATGCATCGCTATTTCTTACTTTTTCAAACGCTTTTTCAGCACTCAAATTAGTCTCTTTTATTTTATAACTGGCCAACCAATCTCTCTTATCTCTCTCTGCTGTAAACATCCATTTACTAACTAAAATAGGAGGATAGTATCCATTTTCATTTAGTTTTGCTTGTAATTTTGTTGCATCTAACCTTTTATCTTCTTGAGACAAGATTCCTGCTGATATAAGTTTATCTACCAAGTAATAAAAACTCTCTTTAGCATTATAATCACTTGGTATTCCATTTTCTGATTTATATTCTCTAATCTCTCTGTCATATGTATAATAGTACTTTCCATTTTCTACATATATAGGAAATTCATCTACATATTCTTCACCATTTTTCTCAAGTAAATTTATAAGCTTCAATGATATTTCATTTGCTCTTGAACGCTTATTAGCATCTTTTTTATTAATATCGTTACCTGAAACTTGAACAGTAAATAAATTTTTATTTCCTGCTAGCAATCTTCCATATCTATCTTTTATTTCTCCTCTTGGAGCCTCTATTGCCAATTTTTTATATGTTTTATTTTCAGCTAACTCATTGTAGTATTCATATTTAAATGTAGTCATGTAGACTATTTTTACTAAAATAGCTAAAAATATCACGCTTATGACTATTTTCATTATTTTAAATCTATCAACTTGTTTATTTTCTTCCATGAAATCACCAACTAATCTTCTTTAAGTTTTAAAACTGCTCTTTTAGACAAGCGATATATTATTAAACCAATTAAACTATTCACTATTGGTGCTACTAGTAGACCCTTTACTAAAAGTGTTGATATGCTATAGCTTTGATAGATTATACTAGATGTACCTATATTGACAATTGAATCAATTAAACTCCCTATTAAAACCAAAACGAAAGTAATAATATAGCTACCTTTATATAGTTGATCCCTCATGTGTCCAATCGCATATGCAATAACAAACAAAACTAATGCATTTACACCAAGAATTCCACCAATGGTTATGTCCTTAATAAGCCCTATTATGGCTGCTATAATCCCACCTTCTAATTCATCCAAATAAAGAGAAATTATAGTTACATATATAAGAACTAAGTTAAAGCTTATTCCAAAAATATTTATATAATTTGTTATACTATTTTCTATAGTCATAACCACAATACCCAATAGACAAAGTAAAACTTTTTTCATTGTTTTTTATCCCCTTTATCCTATATTTCTTGGTTCTATGACTACAACGTCATCTATATTCTTAAAATCAACATAAGGTTTTACAACTACATATTTTAGTGATTTATCTTTATCATCAATTACCTTTTCAACCTCACCAATTGGTATGCCTTCTGGGAAAAATCCAAGACCAGATGTTGTTATTATATCTCCTTGAATTACATTATATGATGAGTCAAACATATAACCTTGTAAATAACCTTTACTATTATAACTATCCTTATTGTCTAAAGTAGTATTTTGAGTAATTGCTCCTTTAGCACTAGCATTTTTTGCTAATTTAAAACTTACAGATGATTTAGAATCTAATAGTGAAATTGCCTTACTATAATCGTTGGAAACTTCATAAACTATACCAACTAGACCACTGCCATTCATAACTATACTTTCTTTTTTTACACCTGAATTTTTTCCCGCACCTATTATAAAACTCTCATACCAGTTTCCATCATTTTTACCTACAACACTTGTAGAAATACTCGTTGCTTTATATTTTTCTTCTACAAAGCTAAGTGTCTTCTTTAATTCTTCTAATGATTCTGTCTTGTCTAATTTGGTATTTAAAGCTATAACATCTTTTTTAAGCTTTTCATTTTCTGATTCTAATTTTTTTACCTTTTCAGAGTTATCTCTATAATTTAAGATATCTTTAAAACCATTTTTTATAAATGAAAATCCATCATTTATTCCTTTTCCTACACTTGTAATAGCATCTGATGCTACACCTAAGTTTACTGGGCTTCCACTTGAAAACTTACCAATTGATATACCCACAATTCCAATTAAAGTGATAGCAACTACGCCCGTTGCTATCACTTTAACATTAATCCTTTTTTTCTCATTTTTATTCTTGTCAAATCTCAAGGCCATCACCAACTTCTAATTTTTAGCATTCATCATTAATACTTTTTCAAAAATTTCTTGGTCTTCAACAGATTTTCCTGTTCCAAGTGCAACACAATCAAGAGGAGCTTCTGCTATTTGAACAGACATTCCTGTTTCTTGTGTAATAAGTTTATCAAGACCTCTAAGTAAAGCTCCTCCTCCTGTTAGCATTATTCCGTTTTCCATTATGTCTGATGCTAATTCTGGTGGAGTCTTTTCTAATGTAGATTTTATAGCATCTACTATTGAACTCACAGGCTCTTTTAATGCTTCTCTAACTTCTGTAGAACATATTTCTATTGTTTTAGGTAACCCTGATATTAAATCTCTACCTCTTATTTGCATATTTATTTCTTCATCATCTTTAAATGTAGAACCTATGCTAATTTTAACATTTTCAGCAGTTCTTTCACCTATCATAAGATTATATTCTTTTTTTACATAGGCAACTATAGACTCGTCAAATTCGTCTCCACCAATTCTTATAGATTTAGCAGTAACAATTCCTCCTAGAGATATTACAGCTATTTCTGAAGTACCTCCACCGATATCAACTACCATATTACCTTCTGGCTCTTCAACCTTTAATCCAGCTCCTATAGCCGCTGCCATTGGTTCCTCTATAAGAAATGCATCTTTAGCACCAGCTTGTCTTGCAGCCTCTTCTATAGCTCTCTTTTCAACTTCTGTAACTCCAAAAGGAACACATATAGCTATTCTTGGACTTACAACACCTTTTTTATCAGCTGCTTTTTGTATAAAGTAACTAATCATTGATTGAGTTATATCAAAGTCAGCTATTACTCCATCTTTCATTGGTCTTATAGCTACTATATTTCCTGGTGTTCTACCTATCATTTTTTTAGCTTCTTCACCTACTGCTAAAACTTCTTTACTGTCATCTCTTATTGCAACAACTGAGGGTTCTCTAACAACAATACCTTGTCCTTTTATGTAAACTAATGTATTTGCAGTCCCTAAATCTATTCCCATATCCTTTGTCATCTTGTTAAAACTAAAAAAACCTCTTTTTTCTTTCTTTTTTTCCTTAGCCATGATTTTACTCCTTCCTACTAATTAAGAATCATGTTTAAAACATTCTCCTACTATTTTATCACATATAAAGTCAAATTATCATATTTTCTTTAAAGCTAAAGTATAATCCATCTCCAATTATTATATGGTCAATTATTTCAATCCCAATTATTTCTCCGCATTTAATAAGTCTTGATGTAATATTTTTATCTTCCTTTGATGGTTCTACACTTCCTGAGGGGTGATTATGCATCACTATTATTTTACTTGCACTTCTCTTTATAGCTTCTTTAAAAACTTCTCTAGGATGGACTAATGATGAGTTTAAAGTCCCTACAGATATATCTACATCAGATATTATCTCATTTTTTGTATTTAAAAGAACTGCCTTAAAAACCTCTTTTTTCAAATACCTCAGACTATTCATATAATATTTATGTATATCCCAAGGATTTTTTATTTTATACTTCATAGGTTTAAAACTAGCTACTCTAAAGCCTAGTTCTAAAGCTGCTTTAATTTGGGCTGATTTTGACAATCCAATTCCATCTATATTACACAGCTCCTCTATTGTCATTTCCTCTAAATGTCTAATACCCTGAATATCTTTATTTATTATATAGTTGGCTAACTCGATTGCATTTTTATGTTTGTTACCAGTTCTTAAAAGTATAGCCAACAATTCAGCATTTGATAAGCTTTCTACTCCTTCAGCAAGCATCTTTTCTCTGGGTCTTTCCTCTAGTGCCATTTCTTTTACCTTAATGGTTGAATTAAATGACTTTTTCAGATAAATCACACTCCATAAAAAAGATTTATATTAAAATGTTCCTTTAACAAGTCACCTAACTTTGAAATTGGAAGTCCAACTATATTAAAATAATCGCCTCTAATCTCTTCAACTAGCAAAGCTCCATATCCTTGTATTCCATAAGCTCCTGCTTTGTCAAATGACTCTTTAGTTTTCAGATAATCCTCAATATCTTTTTCTGATAACGTTTTAAATTTTACATTGCTGATTACATAGTCAATTATTTTTTTATCTTTGCACAAGTTTATTAAGCTAATACCTGTTATGACTTGATGCTCTCTTCCAGATAGTCTACTTAGCATGTCTCTTGCACAAGACTCATCTTTAGGCTTTCCTAAAATAGCATTATCTAAAACAACAACAGTATCAGCTCCAATAACAACATCTTTCTTATGTTTAGATGCTACAAACATACTTTTTTCAAAAGCTAATCTCATAACTAAATGTTTTGGTGCTTCACCTTCCAATATAATCTCATCAATTTCACTTTTAATTATATCAAATCTTACATTTGTATTCTCTAGAATTTCTTTCCTTCTTGGAGAGGCTGATGCCAAGATTATATTCATTTATTCACCTCATTTGTACGTAATTTGTACCTATTTAGTCTATCACTATATTGTAAAAAATTCAACAGAAATGTCGAACCTTTTTTGTTACACTATTGTTATATTTATTACCAATAAAATAAATATACATAAAATAGAGGTATGGAAATTATTCCATACCTCTGTTTTATGTACTCATTAGAGATATGGAAATTATTCCATATCTTTATTTTGTCCATATTACAAAATTTTAATAGCTTTCTTTGGACATTTTTCCATACATAAATGGCATCCTACACATTTGTCTGCATCTACCTTATGTTTTTCTTTTAATTCACCTTCTATTGCATCAAACTTACATTGTTTTTTGCACACTGTACATCCCACACAAAGTTCTTGGTCAATAGTAACTTTCTTTCTTTTAGCTATATCACCTGATATTACTTTTGTAGGGCATTTTTCTACACATTGCATACAACCTACACACTTACTAGGGTCTATTTTAGCTATTTTGTTTTCAAATATTATTGCATCAAATTTACAAGCTTTTACACACATTCCACAACCAATACATCCAGCAGTACATTTTTCTTTAACAGCTTTACCAAATTCTTTGCTATTACATTCTACAACTATTGATTGGCTTTCTGGTTTTGTAATTATTATACCCTTAGGGCATGCTTCTTTACATTTTCCACAGTTAACACATTTTTCTTCATCTATTACTGCTACTCCATCAACTATAGAAATAGCATCAAATTTACAAACAGTCTTACATGTTCCAAGACCTAAACATCCAAACTTACACATTTTAGCTCCTGAATTTAAAACATTTGCTGCTCTACAATCAGATATTCCTTCATACTCATATTTATCTTTTGCACTTGAGCAAGTTCCTTTACAAATAACTTTTGCTACTTGTTTTTCACCTGCTTCAGCACTTACGCCCATTATTTCTCCAACTTTTGCACCAACATCTGCTCCACCTACAGGGCAACCATTAACTGGTGCTTTTCCTTCAACTATCGCACTTGCAAGACCTCCACATCCTGGGAATCCACAACCACCACAGTTAGCACCTGGAAGTACTCCTAGTATAGCTTCCACTCTTTCGTCTACTTCTACAGCAAACTTTTTAGATGCAAAATCTAATACTATCCCGAAGATTAAGCCCATAACTCCTAAAACTAATACAGCTGTAAGTATCACTATTTTCACCCCTCTTTTTTATAGCTTTATAAGTCCTGTAAATCCTAAGAAAGCTATTGACATTAAACTTGCTGATATAAGTGTTATAGGGAAACCTTTAAACGCTTCTGGTATATCAGCTAATTCTAGTCTTTCTCTTATACCTGCGAATATTACTATTGCTAAAGTAAATCCAGCTCCTGCTCCAAATCCGTTTATTATTGTTTCTACTAAATTATAACTTTTTTGAACATTAACTAGAGCTATACCAAGAACTGCACAGTTTGTAGTTATAAGAGGTAGATAAACTCCTAATGCTTGATATAAAGATGGACTCATCTTTTGAATTACCATTTCAACGAACTGAACTATAGAAGCTATAACCAATATAAAAGCTATTGTTTGTAAAAATTCAGTTCCAGTCTTTACTAATAAAATTTGTATAAAATAAGTTATAATTGAAGCTAGAGTTAGAACGAATGTAACTGCAACTCCCATCCCTACTGCTGTATCAACTTTCTTAGACACTCCTAAGAAAGGACATATACCCAAGAACTGAGATGTTATAACGTTATTAACAAGAACGATACTTAAAAATAAAAGTATTAAATTCATTTATTACACCTCCACTACGCTTTTTTACTTCTTAATTTATTAAATCCTGCAAATAAGAATCCTAATGTTAAGAATGCACCTGGTGGTAATATAAATATTAATACTGGTTGGAAAGATGCTCCAAATAGTGTCATTCCAAATAAACTACCATTTCCAAGTAATTCTCTTACTGCACCTATTACTGTAAGAGCAACAGTAAATCCAAGACCTTGACCTACACCATCAACAATTGAAGCTAGTGGACCAGTTTTAAAAGCAAAACTTTCTGCACGAGCTAGTATTAAACAGTTAACAACTATTAATGGTATATATATACCAAGAGCCTTATCAAGAGCAGGAACATATGCTTTTAAAACCATTCCTACTATTGTAACAAATGTAGCTATAATGACTACAAATATAGGTATTCTTATCTTATCTGGTGTGATTTTTCTTAGTAATGATATAACTAAATTTGCACATATTAAAACTGCTGCTGTTGAAAGACCCATACCGATTCCATTTATTGCTGAAGTTGTAACGGCTAGTGTTGGACACATACCTATAACTTGCACAAATGTTGGGTTCTCATCTATTAGCCCATTTTTAAATACTTTAGCTAAATTCATAATTAACCCTCCTTATTTATTAAGAGCACTATTGAAGACATCTATTGCAGCATTTACTCCTGTAGTAACTGCTGTAGATGTAATAGTTGCACCTGATATTGCTAATATTTGATTTTCTGCTGTTGTGCTTCCTTTTGCTACTTCAAGAGGTTCAGCAGTTTTTCCTTTGTATTGACCTTTAAATGCATCATCTTTAGCTTTTGCTCCAAGTCCTGCTGTCTCTGACATATTACCAATATCAACACCTGTAACTTGGCCATCAGCTGATATACCTACCATAACTTCAATTTCTCCACCATAGCCACTTGGTTTAGCTTTTAAAGTATATCCTACTACCTCAGAACCATCTAGCCCTTCATATACTTCAGCTATAAGACCATCTCCAAGGTCTTTATAAGTACTTTCCTTCATTTCTTTAAATTCTTTTGCTTCTGGAAGTACTGCTTTTCTAAGTTCATTGTTTGCTTGTATATTTCTTTGTTCTATTACTGGAGCTGTAACTTGATTTGTAGCTCCAAGTGCTAATGAGGCTATTGCACTTATAGCAAGTAAAGTTCCACCTAGTCTTACCATACTATTCATTATTTAGCCACCTCCCCAAACACTCTGTTTCTAACAAACTTATCTATAAGTGGTGCAAGACAGTTTACTAGTAGTATTGAGTAAGATACACCTTCTGGATATCCACCATACATTCTTATAACAGTTGTTATAAGACCAGCTAATACAGCGTATATTATTTGACCTTTCTTAGTCATAGGCGAAGTTGTATAATCCGTAAGCATGAAGAATCCACCTAACATAAGTCCTCCAGCAAACAGTTGATATATTGCAAAATTTATATTAAATCCACCTAAAAGGAATGTTAATATAAATACAGTTGCTATGTAAAATACTGGGATAACATAATTTATTATGCCTTTATACATTAGGTATACTCCACCTAATAATAATAATATTGCTGATGTCTCACCTATACATCCACCAATATTACCAATCATCATATCAGCGAGACTAATTCCATTGCTAGAAAGGTCTGCTAATCCTGCTGCTCCATTTTTCAAAAAGCTTAATGGTGTTGCAGTAGTAACTGCATCTAAATTTTTACCTATCCAGTTAACACCTGGTTGAGTCCAAGCAGTCATTGCTACTGGAAATGATGCTAATAAAAATGCTCTTGCAGCAAGTGCTGGATTGACAAAGTTACATCCAATTCCACCAAATACCATTTTAACTACTAATATTGCAAATATTCCTCCTACTAGACACATCCACCAAGGAAGTGATGCTGGTACGTTAAATGCTAATAATAATCCTGTTACAACAGCTGAAAAATCTCCTATAGTACTTTTATGCTTCATAAGTTTTTGATATAAAAATTCAGTACCTACTGTACCAAGTATACAAAAAAACATAGCACTCAATGCATTAAGTCTAAAGAAGTATACTCCTGCTACTGCTGCTGGAAGGAGTGCTATAATAACTTGTTTCATTATATATGAAGTATCTTCATTACTTCTCACATGAGGAGAAGATGATACTATCAACTTATTTTCCATCGTTTTTCCCCCTTAACTTTCTTTATTTCTGAGCAGCTTGCTTTCTTCTCTTTGCTCCTATTTCTCTTTTTGCTGATCTTATAGATTGAAGTAATGGTCTTCTTGCTGGACAAATAAATGAACAAGACCCACATTCTATACAATCCATAGCTCTATGATATTCAGCTGTGTCATAATCTTCCTTCAAAGAATATGCACTTATGAAAAGTGGTTGTAAGAATGATGGACATACATCTGTACATCTTCCACATCTTAAACAATTTTGAACATCTGGTGTACGTGATTCTTCTTCATCTAAACATAAAATCCCTGAAGAACCTTTATTAGTTGCTATTTCAGTAGTATATTGAGCTATCCCCATCATAGGTCCACCCATTATCACTTTACCAACTTTTTTATCTTCTTTAAAACCACCACATTGGTCTATTATTTCTGAGACTAATGTCCCAACTTTTGTTATTAGGTTTTTAGGTTCTTTGATACAGCTACCTGTTATTGTAGTAATTCTTTCTACCAAAGGCATACCTGTTTTAATAGATTTAGCTATTTGAGCTGCTGTGGCAACGTTGTCAACAACTGCACCTGCTGCTATTGGCAATCCGCCTGATGGAACTTCCTTACCTGTACACGCATAAATAAGTTGTTTTTCTGCTCCTTGTGGATATTTCACTTGAAGGCCAACAACTTCGATTTCACTATAATCTTTAGCTACATTTTGAATGGCTTCTATAGCATCTGGTTTATTTGTTTCAATTCCTATAAATCCTTTTTTAACATCTAATACTTTCATTAATGCTCTTAAACCAAATACAACATCTTCTGGATTTTCCACCATTAATCTGTGGTCTGCAGTTAAATATGGTTCACATTCTGCCCCATTTAATATAACTACTTCTGCTTTACTGTCTGGTGGAGGAGATACTTTTACATGGTTAGGGAATGTAGCTCCACCCATACCTACTATTCCTGCCTCTTTTATGATACCTACTATATCTTCTTTGATCAAATCCTCTAACTGACCTTTTGGTTGAACACTTTCATGTAATTCTTCCTTAAAGTCATTTTCGATAACTACACATTGAGCTGAACCACCTGGTACTTCATGTTGTTCAATAGCAATAACTTTACCTGATACTGAAGAATGAACGTTACATGAAACGAAACCTTGCTGTTCACCTATTTTTTGCCCAAACTTTACTTCATCACCAACTTCAACAATAGGTTTAGCTGGTGCCCCTATATGTTGTTGAAGAGGAATGTAAACTATCTTTGGAGCTTGAGCTTTTTCAAGTGCCTTTGTGTTAGAGTACTCTTTTCTATATGGAGGATGTATCCCTCCCTTAAAAGTTAAGAGTTTCATTGTTTTACCCCCTTATCTATAAAAAAACATTTTTTCTGCCTTCTATAAGTATACTATATATATTAAAAAATCTTAACAATTGTTAAAAAAATATCCCTATTTTTATAATTTATTTTATAAATCAACGCCTCTTTATTAAGTTAAAACGAGGAAAAGGATTGTCTTATTAAACAATCCTTTTCCTATAGCTTTCTAAAGTCTAAATTTTCTGTATTTTATTTTATGGAATTTATGAACAAAGAATACTCTTGCATAGATGATAAAAGTAGACTTTTACTTACACTATATTTTTCTTCATTTGCTGCTTTTGAGGCAGTATCAATTTTTTCGTTTATGTTCTTTACATAGTCAATCAAATTATCTTTAAATAAACTCATTTCAGAATAATCAATCTTTTCAGCTTCTTTTGATATATTTTGTGATATTGCCTTTCTATTTGTCAAAATAGTATTATATTTTTCCATATCTACATTATTTTCATCATTCGACCAAAAACTTGATTCTTCTTTAAAGTTTGTTATTAATTTATTTAATTCTTTGGATATACTATCTATATAAGCATAATTACTTGTATATTCTAAAGATAGCATAGGTGCATCTAAATGAGATAAAAACGCATCTGGAAATACTTTTCTTATAGAACTCATATGCTTTCTAACTTCATTTTCATCAAAAGAAGAGTATGTTTGTATTTTTTTTACTCCATCCTTCTCCATAACTGAAAAAGGTATATCACTACTAACTAATGATGTTTGTATTTTTTTCAAATCGTCATCATTATCTATTGCAGCAACTTGGATGGTATATATATCCCATCCTTCAATAGTAGCTAATTTTACTTCTTCTGGTTCCTTGGTATTATTTACTGCTTTTTCTGAATTATTATTTTGATTATTATTTGAATTAGTTTGTGATTTAGATTTTTTTCCATTTTTTATGGCATTTAGTTCATCAGATATATCTTTATAAGTTATATCTGATGAACTATTTAGAAATGGTATTTTAGCTGATATATACTCTAACATCTTGCTATCTTTTATTTTTGTATAAGAATAATAGCCAATCAAACATAAACAAGCAATAGTTATTATATACTTACGCACATCTATCTTATGTCTATTATTATTAAATCCTCTGTATATCGTCTTTCTTCTATTCATTAGTTTGTCCCCTCCCAAAATTATATTATTAATAAAGTATATTTTTAAGAGTCTCAATTTATGAATAGAAAACTTATTTATTTTAATTTTTTAATAAAAATTATATCTACGAAGCAAATCTTCTTGCTCCAAGCAATGCTTTAGACCAATATGAAGTAGTCAAATTGTCTACTTTAACCTTATTAGGATTAGTTTGAGTTCCACTACAATGTATAAACTTACTATTGCCTACATATATACCTACATGGTTCGTTGCTCCATCTCCGTCAGTATCAAAGTAAACTAAATCTCCTGGTGCATAGTTACCCATAGAAACTGCACTTCCAAATTGAGCTTGCTCTCTAGAAACTCTTGGTATAGAAAGTCCAACTGAGTGTTTAAAAACATACTGTGTAAATCCAGAACAATCAAACTTATCTGGACCAGATGCTCCCCATTGATATGGTATTCCAATAAGTGTATATGCAAAATCTACTACTTTTGAACCATTTACAGTCGATTTATCTGAATTTCCAATAGATGAAGAATTTGAATTACTATTAGATTGGGAATTATTATTAGATGATGAATTAGAGTTTTCTTTTAATCCTTCAGTAGTCTCAGAAATATAACTAGAACTTACCCATCCAGTTGTCCCATTTGATAATTTTACTTTATACCATCCATTACTTTTAGCTTTTAACTCAACAACATCTCCACCATTTAATTTTCCGATTACAGAATAGCTTGTCCCAGGACCACTTCTTACATTTAAACTTACAGTAGATGTTACTTTTCCCTTCTTGCCTTCAAGTGATACTTCACTAGATTGATTTTTATCAGTGTTGTTATTATTAGTAGTATTACTTGAATTAGAATCATTTGTTCCAACATCTTCTGATGTTTTTGAGATATACTGACTACTAGCCCATCCAGTAACTCCATTTGATAGCTTTATTTTATACCATCCATTACTTTGTTCTAATAACTTTACTACATCTCCATTATTTGCTTTACCAACTAATGAGTAGTTTGTACCTGCACCACTTCTTATATTTAATCTAGAACTGACATTTACTTTTCCATTCCCACTAATAGATGTTCCACTTGATGTTGAATTATTTTGATTCGAAGTACTTCCAGATGAACCACTCGTTGATATGTATTTTGAACTTCCCCAGCCAACAACAGAACTTGACACTCTTACTTTATACCAACCATTAGATTTTTCTAAAATTTCTACAGTTTTTCCCTTATATAACTTTGCTACTTTGTCACAATCAGCACTTGGCCCGCTTCTTATATTTAAAGCACTAGCTGTCACAACTCCCTTTTCAAGAGCACTTGCATGTATGGAACTAACAGATACTGCTACTGCTCCAATCCCTAAAGCCGTTATAGCTTTCTTCACTACTATCACTCCCCCCAACATATTTTTATAATCATAAATTTGTACCACTATTATCCATTTTTAACAACTATATTTTAATGATAACTTATTCTATTATTAATTGTAAAGAAATTATAATTATATTATTAAAATTAATGATTCTTAGGAAGTATTTCAATCCAATAATTATCTGGGTCCGCTATAAAATAAATTCCCATACTTTCATTTTCAAAACATATACAATCTAAGTCTTTATGAAGTTTTTTTGCCTCATCAAACTCTTCAACTTCTAAAGCCAAATGGAACTCATTATCCCCTAAATTATATGGTCTATCCCAATCTCTAAGCCAAGTTAACTCTAATGTATGGCTAGTAATCCCATCTCCTAAATAAACTAGTATAAAACTTCCATCTTCTGCTTCTTTACGCTTTACTTCTTTTAGACCTAAAGCTTTATCATAAAAATTCAAACTTTTTTCTAAGTTAGTAACATTAAAATTGTTATGGCAAAAACTAAACTTCATTTTGAAATCACTCTCCAATTTTTACTTTTTTTATATTATATCATTATTATAACTTTATTTAAATCAAATTAAGTTAAAAATTTGAATAATACTACGTAATACTTAAGTAGCATTAAATTATTTAAAAGAATATGTCAAAAAAAGAATAAGTTCTATTAAACACATGAAAAAATTGTACTCAAGTTATCTTGATTGTGTAAAATAATAGAACTTATTTTTTTAATTTTTATATTTAATTTTTAATTTTTTCTTTTATAATATAGTTTATTACTTTTTTTCTAATATCTTCAGCACTATAATCATCCTCTATTTCTATATCTAAAAGTTTTGCTATTGATTTCATATCTTCCCTAGTTTTTGACCTATAGCTTGATATCAGTTCATCTTTTATTTTCTCAGGTTCTAAAAGATATTCTTCATCTCCTCTTTTGAAAGTAACATATTTTTGAGCATATGAATTTCTATTATAGTATATATACCTTGATATTTTTCTTAAAATCTGATTATATGAAAGTCGCTTATTAACATTAAGCTTTAAGTACTCTGAAAAAGCAAATAGCTCTTTTTTTGATTTAAATAATGTTTCTTTTTTGATAGTTCTTGATATCGAAGTTACACTTTCTTGATATGCACACTTTTTTAACATTTTTAAATATACTCTATTAAGACCAATACTTTGATTGAATTTTTTTATATTATTATTAATAACTTTATCCAAATTACCTTCAAAGTATTTTTTTGCTCCTTTTTGTGATACATAACTCTCAAGTTCTTTGTGGGCCATATCAAGTATCATTTTTTTTAAATCTTCTTTATATCCTCTAGACTCCATGATACTCCCTCCCTTAGCTATTTATAGTATATTCAAAAAGTTTACGAAATGTGAATCTTTCTCGAAATTTTTTACTTTTTATGTATATATTAATTTAAAAGGGGAGATAATAGTAATGTAAAATCAAACATACTCAATCTCCCCCATTTTTAGACCTCTATTACTCCCCCAATAGAGGTCTTTTTTTATTTTATTATTTTTTATTCAATTCCTTTTAATTCAAAACCTAACTCTGCTATTACTTCTTTTAACTTATCAACTGATACATCATCTTTCATATCTACAGATGCACATTTATTTTCCAAATCTACATCTAAAACTTCAACACCATCTATATCTTCTGTTAATGCAGTTTTAAGGTGATTTACACAGTGTCCACAACTCATACCTTCTACTAATAGTTTCTTTTTCATATCAATTACCTCCTTATACCCTATAAGGGTATTTTATCACACAGTTTAAATTTTTTAAATATAAATTAGTCATTTAATTTATTTCGATTCATTTGAGCTTATATCTAAGTTAGAGATTCCCTCATATACATCAAATTCATTTGGAGTAATCTTTCCTTTTAGTCTACTATTGCTTACAATATAGTTGTTTCTAATAGCTAAACTTATAAATGTTGCATTATCCTCAACATATTTTTGTACATCTTTATAAGCTTTCTTTGTTTCAATTTCAGATGCAGAACTTGTCAGTGCAGACATGTATCCATTTAACTTATCATCAGTATATCCGCTGCTTGCTATTATACTACTTACATCTGGTACAATAGATAATTTCCATCCTACCAATGCCAAATCGTAATTTTTAGAATTAAGGGCACTTTCCATTTCTTTGTCTGATAACTGATTTATTGTATTGTTTATTCCTATAGCTTTTAGGTTTTCACTTATTATATGTGATGTTTTTAACCTCTCACTATTATCTTTATTTACTATTATTTTTAAATTCATTTCAGAAAGTCTTTTCTTTACTTCCTCTTTTTCTTTATTTTTTTTATCTTCAGCTTCTTTTTTTACTCTCTCAGCTTCTTCTTGTTCAGCCTTTTTTTGTTCTTCTGCAGTAAGTTTCTTTGTATTTTTTTTAGTTGATTTTTTTTGTTTTTTATCTACCTTATCATTTTTTGGATTCACTGCATTTATATTTGCATATTCTACTTTATTAAGATACTCAATCGCTTTATCTTTATTGTACTCTAAATCTTTCACATCACTGCTATAATATTTTGATTTTGAGTTAAGTGGAAAATTAACAGGAGTTGCATCATCCATATAACCTTCACTAATAATTCTACTTTTATTTATAGAATGTGCAATTGCTTTTCTAAAATTGACATCCTTAAAAAAAGAATTATTGTAATTAAATAATACACATTCATAATCTCTACCTTGATATTTTGTTATATTAAACTCTTTTTCTTGAAATTTGCTCAAATCATTCAGCGTAACATTTGTTATATCACTATCAAGAGCCATAACCATAGATGTTCTAGCATCTTCGTTAGGAACCATTCCTACTTTTACATTTTTCATAGCTTTAGGAACTTCTTCATAGTAATCCTTATTCACAGATAAAATCATTCCTTCTCTTTCTGTATATGATTCTATTTTATATTTCCCATTTCCTATCATATTATTATTTTTGTCATTTACATCTTTTGAATCTAAATGATTTTGAGATACTATTGGAAATATTAAACTATCAATAGAAAAAGCATACTTAGCTTTAAATTTTATTGTAAAATCTTTATCTGATTTAATATTTACAGAAGCTATATTTTTTGTAAATTCATTATATGGACTTTCTGCACTTTTTTGAATTAAACCAATTGTATAATTTACATCATTTGAAGTAACTTCTTTTCCATCATGCCATTTTGCATCGTTTAATTTTATATCTATACTCATTCCATCTTGAGCTATATTGTACTCCTTCACTAATTGAGGAGTTACATTATAGTTTTCATCTATTGTAAACAAGCCATCATAGATTAAGTTCATTATGTAGCCAACAGACTTATCAGTATTTGTTATAGGGTTTATAGTCTTAGGAGTCACCATCGTTAAGTTTATATACTTGGCATCTATAGAGCTCTGACTTTTAATACCTGATTCACTGCTACTTTCTTTTGTTTTAGTATTACTACAACCAACTATCATAAGAGTTATAGCTAAAATTACTGTTAAGACTTTTATTTTCTTCATTAGTTTTTCCCCTTCTCGCCATATATCTTATTATAATTTTTATAATTATTTTTTACTTTTTCTACATACTTTGAAGTTTGTTCAAAGGGTATATCATGTAGATTCTTTCCATCTTTACTATATTCATTATTTTCTAACCATTTCTTTACATTACCTGAGCCACCATTATATGCAGCTATTACTAAATCCAATGAACCAAATTCTTTATATAATTTATTTAAATACCAACAACCAATTCTTATGTTGGTTTCTGGGTCAAAAATATCAATATTTTCTAGATTCAGTTCTTCCGCTCCCCAATCTCTAGTTATGTCTAATATTTGCATTAACCCTTTGGCCTCTTTTTTTGAAACAGCAGAGCTATTAAACTTACTTTCTGCTTTTATGACACTGTAAACTATATTTTCATCTAAATTAAATTCTTTAGAATATTTTTCTACATACTCTGAGTATTTTTTAGGATACAAAAACTTATGTATTATTTTGCTTTCCATTAATAGTGCCCCAAATAAGATTATAAAAATAGATAGAACCAATACTTTCTTATTATTCACGCCAATTCTCCTTCATGTATTCAATAAATTTGTATACTTTATTCTCTAATTCAGTTATTGTTCCCGAATTATCTATTATATAATCACCATATTTGGATTTTTCTTCCTGACTCATTTGTGAATTTATTCTGCTAAGTGCTTCTTGTTTACTACAATTATCTCTCTTTTGTATTCGGCTAATTTGTACTTCTTGTTTACAAGTAACCACTAATAGCTTATCTACTATTTCCAAAAATCCACTTTCTACTAATATTGCTGCATCTAATATTACTATCTTTTCGTCTTTTTTTCTAGCTTCTTCTATATCACTTATTATTTTTTCTCTTATTATTGGATGTGTCAGATTATTTAACTCATTAAGTTTTTCTTCATCATTAAAAACTATTTTCCCAAGAGCTTTTCTATCTAAAGTTCCATCATCCTTTTTTATATTTCGACCAAAATGTTTAAATACTTTTTCTAATAACAACTCATCCTCAAAGATTTGTCTAGATATAATATCTGCATCCACTATAGTAATGTTAAATTTTCTAAATATATTCGATAGGCTGCTTTTTCCACAGCCTATCCCTCCTGTAAGTCCTAATATCAACATAAAATCACCTACTTTGTCTCATACCAAGAACTACCAACATTTAAATCTACATCTAAGTGAACATCCATATTTACAGCATTTTCCATTTCATCTTTTACAATCTTTTTAACTATATCTATTTCATCGTCAATTGCTTCAACTATCAATTCATCATGAACTTGTAGTATAAGCTTTGATTTCAAATCATTTTCTTCTAACTTTTTGTGAACATTTATCATAGCAATCTTTATTATATCTGCTGCACTTCCTTGTATTGGTGCATTCATTGCAAATCTCTTTCCTCTATTTCTCTCCATAAAATTGCTAGATTTTATTTCTGGTATATATCTTCTTCTGTTTAAGATAGTCACAGCATAACCATCTTCACTGGCCTTTTCTACTGTAGTGTCCATAAACTCTTTTATCTTATGATACTTAGCAAAATAACTTTCTATATACTCTTTTGCTTTTGGCACAGGTATATTTAAATCATCAGCCAATCCAAAATCACTTTTACCATATATAATACCAAAGTTTACTGCCTTAGCTGCACCTCTTAATTCACTAGTTACATCTTCCATAGAAACATTGAAAACTTGTGAAGCTGTTTTAGTATGAATATCTTCATTATGTTTAAATGCTTCTATCATATTTTCATCTTGACTCATATGTGCAAGAACTCTAAGTTCTACTTGTGAGTAATCGGCATCAACTAGCTTACAATTTTCATCTGCAATAAACACCTTTCTTATTTTTCTACCCATTTCCATTTTTATAGGTATATTTTGAAGATTTGGTTCTGTAGATGAAATCCTTCCAGTAGTTGTTATAGTTTGATTAAATGATGAATGAATTCTATTACTTTCTGGATTTATTATGTTTAGAAGACCTTCAACATAAGTAGAATTCAGCTTTACTATTTGTCTATACTCAGTTATTTTGTCTATTATTGGATGTTTATCCCTTAATTTTTCTAAAACATCTGCATTAGTTGAGTATCCAGTCTTGGTTTTTTTGATTATTGGAAGTTCTAATTTTTCAAACAATATAACACCTAATTGTTTTGGTGAATTTATATTAAATGGCTCTCCTGATAATTCATAAATTTCCTTTTCTAGTGTAGAAATTATTTCTTTAAACTCAATACTTAGGTCATCTAGTATACTCTTATCTACTTTTATACCTTCATACTCCATATGTCCTAAAACTTCCACCAAGGGCATCTCTACATGGTAAAAAAGACCATCCATACTCATATCGATTAAACTTCTTTCCATCATAGGAATTGTTTCTTTAACTGTGCAGATTATTTGCCCCATATACTCTGCCAAATCTTCAAATTCTAAATCTTCGTAGTTCTTAGATTTAACACCTTTACCTAGTAATTCTTCTTTTGATTTAACTTTTTTTGATAAGTATTTCATAGCTATAGCACTACAGTCATATGATGTAGATGAGGTAGAATCTATTAAATACTCCGCTATTGTTATATCAAAATTTATATTTTCCAAGTTTATATTATATGGCTTTAAAGATATATAATCATCCTTTAAATTATATCCAAACTTCTTGATTTCTTTATTTGAAAGTATACCATCTAATTTTGTTACTTCATCTGAATCTATATAATATATTTTTTCTCCATCTACACTTATAAAGATATATATTATATTTTTTTCAAGTATATTACCTTGTCCTCTAACAGTTTTTAAAATAACTTGTCCTTTTTTATTTACTTCATCTATAAATTTATCTATATCTTTTAATTTTAATATTTCTATTTTTTCTTCTACTTGTTCGGTATCATCTGAGTCAACCAAGTCAACTAATCTTGATAAAAGGCTTGTAAATCCAAAATATCTAAACTTATCTAAAAGTTCATCTTTATCATAATCGCCAAAAATCATACTATCCAAATTTACTTCAATTGGTACATCTCTTATAATTGTTGCAAGTCTTTTGCTTTGAATAGCTATTTCTTTATTTTCTTCTATCTTCTTTTTTACGCTTCCTTTAAGTTTATCTGTATTTTCTATTAAATTCTCTATACTAGAAAACTCTTTTATAAGTTTTATTCCTGTTTTTTCCCCTATTCCAGGTACTCCTGGTATGTTGTCTGATTTATCTCCCATAAGTCCTTTTAAGTCAATAAACTGAGTTGGAGTCATTTCATATTTTTCAATTACAGAGTTAAAGTCATATTCTTCAACTTCTCCTACACCTTTTTTTGTTATAAGAGTAGTCGTCTTATCTGAAGCAAGTTGAATGGCATCTTTGTCTCCAGTTACTATGTATACTTTATATCCATTATCCTCTGCTTTTTTAGAAACAGTTCCTATAATATCATCTGCTTCATAACCATCTATTTCTAATCTATTTATTTTAAATTTATCTAAAAGGTCTTTTAGTGGCTGTAATTGCTCTGCTAATTCATCTGGCATTCCCTTTCTTCCTGCTTTATAATCTTTATACTCTAAGTGTCTAAATGTAGGTGCTTTTCTATCAAAAGCTACACTTATATGTGTTGGTTTATATATATCTATTATTTTAAACAACATTGTCGTAAATCCATATATAGCATTAGTTTTTAAGCCTTCTTTATTATTCATTTCTGGCAAAGCGTAAAATGCTCTATTTATTATTGAATTTCCATCTATTATAATTAATTTTTTTTCCAAATTATATCACTCCTAAAGATTCTCTATTTTTGTAACATATATATTATATACCAATATGCTATTATTTAATATTCCCATAATAATAATAGTATATTAAAATTAAATATGTTGCAAACAATATATTTTTTTGCTATAATAATAAACATGACATGACCGAGTGGTGGAATTGGTAGATGCAATTAACTCAAAATCAACTGTGTTGATTCATAAGTTTTTATGAGGAAAAGCTAGTATTTATGATATTTTGACAGTTTGATGAGTGCTTTGTATTCAATATTCCTCTTGCATATTCTTGGAAAATCTGGTAGGATATACAAGTAGTTCGGATTTAAAATATAAGCCGCTGTGGCGGAACTGGCAGACGCATACGACTCAAAATCGTACGGGAAACCATATGGGTTCGAGTCCCATCAGCGGCACCAATAAATTAAAACTCTTTAGTTTAGACTAAAGAGTTTTTTTATTGTAATATTTTTTCATCTTTGTTTCTAGCCTTGTATAAGTATAAATACCATAGGCATGACTTCTTGAACTCCTAAAACATATCTAAACAAAGCAGGATTTTTTATGTATTTACTTAATAAATCCATACTTCTTATCATATTGATTTTTTCCCAATCTCTAAAACTTTTCCCTCTCTAAAAATATTTATAATCAATCATCATTATTCAGTATAACGATTCGATATTATTTTAAAGTATTTGTCATTTAAAACAAACTTGTAATAAAAGCATATCTGAAAGTATTCTGACTCCAATACTTAATAAAGAGTTCTTTTTACAATTATAGATATAAACAACATCTATCTTAATGGACTGTATAGAGCTACAACCAAAGGCAAACACATATAGTTAAACAATGTGTCCGTGATTTTTCTTTATTATTTTATCATAATAGCTTTATTAATCCATTATAACATTACATCATTTTAAAAAAATTATATAAAAAGTCAAAATTTACATATATATTAATAAAACTTGTAAAAACACAGCTAAATTTGTACAATTAAGTACTTAAAACTTGAAAATACTTACTTTGCTATATATTTTAGATAAATATATAATTTATTTAGTTAAAAAAGGAAGTTGTAAATATAAAAGATAATTTAAAAATAACACTAAAATACATAAAAAGTTATAAAGCTAGATCTTTAACAATTGCTCTGAGTATAATTCTTGCTACATCAACTTATTGTTGGTATTGGTACTCTCAAGAAGTGCTCAGCAAGCAGTGGTAGTTAAATAGTATGGGCTTAAAATCAGAAATAAATCAAGACCTCACTCTTAATATATATATTATTAATTTTAGTTGTTTTATTTATTATTCATTTATTAAATAATAAAAAGATAAGGAGTCTAATATGATATTCAGTAGTTTAATATTTTTATTTTTATTCTTTCCAGTCACACTCATTTGCTATTACTTGGCAAATTCTAAGTATAAAAATGTTGTGTTACTTCTAGCAAGTATTGCCTTCTATGCATGGGGAGAACCAAAATATATTTTTTTGATGATGCTATCAATAATAGTAAACTATATATTGGGTATTAAAGTTTCTTACAGTAAAGATAAGAAAATATGGGTTGTGCTTTCTGTGATTTACAATATATCCATTCTTGGGATATTCAAGTATAGCAATTTCTTTGTAGATAATATTAATTTTTTATTAAACACAAATATAACTATACCTAAAATTAAATTACCTTTAGGTATCTCATTTTTCACATTTCAGATAATGAGCTATGTAATAGATGTATATAGAAATGATGCTAAAGTTCAAAGAAAATTAACTAACCTAGCATTATACATAAGTTTATTCCCTCAGCTTGTAGCAGGTCCTATTGTTAGATATCAGACTGTGGCAGATGCCATTGAACATAGAGAACATAATTGGTATAAATTTACTCAAGGCGTAAACAGATTCGTTATTGGTCTTGGAAAAAAGGTAATTTTAGCAAATCAATTAGGTATAATTGCAGATGATGTATTTAATAAGTCATCTGGAGATTTATCAAGACTTGATGTGTGGCTAGGTGTAGTTTGCTATACACTTCAAATATTCTATGACTTTAGTGGTTATAGTGATATGGCTATTGGTTTAGGTAAGATATTTGGATTTAATTTTTTAGAAAATTTCAACTATCCATATATCTCTCAAACAGTATCTGAGTTTTGGAGAAGGTGGCATATATCTTTAAGTACTTGGTTCAAAGACTATGTATATTTCCCATTAGGTGGAAATAGAGTCTCTAGATTAAAACTATATAGAAATCTATTTATAGTATGGTTTTTAACTGGCATGTGGCATGGAGCTAATTGGACTTTTATTATATGGGGTCTATATTTTGGAATATTAATATCAATAGAAAAAGTATTTTTAGAAAGGTTGTTATATAAAATGCCAAGAATCATAAGACACATGTATTTACTTTTTATAGTCATGATTGGATGGGTATTTTTTAGAGCAGAAGATTTACCAAAAGCTATTAAGTTTATAGGTATTATGTTTGGTTCTGGCAATTATCCACTTGTCAGTAATGCATTCAATGTATTTATAATTGAATATTGGTATATAATTGTTGGAGCAATCATTCTATCAACTCCTATTGTAGAAGTTATAAAGTCATTAGTAGTTAAGAAGAAGAAAAATACACTAAATAGCACAATGTGTCAAGTTACTAATGCGGCTTTCATAGTTGTTTGCATGTTTATTGTAATGGTAATGTTAAGTAGCTCAACTTATAATCCATTCTTATACTTTAGATTCTAATTTTGGAGGTATTGACATGAATAAAAATAAACCAAAGATTGTTGCCATTTCATTTTTAATTATAGTATTTGGATTTTTTATACTAAACTTCTCACTTCCAAAGAAAAAATTAAGTATAACTGAAAATAGAAATCTTGCAAAATTCCCAACTATAGAAAATTTTAAAAAAGGTAACTACATAGATAAATTTGAAGAGTACTTTAATGACCATTTTGCATTTAGAGATGAAATGATATCAATAAATACAAAATCTCAAGCTAGTTTAAATAAAACTAAAGTAGGTAACTATTACTTAGGAAAAGATAACTGGATATTAGGTATGTTTCCAAAAGTTTTAAACCAAAACCAATTAAATAGATACGAAAAGTCTATTAATTACTTATCTGTTCTAAGTAAAGATATGGGAAAAGATGTGTATTTTACAATGATGCCACATAAATCTAATATGCTAAAACATTTATATCCTAAGTATGTTGATAATATAAGTAATATAGATATAAATTTAAAGAATTTTAAAAGTAGATTAAATCAAGATTCAATTAAATACATAGATATGGATGAGTATTTTTTAAGCAACTATTCAAATAAAGAAAGAGAAAATTTATATTTTAAAACTGACCATCATTGGACTGGATATGGAGCATTTGAAGGCTTTAAAATGATGGCATCAAATATGGACTTGGGTCTTTCTAAGCAAGATTTAAGAAATCATTTTAATAGCTACAAAAAGTCTATAGTTACTGATAAAAAGTTTGTAGGAAGTTATAATCAAAATATAGATATGCTAATTAAAGAAAATGAATATGTAGTTTATATGACAAAAGATAACCAAGATTATAGCTTTGATATAAATGGAAAAGAAAAAGAAGAAAGACAGGTCTATGCAACTAAAAGAAGTGATAAAAAGTGGGATTATGGTGGGGCATACATTAGAGGAGCTCAAACTAATATATTAACTGTAAAAAATCCTAAAGCATTATTAGATAAAAAAATACTAATATTTAGAGATTCATACCAGGCTCCTACAACACTTTTATTTGCTGATATGTTTAATGAAGTAGAGATAGTAGACCCTAGAAATATAAATTCAATAGATAAAACATACAAAGATATGATTGAGGAAAGCAATGCCGATGTTGTAATGTTTATGTATAATAGCTCTGGGTTTGATTCAATGATAGATGCGATGATAGATAAAGGAATAGTATAATATAAAAATATTAACTAAAATTAATTTTAAGGGATTATTTCAAAATAAAAATTTGAATCATCCCTTTTTTATACCAAAACCGGAAAAGAGACTATTTATCTAACAATGCATATACCTACCATATAAACTTATAAACAACCTCTCTACACTATGTTATCTTTTTAAAAATATCAATATATATCTTATATTAGCATAGCATAAACAATTAAAAAATAATCCCATACGTCTTTTTTACAATAGAGATAAAATCACAAAAATTCTTAGACAGCCACTTATCCTTATGATAAATTAATTGTGAAAAAATATTATAGTCTGTAGTATAAGGAATCTTAACCAATTCATGTTTTTTTAATTCCTTTTCTACTGCAAGCTCTGGAAGAAGGCACAATCCAAGCCCACTAAGTACTGTTTGTTTAATTACCTGAATACTTCCAGTTTCAAGAACTATTTTGGGTACTATAGATGATTCAGATAGCTCTTTCTCAAATAAACTTCTATAACAACAACTCTTTACTGTCAAAATAAATGGAACATTTTTAAAATCCTGAATATACACCTTTTCTTTTAAGGCTAACTTAGTTTCTGGAACTGATAAGATACAGATTGGCTCCTCATTTTTTAATACAGAAATAGTAGATTTATCATTTATAGGTAAATCAAGTATAAATGCTATGTCAATCGTATTATCAGCAAGTAAAGGAACAAAATCAGAAGAATCTAGAGTTTTTATAAAAAGGTCAACATCTGGATATTTCTCTTTATATACTTTGATAATCTCAGGTAACTTAAAAATACAAATAGATTCTGATGCTCCAATAACAATACGCCCATAATTATCTTTCTCTTTATACATCTTTTTTATATCAGATGATAATAAAAGCATTTTTTCAGCATATGGAACCAACTTCTCACCTTCTCTAGTCAATTCTACACTTTTTCCTATACGTTCAAAGAGATGTACATCCAATTCCTTTTCTAATTGTTGTATATGAGCTGTAATATTTGATTGTGCATAGTTCAAATGTTCAGCAGTTCTAGTAAAATTTTTAATTTTACTAAGTGTTAAAAATGTATTTAAATGCTTTAATTCCATATCTATGTACCTCATTTCATCTAAATATCAGATTGATATAATCAAATCAATCTATTTCACAAATAATTAGATTGATGTTAACATACAGATATACTAAAAGTCAAACAAAAATAAAATCTAAAGGAGATTCTAATGTTATCAAAAACTAATATAATTGAAGAAGTAAATAATATTGAACAACTGTACGTATACAAAAAATTAGGAAAAATAAACAATAATATACTAAGTGTTGTATAAGTAGCAAATAGAAGCTTAGATTTTCATGTTCATGAAAAATCAGATGAATTGTTTTATGTAATAGAGGGAGGATTTAATTTGGAAACTCCAGAAGGATTAACAGAAGTTAAAGAAGGAGAATTTATCATTGTACCTCAAAATACAATACATAGACCAGTAGTTAAAAAACTTACAAAATTTCTAATGATTGAATTAGAAGGAACTCTTAATAAAAAAAATAGTGGTAATTTATATGAAGACTAGCCTATTTTGTAATCTATAAAAATCATTCATAAGTAATGATAATACTATAGTACTTCTCTTCAAAACATATAGAATTCCATATAAAAAAGCCACAATATATAATACTTGTGGCTTTTAAGAATTTATACATATAGTTTAAGCTTATACTGTCAATTTATAAACTAATTTGCTTTTATATAATTTTATATTCAGTGTTATAATTCATTACAACTTTTTATCTAATTTATTATATACAACAGCACCACAAATAAATTGAAATAAAATAAGTAATCCAAGAACAATTAAAACCCACCTACTTGTCAGCATTACAGAGAACACACTCAATATAGAAACAATAAGTATAAGAATTACGAAAACATAAGACATGATTTGATTAGTAATACGTCCAGATTTGTCACGTAACATAATTCTTCTTTCATCATTCATCTCTATCCTTTGATTCTCTATCTTTTCTTTATATTCTACAGCTCTTTCTGGTTTACTCCAATATATATATTGAAAAATCATACATACCCCAGGACCCAAAGTAGCTCCAGATAATCCCCAAATCAAAGCCTCAAATGAAAACTCTGTAAGTGTAGCCAATAAAACAAGTAAAATTCCACAAATAAAATATCCAATTCCAACATATAATCTGTCCTTTTTCATTTTTACTCCTCCTCATAAATAAATATTTCTTCAATATTCATATCAAAATATCTTGCTATCTTAAAAGCTAATATAATAGAAGGATTATATCTACCATTTTCTAATGAACCTATAGTTTGCCTTGATACTTGCAAAGCAGATGCAAGTTCTTCTTGTTTTATACCTCTCTTTTTTCTTATTTCTTCTAATCTATTTTTCACTTTGCTCTCCTTTTATACCTCATTTATGTAAAGTCTACTTTCCATAATTATACAACGATATCCATCTTATGTAAAGTATGCTTTCCATTTATCAAAAAAAATAACAGACCATTTCCAGTCTGTAATTTTAAAGGTTTATATTGTTCGTTAATTTTGGGATTGTTTCTTAATTGGAATCCAAACTTCTGTTGTATAATCAGGAGCATTAATATCACCATTAGGATAAAGTTCAATATCTGGTACATTAGCATATACATATCCAGAGCTTGGTAACCATTCAGTAATAATTCTTTTTTGTAATTCTTGTATTGCCAAAGCATTTGGCATTGGGGAAATACATTCAAATACTGCCCATGTACCTGATGGTATAAAGTATTCATAAGTATTTTCTACTATAGGATTATCCGTTGAGACAGCAATGTAATAATCTAAGCCTTTATTATCTGTACATACACTAACTCCAAGCAACCCATGAGGTTCGTTATTTATTAACTCTGAAATCTTATCAATTGTTCCATTTTTTATGGATTTATCCCACAATTTAGGAACTTTATCAAAACACTCTTCTACAATCATATTCATACTTTCTTTTATACCAACAATACGAAATCCCTTTTTTTCCACAATACGATATTGCATTTCTACATTTCCCTTTACATAAATAGTTAAGGTTATCCTAGGATATGCTTTTAAAACAACACCTTTTGCTCTAGCAGCAGACGGAGAAATACTATGTATGTTTTGAAAAGCCCTATTAAAAGATGTGGGTGAATCATAACCATATTTCTCAGACAGCTCTAAAATTTTAATATTACTATTTTGTAGTTCAAATGCTGCCTTAGTCATACGTCTACGTCTAATATATTCAGACAAAGGTACTTCTGCAATATATGAGAACATTCTTTGAAAATGGAAGGTTGAACAACATGCAATTTTTGCTGCTTCTGCATAATCCACTCCACTTTCAAGATTGTCTTCAATATAAGTAATAGCTTGATTTAATTTATTTATCCATTCCATTTAACATTCCCTCCAAGCAAATTATACAGTTTAATAAAATAATATACCTCTCAATCTATGCACAAAATTGTAAGATTTAAAATACTATTTCAACAATAGATACAGATTCAGTTTAAAGTATAACATTTACTCATTTAGCTATCAATTTTATATTGGCTTTATATCAAGTCCAATAATTTACATTAATAATCCTCTTTTACATAAAATTTATCAACTAATAATGCTGAAATTAGATTATACAACTATACAACAAAAGAGTTCAATGACATTATTCCATATAATGTATTGAACTCTTTATAGAAATTAATTTAAGTAAAACTAAATTAAATATTAAACTGTTTTATATATTACAATATCCAACTATTTTATAGTCTTCTGGTATTTTATAATCTTTGTCTGGAGTACCTAAATTCCATTTTAACTCAAACATAGTTGCACTTATTATTGTTGCAAAATAAAGCATAACTATACCAACATCTATTTTTTCTTCATACAAATTAGTATGACCATCTTTTCTAACTGCTAAAACTACAACTCCTCCATCAACTATAAATCTCCATGGTTGTCTATTTAATGTAGATGGAGCTAATCTTGCATAATGGAATGCATCAAGAAGCGCTCTCTCTTCTAATATATTTGTATTTGCATTATTTCCCCACTCATCCATATAAACTACTTCTTCTACACCTAAACGAGAAGAACTATTGTCTGAAACAACTTGCATATCAGATTTTGAATAATTATCACCAGTCTTTGTAGCATTTAGTACTTTAGTATTGCTTGCATTTTCTCCATATCCAATGGCAATAATTCCTGTTACCTCTTTGTCTGAGTCAATTCCAAGTTTATCTAATACCTTTTTACTATCCTCAAAAGTAACCCAACAAGAACCTATTCCAAGGTCTGTTACCTTAAAAATTATATTTTCTCCTATGTATCCTGAATTTTCGATGTAATTATCTTTTACTTCAGATAATATTATAATATAACTTGGAGCATCTATCATGTTTCCTTTATATCCTGCTATTTTATCTAAATTGTCAAAAACTTCACTTCTATTCATTACTCTTATATCAACGTCTATCTCTGGAACTAGTTTCTTACAAGATTCTGAGTATTTCTTAATCTCACTAAGATACTCTTTTTTAATATCTGTCTTTTTATATTCTCTAACAGACTTTCTATTTAATATGATTGTTTTATAATTCATAATTTTATCCTCCCCAAACTAGTATATTATTAATTATATACCCATTAATGTGATATTTTACGCATTTGCTTAATAAATAATAATTACAATTTTGTAATTATTATTTATTAATAATATTCCACTTTTACATTCATAATGACCAGTTGTGCAAAATCCATTGCCAACCTTCAAATAAAAACATATTATAAAGATAATATAAAATAAACAAACAAATCTTAACAAAAAATTAAACTTTTTTTACACGAAAGAAGGCTTCCCGTTGCCTTCTTTATTTTTTATAAAAAAATAGACTGCTTCTAAAATGATTTTACATTTTTGAAACAGCCAAAGTATTTTATAATGACAACTATATTTGAGGATGTGAGGGAGAGTTGCCATTATAAATTTAGGGTAATTATATTATGTTTTAAGCTAGTTCTTTCTATATTTCTATAATACATTACATATATGAATTTTATATGATATTTGTATAAACAACATATAAAATTATATATTTTAATTATATTAAATCTTATTATTACATCTACTGCAACAATACTCATAGGTCTCTACATTATTTGGAATATTTACAAATACAAATTCTTTACAGTTGTCGCAATACTTTAATATAGATATAGTTCCACAAGTGTAACATTCAAATGTCACACACTCCTCACACTCTTCTATTACTTCAAATTTTTTACTATGTTCACCACACTCTGGGCACTTGCGATTATTTACATTCATAAATACTCCTCCTTATTAGTATAGTTAAAAACATGTCAAAAACTTAATCAAATGTATTTTATATTACTTATTATATATTCTATAATAAATCATATTCCTAGATAATAAAACAAATTAAATAAAAAAAAACCATAAATTTTAAATTTATGGATTAATTCTTGTAATGATAACTCTATTTGAGGATGTGAGGGAGGGTTATCATTACAATAGGGTATTATATTATGGTTTTTAAGCTAGTCTTTCTATACTCTATATAATACATCTGTTATATGAATTTTATATGATTTTTACATAAATATTTTATGAAGTTTAAATTTTTTGACTAATTTTGTATCTGTAAAAAGTTCTCTAAAAATCCATAACATCATAAAAATCCAACATTTAAGTAAAACATTATAAAAAAATTTGTTCAATAATCTTAACAAGTTACATCACCTCATTAACGATTATTAACACAAAACTAAACAATCAATCATAAATTATTCCTAAAACTTAATTTTGATAATTATTGATATACAATCTCTTGATTATCAATCTTATTTTGCATTTCTAATAAAATTTCTTCAACTGAATTGTCAAATATATTGCCTAAATAGACTCTTTTTTCTTTTTGAATGGAATAAGATTTTACACTGCCATCAGAAGAAATATATACATGGCTCCATTCTGCACCATATTTTGAAAATCTTTCTCTTATATCTTTAAACCTCATATCTTCTATTTTTATTGCTCTTCCTCTAGCTCCCCTTACTACTGTATGCCCTCTTTTTATCAAACTAGTTATTTTTATATCTTCTTTTAATTTAACATGTATGTTATCATTCTCTGAATATACATTCCATATTACTTTATGACGATAATCATCTAATTCTCTTATCAAACTTCTTTCAATAGTAAAACTATCTTTAGTTACTATAATTAAATCAAAATGGTCTAACATATATTGAAATACTTCTTTCATATCTTTGTTTTTTAGAATACCTTCACCAATAACTTCTATAAACCTACACCCTTTTTCATACATACACTTTAATAAACTTATAACTTCAGAAAAATATTGAACCCTATTGTCATTACCATCTATCTCTATTGTAAAGTATAAAGGTGTAAGATATACTTTATTTCCTGTTATCTCAAAAACACTTGATAATGTTTGTTCCTCATCTTCAAAGGTTAAATATTCATTATCATAAAACATAAAAAATTCCATAACCTTATCTCTCATGTCAGGGATATTTCTATATCTGTTGGATAATATATCTAATATATCTTTAGTAGTATTTTTCCCATCACATTCTGCTAGTACAACAACTTGCTTCCAACTTAAACTATCCACACTTCCTATACTTTTTTCATATCCATTTGCCTCATCATAAATAGGTCCAATTATGATATTTTCTTTTGGCCACATATGAACTCTAGTTCCATCTTTTAATTTCGGATATTTGTTTTTTACAGATTCATAAAATCTAATTATATCACCCATGATTTTTAACTACCCCCTATATTTTAAATATTACATGCTAAAAATAACAATTTATTTACATTAATTAAATAATTATTAAAAATTAATAATTGTATCTATTTAATAGGGTTTTACACCAATTTTATATATATGTCATTGATGTTTATATACACAAAAAACCTTATTAATTAGACTTTAATGTAATTCTTACTACTTCTGGTTTACAATTAAGTCTAATGAGAACTTTTGAACCTCCTAAGCCTTTATTTAAAACCATAGTGCTACTACCTTTTTCATATTTTCCCCAATCATACTTAGGAAAAAACTCTCTATTTGGAGATAGTACACCTCCAATAAAAGGTATTCTTATTATACCACCATGAACATGACCAGCCAGAACTAAATCAGCTCCCCATTTTACATATTTTTCAAAGAAAAATGGTGTATGAGCTAAAAGTATATTATACTCATTTTCGTTTATTTTACCTAACTTATCTTGTACAAAACTGTCACGCAATTCTAACTTTTTATTATTAGCAAAAAAATATGGATAGCATTCCAATGGTATGATTAAACCATATAGATTAATATAACTATCTCCTTTATATATTCTTACAGATTCATTTTCCATATTTATTATTTTTTTTGAATACAATTCCTTAAAATAATCCCTATATAGATGTTTGTATTTTTTTATTAAAGATTTTTGTTCATGATTTCCAATTATATGGTACACTTCATATTTTTTTACTAAATTATCAATTAAATCTAATGCAATTTGAAAATTTTTATTTTCTCCATCAACTAAGTCTCCTGTTATAAATATAACATCTGGATTTAAGGATTCAATTTTATCTATCAATGTTTTATTATTGTTTTTATCAAATACCTTATTATGTAAATCACTTACTTGAACTATTTTAAAATCATTAAATTCTTTTGGAATTTTTTCATTAAATATGGTATATTCTGTTGTTTCTATATGTTGAGTCTCATACTTATACAGAATATATAAGATTGCTAATACTAATACTGTCAATATAACTTTCATAATCATATATTCTTCCTTTTTATTATATTTTATTAATATTATTATAATGCTTTTATGTTTATTTTAAAACAATAATGTTAGTACATGCATACAAATCTTTTCGACATTATAAAAATAAGTTATCCATTTTGGTAATAAATATTTATTCCCAAAATAGATAACTATAAAATTATCTATAAACTTCTATATTATGAAATACAGTTCTTCCGTTATTTAAATTTTTATATAAATGTTCTAGTGTTCCATCAAATCTAATTGAATGTCCAGACTCTAAAATATAAGTTTTTCCATCTACATTAAGTTCAAGTTTACCTTCTATTACAAGTACATACTCTTCCAGAACATGACTATGTGTAGATGAAACATGAGTACAATTTGCTTCAAGCTCAATTATAAAAAGTTCAAACCTCCTTTGAGGGCTAAAAGGATATATAGGATACAACTTCATATTGCCTTGTTGTTCAATAATAGGTTCTACATCCTCTTTTTTTATAACCTCATAAGTGTTTGTATTTTCATTTAACAGTGTCGTAAAGTTTATTTTGAATCCAGATGAAATTTTCCATAAGGTAGATACAGTGGGGCTAGATTCACCTCTTTCAATCTGCCCCAGCATTGCTTTACTAACTCCTGTCATCTTTGAAGCTTTATCTAAACTTATACCCATATCTTGTCTTAATAACCTTAAGTTTTCTCCTACATTAGGAAATTTATTATCCATGTTAAAATCCTCCTGATAGCCTATTTGTATTCTATGATTTTTACTCCTGTAAGCTCTACTATCTCTTTTAATTTTAACATATGGCTATTGCAAATTTCATCAAATTCATACATATAATCTTCAAGCCCTAATGCTTTATATTTATCAAGTCCAAATTTATGATATGGAAGTAATTCCATCTTTCCACCTAAAACATTTTGCTTTACAAATAATGCAGTGTTTCTTATATTTTCTTCACTATCATTCACTCCAGAAATAATTGGTACTCTTATAACCATAGATTTGTTTAATTTTGAAAGTCTACATATATTTTCTAATATTATCTCGTTACTTACTCCTGTATATGCTCTGTGAACATTATCATCCATAGATTTTATATCTACAAATATATGGTCTATTTTTTCAAAGACATCCTTCACTTTATCCCACTCAAAATATCCACAAGTCTCAATTGCTATGTTTATACCTTTATTATAAAAAGCATCAACTAATTCTCTTAAAAATTCAATTTGAAGTGTGGGTTCTCCTCCAGAAAAAGTTACTCCTCCGTTAGACTCAAAGAAAAATATAAAATCTTTTTCAACTTCCTTTACAATCTCTTCAACAGTCATTTCTTCAGTCATTATACAGATAGCATCATTAAGACATGTTTTAACACATTTTCCACACAAATCACACTTATCATTTATTTGACTTCTGTCAAATAATGAACTTATATTTTGAGGACAAACATCTGTACACCTATTACAAGATATACACTTATCCTTCATGACTCCTAGCTTTACTATATTGCTCCATGAATCTGGATTAGAACACCACTTACATTTTAATTTGCATCCTTCTAAAAATATAGTAGTCCTTATTCCATCACCATCATTTACTGAAAAATGTTGTACCTTTACAACTTTACCTTTTTTACTCATAATCTACCTCATAATTAAAATTTACTGTGTGAGTTTCTGGCTATTATAGCATCTTGCATCTCTCTTGATAAATTAACAAATTGAGTACTATATCCAGCAACTCTAACTAATAAATCTTTATATTCTTCTGGATTTTCTTGAGCTTTTAATAAGACATCATTTGATATTGTATTAAATTGTACGTGGAATCCACCTAGTGCAAAATATGATTTTACCATAGAAGTTAGATTTCTAAGCCCTCTTTCTGTTTCAACCAAATCTTGATTAAATCTCAAATTTAGAAGTGTTCCTCCAGTGTGAACATCATGATTTATTTTTGATGCAGATTTCATAGCTGCCAATGGACTTGTTGTATCAGTTCCAACAAATGGAGAAACTCCTTCTGTCAAAGGTTTTGTAGCTTTTCTTCCACATGGAGTTGCACCTACTATTTTTCCAGTTGGAACATAGTTTGATATACCCATAAATGCACTATTAAATTTAGAACCAAAAATATCCTTATATTTTCTAGTTTCACTGTAATAAAAATCAGAAACTTCAATAGCCAATGAATCTACATAATCATTGTCATTTCCATATTTAGGAACATCTAAGGCAAGTTTTCTTAATTCTTCATAGCCTTCCCAGTCATTATTTAATGCTTTTGTTAACTCTTCTAATGTAGTCACCTTATCTTCAAATACTAATTTTTTTATAGCTGCCAATGAGTTTGAAACTACACCTAGACCTATGCCTGTTAAAACAGGTCCTATATTGTATTTTGCCCCACCTTTACTTAAATCAATACCTTTATCCAAACAACCATCTACACAGGTAGATAAAAATGGTCTTGGTACTATTTCTTTATGAATTTGTTGAGCAACAGTAGTTCCTATAACAGAATTCTTGATAAGATATGCTAGTTGCTTTAAAAACTCTTCTTTAACTTCTTCAAAAGATGCAAATTCATTGATATTTTTTACATCTAACCCCATTTTTTCTCCAGTTAATCTACTCTTCCCTTCATTCATAGCATATTCTAGTGCTGCTGCAAAATTAATATTTACTGCTGAAGTCCATTGACCTGTCTTTCTAAAGTGAGGAACTACACAACCACAATTGCTCCAATCTCTTGCATCTTCTGCATCATATCCATCTTGAAGTAACATTTGTGCCCCTGCACTATCACTGTGTATAGCAGGAAAACCAGTACCTTGTTTTACTAATTTCGCAACTGCCATAACAAAATCATCTGGTGCTCCCTGACTTATTCTAACACTTAAACCTGGTTGATGAGTTTTTACACTTTCTGTTGCCTTTAAACACATATATGAAATATCATTCGTTCCATCAGTTCCATTTCTCTTTTTGCCACCAACAGTAAGGTTTTGAAATTGGTTGTATCCTGCAAAATAATTTGCTGTATTTGCTGATATTGTCCATACCCACTCTGATAGCTTAATCCATAGAGCCTCTATCAACTCTTGAGCCTCTGATTTAGTTATATTTCCTTTTTTAGTATCTTTTTCATAATATGGATACATATATTGGTCAAATCTACCTAAGTTCAATGCTAATGGATTTTCAGATAAAACACCACCTAATTGCACAAACCATACAAATTGTATCGCTTCATAAAAACTAGTTGGAGGATTTGCTGGTACATTCTCACATACTTCTGATATTTTTATAAGTTCTAACTTTCTTTTTGAATCTTTCTCTGATTCACTCATTTCTTTTGCAAGTTTTGAATATCTATTTGCCAATGTCATGATACCATCTGCAACAATAGAAACAGACTTATAGAAATCTATTTTTTCAATATTTTCTGAAATTGATATATCTAATTCTTTTATCTTCTTATCTGCTTCTTTCTTTATCCCCTTATATCCTTTTACAAATAGTATATCTTGATAATCTGGAGTTACTTCCCCTACTGCCTGTCTCCACTTAGAATCATTATCTATTATTCCTGTATCTACCAATATCTTAGCTGTATCTTCTGGAATTCTTGCTAAAAAAACTTCTTCCAAAGATTTACCCTTCCAATATGGAAATATCTCTTTTCTTATAAATTCTATTTGCTCTTTTGATATGACATATGGGTCTTGAGTTCTTTCATCAAAAGTATCCATTTCCTTATCTACCCATTGCCAAGAAAATTCTGGTGTTAATATACCTGTTCTTCTAAATTTACCAGCTGTACCTACAATTAATTCATTCTCAAATATTTTTATAGGAAGTTCTTTGCATGCATCTAAAAAGGCTTTCGCTCTTCTTATACATATGGCTTCTCCCTCAGTCTTTTTATGTGATTCTGTAAAAATTCTAGCCCTTTCACAACATATCATAGGTTTAGAATTAACGTATTCTTGTCTAAATGCTTCTATTCTATCAGTTTGACTCATTTAAAATCCCCCTTTGGATAATATATATTAACTTTTGTATGTTATAACATACTTTAATTATATTATACTGTCCTTTAACATAAAATGGCAACCACAAATAATATATTTTTGAATAAAAAACATTACTAAAGATAAATATGAATTTTATTTTATAATTTATTTCTAACCTGTCATAATTTATTTATTACATCAATGACTTGAAATATCAAATTCATATTCTAAACTCAATTTTAGTACTTTAGTAGATTTTTTAACTTTGTTAACTTCAACATGTATATCATTCATATAGGGAAGTTCTACAGAGCCTACACCTTCATTAAATATTTTTATAACTTTATTTGAAAAATCTTTCTCAGTTAAATCAGTATTAGTTAATGACTTAAATATGTTGTACATAAATTTAATATATTTATCACTTTCAGCTAACTTTTTATTCTCAGGATATTCTTTAGCACAGAGAATATCTACTACTGATTTTCCTTTTTTGTTATCTTCAGACATAGAGTAAAATAAACTTCTAATATCTTTTTCAGGTGGCTTTTCAAATCCATTTATAGAAACTACAAAACTTTCATCTGAATTTGAATTAACTACCTTATAACCACTATCCGTTATAGCCTTTGAAAATTTTTGAGATAAATCTTTTTTAACTTCTTCCAATCCTTCTACAGTCCCAGCTTTTTTTGAGTAATCCTCAAACAGTTTAATAGAGTCATTTTTTTTAGCTTCAATTGAGTTGTTTGATGAATTTTCACTAGCTTGCTCTGAGTTATTTAAATCTTCATTGGATACAGTTGTTGTGCATCCTACCATTAAGCTTGAACTTATACTTAAAATTACTATCATAGCTAAAATATATTTTTTCGCCTTCATATATATTTTCCTCCATTGTATTTCTACTTTTCAAGTTTTTATTAATTACATCCTGTATTACAATATCTTGTATTTTTATTATTTTTATGGTTAGTTTTTCAATATATATCACCTTTCTTTGTAACTAATTCTTATAATTAAGATTAGTAAAATTATAAATTTCTTTATGCTTAAAAATAAGGATGTTATCTTTTATTATTAAAAAGATAACATCCTTATTTTTAAGTATCAATATAGATGCCCCAACTAGTAACTTAATCGACCCAACTGTCAGCATCTTGATTCAATGGTATGCATATATTTAGTATAAATTTGTCTTTCTGATTTTCTAATAATAATTCTCCATTATACTCTTGTAAAGACGATTTAATACTTTGAATTCCTATTCCATGTACAAATTTATCCATCTTATCTGTTAACAGTATATTTTTATTAGAAATAACATTATTTGCTTTACTATTCTCACATTTAAGTACAAAAAATGATTTTGTTATAGTTCCTTTAATTCTAATATATCTATCAATATTTTCATCTGATATTTTCTCACATGCTTCTATTGCATTATCTAAAATATTGGCAAATATGCTTGACACATCTATGGGTTTTATAAAATCAACTTTTGAAAAGTTTATGTCACAAATAAATTTAATTCCCTTTTTGACAGATATTTCACTCTTCTCATTGATTATAATGTCTAATATCATGTTTCCTGTATTATAAATAGATTTGAACTCTCTAATTTCATCTTTTAAATTATTTATATATTCATTAATTTCTTTGCCATCATTTTTAAGATTATCTATACAGCAAATATGATTGTTTATGTCATGATAAAGCTTCTTAACCCTCATATGAGATTCTTGAATACTTAAATAATGAGCATATTGCATATCTAACTTATTTTTTATTAATTCATTCTGAGATTTTAATTTATTATCTTTTATTATTTGCCTAAACAATAATATAAGAACAATGGTGCTAGCTCCTATTATCTTTGGATTTACAAAATTCTCAAAATAATATGGTTCTGAATGTAACCATCTAAACCGTTCTAATATTCTTGATATATAGACTCCAATTATATTCATGGTGTTAGCCATTAGAGCAAATAACAAATATACATAATTCCTTTTATCTTGGCTAAGCAATTTAAATCGATTATACAGAAAACTAAGTATCATATATACAAATATAATAAGTAGATTACTGTATATGTAAACCTTTATATTATCAGAATCAGATGCCAAAAGCCACTCTTTAGATGAAACAAAATTACCTGTAACTACAAAAAATAAAATTCTATCTACAACATCTTTAAAACAATCATAATAAATATTAAATAGGAAAAAGAAAATTATAAATTTAATATATCCTATGTTGTAAAAATAATTATAATATATCGCCCATACAATAAATACTACAACATCAATCAAATAGTACATATTATTAATATAATTTTCTTCTATATTAAATAATCTAGTTATTTTAACTATAATATAAATTAATCCCAATAAAGTATAAAATACTATTTGTTTGTCTTTTTTATTATCTTCTTTATAAATTAATATCCTTTTCAGAATAATAAATCGTACACATATAGATACAATTAATAATAAATCAGACATAAAATTTAACATATTGTATCACCAAGAAATTTCAAAAATTTTTCCTTAACCTCTTTATATCTATATCTACTAATAGGTACTTCTTCTCCACTTTCTAAAATAGCAATATTGGGCTTTATATTTTCTACATAACTTAGATTAACTATAAAGCTTTTATGACATCTTACAAATTTATCTAGTTTTAAATCTTTTTCTATTTTTCCTAGACTATACTTTACTCCAAAACCCTTATTTATTGTGTGTATTAACATATCTTTTTTTTGAATTTCTATATATTTTATTTCATTTAAATAAATCTTGTATATATTAGACTTGTTCTTTATTACAATGTAATTACTTTTATTTGTTTCAATATCTTTAATACAAGTTAATATATGTTTTTTTAATTCTTCTAATTCTATGGGTTTTAACAAATATCTATAAGCTCTTACTTCATATCCTTCTTGCACATAATCTATTAAGGAGGTTATAAATATTATCTCCATTTTATTATCTACTTCTCTAATCTTTCTTGCAGTATCCATTCCATTCATTTGCTCCATGAGTATATCAAGAAGCAGTATATCTATATCTTTTAAACTCACTTTGAGTAAATCTTCTCCAGAACTATATTTTTGTATTTCATACTCTACATTAATAATTTTTAATATATTATAAAGATATTCTTCTATTAAACATTGTGTTTCTTTTTCATCTTCACAAATTGCTATCCTAATCATAAGTTCCTGCTACTCAAAATATGGTCAAATATATCCATATAGAGATTTTTCCTTTTTCACTGAACCTCGCCTTACCTAAGCGACTACGATTTTGTATAGTTCTCCAAAGGCTTAAATTTCGAAGTTAGCCCTCCGTACATATATAAGCACTCTTGAACCACGTGTGTGCGAATCAATTTGATTTTAAGCTAGCTTATATTTTTTAGTATTTTTAAGATTAATAGTTGCATTTAAATCCCTATCTATAGATAATCCACATTCACATTTGTAAACTCTATCTTTGAGTTTTAAGTTTCTTTTAATCTCTCCACACTTACCACAAGTCTTTGATGATGGATAAAATCTATCTGCAACTCTAAGTTCTATGCAACTATCCTTACATTTAGATGTTAGTTTGGTTCTAAATCCATAGAGTTTTTGACTCACAATAGCTTTTGATAAATACTTATTTTTCATCAAGTTAGAAACTGCTAAATCTTCAATTACTATATAAGATGGCTTGTTTTTCGCTATCTTGCTTATAGTTTTATTTATATAATCAGTTCTTATATTAGCTAATCTTTGATGAAGTTTTTGTACTTTGACTACTTGTTTTTGAATATTTTGACTAGTAGCTCTCCCTTCTTCTATTTTATTTCTTATTTTTAAACTTTCATATTTCCTTGAAAGTTTTATCTGTTCTCTTTTTAACTTCTTTTCAACTTCCTCATCCTCTCTAATTTTTTTCTTGTATTTTCTTAATCCATATATGCGACAACTAATCATCTATTATCATTCCTTTAGCACTAGCATTACTGTCTGAGAAATTCAACCTGATTTTTAAATCATCTTTTTAATTAGAAGTTGAAACCCTTGTATAAATGTTTATAGTGTTTACTCATACAATCACACTTTTCTGTGATTGTATTATACTATATTTGATTATATTTAAATATATTTTTATTTTCTAATTACAACGCCTTATGCACTTTCTTATTGCACACTATTGAAATTTTTTAATTTATATATTTAAATGTGATTTTAAATATTCGATACCTTAGAATAACATTTTTAAATTATTCTTATCAATACTCAAGATTTAAATAAAATCTAAAAGGTTATAACTGATACGAATATATATAAAGAATAACATTTATTGATAAAAAAAGTGTCTCAAAGTCATTTTGAGACACTCTCCATCTTTATTTAGTTAATTTTTTAATCCTTAAGTAATACATTATTCTTCTATATAATTGTACCAAATACAAAATTAATAACATAATTTGCAATGCGATAGTACAAATATCTACTCCATAACCATTAAATAAATTTCTTATTTCAGTGAACAATAAATATATAAAAATAACTACTAAAATAGTAAATAAAAATACATTCATGAATAAAATTGATTTTACTTTGTCTTTTTTATCCAAATCACTATATAATTTAGGAGGTACATCTTCATATATTTTACTCCATACATACCATGAAGATGTACCTATAAAACTACCAATGCTTCTAAATATAAGATTCCACCCTCTATACTTATGTTTATTAAAATAATCTTCCTCAGCATCATAATAATAATCAATGGCATATTTTATTTTTCTTGGAGTTCCTTTATAAAAATAAAATATTCCTCCAAATTTACTTATCTTATATAAGTTATATCCTTGTTCTTCCATATCTTCTAACCATTCTTCTATCCTATCAGGTGAACTATACCAATCAAATTTAAACTTCATTTTCTTTTCCATAAAATTCACCTCCAAAATGATATTTTTGACATATGATAATCTGTCTTAATAATTATATCATTTTGATATTAATTTTAGGTTACAATTGGATATCTAAAAATCTATTTAAATAGCAATAAACTAATAGCCATAACAACCATTCCTGCAATTAATCCGTAAATTGATAGATGATGCTCACCATATTCTCTAGCTGATGGTAATAGTTCATCGAGTGATATAAATACCATAATACCTCCCACAAGAGCAAACACAATTCCAAGTGTAGTGTCATTTAGAAAATTTCTAAGAAGTACATACCCAATAATTGCCCCTAAAGGTTCTGACATTCCAGATAAAAAAGAATAATAGAAAGCTTTCTTTTTATCTCCTGTAGCGTAATACACTGGTACAGATACAGATATTCCTTCTGGTATATTGTGTATAGCTATTGCTATAGCTATTGGTATCGCTATTGTAGCATCATCAAGCGCCGATATAAATGTAGCTAACCCTTCTGGAAAATTATGAATTGCTATAGCCATTGCTGTAAATATCCCAGTTCTTAAGAGAGATTTATTTTTTTGTATATTTTTTTCATCCAAATTTTCCATTTTCTTTATCTCATGAGGATTTTCTTCTTGAGGAATTAACTTATCAATAATTGCAATGATAGCCATTCCTGCAAAAAAAGCTATTACAGTTGACCAGTTTCCTAATTTTTCTCCCATAGACTTTGTTAGAGCTTCTTGTGCCTTAGGAAATATTTCTATCATAGATACATAAATCATAACACCAGCAGAAAATCCTAAACTTACAGAAAGAAATTTAGTATTGGTCTTTTTAGCAAAAAACGCTATACAACTTCCTATTCCAGTAGACAAACCTGCAAACAAAGTTATTAAAAACGCAAACATTATATTACTCAATTAAATCACCTTCTTATTAATTGATATTGATTATCATTTTCTTTTATAGTATCATATCTTTTTTTTATAGTCAATATTTATAGTAATTATAGACAATAAAAAAGCAGAGTATAAACTTAATCTCTGCTTTTTCTTTATAGTATATTAAATTTATTTATTTAAAAAGTCTACTGCATATTGAACATATAAGGCAGTTCCAATCTCTAAAGCATCCTCATCTATATTAAAACACCCATGATGATGAGGATAACAAGCTCCTTTAGCTTCATTTCTAGCCCCTACAAATGCCAATGCACCAGGTGCAATATTCATAAACTCAGCAAAATCCTCTGCTCCTGTTACTTTTTCAAATAGTGCTATACTTTCTTTTCCAAATAGCTTAATTACTGCTTCTGTAGCTATCTTTGAACATTCCCTGTCATTTATAACAGCTGGTGTTAAATATCCATACTCTAACTCAGCCTCTGCTCTATATGCTTCTGCTGTAGATTTTGCTATACGTTCTAAAATCGTAGGAATCTGTTTTCTAAGTTCTGGATTAAATAATCTTATTGTACCTTCTAGAACAGCTTCACTTGCTATTACATTAAATCTTGTTCCAGAATTTAAAATTCCAACACTTACAACTAGCGGCTCTAAAGGACTGACTTCTCTACTAACCATGGATTGTAAGTTCATAACTAATGCAGAACTTGCAAGTACCGCATCAACACCTTGATGAGGAAGTGAACCATGACCACCCTTACCTTTTACAGTAATTTTGAAGAAATCAGCAGAAGCCATTCTTGGACCTTCTTCAACTGACACAGTCCCACACTCTACATCACTCCAAAGATGAATTCCAAATACACCATCTACACCTTCCATAGCGCCATCTTTAATCATAGCTCTTGCACCTTTACCTACTTCTTCTCCTGGTTGAAAAAATAATTTCACAGTTCCATTAATATCATCTTTAATATCATTCAAAACCTTAGCTGCTCCTAAAAGCATTGATGTGTGACCATCATGTGCACAAGCATGCATAAGCCCCTCATTTTTTGATTTGTATTCTACTTCCGTACACTCAACAACTTGAAGTGCATCCATATCTCCTCTAAGTGCTACAGTTTTTCCTGGATTATTTCCTTTTATAGTTGCGACTACACCTGTCCCTCCAGATGATACATATGGTACTCCTATTTTATCAAGCTCTTCTTTAATTCTCTTTGATGTTCTAAATTCTTCCATACTTTTTTCAGGATTTTCATGAAATTCCCTTCTAAGTTTGATTACATAATCTTTATATCCATTTGTTATTTCTTTAATATTCATTCCAGACCTCCAAGTGTAACATATTCTTCTTATTTTTTAAATGCCTTATTTATTAATTAAAGTTTATATAAGATTTACAAAAATACCTGCTATTACTACAGAAGCTATTGTTACTGTAGTAAATCCACCAACAAGCATCTTTGGAAGCATTTTATCCATCAGAAATTCTTTTTCTTCTGGAGTTTCAGCTAGAGCCTTTACTGCTTCTTCAGTTAATATATAATTTGGTGGGAAACCATAAAGTGCTGTAAGTGAAACTGAAAACGCCATTTCCTTACTTTCACCCAAAAATTTACCTACTATAATAGAGAATATTCCCATACCTATTACACCAAATATTATAATTCCTACAAGAGGAACAGCCATTTCAGCAAGCATTGCTGGTGTAGCTTTTGCTAATCCTGCAAATATAAAAGCCATCAATGATGTCATTAACCATCCAAATGAACCAGATTTATTAAGTGGCTTTCTGTCAACTATTCCAAGTTCTGATGCTATTACACCAAATATTAAACAGATAACATATCTTGATACAACTTCATTTGTAAGATTTGTAAATTGTACTGCTAACCATGCTACAAGTCCTAATCTAAGTATTATCATATATGTTGTGTCGTACTTTTCAGGTAAATCTGGAATTATCTTAAACTTACTCTTTTGTTCAGGTACTTTTTCAGTTTCTTCTTCAGCTTTAGTTACAGTTACTTTTCCACTTCTAAAATCTGATAAAAGTCTTTTTCCTTCTTTTTTAAGCATCAATGCTGTGATAGGATAACCTGCAAATCCTTGTGCCACATACATTAAAATCGCTAAAACTGCCAAACTCGCAAGACCTTTTGCTGTAGCCGCATCTGCCATCATTATAGATGCAACTAATCCTCCTGTAAGAGGAGGTGTAGCGATTACAGCTGTATCCCATCCAAACACTAGAGTTCCTAATGCCAAAGCTCCTACACATATTCCTACTATTCCTGCTAACGCTATTACAATTGTTTTCCATTGACCTGCTAGCTCTTTAATACTCATCATAGTTCCCATATGAGTTATTAATAAAAGCATGCCTAATTGTGCTAATGGTGTCCCTAAAGCTGCTAAATCCACGATATTTTCTGGGAAAAAAGTCCAAAATCCTACTATAAATATAATTGCTGATACAAAAACTGATGGAACAAAAGCTTTAGTTTTTGCTGAAACTACATCTCCTATCGTCAGTGATACTAAAACTAGACAAAAAGCTGTTATTGCCTCCATACAAAATCCCCCCTCATAAATAAATATATTTGTATACAATGTATGTATAGTTATCCATTATTTTACTACTTTTGAAAAACATTTCAAGTCAAAATTCGATTTTTTTCATAAAATTCTATAAATTCTATAAATTAAAGTTAGTTTTCTAAATTATTCTTTTTGTAAAAACGTTATCCTGTAAATTGGCTATTTAACACTACTTTTATAAATAGAATTAAATATAATTTGCAAAAAATAAAACATAGAATACATTTTTCATAAAACATCTCATTAATGTAAAATGAATTTGCTTTATGAATCTTAATATATTCTATGTTTATAAATTTAATGTATATGTTAGTTATTGTGTAATCTACTATATACTCCATTTTTATTTACTAACTCTTCATGAGTACCTCTTTCTTCAATTCCTTTATCTGTCAGTACTATGATTTCATCAGCATTTTTTATAGTAGTCAACCTATGTGCAACAACTAAATTTGTTCTATCTTTACTTAACTCTTCTAAGGACTCTTGAATTTCTCTTTCTGTTACATTATCTAAAGCGGAAGTAGCTTCATCCAATATTATTATTGGAGGATTCTTTAAAAAGATTCTTGAGATTGAAATTCTTTGTTTTTGTCCCCCAGATAATTTTACTCCTCTTTCTCCTATATAAGTATCATATCCATCTGGCAAAGTTTCTACGAAATCGTGTATTCTAGCTTTTTTTGCAGCCTCAATCATCTCTTCATCTGTAGCACTAGGATTTCCACAAAGAATATTATCTCTTATAGTTCCTGTAAATAAAAATACATCTTGTTGAACTATACCTATATTTTTTCTCAAAGATTTTAAACTTACATCCCTGATACTTTTTCCATCAATTTTTATATCACCTTTATCAAACTCATAAAATCTTGGCAATAAATTACACAATGTAGTCTTTCCTCCACCAGAAGGACCTACTAAAGCTATAGTTTTACCAGCTTCTATAGATAAACTTAGATTATCTAATACTTGGGTATCATCTTCATATGTAAAAGATATATTTTCTATCTCGATGTTACCTTTTACATGTTCAAGTTCAACAGGGTTTTTAGCTTCTTTTTGATGGTCCTGTTCCATTATCTCTATGAATCTTTTAAAACCTGTCATACCATTTTGATATTGTTCTGTAAAGTTTATCAATTTCTTCATAGGTTGTATAAACATCTTTACATATAATATATATGCAGCAAAATCACCTAAAGTAATTTTCCCAAGATAAGTAAAGTATCCACCAGCTATAACAACTACCCATTCCAAAATATCCATATATAAATTCATACCAGAATAATATTCTGCCATTACTTTATAAGAATCTTGTCGTGCTCTCCTAAATAATTTATTACTTCTTACAAACTTATTTAATTCTTCTTTTTCAGTACAAAAAGACTTAGTTACTTTCATTCCAGCTATGCTATTTTCTAAAGTTGCATTTACATCACCTATAGTAACTCTACTTTTCATAAAGGCTATATTCATCTTATCTTTTTTTGTTATAGCAAACCAAATTATAAATGGCAATATAGCAAAAATTATAAGAGTAAGAGGAATATTTATATCTATAAGTATAAAGAATGAACCAACTAACATTACTATAGAAATGAATAAATCTTCAGGACCATGATGTGCAAGTTCTGTTATATCCATTAAATCATTTACTATTCTAGACATAGTTACACCAGATTTATTATTATCAAAATAAGTATTTGGAAGCCTCTGTAAGTGTGTAAATACCTCATTTCTCATATCAGCTTGCATATCTACACCAATGACATGTCCCCAATATTGCATAAAATAATTAAGCCCTGCTTTTGCTATAAATATAAGTATAAGTACAACTGCAAAAACTACTAGCATTCTTAAATTTTTATTTGGAACAATGTCATCCATTATATTTCTAGTTATCATAGGATAAACTAAATCGCATAAAGAAAATAAGAACGCAGCTATAAGGTCTAATGTAAAGATTTTCTTATATGGTTTATAATATTTGACAAATTGTTTTATCATAAGTTTTAAATCCTCCTTTACCAATACGTCTAAAAAATACCCTTAAATTAGTATAACATAACACTAATTTTAAATCTTTTATAAAATTGCAATTCAAAAGAATATGTTTCATAAAATTGAATACTTATTTTATATAATCATATATTTAAAATACACCTAAAAAGAGCCATATCTATGTAAATAAAATTTTACAAGATACAACTCTATATTTAGTACTAAATATTTTTTATAACTGTAAACTCAAAAACTTATTTTAAAGCATCCAATATTTTCTTATCTAATGCAGCAGTATTTATACCTGTTATGTATGCTGTTGCTTTTATTGCAGGTATATCATAAGTTGTTGGTAATATAGTAGTAGATACTATCAAATCAGCACCTTCTTGTTTTGTTGCACATTCAGCAATTTTACATTGTATAACTTCTGCTTGTATGTTATTTTCTTTAACCAATCTTTCTACTTTGTCGCAAACTACTGTTGATGTTGCAATTCCTGCTCCACATGCTACTAATATTTTTTTCATATTATCCTCCTACGATTTCTATAATATTTTATAATTCAAAATACGATTTTTATAATTAAATAAATTTCTCATATCTTTGTTTATATATAAATAATTATACCATTTTATATCAAAATAATATCTTAAAATTATTATTTTAAGATGTTTTTTATTTCACTATCATTTAATTTTAAAGTATTATTTTTTATACAATATGCTATGTACTTTGATACATTTTTATAGTCATTCAAACTAAACTGCTTAATATTTAAATCATATTCTATGTCACTTATAATACCTATCAAATCAGATTTATTTGATAAAATATCCTTATACTTATCTTTTCTAGTTACCTCTAATCTTTTAAATCTATAATTTTTATAGCCTTCTATAATAATCAAGTCCATGTCTTCATAAAACTTAATCATTTTATATAGTGGATTTTTATCTTTTAACTCTTCAATATATGCTAACCTCTTATTTGATATTATACAAACTTTCCTCGCACCTGATTTTCTATGTTTATAAGTATCTTTCCCTTCCTCATCTATCTCAAAATCATGGCATGTATGTTTGATAACTCCAACATTATACCCTTCTTTACTTAATTCTCTTACTATACCTTCAATCAACGTAGTTTTACCTACTCCTGAATAAGAGACAATTGATAATACATTATACATAAAACCATATCCCCTTCATAAAACTATATAACAACAACATCTACTAATTGATTTTCTTTTATTATTTCTCTCTTTTTTATCTTAATCATGCAATTGCTTCTCAATGTTGCAGATAATCTAGCCTTGGCATCTTTTTTATCATTTAATGTAACATATAATTTACCTTCATCTGTATATAATTTTCCACTTACAAATCTATCGTTATTTGAGAATTTGTTAAATTCTCCTTTAAATATAGCTTTTATATAATGATTGCTGTCCTTATATGTTAAATACTCAATCACAGGAACAACTACATTATCAAATACCACAATTGCTGCATGTGGATTGCCAGAAAGCCCAAACAATATTTTTTCTCCCAATGTAGCTACATAACAAGCTCCTCCAGGTTTAATATTTATCTTCCAAAACAATTCTTTTGCTCCTATGCTTCTAAATACATCTGGTATTAAATCTTTATCTCCAACAGATACACCACCTGTAGTAATTAAAAAATCTACAGTTTCTAGCATATCCTTTACTTTTTTTTCTAACTCCTGTATATCATCAGTACAATTACATATTGTATCTGCTTGTATTCCAAGCTTTAAAAGCTTTGAATATAATGTATATCTATTGCTATCATATATTTTGCCATCCTCCAAAGTTTCATTTATATCTTGTAATTCTGTTCCTGTATTTAAAATACCAACTTTTAAATCATCATATACAGTTAATTTAGATATTCCAAGACTCGCTAATACTCCTATACCATCATACCCTATATTTTGATTTTTACTAATAATTAATTGACCTTTTTTTATATCCTCACCTTTAAATATATAATTGTCATATTCCTTTAGTTTTATATTTAAAGTTATCATGTCTTCTCTAGTTGTCACATCTTCTTTCTTTACTACACAGTTTGCTCCCTTTGGAATTTTTCCACCAGTCATTATCTTCACTGCTTCATTTTTATTTAATATACCATCAAACACTTCTCCTGCATATAATGTTCCTATAACCTTTAAATTTTTATTTTCAGAATTTGCATCATATGCATAACCATCATATGGTGACCTGTCAAATGGAGGACTATCAATTGTTGAATATATATCTTCTGCAACTACTTTATTTACTGCTTCTATAAGATTAACTCTCTTAATCCTACTTATTGGTATAACATTTTCTTCAATAATTTTTATGGCATCTGCTAATCCTATCATTTTAAATACACCCCAATATATTTTTTATTTAAAAACATTCTTAATGTAGTATAATTGTAAATTGCAATAAATCATTTTAGCTTATATTTAATTATAACTAATTGTTATCTATAATTGCAGTTTAAATTTAATAAATCTTATAAAATTATCTTAATTGTATTAATTTCAATTTTATACATTTTATAAAAAAAAAACTGCTTCAAGTTAGAAATTTACTTCTACCTTAAAACAGACTTGTATGCTTTAAAATTCATTATTCTAATAAAGCTCCTTTTATTATTTTTACAACTTTATCACTCTCAATAGTTTTTATAGACTTTATTTTATTATCTACTATACTTATTGTAAGTATTTCTTTGTCTAATAATTTATTATCTTCTTTTAATCTATAACTCTTCACTACCCTATTTCCTTCATGGTTATATGCTGTTAAATTATAATTGGCATTACCCACGATTTCATTTATCCTAGATTCTTCAACTCCAATATACTCTCCCAAGTCAATGTTTTTATATTCCTCCAAGGATACAGCTGATTTTTCATTATCATTTGTTTCAATCATAATACCATAATTTTCATCTATATCTGTTATACTTTGTGATGAAAAGGAATTTGTTTCAACATTAACAACTTTATTTTTATTAATGTTAATGTATAAAGCACTTCCATCTAATTCATTGTTTCCAGTATATTTAGGGTAAACTAATGTCATATAACTTGATGTATTTATATCTTGCATTGTATTTGATTTTTTTAAATTCTTATTTTTTATATAATAAATTGTGTTATAAGGTATTCCCATATTTTTTATAACATATTTATAATCTTTATCCATCATTTCATTAACATCATTTTGAACTTTTGTCATAGTTTTTTGCTGTGTTGCTTTACTTGCTACTTGATTTTTCTCTTTAGTAGTTTCTTTATGACATCCAACAAGTACAATCCCTAAAATAGTTACACAAACTAATGACCTTTTTAACTTCATAAATCAATCCTCCTTTCTTAAATTTTATAATATTTATCTATATCTCATTGTGTGATTATCTTTTTTTTCAATAATTACGTTTATTATTTTATAAAATAATTATATAATATTTATTTAAATTTAATAAGATTAAGAAGCTATCTGTAATTTTTTTGTAACAAAACACATTTTAAAGTTGAATTTTGAAAATTCAATTTACAAGATACTTGTGGTAAATATCCTTATAACATTATACCAAATTATTCCTAAACAATCAAAAACTCCATAAACATTTTAAGGTTTTCTATTTCAAAAAATCACCTTTAACTATTAATTTATCAAATATGTTATAATAGTTTTAGATAATTTAAGGAGGATTAAATAATGGATTTTAAACAACTTGAAGTATTTGTTGCTGTTGCAAAACATCAAAGTTTTTCAAAAGCTGCAAGAGAACTTTTTTTAACTCAACCTACTGTAAGTGCACACATACAAAATTTAGAAAGAGAGTTAGAAACTGTACTTATAAACAGAAGCAACAAAGTTATTACACTCACAAAATCTGGTGAAATTCTTTATGAGCATGCCATATATATATTAAATAACTGCAAACGTGCAATTTATGATATAAAAGAATATTCAGGTAAAATAGAAGGTATTATAGATATAGCATGTAGTTCTATACCTGAAACTTATATTCTACCTGATTTTATGAAGAATTTTTCTATGAGTTATCCAGATGTAAAATTTTCCATAAGCCATTATGATTCTCAATATGCTATATCAGAAATTTTAAATGAACGGATAAGCTTTGGATTAGTTGGTTCTAAAATTAACAATCCTCAAATCGAATATCTAGACTTATTAGATGATGAACTTGTACTTATTACTCCTTCAGATTTTAAAATTGATAACAATAACAATTACATTGATATAGAAGAATTGGCTTCTGTCAATTTTATTATGAGAAAAGAAGGCTCTGGTACTAGAAACTTAATACTAAACACCCTTAGCAAAAATAACTTTCCGGTAAACAAATTAAATGTAATAGCTCATGTAGAATCAAATGAAGCCATTAAAGAAATGGTTAGATTAGGCCTTGGTGTATCTTTTATATCATATATTTCAGCTATTGATTATCTAAATGCAGGCAAAATAAAATGCTACAAAGTAAAAGATGTTGATTTTACAAGAAAATTTTTCTTTATTTATTCTAAAAAGAAAACTTTTTCTCCATTGGAAGATAAATTTCTAAACAGACTATGTGAGTACTTTGAAATCATAATATAATAATTTTAATACACGACACTCAAATTTAAATTATAAGCTGTTAAATAATAAAATAATAAATAGAGTAGTATTATACTATGTTCATTTAATTAATGAGCATAGTATAATACTACTCTATTTACTTATTACTTATTACTTATTACTTATTACTTATTACTTATACTATTGTATATTAAACTTATAAATTTATATTAAAAAACGATTTATATCCTTTGTACATTTCATATATATCTACTTTAGAAACAATCTCATGCGGTGCATGCATATTTAAAACACCAACACCACAATCTATAACCTCTGCACCTTGATTTGCTAAGATATAGGCTATTGTTCCACCTCCACCTTGGTCCACTTTACCAAGTTCAGCAGTTTGCCATACTACATTACCCTCGTTAAAAATTCTTTTTACTTCTGATATAAACTCAGCATTAGCATCATTACATCCACTCTTACCTCTCGAACCAGTATACTTATTTAAAACTATTCCATTTCCCATATATGCAGAGTTTCTTTTTTCATATGCCTCATCAAAATTTGGGTCATATCCAGCTGCAACATCAGCTGATAATACTTTACTATTTGCTAAAGCTCTTCTTACCTTAATATCACAGTAATCGCCTTCTAAAGCTATTAACTCAGCCACAGTATTTTCAAAAAACTTTGAATGCATACCTGTATTTCCTTGGGAGCCAACTTCTTCTTTGTCTACACATAATGTAACTGAAGTAAATTCTGGTTGTCTAGTCTCTAGTATAGCTTTTACAGCAGCATATGAACATACTCTATCATCATGACCATATCCTAATACCATTGACCTATCAAACCCCAAATCTCTTGCCTTCCCAGCTGGAACTACTTCAATCTCAGCGCTTAATAAATCTTCTTCAACTATACTATATTTTTCATTTAAAATTTTTAATATATTTGCTGTTATAGGTTCTTTTTCTTCGCCATCCAAAGGCATATTTCCAATTAATACATTTAAAGCTTCACCACTGATTCCTTCTGACAATTTCTTTTGCATTTGGTTTCCAGCTAAATGAACTAATAGGTCAGTTACACAAAACACTGGGTCACTGTCTTCTTCACCAATAGATACATCCACCTTTGTACCATCATTTAATATAACTACTCCATGTAAAGCAAGAGGAATAGCTGTCCATTGATATTTTTTAATTCCTCCATAGTAGTGAGTCTTAAAAAAACCTAGATTAGCTTCTTGATACAATGGGTTTGGTTTTAAATCTAATCTTGGAGAATCTATATGACTACCTATAATCTTCATACCTTTTTCTATATAGTTTTTACCTATTACAAAAAGTGCCACTGCTTTTTCTTTATTTATAGCATAAATCTTGTCCCCATGACTTACACTTCCATTTTCCATAGCTTCATCTATTGAAATATAACCATTTTCTTTAGCCAATTTTATAATTTCTTTTACTGAAAGTCTTTCAGTTTTTGATTTACTTAAAAAATCCATATAATTGCGAGCATATTCCATAACCTGTTCAATAGCATTCTCTTTTTTTTCAATTTCCCATGCATTCTTAAATTTATGCTTTAAGTCCATGTTTTCCTCCTATTAAGTTTTAATTTTTATTATTTTTCATATATTGTTCATATTCTTCTGGTGAGACTACTTTAACACTATCAAGTCTTGATTTAAAATGAGCTCTAAAATTTTCTAAATATTCCTTTCTTAAAATCTCCCTTTCTTTGATTTCATCATCAGAAAGAGCTCCCTCTTTATTTTTCTTTGCTAATTCATTAATCCTATCTAATTTCTTCTTGTCAAACATTTTTTCCTCCTAAAAAACTTCTATTTATTAATAAAATAATTTATTACTTTTTATATCTAACTTATTTTTATATTCACAGAAAAACTCTTCTATATTATCACTTATTATAGATATTCCCTTTTCTAACTCTTCCATACTTGGACGAGCTATATTTATTCTAAAAAATCTATCATCCACTAGATTATCAAAAAAATAAGTCCCTGGAAGCATGGATACTCCTTTATTTAACATAAAACTTGTAAAGCTTTGTGATGTATACCCTCTTGGCAATTCTAAAAAAAAGTTTATACCTCCACAAGATTTTCTAACTTTTAATTTACCACTCAATTTATCATTAATCAAGTTTTTTGCTAACTTGTACTTATCAGTATATATCTTCTCTATATGACTTAGATAATTCTTCCAATTGAAATTCTCCATATAGTAATACATTGATTTTTGAATAAGACCTGGTGTTGATATGTCTGATGAATATTTAGCCCACAAAACTTTTTTTAATAATTCATTTGGCATTTCTACAATTCCTATTCTTAAGCCTGGCATAAGTATTTTTGAAAAACTCTTTATATATACTACCCTATTTTTATCATCATAGCTCCTGACTGTCCTATTATCCTCTGAATCAAATATAAAATCACTGATAAAATCATCTTCAATTATATAAAAATCATGCTCTTCTGCCAATTCTATTAGCTTCTTTTTTTTATATGTAGAATAAGATATACCTGTTGGATTTTGAAAATTAGGCATAATATATATAAGTCTTGGTTTTATTTTTTCCAATTTTAATTTTAAAATACCTATATCAATTCCATCATCTAACATAGGTATAGATATTATTTTTGCACCTCTACTTTTAAATACTTCAATTGCTCCATTGTAAGAGGGTTCTTCCATAAAAACAACATCAGAATAACTTATAAGCCCTTTACAAACTATATCTATACCTTGCTGTGCTCCTGAGATTATTTGAATGTTTTCTTTAGTAGTATTTATATTTTCATCACTTAAATACTCTACCATCTTTTCTCTTAACTCCTCAGAGCCTAGCCCTTCATCGTAATCAAATATTGAACTTCCATCTTTAGATAATGCCATGTTTACAGCATTTTTAAATGAATCTATAGGAAACATATCATTAGATGGATTTCCATTATCGAAATGAATTAAATCATCTCTTTGTCTAATGTTCTTGTTTTTCCCTTTATCTATACCATTTTTATAAGAATTTGAATTTGATACAAAAGTTCCACTTCCTATAATTTTATATACATATCCTTCATTTTCCAAAAGCTCATATACTTTAACTATAGTAGTATTATTTACATGTAAATAATCTGATAACTTTCTTATTGGTGGAAGTTTTTCATGCTCAACTAGTTCTTTGTTTATTATTAACTGCTTTATATGATTAAATATTTGTATATATTTAGTTGACTTCCTTTCACTTAAATCTATTTTGTATTTTTCCACATTTATCACCGCTTATTGTTTTTATATTTTATTGATGCCTTAGCATATATTTGATATTATTTAGTATGTATATATAATACCAAAATTTTTATAAAAAGGGGAAATATTTATGTTTTACGACTATCACATGCACTCAAGTTTCTCTACTGATGGAAAATCTACAATGGAAGAAATGATAAAAAAATCTATAGACCTTGGTATAAATGAAATTTGTTTCACAGACCATGTCGATTATGATGTTTATGCGGATGATTCTTTTTCGATTGTTTACGAAGATTATTTTAAAAGTCTAGAAACTCTTAAAAATAGATATAAAGATAAAATATCAATAAAAAAAGGGATTGAATTTGGAGTTCAAACTCAATTAATAGATACATATAGAAAAGAAGCTCATCAATATCCATTAGATTTTATAATATGCTCTATTCATGCTATAGATAAAATGGATTTATACCTTGGTAGCTATTTTGAAGGTAAGACTCAACATGAGGTCTATGAGAACTACTACCTTTATTTGTATAATATTGTTAAAAACTACAAGGATTACTCTGTTTTAGGTCATTTAGATTTAATTAAAAGATATGCACCTTATGATACCATCCTAGATGACAGACTATTTTCAGATATAATTGAAGAAACTCTCAAGCAAGCTATCTATGATGGTAAAGGTATCGAAATAAACACATCTTGCTACAGATACAACCTGCCAGATTTAACTCCATCTAGATATATCCTTCAGATGTATAAAGATTTAGGAGGAGAAATCATAACTACAGGCTCAGATTCACATCATGTAAGTCAAGTTGCATATGAATTTGATTACATATATTCATTACTAAAAAACATGGGATTTAAGTATGTATCTAAATTTAATAAAATGAAACCAGAATTTATAAAATTATAAATTTTTACACCTCCTTATGAATATATTTAAAAGATAAGGAGGTGATTTTTTTGAAAGTACCTTATTTAGTACTATCAACAGTTATTTTATTTATGTCTAACTTTGTCGTAAGAATATTTGGATTTTTATATAAAATATTCTTATCAAGAGCTTTAGGCGAAACAGGTCTAGGTATATATCATATGATTTTTAACTTTTTAATGATTTGTTTAGCTGTTACAACAACTGGAATACCTACTGCACTTAGTTGTCTAGTTGCAAAAAGAAAAGCTTTAAATGATAAGCACAACACTAATGCTTTGTTTATATCAACTTTATACATATCATTTTTTGTAGCATTAATTATATCTATAGTTGCATCTTTCAATAGTTCTTTTTTATCACTTAAGTTTCTAAAAGACCCTAAATTGAACTTATTTATACTAGCAGTTTGTCCTGCCATAGTTATAATAACACTTTCAAATGTACTTAGGGGGTATTACTACGGCATAAAGAACGTAAAAGTTCCTGCTATTGGACAAATTATTGAACAGATGGGTAAAATTCTATTTGTTTTTTTACTCGTTATGTATGTAAATGATAAGTCTATGAATTGTTATATTGCTCTTTTAGGTATATCTATTGGTGAATTGAGTAATATCATATTTATGCTCATATGTTTATGTCGAGATTCTTCATTTGACAATAAATATATTATAAGTATAAAAGATTTTTATACTTCCTCTATGGAAACATTGAAAATGTCCATACCTATAACTTGCAATAGAATGTCAAATATACTTTTACAATCTATTAGCTCTATGATGATACCATCAAGATTAGCATTATCAGGCATGACTTATCAACAATCATTAAGTATGTATGGTGTCGTCAGCGGGATGGTAATGCCATTTATATTTTTACCATTTACTGTTGGCTCAGCACTTATTGTAAATTTGATACCTACTATATCACAAGAAATGGCCTTAAGAAAACGTAAAAGTGTCCTAAAAAAAATAAAGTATTCTGTACTCCTAACTTTGTTTGTAGGTATACTATCATCAGTGTTTTTTTATTTCTTTGGAAAAGATTTATGTATACTAGTATTTAAAAATAAACTTGCTGGAGAATATTTAAAAGCTATGTTTTTAGTACCACTATTTATGTCACTAAATCAAACACTATCTGGTATTTTACATTCAATAAGAAAAGAATTAGCTTCAAGTATAAACACTATCATTGGTATGTTAATTCAGCTAGTAGCTCTATATGTATTTCTTCCCATTCCAGGACTTAATATTTATGCATACATATACACAATGACAATAGTATCAATATTTACTTGTTTATTACATACTATAGTACTTTTTAAATCTATAAAATCTATACATTAGTTATAAATAACGTGAAGGCTACCAATGTAAATCATCTACTATTGGTAGCCTTCCTTAAATGATTTTTATTTATAATTTAAACTGTCTATATATCTACCTATCTATCTGTGGCAACCTGAATTTCCACTTCCATGATTAGGTCCACATTGCGAAAAATCACATACTTTAGAGAAAGTATCAACAAGTCTTGGTTGGATTGGGTTTGGTGATGCTAAAACTACTATTTGTTCACTTATTAATGTGCTAACTGTTTCTTGTAAGCAAAGTACTAAATCTATATCATTTGGTATAATTAATTCATACATAGGTTCACAACATTCATTACATTCTAATTTTAATATAGATTTTCCTATACAATCTACAGTTAAGTTAGTTTGGTATTCTTGTCTTAAAGTGACAGCTCTTCCGTCAGCTGGCAAGCATATTGGTGCTGAAAGTGTGTTAAAAGTAAATTCTACAAAATCAACTCTTCTCTTACATCCACCTCCTGCTCTAACTGCTGGGAAAGCTAATGCAACGAATTCTGTACATCCACATCTACCTCTTAGTTCTAATACTAGATTACGAACTGCTACAGTTAAGCCTCTTTGTTTATAAGCTACTGATTTGCCTTTTCCTTGTCTACAACATTCAGCGTTTCTTTCTCCACATACTGCATATTCAAAAGTTGTTTCACAGTTTCTTCCTATTATATCTCCTAATGGATCTAAATCGAAATCTTCTAAAGTTGTCATTCCTGTGTCTATAACTATTCCATCATTACTTAAGCATATTTTATCTATAGTTACACTTGCTCTACCTGCACTTGGAACTGAACCAAATACTTCTACTACTTCTGTTTCAAAAGTTAATGGTTCTCCATTTGGTCCAGTTGCATCTGTAAATGTTTGGAATTGCATAGTATCAAAAATTCTATTAGCTTCTATTGCAAATGGAACTGCATTTGCTACAGAAAAGTTTCTTGGAGATATAGGATTACAGCAGTTTGGTCCACATTTGTTTTCAAAACATTCATCTGAATCCATTTGGCATGGTTCACAATCACATTTACAATTATCATGGCATCCACAATTGTCATCACATGGATTAGGTTTGCATGGATTAGGTTTACATGGATTGCATGGATTAGGTTTACAATCATCATGACAATCACAATTATTATCATTGTTACATCCATTATGATGATGTGATTTTTTGAATCCTCTCATCTCATCTGAACTTATTTCATCTGTATACACTTCTTCTTCATTCATTGTAGACATTGGCTGATTTAGCATTCTTCTTTTATTTTTTTTGTAATCTTGCATTTTTCATTGCCCTCCCTGTAAGCGATTCTTATTAAGTCTTCGGCTTTTTATAGCCTAATTAATACTATGCACTTATAATCCTAATTGTTACTTAGCTTTTTAAATTTCTCAATAATTAGGTATATTTGGTAGAAAAATGCATTTTAATAAAAAAAAGTACTACTATTTAAAATAGTAGCACTTTTTTTGTCCCGAAACACCGGTGGCTAAGTAAATTCACACCCTAGGCACTCCCAGGTGGGTGACTTGCCAGTAACCTTTAACGTCCAAACTAAACAGGCATGTTATAATTTACTAGACACGGTCTCCCGTATTTCATTTGTAGGTTGAATTTAAAAAAGCCTTATCGTATGTTTCAGGATTTCATATTATTATTATATAATAAATTTTGAATTTTTTAAAGTGGTTTTATATAGTAATTAAGATAATCTTATTCTAGTATTACTTTTTCTTCCTTTTCTCTTTATGTATTTAGTTAATTATTACTTTCTCTTAGCTTTACTTCTAGTATTTTTTTCATTACGATTATGTTCATGCTTTTGTTCATTAACATCATACAATTCTTCATCATATACTATATTTTCATCATTTTCTGCATACTCATGGTCTGTTTCTTCATCTTCTGTTAATTCTTCTTCATTATCATCTATCTCATCTTCATAATTTAATTCTTCATCTTCATATGTTGACTCTTCATCTTCTTCATTACTATCTTCATATTCATCCTCATCATCATTATTACTATCATCACCTCTTAAAAGATTTCCTAGCAGTTTAAGATTATTCATGCTACCTAGATTATTTATATTTGCCAAAGAACTTAAACTAAATCCACCTTCACCAAAATCATCAGGCAAAAACAATTCTGCAAATAAATCTATCTTTTTTTTCATTCCTATAGCCTTTTCAACAGAATTTTTTCTCTTTTCTGGAAATACATCTATAATTTCTTTTATCATCATATTTTTTTTGTCTTCACTATCCATTTTTCTAAAAAAATCTGTTTCCTCTTCAATATCTACCACATCTATATTGTTAAGTTTCTTTATGCCTCTAACTAAGTCTAAAATACTTTCTATTTTTACTAGTATTTTCCTTTCATCTCTTGACATGTATTTTTTAGTTCTTGTTATTATTTCCATTCCCATTTCTAGGTCTTCTTCACTCAAATCCATAAGTCTTAGACCTCTTTTTATATCATTTGCATCAAACCTTAAAGTTTCATGTATAGCTTTTGATAATTTCTCATTTGAATTTTTTTTGTTTTTTCTGGCTCTATTATTTTTCTTTGATTTATCTTTATCATCAAATATAGAGATATTACCATTACTCAATGCAATCACTCCAATCAAAAATAGTAAGTTATTCAAGACAATTCCCCCTTATATTATATAATTGCCCTATATTAAAGTATGTTTTTCATATTTTAATGTTCCATTTTTAAAGCTCAGTGCATATATATTATCTATAAGAATTTTTATTTATATTATATATCACTCACAATTCACCACTTCAATATTATTTCTATATATAAATAGTATGAATATAATTCAATATATATTTATAGAAAGGGGTTTTTTTATGAAAAAAATAGATACAGATTCATTAGAAAAGATGGCTAAGCAAAAAAATATTGACAAGGATAAGATAGAAAAGATTGCTGATAATTACAAAGGTAAATCAGAAAGTGAACTTATGGAGGAACTTATAAAGATAGGTAAGAACCTAGATGGAAGAGAGGAAGTAGTATCAAAATTCAAAGCATTTTTAGATGACAATCAACGTAAAAAATTAGATACTATAATGGATAAAATATCAGATGCAGAGACTCAAAGAGATACTAAACCTGCTAAAACTAAAAAGACTAAACAACCAACTAAAGGTAAATCAAATACACCTGCACCAAAAAATACACCAAATAATCAACAAAAAAAATCTAAGAGTATATTTAAGAAAACTAAAAAATCCAATCCTCATGAATAAACAAAAATAAACTACTTTTAAGGCTTAAAGTTATTATTTTTAACTAAAATATTTTAATTGCATATTATTTAAACTAAAAATCAGGTAGTGTTTTAAACACTACCTGATTGACTTTAATAACTTTATTTCTTTCTCTCTATAACACTTTCTCTATCAACAATTTGATAAGGTAATTCTATTTTCTTGTTTTCAATTAATTCTTTATTGATTAATTTAATAACCATTCTTATTGCTACTGCTCCCATATCATATAAAGGCTGATAAACTGTAGTAAGCTTAGGCCTATACATCTTAGCTATCTTAACATCATTAAATCCTGCAACTGATATGTCTTCTGGAACCTTATATCCAGCATCACAGATAGCATTTATAGCTCCTATAGCAGCCTCATCACCCGTAACAAAGGCTGCATGAGGTATTATTCCTTCATCTAATAATTCTTTCATACTATGGTATCCACTTTCATAATCAGTTCCACCATATTTGATTAAACTCTTGTCCAACTCTATATTATTACTTGAAAGTGCTTCTTCGTAGCCTGAAAGTCTTTCCATTTCTAAAACAGTATCATCTTTACTTGTCATTATAAAAGCTATCTTTTCATGACCTTTCTTTATAAGATGTTCTGTCATATCAAAAGTAGCTTCTTTATTACTAGTGCTCACTGTGTATATATCATAATTTCTAGCAGTTTTACTTATATATGTTGCTGGTATACCACAATTTTGTATATAGTTGATATGCTCTTGTTCAACTACCCATGAAATCATAACTATACCTTCTACTTGTTTTGCTCTTAATAGATTTATACTCTTTAACTCTTGTTCTTTATCAGAGTATGTATTAGCTAAAAGAATATCATAATCATACATTTTAGCAACTTCTTCTATTCCATTTAATATCTCATTAACAAAAGAATCTGAAACTTCTGGAACTATTACCCCTATTAATTGACTCTTTTTAGTTACTAAGCTTCTTGCAAGTGGATTTGGAATATATCCAGTTTCTTTTATAACCTCTAAAACTTTTTGTTTGACTTCATCAGTCACAGGTTTTGAATCATTTATAACTCTAGATACTGTAGATATTGACACGCCTGCTTGTTTAGCAACATCTTTTATCGTTATATTACTTTTCATTTTCATCCTCCTAATTTTGCTAAATTTATCTAAATCTGAACCAAATTTATACAGGTTCTTATTTTAACTATATTTATATAAGTTCTTATTTTACCATAAAAGCAAGTACATTTAAATACATTATATTTTATATTATACCCTATATTCAACAATTTTAATAATATTCATTCTTAATTTAAATTACATTAAAAAATAAAATAAAAAAATGCTGGTATAAAACATACCAGCATTTTTTCACTTTAACAGTTTAGTTTTAGCAGCCGCAGCCACAACCATCATCACCATCAAAGAATCCACCACATGAACAAGTTATTAATAATAGTATTAAGAATGGTATCCATGACATTATATCGATATCTCTCCAACAATCTTCAAAAGCTAAGAATAGGAAGAATAATACGATTATCCACCATCCTCCCCCACCAAAACATCCATCGTTTCCAAAAAATCTATCTAACATAATAAACTCCTCCTTTTTTAATAATTACTACTCTTATTCTAAGCATCCACTACAGCAGCAAAGTATTAATAAAACTATTAGGAATGGAATCCATGCCATTATGTCAAATTCTGCCCAGCTCTCTCCAAAAGCTAAAAATAGGAAGAATAGTACGATTATCCACCATCCTCCTCCACCAAAACATCCATCTTCTCCAAAGAATCTATCTAACATTCCACGTTACCTCCTGTTGATATTTTGTTGAGCTTTTCGCTCCTAACATATACTATGCATTTGGTTTCCATTTTGCTAATGTATTTTTATTATTTTTTTAAAATTTTTTATCTTAACTAAAAAAGGCAAAACCATAACTTGTATAAGTTACTGGCTCTGCCTATTTAATAATCAATATTTTTTAGCAACAACAACCATCATCGAAGTTAAATAACAACAATACTATTAATATAACCCATATCCATATATTGTCATCGCATAATAAGTCTTCTAAAATGTCTGTACATAATAATAAGAATACTATAACTATTATTATCAACATTTTATTACTAAAAAATCCTTCGCATCCTCCAAAGAAACGTTCCATATTGTCTTCTAATTTTGTCATAACTAATCCTCCTTGAATCATTAAGAGACTAACTTTTGTCTCTTTAATTAAATATATGTAGTAATAGACAGATAAGTTACTTCTAAAAAGTTTTTATTGATTAATTTATTTATTTCTTTTTCTCCTAGTTTATTGTATCTATCAACTTCATCTAAATAATCCTTTTTTTCTTCTGATATAGTATAAATTAAACTTTCTATTGATTTTACTTTGTATTCTTTATATCTTTCTATCAAGAAGGATGTTTTTGAATTTTCTATGCCTTTCTTTACATGCATTAATCTTGATATATAATCGTCCTTTTCATTAGATACATAGCTTTCCTTCTCTGCTACATCTTCAAGAATTAAATTGGTTTCCATTACATAGTCCTCTATTCGTTGCATATCTAAAGTTATTGAATTATAATAAAAATTTACTGCTATAAGTAAAAATATTCCTACAGATGTTAGTAATAAGCCTACATATTTCATAGCATTTCCTCCTAAGTTATATTTGTTATCAATAAAGTTTATTCATCAAATAAGACTTTATTACTACCTTTATAAAATTTTATTTTTTTTTACTAATTGCATATTGAAAAATTTTTGATATTATATTAAACTAACATTAAAATTAATTAAAACTGCTGTAGGAGGCTTAAAATGTTTGAAAAAATAAAAGAAATAATAGCAGAACAATTAGGGTTAGACAATTTAGATGAAATAACTATGGAAGCATCTTTAATGGAAGATTTAGAAGCTGATTCATTAGATGCTGTTGAGATTATAATGGCTCTTGAAGATGAATTTGGTATAGAAATACCAGATGAGGAAGCTGAAAACTTTAAATGTATTGGTGATATATGTAAATATATCGAAGAAAATAAATAACATCATTTTGTCTACAAATATAAATAGTCTGTGTCTACTTCTACTTAATATTTCTATTAGAAGTTTACACAGACTAATCTACATTTTATTTATAACTATATTAACTATACATTTCTTCTAACTTAATTTATATCCAATCCTATAAATTACTCAAATTAAGATTACTTTTCTTCATAAAATGTTACATTCTTTATTACTATATCTATAGTTCCATCTTGATTTTGCTTTACAGTATATTTCATTGGGTCTTCAAAATCAGTTAGGTTCCCTTTTATATCAAAACCATTATCAGTTTTTATACTTCTCTTTTTGAGCTTTTTCTCAACCCATTTTTTATCTATGCTAAAACCTTCATCAAGACCTTTTTCTTCCATATGCTCTTTAAAACTACCTTTTAATTCTTCATCCTTAATTGAATTATCAACAAAATCATTTATATCAATTTCATGTTTTTCTTTTAATGTATAATTTAATATACTTCTTACATCTTCTGCTTGTTTTATATCATTACTAAGAGCATTAGTTATCCAATTTTCGGCTGTATTTTTAAATACTTTTGTCTTATACTTATCATCATCTATTTTTTTAGCATGCAAAAATTCTGTTACAAACTTTGATTCTGAACCCTCTTTTTCTGCATCTTTGTCTAAGAGTCTTAGATGAAACTCATCATTCATTCCACTTAATCCAATTAAAGCTCCTTGTTTTTGTCTTAAAGTTTCTGGAATACCAATTTCATTTGATACCATTTGAATATTAAATTTATCATCTACAAACTCAATTGAATGAGTATACAATTTTTTATAATCTAATTTCAATATAGCAACACTCTTTTCATCTTTTACAGTATACAAGCAAATTGCCAAATCACAAGATTCTAATGCTGCATTAATCTTCATAACATCAAACAGATAAGATGCTATTTCTTTAGAGTTTTTTAAAAATGAACTTTCATCATATATTATTTGTTCACAACAATTTTTAATTAAATTGTCATTATAATCTTTAAAAATCCCTTTTCTTAAATCTTCATCCTTTGAAATTCTCTTTATTGCTTTTTGAAAAAATCCATCTACTTCTTGATTAACTTTACCTTCAAAATCATTTAATATTGGAACATCACTATTCTTATCCAAAACATGTATTATAAATTTATGTATTATCATATATATCACCCCATCTATCTTAATTTCGATATTAACTCTTGCATATCCTTTGGTATATCTGTTTTAAATTTTAAAATTTCTTTTGTTCTTGGTTGTTCAAACTCTAAGCTATATGCATGAAGAGCTTGCCTATTTATAAGATTTCCATCTATATAACCATATAACTCATCACCTATTATTCCATGACCTATATGAGCCATATGAACCCTTATTTGATGTGTTCTACCAGTTTCTAGCTTTACTTCTAGTACAGTTGCATTTTTTAATCTTTCTACTACTTTATAATGAGTAACAGATGCTTGCCCTCTTTCATCTATTACTCTCTTTATTGAATCCTCTTCAGGTCTATAAATTGGTTCATTTATAGTTCCCTCATCTTCATCTATAATCCCATTCACTACTGTTATATATGTTTTTTCAACTTTGTTTTCACTCATTGATATAGACAAAGTATGGTGTGCATAAGCATTTTTTGCTACTATAACAAGTCCTGAAGTGTTCATATCAAGTCTATTTACAAATCGTATTTTTACATTTTCTTTATGCTTCTCTATATAATAACTAATACCATTTGCTATTGTATTATCATAGTGACTTTTAGTTGGATGAACTACCATAAATGGTGGCTTATTTACCATAATTATATCAAAATCATCATATATTATTTGTAAATTTAAATCTTGTGGCTCAAAATTTGCTTTTTCTTCTTCTATTTTTACCTCTATTAAATCCCCACGAGACACTTTTAAACTTGGCTTTTTATATACACCATTTACTAATACACTTTTTTCTCTTTTCATTTTTGATAGTGACCTAACCGAAAAATTTAGCTTGTCCAGCAAAACTTCTTTTAGAGTCATTTCTTCTTCATTTGTATAGGATATAAGATTATATTTTTGATTTTCTTTTTTAAACAAACTTTTACCTACTTTCTTTTATATCTTCAAAACCATGATATTATATATTTTACACTATTTTTGTTTAATAGATAATAATTATTTTTTAACCATAAAAACCTGTAAGAATAACAAATAGTTACTCTTACAGGTTAAGTTCATGGTTAAATGTTTAATTTTTAAAAATTATAATCTAAAACTATCTTTTAACTATTAAAGTAGTTCCCATTCCACCACCTATACAAAGTGTAGCTAAACCAGTTTTAGCATCTCTTCTCTTCATTTCATATAAAAGTGTAGTAAGTATTCTTGCTCCTGAGCATCCTATTGGATGTCCTATAGCTATTGCTCCACCGTTAACATTAACTTTAGCCATATCTATGTTTAAATCTTTTACTACGGCTATAGATTGAGCAGCAAATGCTTCATTAGCTTCAACTAAATCTATATCTTCAATAGTCATATTAGCAGCTTCTAAAGCTTTTTTAGTTGCTGGAACTGGTCCATAACCCATTATTGTAGGGTCAACACCAGCTGTTCCATAAGAAACTATAGTTGCAAGAGGTTCTATTCCTAACTCTTCAGCTTTTTCTTTAGCCATTACTACTAACATAGCAGCACCATCATTGATTCCTGATGCATTACCAGCAGTAACTGTTCCATCTTTTTTAAATGCAGGTCTTAATTTAGCAAGTTTTTCTATTGTAGTACCAGGTTTAATATACTCATCTTTGTCTACTACAGTGTCACCTTTTCTTCCTTTTATAACCACTGGAACTATTTCTTCGTCAAATTTTCCTTCAGCTTGAGCTTTTTCAGCTTTATTTTGACTTGCAAGGGCTAATTCATCTTGTTCTTCTCTAGTTATATTCCATTGCTCTGCTATATTTTCAGCAGTTATACCCATGTGATAGTTATTGAATATGTCTGATAATCCATCTTTTATCATTGAATCAACAAAAGCAGTATCACCCATTCTTGCACCATATCTAGCACTTGGTACTAAATAAGGAGACATACTCATGTTTTCAGCTCCACCAACTAGCATTATATCAGCGTCCCCTAATGCTATAAGTTGAGATGCCATTGAAACAGATCTTAATCCAGAACCACAAACTATATTTATAGTCATAGCTGGTTTTTCTACTGGTATTCCTGCACCTAATGCTATTTGTCTTGCTATATTTTGACCAAGACCTGCTGTAAGTACTCCTCCTAAAAGTGATTCATCTATCATATCTGGAGTTATATTAGCTCTTTTTATAGCTTCTTTAGCTGCTGTTATACCTAAGTCTACTGCTGAAACTGATTTAAATGCTCCTCCAAAACTTCCTACTGCTGTTCTAGCTGCACTGGCAATTACTACTTCTCTCATATTCATTACCCCCATTAAATTAGATTTTTATCAGATTTTTGAGATTGTTTTTTTTTAGACAATATCAGTTAAATTTTTTAGATTTCAGTTCTTATTTATTATAATCATAGAATCCTATTTTAGTTTTTCTTCCTAATTGATTAGCTCTAACCATTTTAGCTAAAAGTGGATGAGGTCTATATTTAGTGTCTCCAAATTCAGTGTATAAAACGTTCATTATAGCTAAAACAACATCTAATCCTATTAAATCACCTAATGCTAAAGGTCCCATTGGATGGTTTGCACCTAGTTTCATAGCTTCATCTATTTCTTCTTTACTTGCAACGCCATCTGCATATATACCAACAGCTTCATTTATCATAGGTATAAGTATTCTGTTTACTACAAATCCAGGAGATTCAGATACATCTACTGGTACTTTATTGATACTCTTAGATAATTCAAATACTGTATCAAAAGTAACTTTTGATGTTAATTGACCGCTTATAACTTCAACTAATTTCATCATAGGAACTGGATTGAAGAAATGCATTCCTATAACTTTATCTGCTCTATTAGTAGAAGAAGCTATTTCTGTTATAGATAATGATGAAGTATTTGTTGCTAAAATAGTATCGTCTTTACATAACTCATCTAATAATTTAAAAACATCTTTCTTTATGTTCATATCTTCTACAGATGCTTCTATTATTAAGTCCATGTCTTTCAAATCTTCATAGTTAGTAGTTGAACTAACATGACTTAATATTTCTGCTTTTGTAGCTTCGTCCATTTTTCCTTTAGTAACCAATTTAGTTAAATTTTTATCTAATAAGCCTAAACATTTATCTATAGCACCTTGAGTTCTACTCTTTAAACATACATCATGACCACAACTTGCAAAAGTTTGTACAATACCACTTCCCATAGTTCCACTACCTATTACAGCTAATTTCATAGTTATAACCTCCTGTTATTTTAGTATTTATATTCTGTTAACTAGATTAAAGTATTTATTCAATCTAGTTAACAGCAAATATATTTTTAATTAGATTTGTTTATCCTTTTATAAAGTTAGCTTCTCTTTTTTCAATAAAAGCTGACATTCCTTCTTTTTGGTCTTTAGTTGAAAAACAAAGTCCAAAGAAATTAGATTCTATATCTATTCCAGTATCTATATCAGTTTGAGCACCAAGTTGTATAGCTTCTTTAGAGTATCTAACTGCAAGTTGAGCATTTTTAGCTATTGTTTTAGCTAGTTTTTCAACTTCTTCCATTAAAGCTTCTGGCTCGACAACTTTATTTACTAGCCCTATTTTTTCAGCTTCATCAGCTTTTATAACTTGACCTGTAAAGATTAATTCTTTTGCTTTTGCCAGTCCAACCAGTCTTGTAAGTCTTTGAGTTCCTCCATACCCTGGAGTTATTCCAAGGGTTACTTCTGGTTGCCCAAATTTAGCTTTAGCAGATGTAATTCTTATATCACAAGCCATTGCTAGTTCGCATCCTCCACCTAAAGCAAATCCATTTACAGCTGCTATTATTACTTTTTTACTATCTTCTATTTCTCTAAAAGCTTTAGCTCCTAGAAGACTAAAATCTTTAGCAGCTACAGCATCTAAATCTTTCATATATGCAATATCTGCTCCAGCTACAAATGCTTTTCCTTCCCCTGTCAGTATTACTACATCAATAGTTTCATCATTATTAATATCAGCAAATACTTCATAAAGTTCTTCTAAAGTTTTTGAATTTATTGCATTAAGGGCTTTAGGTCTATTCATTTTCACTGTACATATATTTTCATTTACTTCAACAGCTATATTCTCATAAACTTTAACATCGCTTGTACTCATAATACCCTCCCCAAGAAATTAGTTAGCTAAAACTTCACCTTTTTCTTTTGCAACACTTAATTGACTTATAAGTTCTGGAAGTACTTTGTGAACATCTCCAACTATACCAACATCAGCATATTTAAATATTGGAGCTTCTGGATTTTTGTTTATAGCAACTATAAACTCAGCATCTTCCATACCAGCTATATGTTGTATTGCTCCAGATATACCACATGCTATATAAAGGTCTGGTCTTACAGTTTTACCAGTTTGACCAACTTGTCTTGCTTTATCTAACCATCCTGCATCTATAGTTGCACGAGAACCAGAAACTTCTCCACCTATAACTTCAGCTAATTCATAAAGTATATCTAAATTTTCTTTTCCGCCCATTCCACGTCCAGCAGAAACTAATATTTTAGCATCTTCTATTTTAACTTGTTTTTTAGCTTCTTTTATTATTTCTACAACTTGAACTAATTTGTCAGCCTCAGTAAATTCTACTTTAAAACGATTAATTACAGCTTCTCTAGTTTCATCAACTTCATTTTTCTTCATAACGCCTGGTCTAACTGTAGACATTTGAGGTCTGAAATCTTTACAAACTATTGTTGCCATTATATTTCCACCAAAAGCAGGTCTTGTCATTAATAATAATTTTGTATCTTCAGCTACTGCAAGTCCTGTACAGTCAGCAGTAAGTCCTGTATGTACTCTAGCAGATACTCTAGGTGCTAAATCTCTACCTATTGAAGTTGCTCCAAATAATACAACTATTGGGTCCGCTGCTTTTATTGCTTCATATGCAGCCTTTGTATATGGTTCAGTTGTATACACTGCTAAAGCTTCCTCATCTACTACTATTACTTCATCAGCTCCATAATGTGCTAATGTATCTATTAAATCTTCTACCTTACTACCTAAAAGTAATGCAGAAACTTTTGTATCATAATCTTTGGCTATTTCTGTTGCCTTTCCTAATAATTCTAAAGAAACAGTTTGAATTACATTTTCTCTTTGTTCTATTACTACTAAAACATTACCCATTCTTTATCCCCCCTTAATTATATGATATATTTTTCTTTTAATTTATCTATAATAATTCCAGCTGATGCTTTTGCATCTTCGTTGTATATTGTACCAGCTGGTTTAACTGATTTCGTAAATGATTTAAATACGCTAGTTGGAGAACCTTTTAGACCTAAGTTAGAAGGGTCAACTTCTATATCTTTTACAGTCCAAGTTTCTACTACATCATTTTCAAAAGAATCATATATTCTTCCAACCTTCATGTATCTTGGTGTGTTCATATCTTTAAGAGTTGTTATAAGGCATGGCATTTTAACTTTTAAGTCATGACAACAATCTTCAAATTGTCTTTTTACTAAAACATATTCGCCTTCAGTTTTTATTTCTTCAGCATATGTTATTGATGGAAGTTTTAAATGTTCAGCTATTTGAGGTCCAACTTGTGCAGTATCACCATCTATAGCCTGTCTTCCAGCTATTATAATATCAAAATCTATATTTTTTAATGCTCCTGCTAATGCTGATGAAGTTGCCCAAGTATCAGCACCTGCAAAGGCTCTATCTGTTAATAATATTCCTCTATCTGCACCCATTGCTAAAGCTTCTTTTAAAGCCATATCTGCTTGAGGAGGTCCCATTGTTATTACAGTTACATGAGCTCCCATTTCTTCTTTTAATCTTATCGCTTCTTCTAAACCTGCTTTATCATCAGGGTTTATTATACTTGGTACTCCATCTCTAATTAAAGTACCTGTATTAGGATCTAGTTTAACTTCTGTTGTATCTGGAACTTGTTTTATACAAACGACTATCTTCATAAATCCTTCCTCCATATCTATTTTAATATCGACCTATTGTGTATATTTTAATATCTCTATTTTAATAATTTTCCTGAAATAACCATTCTTTGAACTTCACTAGTTCCTTCATATATTTCAGTTATCTTAGCATCTCTCATCATTCTTTCTACTGGATAATCACGAGTGTATCCATATCCACCATGAAGTTGTACAGCTTTTGTAGTAACTTCCATAGCTGTTTCTGCTGCAAATAATTTTGCCATTGCTGCTTCTACTCCATAAGGTTTTCCTAAGTCTTTATTTATAGCTGCTTGATATACAAGATGTCTAGCCGCTTGTATTCTAACTTCCATATCAGCTAATTGGAATTGTGTATTTTGGAATTTTGATAGTGGTCTACCAAACTGTACTCTTTCTTTTACATATTTAACTGTTTCATCAAGAGCACCTTGTGCTAAACCTAAAGCTTGTGCTGCAATACCAATTCTACCACCATCAAGAGTAGACATTGCTATCTTAAATCCTTGGCCTTCTTTTCCAAGTAAATTTTCTTTAGGTATTCTACAATCTTCAAATATTAATTCACTAGTAGCTGAACCTCTTATACCCATTTTCTTTTCTTTAACACCAAAGCTAAATCCAGGAGTTCCTTTTTCAACTATAAATGCTGAAATTCCTCTATTACCTTTAGATTTATCAGTCATTGCCATTACTACATATATGTCACCAGCTATTGCATTTGTTATAAATATTTTTGAGCCATTAAGTATGTATTCATCTCCATCTAAAACAGCAGTAGTTTGTTGTCCAGACGCATCTGTACCAGCATTAGGTTCAGTAAGACCAAATGCTCCTAATTTTTCACCACTTGCTAATGGTCTTAAGAATTTTTGTTTTTGTTCTTCATTACCATATTGATATATAGGCCATGAACCAAGAGATGTATGAGCTGATAATATAACTCCTGTAGTTCCACAAACTCTAGACAATTCTTCAACAGCCATTATATAACCTACAGTGTCTCCACCTTCTCCACCATACTCTTTTGGATATGGTATACCCATCATTCCTGCTTTTGCCATTTTTTCCACTGTTTCATAAGGAAATCTTTCTTCTTCATCAAGCTCTGTTGCTAAAGGTTTAACTTCATTTTCAGCGAAGCTTACATATAACTCTTTAAGCATCTGATATTTTTTAGAATTTAAATCCATAATAGCCTCCTCAGTATTTTATAAATATTTTATTTTCATTTATTAATTAAAATCTCGGCAACATCTATAATAAAGTATTTGAGTATACGTCGAGAAATTTATAACCTTAATTAAAGTCCGCCCTATATTTATATGCAATTATATTAACCGATTATGACATTAATTTAATTATAAATTGTTAATTTAAAGTCAACTGTTCTTAAAAAAAATCTCGCTTTTTGGAATTTTGTGAAATTTCAAGCTAGAATAAGACTTCTCTCACAATGGTTATAGATAAAATAATTTGTTTATGATGTTCATTCTAGGGTATATCAATAGTAAATGTTATATATATTAGTATTTCAACCCATATATAAATTTTTTCTATCATATCAAAATTATTTTAATAGAGCTAAATAATCATATTTTTTCGTGATTATTTTTGTTTTTTAAATATCTTACATTTATAATAGTATCACTCAAAGGATAATTTTTCAATAATTTCTAATTATTTTTTTAACAATATTTACTACATTTTTTCCATTTTTTTGTCATTTTTTTATTATTTTGAAGAAAAATCAGAATTTTTTAACTTTTTTTTGGATTATTAGTTTAAATTAGATTTTTCTCTTAGATTTATAAATATTTTCCACATAAAAATATCCCCACACAGATTGTATACAGGGATATTTTTTTACTAATTTTCACTATATTTTTTACCAATTTTTACAAACATCTACCCATTTCTCACACTTAGAAAATTTCTCTATTTCATCACATGTAAGTTCTATTGCTGAATTACTGCTACCACATGCAGGAAATACTGTATCAAATCTCTTCATTGAATCATCTAGATATACTTTTAAAGGATTTTTTAAACCAAATGGACAAACACCACCAATAGCATGTCCAGTAAAATCTAGAACTTCTTCTGGTGCTAACATTTTAGCTTTACAACTAAACTCATCCTTGTATTTTTTATTATCAATCTTAGCATCTCCAGCTGTAACAATTAAAATTGCATCCTCTCCTATTTTAAATGAAAGAGTCTTAGCGATTCTAGCTGGAATAACTCCTGCTGCTTCTGCCGCAAGTTCTACAGTAGCACTAGATTGTTCAAACTCTAGTATGCTATCTTCCCTTCCAAATTCTTTAAAATACTCTCTTACATTGCTTATTGACATTGAACACCCTCCTAACCTGAATATTTATAAATTTCATACTATTTTAATTATATATGCAATAACTTTATTTTTCAATTTTTTCAAATTACTCCATAACATTAGAATTCCATACATCATTATTTTTTCTAACTACTAGATATAAACCTTTTGCGATAGGCATTTCCACAGTAAATTCGCCCTTATATTCTACACTCATACCAGAGTCATTAAAATACCTGTAGTCAAAGTTTAACCCCTTTGGAATCACAAAATCGACATAACCTTGATTATTCGACTTTATCCCATAGTTTAAGGTTTTTTCAGTTATAGAATTTTTTTCATTAAACAAATCTATATTTACATAATAAGAGCATTTATTCTCTCCTTTTTTACTCTCAATACAATTCTCAAATCTCATTTTTGCACTGTTTAACCTATATCTGTATTTACTATTATTACTTATTTTGAATCTTATAACAGTACCAATTTCTTCACTTCTTCTGCTATCAAAATCAAAAACAATTTCCTCTAAATGATTTATTTCATAATCTTTGACACTTACCATATCTCTATATGCTAATTTATTTATAGCTATGAATAGTGTAAAAACTCCCAAAATAAAAATTGAAACTTTTATAAACTTATTCATTTCTAATCTCCTTATATTTTACGCTATAATATTAATTAAAAACTTTTATAATTAAACTTATTTTTTTTTGAAATCTTAATAGAAAAATACATAGATATTATAAAAATTATTATAGTCAAAAATGTAATACTATATAGATTTATATATCTAGTATTAGTCATATCAGTAATATAATTTGAAAGGTATACGCCTCCTACCTTACTATAATTAACATGCTTTACTTGATATACTATCATACTAACCATTCTTAAAATACTCCCATATACAAAATAAACTAAAATACTTATTATTAATCCACAAATTTTCATTTTGCCATATCCAAATTTAAAAAATAAAGGAAGTACTATTGATAAAATTGCTAAAAATATATTTATAGAAAAGAACACATCATTTAAAACCATGCTTCTAAAAAACACTAATGATGTCAATTTACTTATTAAAGATGCAATTGTTGTTATAAAAATTATTAATCCCACACCTAATAAATACTTTGAATACACTATATCTTCAATACTAACTGGCATACTTCTTATAAATATTCTTGAATCACTTTCATAATCACATTCAAATGTATTTACAAAAATCAAATAACTTATGACAACACTTACAGTATAATACGAAATTGAATTAAGGAAAAAATAAAAAATAAAAAATAGCAATATGTACTTCAAATTACGAATCCCATCTGAACTAACTCCTACTATTAAATCTTTTCTTATCAAATTGAACATTATTTCACCTCATTTACATAATAATACATTAGTTCTTCTATAGTAGGATTTTTAACTTTATGTTTATCAATTTCTATCAATAAGCTTTTTACTTTTAAGCTATCTCCAACTTTTAGTAGTGCTTCACTATAATATTTATACTCTTTTACACCCACTATATTTTCTTTAATTTCGTCTAATTCTGCTTTATTTGCCCTAATTATTTTATATTCCTGCTCTATCATATCTTTCTTTATTGTAAAAATTTGATTTCCTTTATTTACAAAAATAAGATAATCCGCAATCCTAATTAAATTATCAGTATTGTGAGTTGAAATTATTACACTACTACTTCCATTTTTCACAAAATCTTTTAGATACTGCATTATTTCTTTTCTTACAATTGGGTCTATTCCAGCGGTTGGTTCATCCAAAATAAGTAGTTTTGCATTATGGCTAAGTGCATTTGCTAACATAAGCTTCTCAGATTGTCCTTTGGATAAATTCTTAATATGTATATTTTCTTCTATTTCAAATTTTTCAAGATATTCATCAAATCTTTCTCTATCAAAATTACTATAAAATAAAGATACTATTCTTCTAAACTCTTTTACCTTCAAATGCGGATAAAATTGTAAAGAATCATATACAAAACCAATATTGTTTTTAAAACTTACTGGAGAGTTGTCAATTGTTTCATTACAAAGTTCAATTTCACCTTCATCAGCATCAATAATCCCCATTATAATTTTTATTAAAGTTGTCTTTCCAGAACCATTTGGTCCTATAACTCCAATAATCTCTCCTTCTTTTAATTCCAAGTTTATATTATTTAATTTAAATTTACCTAATTTTTTTGTGATATTTTTTACCTTAAACACGTCTTCACCTCTTATGTAATTTTTTATACCCCCTATACATATTTTAACACATTCACAACAAGCTAGGTCATTTATAAATTTATAAATTAAGAATTATAAAACTATGTTATAATACAAAGTATGAAGAGGTGAATATATGAAAAGAATTATAACTATAAATGCAAACCAATTAAATAAGTCCCTTGAGACTAAAGAACTCTTAACTAGAAAACTTGTCAACGCTGGCTTTGAGGTGTATTCAGATATTTATCCAGATACAGAACTTATTATATCAATTGGCGGTGATGGCTCTTTTTTAAGAACAGTTAGAGATTTCGATTTTCCTGAAATTCCCATAATGGGTATAAATACAGGACATCTGGGATTTTTTCCTGATATTTTACCAGATAAGATTGATAGCTTTATTGAAGCTTATATAAAAAAGGATTATATTATTCAAGAAATGTCACTTCTTAATGCTGAAGTATATACAACTACTAGCGGCTCTAACATGCTTGCTGTAAATGAAGTTGTTATAAGAGGAGACAAGTCTAGAACTATACATCTTAATCTAAGCCTTGATGATAAACATATACAAAATTTTAGTGGAGATGGTATGATTATTTCTACTTCCACAGGTTCAACCGCCTACAACTATTCTGCTGGTGGTAGTATTGTTGATATAAAACTTGAACTTATGCAGATTACACCTTTACATCCAATAAACACTAATGCATATAGATGTTTTACATCAAGTATAATATGTTCAAATGAATCTGTTATAAAAATTGCACCAGAATACAGATTTGAAGATTCATTATTGATTGTTGTTGATGGGGTTGAACACAGATTTAGACAAATTGAAAATATAAAAGTTAGCATGTCTGATGCAAAAATAAAATTACTTAGGATGTCAAATTACGAATTTTGGCATAGAGTATCTGAAAAATTTTTATAGACTGCACTTAGGAGGATTTTAATATGAAAATAGGAATAATGAGTGATACTCATGGTAGTTTACTTTACTTTGAAAAAGCATTAAATGTATTATCTGATTGTGATATCCTTTTACATGGAGGAGATGTATTATATCATGGTCCTAGAAATGATATTCCAGAAGGATATAACCCTAAAAAATTTATTGAAGTATTAAACAAATTAGAAAATATTATAATTGTTAAAGGTAACTGTGATGCAGATGTCGACCAGATGGTAATAGAACATCCTATTCAAAGTCCTTATGTCATGAGCCAATTTGGAGAAATTAGGATTATATTAAATCATGGTTATACAGAAACAGAAGAAGAAATTATTGATAAATCAAAGAAAATGGGTGCTGACATATTAGTTTTAGGACATACTCATGTAAAGAAACTATATATGGATGACAATTTAATAGTTATAAACCCTGGAAGTACTTCTATCCCCAAAGATGGAAGCCATTCTGTAGCAATTATAGATATTATAAAAACTGATGATGAAGATGAACTTGAACTTGATATCAATTTAATCGATATTAATACTGGAAATATAATCAATATTAACTAAATGTAGTATTCCATAAGAATGTATTAAAAACGTTAAAGGCTAATATTTAAAACATATAGAGTAAATTTAATTACAAAAGTAAAATATATTATAAAAAGACACTTTACACTAAAGTGTCTTTTCTATTCTATATCATCAGAAAACTGTATAACAACATACGATATTGTAAAGTATCACAAAATTTCTACTAATTATGTTTTAAATAACTTCATCTGTATAACCTACAATATTATAAAGTGTATATTTGCACAAAAACAAGTAAACTAGGCTATTTGCAACTTAATTAGAATTTCAAATACATTAATTCAAACTTCTAATTAAACATAACTTAGTTTACTTGTCTCTATTATATAATATTGCTAATTGATAAAACTACTGTAATCCTAATGCTTCTGTATAAGGATTACTATTTTTTCCTCCACCAACTTGTACAAACTTATTTGCTTTTACTTTCTTTATAAAACTTTGTTGCCCATTACTTAAACTTCCACTTGCAAGAATGACAGGCGATTTTGTTTTTGCTGCCAATACTCCAGCAGCAAGCCCATCAACTAAATCAGCTTCTCTACCACTTCCATCCTTTGCAAAATACATATTACTAACCTTACTTAATTTTCCATAAAATTTTTCTAAAACTTTAGCATTTGTGTCTTTTCTATCTGTTCCAGCTAGTCTTTCTGAATTTACTAGTTGTCCCTCAAGTTTTTTGCTTATATTATATTCTCCACCTATTATGTATGTCTCATTTGAATTTTGTGTTATAAAACTTTTAGCCTCACTTCGTATACTATCTTTACTTGCATATATTATAGCCATATTATCACTTGCAGCTGGACTTGATATAGAAGTTGCATCTGCTAGACCATTATATCCATTAACTACTGCTATTTTTGAAACGCCTAAATCTCCTGTATCATCCAATTGTTTAGTAAGAAGCAAAGAAGTTTCTTCTCTATCTGCTCCTCCAATTCTGCTTACTAAAACACCTATATCTTCAAGATATTTTTTTACATTTGATGAAATTGCTCCTTCACTTCCAATTAAAATAATTTCTTCAGGATTAAGTCTTGTTATCTCATCTGCTACATTTTCTGGTACATTATTTTTATTAGTAAGTAGTATTGGAGCATCCAATTTGCTTGCCAAAGGAGTTGAAGCTAGTGCATCTGGTAATGAATTTGAATTTACTAGAAAAACCCTCTCTGAGCCATTATTCCATCCACTTTGAGATATTTTTATAGCTGTATCAAATCTATCTTCCCCAATTAACTTTTCTCCCTTTGGAGATTTTCTGTTTTGAATATAGCTATTCATATTTTCCTGCGAATTTTGATTCTTGCTAGTTGTATCTGCATATACACAGCTAGGCATTACAAGCCCTAATACAAGTGCAAATACCATTATTTTTTTAGATTTAATTTTCAATATAATTCCCCCTTATTTAAAATATTAATACTTATAGACACTCTGCAATACTTATTTATACCCCAAAGTAAATATAATTACCTTTTATCAAGATAATTATAAAATAGCTACATCATCTTAAATACAAAACAAACTTATAATCCATTTGTTTCATAAAGAATGATATAGCTATTATAACTTTAAACTCTTAATTTTTGAATACTTTTTAACTAAACTCTTTCAGCATATTTTTCAGCTATTCTTATAATTAATTTAGTAGCTTTCTCCATAGAACTAACTGGAATACATTCATTTTTACCATGGAAGTTTAATCCTCCCGTAAATATATTTGGACAAGGTAGTCCTTCAAATGATAGTCTTGCACCATCAGTACCACCTCTTACAGGAACTAAACGTGGCTTTATGCCTACTTCTTCCATTGCCTCTTTAGCTATATCAACGATGAACATAACTGGCTCAATCTTTTCTTTCATATTATAATAAGAATCTTTTAAGTCTAGTTCCACTCTATTATCATATTTCTTATTTATTTTTTCTATATTTTCTATCAATATAGATTTTCTTTGTTCAAATTTTTCTCTACAATGGTCTCTAATAATATAAGCCATGCTTACAGTTTCAACATTTCCATTTATAGTATTTAGATGCCAAAAGCCTTCATAACCTTCTGTTGTTTCTGGTCTTTCATCCGCTGGGAACATTTCTGATATTTCAGCTGCTATATGTATAGCATTGACCATTTTATTCTTAGCTGAACCTGGATGAACGTTTCTACCATGTATAGTAATAGTTGCATTTGCTGCATTGAAGTTTTCACATTCAAGTTCTCCAACTACTCCTCCGTCTAAAGTATATGCATATTTTGCTCCAAATTTTTTAACATCAAATAGATTTGCACCTCTTCCAATTTCCTCATCAGGTGTAAATCCTATTTTTATATCTCCATGCTTAATTTCAGGATGATTGATTAAATATTCTATTGCAGTTACTATTTCGGCTATTCCAGCTTTATCATCAGAACCAAGCAAAGTTGTTCCATCAGTAACTATTAAATCATCTCCTTTAAATTCTACTAATTCTGGAGAATCTTTTATATAGGTAACAACATTTAATTCTTCATTTAAAACTATATCTTTTCCATCATAATTTTTTATTATTCTTGGTTTAATATCTTTTCCACTTATATCTTCAATTGTATCCAAGTGTGATATAAACCCTATAGTATCTACACCTTCAACATTTCCTTTTAAAGTAGCCATTACATAACTGTTTTCATCTAAACTTACTTCATCAATACCAATTGATTTTAACTCTTCAACTATATATTCAGCTAAAACTCTTTGACCTTCTGAAGATGGACAATTTTCACATTGAGAATTCGATGTTGTATCAAATGATACATACTTTAAAAATCTTTCTACTACTTTTTGCTTCATGCATATACCTTCTTTCTTACAATATTAATGGAATTTTTATTTATTAGTGAATAAAATTTTACTACAAAAATATATTAATTATTTATAGCTAAAAGATATCCACCTTCTTAAGTATATCATGCATACATACCAAACCCAAACAAAAAATTACTCCTATTATTCCCTTTACCTGAATTCCAATAAAAATTGCAGCCAGTGTTGCTAATGGATTTAACCCAACATTTACTGATACTAATTTAGGTTCAAGTATTTCTCTTATCAGAGACAAAACAAAAAATATTATAGTCATACTTACAGCTATAAAATAATTTTTTATAAGAAAATAGTACACGATTATTGGAAGGTATATTGTTATTATTCCTAAAAATGGAATTAAGTCCATTAAAGCTCCTACAAAAGCTACTATAAGACCATATTTCAATCCAAATATAGCAAAACTTCCCCATATAGTAAAAAAAGTTATAGCCATAAGTATTGTATAAGCTCTTATATACCCTACAAGAGAAAGACCTGCTTCCTTCTTTACATTCTTTACCTTTTTTCTTACATCACTAGTAAACATATTATAAAAATTATTTTCAATTTTATCTAAATCTTTTGCTATAAAATATGTAGCAATAAACAAAGTAATTATAAATATTATAATATATGGAATAGAAGTAGCCAGTCCAATTATACTTGTAAGGAGATTTTTTGTAATATGCATTACTTCATTACTAAACTTACTTACTAATTGTTCTATATCAAAGTTAGCTATTTCTTGAAATGATTTCATATAGTTATTTACTTTATTTAAAAAATACATAATTGTATTGCTTATATCTTCAGGGTTAGCAGATATATTATTTAGGAATCTCATTAATTCTTTCACTGAATTTATTGCTATTATTGTAGTAACTGTACTTACTACTGCTACTGCAAGAAAACTCAAAACTAATGTAGATACACCCTTATTGATGTTAAACTTATTTTCTAATTTTTGGGATATAGGATTAATCATAAGAGCTATTATTCCACCTAAAAAAAATGGAGCTATGTATGGAAACGCTTTATAAATAAAAATAAACAACAATGTGTATATACAAAAAAAGATAGTGTTATTTTTTAATTTGTATAAAAAATCATTTTCTAATATATTCATCTTAAAAATCTCCTTCCTTCTAATTTATATTTCTATTTTGTCCATTTAATACTAGTTTTATTTGAATATAAAATAAAAATAAGTGCATTAAATATAGAATTTAAATTCTACATTCAATGCACTTATAATAAATTTAAGAACATTATTACATCATGTATATATTCTTATTTTTTTTATTCTGTTTTTTTCTATACTTTCTATACAAAATCTTATATTATCAACTTCAATTACTTCATTTTCTTCTGGCAGTCTGCTTAAATGTCCAATTATAAACCCACCTATAGAATCAAATTCTTCAGATTCTAAGTTTACACCTATAAGTTCATTGACATCACCAATTTTAGTACTTCCATCTACAATATACTCATCTTCTTTTATAACTTGTATTTCATCTTCTTCTTCATCATATTCATCTTCTATATCACCAACAATTACTTCTACTAAATCTTCTATAGTCAAAAGCCCAGATGTCCCACCATATTCATCTACGACTATAGCCATTTGACTTTTTTCAAGTTTCATCTCTTCAAGAAGCTGTGTTATCTTTTTAAACTCATATGTGAAAAATGGTTCTCTCATATAATTTTTAATATCAAATGACTCTATTTCCTCATCTGATAAAAATATAATATCTTTTATATTAAGTATTCCTATAATATCATCTACAGTTTCTTCATATACAGGCATTCTACTTAGTTTTTCTTCTTTAAATACTTGTATGATTTCATCGTAACTATCTTCCATATCTATAGCTACCATATCTATTCTCTGTATCATTGCATTTTTAGCTTGCATATCTCCAAATTCAAATACATTATTTATGATTTCTCTTTCTTCCATTTCAAGGACGCCTTCTTCATGGCTTACATTTACCATAGTTTTTAATTCCTCTTCAGTTATAAATGACTTGGCTCCTTTATGTGTTATACCAAACAATTTAAATATAACATTCGTAATTATATTAAATACCCATACTACTGGTCTTAATACAAATATAATTACTCTTATAGGCTTAGATACCAAAAGAGAAACCTTTTCTGAGTTACTTGCTGCTATAGTCTTTGGAGTAATTTCACCAAATATTAACACTAGTACTGTCATAACAGCTGTAGCAATTGCTACTCCTTTTTCTCCCATCAACCCTATAAACAGTGACGTTGATATGGATGTTGCTGCTATATTTACAACATTATTTCCAACTAATATAGAACTTAAAAGTTTATTTGGGCTTTCTATTAATGAACTTACTAACTTAGCTCCTTTGACTCCTTCATCTTGCATATATCTTATTCTGATTTTACTTAAAGACATTAAAGCTGTCTCTGATGCTGAGAAAAATGCAGACCCCATAAGTAATACTACTAAAATTATAATCTGGACCAAACTATTGGGCGATTCCAACACTTACCACACTCCTACTTACTTGTTTTTTTATATTGACATTAATTATAAATAAATTTAATATTAGTTTTAATTATATCACAATTATATATTTTTTGGAAATGTTAGATAATATATTCAATTAACATATTGTTTCTAACTGTATTCAATTTTTACTTTTGAACCTACACCAGCTTCACTTGATGAAACCAATAACTTAACAGGAACCCTATTTTTAAGTTCTTCGACATGACTTATTATACCCACACTTAGATTATTACTATGCAATCTTTCCAATGATTCTATAACAATCTCCAAAAGTTCACTGTCCAATGAACCAAATCCTTCATCTAAGAAGAAGAATTCAAGCGGTGCACTCCCTTTTAATTGTATTTGAGATGAAAGAGCAAGTGCTAATGATAGTGAAGTTAAAAATGTCTCTCCTCCAGATAGAGTATCAATACTTCTTCTTTCTCCTCCATTAAAATTATCTCTCATTACAAAATTGAGTGTTGAGTCAATTTCAAGTGCATATCTTCCTTTAGTTATTCCTTCTAGTCTTTTTGATGCTTCTAAAGCTATATACTTTAGTTGATTTGTAGATACATATTCTACAAATTTATTTCCTTGTATACATTTATCTAATTCTTCTAACAAATCTACTTTATGTTCAACCAATCTAAGTTCCTTATTAAAATCATTTATCTTATCTAAAGAATCTTTTAATGTTAGCAACCTATTTTGATTAGCTCCAATGTCTTTGGATATATTTCCTATTTCTACTTTCATATTATAAATATTATCTTTTAATTGTTCAAAGTATTCTTTTTTAATAATTCTTCCATTTAATTTTTCTTTTGACGATTTTATTTTAAATGATAATAACTTTTGTTCTTCTTCATATTCTAATATTTCTTCAATCAATTTTTTTACTTCTTCACCTTCTAATAACGCTCTTTTTACTGCGTATATACTTTCAAACTTATTTTCTGCTAGCAGTTTATTTAATATTATTTTTTGTTCTTTATATTGTTCTTTAGCAGTTTTAAGTCTTCCATCTATATTGTGCTTTTCAGCAAGATTTTTTTCATATTCTGACCTTTGTTCTTCTAGCTTTACTTTACTAGACTCTTCTTGTTCTAGTATCTTGCATATACGTTCTTCAACACTATGTAAAAGATTTTCAGCTAAATCACCTTTTGTTATGTTAATTACTTCTTTATACTTACTGTCTCTATGCACTTTTTTTTCTACATATAACTCTCTAGCTTTTATTAACTCTAATTCTATTTCATGTAACTTACTTTCTTGTTCTCTTATTTTAATATCTAATAAATCTCTGTTTTTTAATAAGTTTGAGTATCCAGTATTTAATAATTCTAATTTTTTTTCATTTTCTCTTATTTCTTCTACTTTTGATGATAGATTTGAGACTTTAGTAATTGTTTTTAATCCTAAATACTCTTGTTTTAATTTCTTACATTTATGTTCCAGGTTTTCAATTTCGATATTTAAGTCTTTTATTAATTTCTTATAGTTATTCAGACTTTCATTTATCTTTAATTCTTCTTTTTCAATTCTATTTTTTTCTTCTTTTGCCAATGTTATTTTATTTTCGGTGCTTTCCTTCTCTTTTTCCCACTCTTGAATATTAGACTTAAGTACAGCTAATTTTCTTTGTTCATCATCAAGTCTTTTAAATAATTGACTTGATGGAATTTCCCCAAGCTTTCCTTTTACATCTTCCAATTCTTTAGTTTTCATTTTTTCTACAGACACATAACCACTTACTTTAGAATTTAATTCTTCAATATTGTGTCTTATGCTTACTTTTTCTTTTTCCAATTTATCCAATTTGTCTTTGACAAAAACTATATTTTCATCATAATTAGTTATATTATGATTTTCATGGTGCTTTGAACCACAAACTGGGCATGGCACATTTTCTTTTAATTCACGTCTAAGTTCAGAAGCCAAATTCAAGTATTTCAGTTCTTCCAACTCTTTCTCAAGGTCTTCTCTATTTTTTCTATTATTCTCAAGCTTTTCATTTACTAGACTTAGCTCTCTCTCAATATTAAATTTCTTTTCTAAAACTACCTTTAATTCATCTTGTATATTATTTTTCTTACTTTCATTTTCTTTGGTATTATTTGCCTTATTTCTTAATTCAGTTACATATTCAGATTTTAAAAGCAAATCTTCACTTTTACCAGGACATTTCTTAAGAAGAACATCTAAATGAAGAGACAAACTTTCTAGGTTATGGTTGATATCATTTTTATCTCTATCAATATATCTAACTTTTAAATTTATATCTTCTGTATCCTTAGATATTTCTCCTAGCTTATTTATTTTTTGAGTTTTCTCTTCTAGTACTTTATTATAATCTTTCTCATATTCATATGCTAAAAATATTTTTTGTTTTAATTCTGCACTTATATTTACTTTATCTATTTTTCCTTCAACTTCTTTTACAGACTTAATAACTGCTTCTTTTCTAGATTCAGAATCTTTTTTTAGTTTTTCTAACTCCATTTTGTTTTTACTTAAATCAAGGCCATTTTCTTTTAATTCTTTTAATTCCTTATCTAGTAAAACTAATTCTTCTTCTAGTTTTATTGCTTGTTGTAACTTTATTTTTTCCTCACTTAACTTAGGAACTTCTTCATTTTTAATTCGACTTATTTTTTCATATCTATGCTTTGTAACTTCAAGTTCTTGATTTAAAATTACTAATTTTTTATCTAAATTATCTACTGTGAAACTGTCCTCTTTTATTCTTTTTTCTAAATTTTGAACTGTGCCTATATATGGGTCCACTCTTCTTGCATTATTATCATTTTCTACAAGATTAGTTTTTTCTTTTATCTCATTGCTTTTTAGATTAAGTTCATTTTTTCTAAGCTCATTTTTCTCTAGTTTCAATTGTTCCTCATATATTACTTTACTCTCTTCATAAGATTTTTGAGCTAAATCTAAAGTTTTATTTTTATCTTTTTCTAGTTTTTTTAACTCTATTAGTTCTTGATTGATATTATTATACACTTCTTCTGTAATTCCATCGTATTGACTTAATTTTGATTTCAAGTCTTTTAACTTTTGCAAATGTAAATTTTTTCTCTTTTTTACCTTATCTCCAAGACTTCTTCCATACTTTTCAAGATTGAAAATTCTCTCTAACATGTCTCTTCTATCTGCACGTGATAATCTCAAAAACTCATTGAATTTGTCTTGTGGTAAAACTACTGACCTCGTAAAATCGTTTGATGTTAGTCCTACAACTTGAGCCACTTTTTCATTTACTTCAACAACTTTATCAGCCAAAACATTTTTTGTATTATCATTTAACACCTCTACTAATCTAGCGCCAGAAGTTTTTGTTCCTGTTTTACTTCTTACAATAGTTCTATCTACAATGTATCTTCTTCTTGTATTTTTGCTTCCTATCTCAAATTCATATGATATAATTGCTTTGTCACATACACTGTTTATATATTCTTTTGTATTTCTAGATATATTTCCATACATAGCAATGGTTATGGCATCTAAAATTGTAGATTTCCCACTTCCAGTAGTCCCAAATATTCCAAACAAACCTCTTTCAATTAGCTTTTCAAAGTCTATAACTTGTTTATCAATATAACTATTAAGTCCAGTCAGTTCTAATCTAATTGGTCTCATCTGTTGATTCACCTTCTTCACTTATTATATCTAGAAATAAATCCATAAGTTCTCCTTTTGGTTCTGCTCCTCTACTAAAGGAATAAAATTCTTTGAATAATTCTGCCATAGACTTTTCTTTTATATCTACACTTTCTTGTTCATAACAAGATGTTATTATCGGTTTTATCTCTATTATGTCTTTTAATAATTCTTTCATTTTTTTAATTTCACTTTGAGATATTATCTCATCAGTATTTATTTCAAAGTATGACCAAATATCTCTACCTTGATTTTTCTCACATATATCTAAAGCTTCATCTATACCATTACATTTAAATACTTCTATTGGCTTGTAATTATTAAAATAAATTTCCTCGATATTTGGTTTTTCTCCTGCTTTTATATCCACTATATACGCACCTTTAGTATATGCTCTTTCATCTTTGCTGTATTGAAGCGGAGAACCAGAATAATATGCATTTAAACGTTCAGAAGCTTTTTGTTGTTTGTGCAAATGTCCTAATGCAGTATATTGAGCTTTTTCTGGTAAGTCTTTTTTTTCAACCAGAAAGCTTCCCCCTAGTTGTATTGGTCTCTCTGATTCTGTACTCTCTCCACCTATTACAAATATATGTGATACTGCTATATTTATAGTATCGCTTCTAAAATTTTCTCCTAAACTTCTAAATATATCACCTACTTTTTCAGAGTAAGTCTTTTGCTTTTCCAAATCATCTTCACTTGAAAAAACCTCATTTAATCTTTTTTCACTTGGATAAGGTAATGTAGCAATTACAATACTTTCTCCATTTATATTTAGTGTTGTGCATCCTTGTACAGCCTCTATTATTTCAAACTTTTCATACTTAGCTCTTTCTGTAGAACTTGATGGATAACCAAATATAAGTATACCCTGTTCATGTGCTAAAGGTGTTATTGCAGAAAGTCTCTCTGGATTATCATGATTCCCAGAAATTATTATTACACATCTTTGTCCATTATTAGCAAGTCTTGAAACAGTTCTATAAAACAGTTTTTCTGCTTGAGCTGGTGGATTAGAATTATCATATATATCACCAGCAATTATTACCATATCAACTTCATTTGATTCTACTATTTGTATGAAGTCCTCACAAAATTTTGCCTGCTCTTCAATTCTAGAGTGGCCTTCTAGGTATTTCCCTAAATGCCAATCTGATGTATGAATGAATCTCATTTTTTCCCTCCCCATTTATATTTATGTCTAATTTATATCAAAATAATTAATAACAAACAGCCTCATCAATTCCAAATAAATATATACATTTTTCTTTTACTGATTTTCCAGTTAAAGTTTCAATAACATCTGCATATAAATCTAATTGTCTCTTATATTTCTCTATTATCTGATTTATATTTTCTTCATTTACAAAATCTGTTTTATAATCTACTAAAACTATCTGATTATCTTCTTCAAAATAAGCATCAACTATACCTCTTAACATGACACTTTCTTTGTCATAAATTTTCTTATCATCATTTTTTATCAATTCTTCATAAAGATATATATCTTTCATATTTACTTGTGCATAAATTGACTTTTCTCTATTTATAAGTTCAGCATTTAACATCCTTTTTCCTATATTAGATGTAAAAAATTTATATATTTTATAAGGATTTACTATACTAGCTTGCTTTTCTGTTATTATACCCTTTGAAATAAAACTTTTTATTTGCATCTTTATATCACTTATGTTGTTTACCTTCTTTAAATCTAAAACTTCCATAACTAAGTGAATTATTGTACCTCTTTCTGCTCCATTTATTTTTTCTTTTTCTTCATCATTTTGAATAAATAGAGGTTTTTTTAAGGTTATTTTTTGTTCGAATATAGTATTTATCAACTCTTCTTCATAATTATTTTGTATCTTTTTTATTTCTGTAACTGATATACTAGCAGGTTTTTTTGTACTAAATTCATATGGATATATATAGTTTAACTTTTCTTCTATTTCAGCATAATAATCGCCATCAGGCTCATCTACATCTATTTTTTCAAGAATTTCTTCAATACTTTCTTTTTCTTCATCATTTTTCTTTTGTATTAAAATATCATCCTTATTCCATAACTTTCCATACCATTTTGAATTATGTTCAACATTAAATGGCACATCTAATCCCATATCTTCCAATAAATTAGATAAATCTTTATGTTTTAATACACAAGGCATTATCCAATCTAAGAAATTCTTACTTTTTAGTATTTCATATTGTGATATTGTATCTAAATTTTCAATTCCATTGGACCATTTTTTCATGCTATCTTGTACATTTCTAGTAGAGCCTGTTATAATCAGCTTCTCTTTTGCTCTCGTAAATGCAACATATAAGACTCTCATCTCTTCTGATAAATTTTCTATATTTATTTTGCTTTTTAGTGCTTCTTTAGCTATACTTGGAAAAGAAATTCGTCTCTCATAATCCACAAACTGAGGTCCATATCCTAAGTTATGATGATATAAAATACTCTTTTTAAAATCTTGAGTATTGAAATTTTTTCCCATAGCAGAACATATAACTATTGGAAATTCTAGACCTTTACTCTTATGGATACTCATTATTCTAACAACATTTGCATTTTCTCCAAGTGTTTTTGCACTCCCCATATCAGAGCTAGATTTTTTTAATTTCTCTATAAAATTTACAAAGTTGAATATTCCCTTAAAGCTAGTCTCTTCAAATTGTTTTGCTCTCTCAAAAAGTACTTTCAAGTTGGCTTGTCTTTGACTTCCACCTGGTAATGCCCCAACATAAGCATAGTATCCAGTTTTTGTATATAAATACCATATAAATTCATCTGTACTCATGTACATTGATTTTTCTTTGAATTCTTTTAGTTTAATCAGAAAGTCTTTGCTTTTATTTATACATTCTTCACTTGGTACAAAATCCGACTTATTTTCATTCTGTGATTCTGTAAATTCATCATACTCTGATGTACTTTCTAAAACTTCATAAAAAGTTTTATCTTTATTTTGAGTTCTAATATCAATTAAATCTTCTGGTGTAAATCCAAATATAGGTGACTTTAACACAGCTATAAGTGGTATATCTTGCATTGGATTATCTATTATCTGAAGTAATGATAGTATTGTTTTTATTTCAATTGTATCAAAATATCCAACTCCAACATCAGCATAAGTAGGTATATCCATATTCATCAACTCATCTGCAAACACAGGTGCCCATGCAGATGTAGCTCTTAAAAGAATCACTATATCCTTAAATTCCACAGGTCTATAGGCATCAATTCCTTTATCATAAACTTTTTGAATCTTTCCATCTTCATTGGCTCTCATTAAATCCTTAATAATCTTTCCAACCATTCTAGCTTCAAGTTGTATATTGTCTAGTTCTTCATCTTCTTCTACTTCATTTTCTTCATTATTAACATTATTATCTTTATTATTTATAATATCATTACTAGGTTTAGTATTTTTTTGTATAAGGTGTATTTCTGTTGCTCCGCCAACAATAGAGTTCTCATCTAAATCTGATTTAAAATCTGCACCCAAATTAAGTCTTTCTTTTTCTGTATATTCAATCTCTCCTATATTCTCATTCATTATATTTTCAAATATATAATTTACAGAGTCTACAACTTCTTCTCTACTTCTAAAGTTTTTATAAAGCATTATTTTTCTGTGAGAACTTCCTTTTTCATCTTTATAGTTATTGTACTTTTGTAAAAACAACTCTGGTTTTGCTTGTCTAAATCTATAGATACTCTGCTTTACGTCACCAACCATAAATCTATTTGGAGTATCTATGTTTGCTACAGTTTTGAGCAGTACTTCTTGTACAAGATTGCTATCTTGATATTCATCTATAAATATTTCATAGAAATTATCTCTATACCCCATAGCTATATCAGAAGGTACGATATTTCCATTCTCATCTATATTCGTAAGTATATTTAAGGCAAAATGCTCTATATCATTAAAATCTATTATTCCTTTTTCACTTTTTTTATTGCTGTATTCTTCTTCAAATCTTAGAACAATATTGGATATTGGTTTAACTATATTATAAAGATACTTAATTTCGTCTTTAATAGATTCGCTATCTTTATTAAATGTAGCATTTATTATACTTTCTAAAGATTTTTTAATTTTATCTCTTATTGCTTTTGCTTTTTCTTTTGATTCTTTTATATATGAAGGAGCATCTTTTGGTATCCTTTTTATACCTTTTACATAGTTTTCAAAAGACATACTTGACATCTTCTTATGTGCCTCATTCCATGATTTATTACATGCTTCTGAAATATCAACCACTCTCTTATACTCAATCGAAAGCTTCTCTGTAAAAGTTTCTAGCTCTTCTATTGACTTAACTTCTTTTAAGGCCTTTTCCATATTTGAGCAAATTCCATCAATTTCTATTTTTACAGTGTCTAATATAGCTCTAGCCCAAATAGATTCTGAAAAATCAAAGTCCTCATCAATGTTAAATCTCTCTGCTGAATCAACAAGCCATTTTTTAGGCTCAGGAGAAGCCATTGCAAATGAATATATTCCTAAAATAATATCCTGAACCTCTTTATCTCCGCCTCTTTCTGCATAACTTTCAACTAAATTTAAAAAACCCTCTTCTCTTTCTTCATATAATTTTTCAAATACTTCTTCTATTGCCTCTTGTTTCAAAATAGCGCATTCAGTTTGGTCTCCTATTCTAAAATTAGGGTCTAGGTTTATTCTATGGAAGTTTGATTTTATAACATCTAAACAAAATGAGTGTATTGTTGTAATACTTGACTTATTTAATAAGACAAGTTGATTTTGTAAATGTTTATTTTCTGGATTTTCATCTAATGCTTTTCCTATAGCATCACCTATTCTCTCTCTCATTTCTGATGCAGCCGCATTAGTAAATGTAACTACTAATAATTTATCTATATCAATTGGATTTTCTCTACTTGTTATCATTTGAATTATACGTTCAACCAGTACTGCTGTTTTTCCCGACCCAGCAGCAGCTGCAACAAGTAAGTTACAGTCTCTACTTTCTATAACTTCTGTTTGCTCTTTTGTCCATTTAGGAGAACTCATCAATCAACATCTCCTTCCATCATTTTTATTATCTCTTCATTGCTCTTATTATTTAAAATTTTATATTTATTATCTTTCATAGTTGAATCAAATTGACATATAGCTGAATAATCACAAAAATCACATGATGTTCCCTCTTTATGTTTATATGGAGATATCTTTATTTCACCACTCAACATTTCTTCACATAAATCCTTTATCGAATGTTTTACATATTTTCTAAGTAACCTAAAATCTTCATAACTTACTGTAGATGTGCTTTTACCTACATTTCCATCCTTTGTAAGACCTACTGGTATTACTAATGAATTTTTTCTTTTTCCATCTATCAATGACTTATCCATCTCTTTTATTATATGAGAATCTTTTACCACAAGCCCTTTCATTCTAAGCTCTTTTAATATTGCTTCTTGAATTTCAGCGTCATCTTTATCTTCATTAAACTTTGCTATTGGGTTATTTATTCTACAATATAATATTGCTGCTGGATTTAAATTTATATCTTCTTCTTCTTTTACACTTTCAAGGATTGCATCAAGATATACAAGTAATTGTAATTGTAGGCCATAGTATATCTCTGTTAAACTTATAGCTTTATTACCTGATTTATAATCTACTATTCTTATATATTTGTTTTCACCTTCTTCAAACTCATCTACTCTATCTATTTGACCGATTAAATTTACTTCTTCTCCATTATTCAAAACTATTTTTATAGGAGGGTATTTACCGTCTTTACCAAATTTAACTTCATAATCTACAGGTTCAAATGAACCTTGTTTTATCTGTTGGCTAATTATATTTATAGCTGTTGTAAGCATATTCTTCAATCTATACGCAAGATATTTATATCTTTCAGAACTATTTAATATATATCCTGGTATCTTTGAGATTATTTCATCAACTATAATACCTACCTTTAATTCTATATATTCTTCATCAATATCTTTCCACAATAAATTATCTTGTGATAGTTCTTTTGAAAATCTATCTAAAATATTATGAACAAAGGTTCCTAAATCTGGTGGTGTAAATGAATACTCTTTACGCTTTCTGGCTTTAAGGCCATATTGTATAAAATAAGCAAATGGACACTCTGCATATTTTTCAAGCCTAGACACACTAAGAGAATTACTTTTATATAATGACCTTATTTTTTTCTCTTCAATCCTATGAACTTGATTGGTATAACTAAGACCTTTTATAACTTTTTTTGTTATAGAACTATATAGTTCATCCTTTAGATAGTATCTATATATATCTAACCAGATACTATTCATTTCTTCTTTGCTATACTCATCACTATCGTAGTTTTTTATTACACTTATAAGCTCGTTAAATGTAGGTGATTTTACAGTTATTTTTTTAAGTATATCTTCATTAGTTCTTTTATCTTCTTCTATCAAATAACTTTTATTTTCTACATTTGGGAATATTTTCTTCAATCTTGATATAATTATTGAAGGTCTAAGTGTCTTACCCTCATGGTCAGATATAGGATATGTTATAATTAGATTTTCAGATGTTGAAGTAAGGGCTTTATATACTAAAAATTGTTCTTCAAAACTTCTAGTTTTACTATCTATGTCAACTTCAATACCTTTATTTCCAAGACTCTCCCTATCATTATCACTTAATATTCCACTATCTTTTGTAATTAAAGGAAATACACCATCTGTAGTTCCTATTAAGTATAAGTATTTTGTATTTGGATTTTTCATTCTGTCCACACTACTTACAAGTACTTGGTCTATACTAGGAGGAACTAGCCCTAACTCATACTCATCAAAACCAAGAGTTATTAATTTTATAAATTTTTCTAAGGATATTATTTCTTCACCCATAAGTTCCACCATTTGGTCTAAAACATCTACTACTATATCCCAAACTTGTGAATACTGATTAGCAACATCGAGTTCTCCTTTATCCTTAAAATTTACTATTAAACTCTCTATAGTTTCTGGCATATTTATATCTAGTAAAAACTCATATATATACTTGCAAATTTCTTTTACTCTGTTTTTTCCCTTTAATTTTTCTTGTAAATTTATTATTGGCTCTAATACTCTATTTTTTATTTTATTTATTTTATCTTTTAATTCTACCTCAAATTCACTTTCTTCATTAGTAAGACTTTGTGTTATTCTATAATCCCACTTTTCATCAAACCATTTCTTACCTTTAATCCCATTGGCTAGTACATAATTTTCTAGTAAATTTATATCATCATTATCAATTCCTATAAGACCACTCTTTAAATACCTAAACATAGTTTCATATCCATATCGTCTGTTTTTCATTTCTAGAGCCGAAATAATTAATATAACTATTGGATTACTTTTTGCTTCTCTCTTTTTATCTATAAAGTTAGGTATGTTATACTCATTAAATATAGAATGTACCAAAAAATCATATCTATTTAAGTCTCTTGTAGCAAGAGTTATATCTCTATATCTAACATTTTTGTCTCTAACCAAATGTACAATTTCTTTAGCTATTTCTTCTACCTCTGAATATAGATTATTAAATTCTTTTATTTTTATATTTTTAGTTGGATTTATATATGTTTTATATGGATAAGCATTATAAAACTTTTCTAAATGTTGTAACTCTTGAATTCCTTCAAATCTTTTTATAGTGCCTGTATTTAAATTTACTTGTGGTAATATTTTTACTCCTTCTTCATTACATAATTGAGTTAATTTTGAATAAGTAAACTTAGTTCTAGAAAATACATCTGCTTTGCTATATCCAATATAATTAACATTATCTACAGTCAAAGATATATTAACATCTTTAGCTTTATTTAATATACTTTTTATAACATTGTATTGATTTGGTGTAAAACCTGTAAACTCATCTATATAAACATAAGCTCCTTCTAAATAGTTACTCAATTCTATTTTGCCTGATAATGAAGTCAACATATCTTGAGCATCTATATAATTTTCATGTAATTTTCCTTCAAAAGAATTATATATCTTACTTATATCTTTTAACTTTAAACTTAATGTCTCATTTTCTAATTCTCCAGATATATTTTCTAACATTTCAGGACTTATATTGTACTGTTTCATTTCTGATATCATATCTGTAATTGAACTTACAAAACCAGATTGCGACTTTGATTTTGAAAATACATTTAACTCTTCACTTACATCTTCTATCGCTCGATACACCATCATTGCTTTTCCACTAGAATTTATATTTACATCTGTTAATCCTCCTGTTTGAGAAAAAACTATGTTACTCAGTGTTTTAAAACTAAGCACTCTAACTCTTAAGTACTTGTCCTTTTCTCTTCCTAAAAATAGTTTGCTTACTCTATTTTCAGCTTCAAATGTATACTGTTCTGGAACTAAAAGTATAACAGATGTCATTTCATTTTTTTGAGATTCTTTTTTAATTTCATCTAATATATATGTAGATTTTCCACTTCCACATCTACCTAATATAAACCTAAGTCCCATAAATTTCCGCCTCCAAAATACTATAATCTATTTCTTTGTCATTGCATAATTTATTAAACTCACAATACTTACAATGACTTTTATTTCTATAGCACATACGTTCTTCTTTATTATATACCTTTTCTATATCATTGTATAGATTGTGTTCGTATGTATGTTCTTCATAATTAGTACTTTTTATCATGTTTATATAGTTTTGAATCTTATTTCTATTTGCTTCATGTTTTTCTTCATCATATGAGATATTAATTGGCAAATCATCAAATTCAGGTTGGTAATATTTCATACTTATATCTTTAACATTTACTTCTATTTTTAAAACTTTTGGTATAACTTCTTTTGCCAAAAACATATAAACTATTGTTTGAATCCTACTTTCCACATTTTTATAGTTAATCTTTTTAGACTCAGTTTTCCAGTCCCATATCTCTATATTGCCTTTTCCAACTACAATTAAATCATACTTTGCTTGTAATATGTCCCCATTTAAATTCATCCTTACTTCATATTCTGGTAAATACATTTTTTCTTTTTCGATAGGAACAATTTTTTTTATATTCTCAATCCATTTTGAAAATCTTTTACTATTTTTATCATCTTCATTAAAATAGATTCCAAGTGGTATATTACTAAAGTATCTTTCACAAATTAAATGAAAGTCTCTTCCAGTTTTTAAACTATCATAATATTCTCTACTACCTATATCATCATTTTTCCAATTTATTTTATCAATATACTTATATTTAAATTTTAGTGGGCACGATTTATATGTGTTAATTGAATTTTGACTATAAGAAAAATATTTTAATTTATCATTCAATCATATCACTTCTCTCTTAACTTTATTTTTTAATAACTATTTATTATATATTAATTTGGCATTCTTTTAATAGTATATAAGCTAAACTCATCATATATTAACTTATATTTCTTTCAATAATATATCAACTTAACTCATCTATATGTTAATTTGACCTTTTCTCAATAATATATTGATTCAACCTTCTTAAATAAACACAAGGATTCTGTTCTTTTCTTTTATTACCTATATCATTTTCATCTCTATAAGCACTCCCTGAAAGTACTAACATCTCCTTTGCCCTAGTGATTCCTACATATAAAAGTCTAATCTTCTCATTTATAGAATCAATTTTAGTTTGATAAGCGTAATCAGTTGAAATACTACCTTTTAATATAGCTTCAATTTCTGACTTAATAATAGCCATTGGATTTTTGTATTTTTCTTTTAAGTACCATTTATCACTCTGAAATTTCTGAGTAATATTGTCAGGGAAATTATATTCAACAAGACCTAATAAAAACACACAATCCCATTCCATCCCCTTTGATTTATGATAATTACATAGTGTTATGCTACCAGGTTCTGGCTCATATCCATTTATCTCATAAACTACATCTATTATGTGATTAAACACCTTATTTTTAACATCAAATAGAACATTGTAAACATCTTCTAAGTCCATATATATATTTTCCGAAACTAAATACTTTATATAAAAAGATATATAATCTAATACTGCTTTATCCTCTTTTTCTAAGTTGAGCTTTTTACCAATGAACAGTATCAGCAGGTCTAACCTTATTATTGGGTATTCTAATATCTGTTTTATAATATCTATACCATATTTAAAACTTGTATATATATCGCTTTCTTCATTAATTTCTAGTGATTCAAATTTATCTTTATTAAATTTCAAATCATATATAATTTCTTCTGTTGTATATTTTTTTAATCTGTCTAAAAAATTCTTTTCTTCTATCTCATTGTCTGTATTTATAAAAACCTTATCAAGTACGATTATTAACTTTTCTATATCATCGCAGTTTAGCATAAAATCTATAATAGAAGCTATGCTATTTATAACCTTTCTTTTACTTAAAGAATTTGGACCCAATTCTTCAAAGGTTAGACTATACTCTCTAAGTTCCTTAGCAACTTGTGTAACTTGTTCATTAAATGGAACTAGTATTCCTATACTCTTATCTGGATATTTCTTTTTTATACCTTTAACATATTTAGCAGTTTGTTCTATTTCATTTTTCCAACTATTATACCATTTTACATTTATATTATAATGCTCTGGCTTAGGGTTTTCTTTATATCCAACTCCAGTTGGAACAGTTTTTATTTGCATATCCTCAAGAGCATATCTGCATTCCTCTTGTTTAAATTCTTTTGTGACATATTCTACAAGTGAATTTGCTAAATCTAGTATATCTTTTGAACTTCTATTTGACATATCCATCCTATAACAACACTTTGCATTTTTTATAAATTCTTTAAAAAACCTAGGGTCTGATGATGAAAATGTACCTGTTATACTCTGATTTATATCTCCCACTCTAACTAAATTATTATTTTCACTTGATATAATTTTTATTATATTCCCTTGTATTTCATTTGAATCTTGACATTCATCTTCAAAAATATATTTATATCTAGTTTGGAATTTTTTTCTAAGTCCTTCATCTAAGCATAAGGTTTTTTCTGCTAGAATTAATATATCATCATAATCTAGTAAGCCATTTTGCTTTAATTTTCTATCATACAATTTGTATATTGGCAAAATCACTTTAAGCATGCCTTTGTGCCCTCTTGATAGTATCTCTTCAAGCTTATCTGGAGAAATTCCCTTGTATTTAAGTTCACTTATAGCATTTCCTACAAATTCAAAAAAACCTCTCTCCCAAGCTTCAAGAGTTATCTCTTTCCATCTCTCATCTTTTTGCTCCTTTAGAAACCATCTAAATGCTCTTTCTCCTCCATCAAATCTAAATTTATTTATACATTCATTTAATATAATACTTTTTTGTAAATCATCAGCTATATTAAAATCTTCACTTAGCATTACTATTTCGGGTTTTTCCTTTATTATTTTTACAGCTAGACTATGTATAGTCATTACTTCATATGAGTTAATATCGTCTATTTTGTTTTCTTCAAGTATTTTTTTTATTCTACCTTTAAAATTATTTACAGCACTATTCATATATGTAAGAACTAATATTTTACCACCTTTATGTTTCTGTTCAAGGAGTAGTTTAGCTACTAAATTGGTTATTATAAATGTCTTGCCAGCCCCAGGAACTGCTGGAACTGCCATAGTTCCATCCTCATAATTTATTATTGGTATTTGGTCTTCTCTATAGTTTATATTAATCATAAATTTTATCTCCTTTATGTGAGAGTTTCAAAAGTATACTATATAGCATACTTTCTTGAATATAACCATTAATTGTGTATTCACTCTTATATGCATAAACTTTCTTTGCACTTAACAATAAATTATATATTGTATTATATAGATAATATTTCTTGTAGTACTCTTCCATTTCATTTGTATAAATTTTTTTCTCTTCAAAAGATTTTCTAAGTACAATTAAATTACTTATATCTTTTTCTATTTTCATATTCCAAGAATTACTTCCTATATCTACCAATATCTGGACACTTCTATCTATATTTGATGATATATATGAATAAGGAGTTGTTATTACTATTTTATCTTTGCTTTTTAACTCTTCTATATCAATAACAGAATAATAATCATTTATTGTCGTCTTTAAAGCTTCTATAAAAATCTTTTCTTCTTTCAATCCAAGTAGGTTTGCACTTTCACTAAATGATTCACTTTCAGTTATTATCTGTTTACATAGACCAACATTCTTTTTACCATCTTTTAAATTTAACATTTTATCTATATAAAATTGAATTAAAAATTCATGTATTTTTATATCACTTTTCTTTTTTTCTTCAATATACTGTAAAATATCACGATATTGATTATATCCTCCTATTTTATCAACTTCTAAATACCTTGTTTCTTTAAAAATCTTAAATGCTTTTATTCTGTTTATGTCTAAAAGAGTCTCTAAAAAACTTATATATTCTTCATCTTTTATAAAGTCTAAATATCCATAAAATATGCAAGTTGCAACCACTAAAGCATTTCCATATGGGTAATCTATAGCTTTTTTATCTTTTTTAGTGTTAAAAACATCTATATTTTTTTCTTTCAAAGAATCTCTAATTTGATACTCCAATATTGTATTGTTTATAGGTGATATAATTGCTATATCTTTTGGAGATACTCCACTTTCTATAAGTGTTACAACCTTTTCGCTCACTAAATCTAACATTTCATTATATAGTTGACTTGATTGATTTAATTCTATACTTGAGGGTAATAAATATAAATCTTCTATTTTTATATTACTTTTTTCAAAGTTAATTTCTTCTTTAAATTTAATTTTAGATATTATCTTTTCATTTATATAACCCATGTCAATATTATTAAATACAGAATAATCTTTACTAAAATCAAAGAATATATAGCTTTCTAATGCATTGCTTGACACCTTTTCAATAAAATCTACTTCTGCATTACTTGAATTTTCAAGACTATCAACTACTATATATCTCAATTCTTTAAGTAAATTTTTTAAATAAAACTCATCATTAAGAAGGTAATTATTATATAGATATACACTCAGTGCATTATCTAACATTGAATTTGAAAGCAGTGTATTTATATAATATGATATAATTTCATCCATCTGAGTATATGAAAATCTATATATACTATTTCTATTTTTCTTTGATGAATATATTTTTTCTCCAATAAAATCAAAGTCAATTAAATTAAATGCGGACTTACTTATATTTGTAATTATACTTTTTGCGATTGATTTATTCGTTCCTGTGATATCTTCGAAATATCCTTCTTTCACTCTTTTTTCCTTAACTTTTTTAATTATTAAATATTCACTTAAACTATTTGATATAAATGTTGGAGATATAGATTTTTTATTTATTCCTTCACATTTCTCTATTATAAGTGCCCAATATTTTAATAATTCTTTTTTTACAAATCCTATATATGTTGTTATTTTTAATTCTTCACTATAATCTAATTCTAATGACCTCTCATATCTTATTCTAGTATTGTTATTTGGTACTAATAAAATAATACTTCTTGAGTTATTTTCAGTTCTATTCAATAATTCCTTATATTTACCTAAGGATTCATTTTCATCTTTTTTTAGACTGCTTTTTTTTAATAAATATTCCACATAATCACCTTCCTTAATTAAATTAAGTGTATATTATCTAATTATATCATATTGTGCATTTTTCAAAATACAATCAAATTATTGCATTTAACTACAAAAAAGACCATATATACACTGTTATGCATTTGTATATGCAACAATGTATATATAGTCTTTATATATTTACACACCCATACTTCAAATTATAGCTTTAATATAAACTCACAATCATAAATTTATATTAAACTTTAATCACTCTATTTTTAATTACTTTAATGATTCTTCTATTCCTTTAGCTATTTGTGTGCCCATTTCTTTTACTTTTGCAGGTGAATTTATTAACTTCATATCACTCTCATTATCCAAAAATGCACATTCTACAAGTACAGCTGGCATGTCATTGGTTCTTAAAACGTATAAATAATCTTTTGTAGGGTCACTAGTAAGTACTCTTGTTTTTATACCTCTATTTGTAAGTTTAAATTTCTCTAAAATTCGATTTAATATGTTTGTAGCCACAGTCTTAGAAGTTCCTCCATTTTTATCTTTAAGCTTGTAAAACACTTCTACTCCATGACCTTTTCTATTATTATCACCATTGTAATGTATACTTGTAAATAAGTCTGGTTTAAGTGAGTTAGATAAAGCAGTTCTACTTCCAAGTGATAAAGTCTTATCTGTATCTCTAGTCATAATTACATTTATTCCTTTTGAACGTAAATATTCAGTAGTTGCAAGTGAAGTATTTAAATTGTAATCTTTTTCAATCATTCCTCCAAATGAATTTCCAGGTGCTGAACCACCATGTCCTGGGTCAATCATAACTGTCTTTGCTCCATTACTAGCTCCTGGGTCTGTCGGTGTTGTATTATGCTTAGATAATGATGATGCTATAGAATTCATTACCTTAGAAGTTAATCCGCCTCCTATCTTATACACTTTATTAGCAGATTTAGCTTCTAAATTATCCTTATGATATGCAGATACATATGTTTTTGGTGTTATAAGTATTGGAGATTTTAAACTAGCAGCCAATGGTCCTGCTGCTAAAGCATCAACAAGTACATCTGACTTAGCTACTAGAACAGCTTCTAATTCATCCTCTGTATAGAATGTTTTTATTACATTTGCATTTGTTTCATGTCTATCTGCTCCATATACTCTATTTTTAGTAACACTATCTTTAGTTATATCATTTATTTTATTGATAACATTTGTTGATAACATTTGAGGACCACCTATAAAGTAAGCATTTTGTAAATCCTCACTTTGTAACCACTTATACGTATCGTTTGTAAGACTGTCTTTATCACTTAATATAATTGGTTGCTTATCTTGACCTGCTTTTGCTGCAATAGTAAGTGCATCTACTTCTCCACCATTTGCATTTGTTATATATACTTTATCTACATCATGATTTTTATCTATTTCTTTTGCTATCAATAAAGATGTCTCATATCTATTAGAACCATTCAAACGTGTTTGACTAGCACTTACAGTTGATTTTATTTGATTAGCAGTAGTTTTAGAAATAGAATTATCATCTCCAATTATAATTATATCTTTAGGATTTAGACGCTTTAATTCTGCTTTTACACTGGCTGGTACACTGTTTTTTTCAACCAAAAGTATTGGTGCATTATATGTAGTTGCTAGTGGAGTTGATATAATACCATCTATGCTTACATCTCCATTTATTATAACTACTTTATCTGAACCATTTTTCCATCCCTCTTTACTTATTTTAACAGCTGTTTCATATCTATCACTTCCTGTAAGTTCTGTGATAGGTGCAGAAGTCTTTCTCAAATATTTATTTACATCTTTTCTTGAAGTTATATCTTCAATTATACATTCCTGTGTTACATTGTAGTCTTTTAGATTTAATCCCATAGCTTCTAATTCTTGTCTGTCTAAAGTCTTAGGATTAGTTGCGCTATTTATTGTTATCCCTTGTAACTCCCAAACATTTAGATACTCTGGGTCTTTATTATAATTTATAGTTCCTTCATATACCCCAGTTGATTGATTGTAGTTCAGAGTTGTATCTAGTGGCATATCATAACATTTATATTTTAATGTAATGCTATCAGCATCTGGTTTTTCTTTAAATTTTATACTTACTTTTGATGTACTTCCTAAAACTATACTTTTTTTCTCCAAATTTATGTTTAAGTTAGCATTATTTTCCATAGCATTAGACTCAGTAGCAAATGCCATTGTAGGTGCAACAATTGCCATTGAAAGAACTCCTGTTGTTATTAATCTCGTATTTTTTTTCATATTAATCTCCTTACTTAACATAGATTTTCACCTTGCTTTTTTTATCTTTTAATTTTTTAAAACACAGCAAAGTGTGCTTATCTAAATTTGCAAAAATTTATTAAAAATTAAATTACAAAAAATAAACAATTACAAAAAATAAACATAATTAAATATATTTGCTCATTTCCACTATATCATTTATTACTAAAAAAATCTATAAATGACAAATAAAAACATATAATGATTATATTTTGTAGAGTTTTATATCAAATTTTTATAAGTCAATAAAATTAATTTTTCAAAGTTGCATTCTAAATGTTACATATATATTTTAATAAATAAACATCATATAAATATTATTCAAGTCCTCGACCTTATTAATACCTAGAAGTTAAATACATCTCTATAATTACACCTGAGACTTAGCAACCAAAACTTCAACACAAAAAGACTATGTATACACTATTTGCACTTATATCTGCAACAACTTATACATAGTCTTTATTACTAACAGAATTATATTTTTATTTTATGGATTTAAACTAAATCTAAAGTCATAAATTAATTTATGCTGAGTTTTTTAAGTATTTTCATTATGTACTATTTTAATGACTCTTCTATACCTTTACCTATTTGTGTACCCATGTCCTTTACTTTTGATGATGAATTCAATAAACTCATATCCTTCTCATTATCTAAAAATGCACATTCTACAAGTACAGCTGGCATATCATTAGTTCTTAAAACATACAAGTAATCCTTTGTAGGGTCAGTTGATAGTGTTCTTGTTTTTATACCTCTATTTTTAAGATTAAACTTCTCTAAAATTCTATTTAATATGTTTGTAGCTACAGTTTTAGTAGTTCCACCATTTTTGTCTGCAAGTTTATAAAATACTTCTACTCCATTTCCAGTTGTATCAGATGCATTATAGTGTATACTTGTAAATAAATCTGGTCTTAAAGAGTTAGATAGGGCAGTTCTATTTCCAAGTGATAAAGTCTTATCTGTATCTCTTGTCATAATTACATTTATTCCTTTTGAACGTAAATATTCAGTTGTTGCAAGTGAAGTATTTAAAGTATAATCTTTTTCTCTAATTCCACCTAATGGTTTACCTGTTGTTCCAGTATCCGAGCCACCATGACCTGGGTCAATCATAACTGTTTTTGCTCCATTACTAGCTCCTGGGTCTGTTGGTGTTGTATTATGCTTAGATAATGATGATGCTATAGAATTCATTACCTTAGAAGTTAATCCGCCTCCTATCTTATACACTTTATTAGCAGATTTAGCTTCTAAATTATCCTTATGATATGCAGATACATATGTTTTTGGTGTTATAAGTATTGGAGATTTTAAACTAGCAGCCAATGGCCCTGCTGCTAAAGCATCAACAAGTACATCTGACTTAGCAACTAGAACAGCTTCTAATTCATCCTCTGTATAGAATGTTTTTATTACATTTGCATTTGTTTCATGTCTATCTGCTCCATATACTCTATTTTTAGTAACACTATCTTTAGTTATATCATTTATTTTATTGATAACATTTGTTGATAACATTTGAGGACCACCTATAAAGTAAGCACTTTGTAAATCCTCACTTTGTAGCCACTTATATGTATCATTTGTAAGACTGTCTTTATCACTTAATATAATTGGTTGCTTATCTTGACCTGCTTTTGCTGCAATAGTAAGTGCATCTACTTCTCCACCATTTGCATTTGTTATATATACTTTATCTACATCATGATTTTTATCTATTTCTTTTGCTATCAATAAAGATGTCTCATATCTATTAGAACCATTCAAACGTGTTTGACTAGCACTTACAGTTGATTTTATTTGATTAGCAGTAGTTTTAGAAATAGAATTATCATCTCCAATTATAATTATATCTTTAGGATTTAGACGCTTTAATTCTGCTTTTACACTGGCTGGTACACTGTTTTTTTCAACTAAAAGTATTGGTGCATTATATGTAGTAGCTAATGGAGTTGATATAATACCGTCGATGCTTACATCTCCACTTATTATAATTACTTTATCTGAACCATTTTTCCAGCCTTCTTTACTTATCTTAACTGCTGTTTCATATCTATCACTTCCTGTAAGTTCTGTTATAGGAGCAGAAGTTTTTCTCAAATATTTATTTACATCTTTTCTTGAAGTTATGTCTTCAATTATACATTCCTGTGTTACATCATAATCTTTTAAATTTAATCCCATAGCTTCTAATTCTTGTTTATCTAAAGTCTTAGGATTAGTTGTGCTATTTATTGTTATACCCTGTAATTCCCATACATTTAAATATTCTGGGTCTTTATTGTAGTTGATTGTTCCTTCATATAATCCAGTTGATTGATTGTAGTTCAGAGTTGTATCTAGTGGCATGTCATAACATTTATATTTTAAAGTAATGCTATCAGCATCTGGCTTTTCTTTAAACTTCACACTTACTTTTGATGTACTTCCTAAAACTATACTTTTTTTCTCCAAATTTATATTTAAGTTAGCATTATTTTCCATAGCATTAGACTCAGTAGCAAATGCCATTGTAGGTGCAACAATTGCCATTGAAAGAATTCCTGTTGTTATCAATCTTGCATTTTTTTTCATATTAATCTCCTTATTTAACACAAATTTCTATTTTATTTATTTTTTATCCTACTTACTGTTAAAATTACTTTTAAAACATATGTCAAAGTGTATCTCCCAAAAATTTTAAAAAAAGTTATAAAAATAAACTTACAAAAAAACAAAAAAAATTAAATATTTAAATATTTAATTATATTCACTATATCATTTATTGCCAAAAAAATCTATAAAAGACAAATAAAAACATATAATAATTAGATTTTTATAAAATTTTATGCAAAAAAAAATTACGTGGCTACGTCCTACTCTCCCAGGCAGTTTCCCACCAAGTACCATCAGCGCTAGAGAGCTTAACTTCTGTGTTCGGAATGGGAACAGGTGTATCCTCTCTGCTATTGTAACCACATAATCTTTTGGAGCGGGTGAAGGGGATCGAACCCTCACAGCTGGCTTGGAAGGCCAGAACTCTACCATTGAGCTACACCCGCATTAAATTTTTATAGCTAGTAAAACTAGTTTTTTAAAGTTAACACTCTAAAAACTACATATATATTTTAATTAATGAACATCAAATAAATATTGGTCAAGTCCTCGACCTATTAGTATCGATAAGCTAAATACATTGCTGCACTTACACCTTCGACCTATCAACCAGATAGTCTTTCTGGGGTCTTACCCTTGCGGTGGGAAATCTTATCTTGA